>CAZMCP010000006.1:0-68699 GCA_964565035.1 uncultured Flavobacterium sp. | reverse complement strand
CAATTTCCATAATTGCATCCATATTAGCCGCGCGACCAAATAAATGGACTGGAACAATTGCTTTGGTTTTTGGAGTAATCGCTTTTTTGATAGCTTCAATAGAGATATTCATATTATTCATATCAACATCTACTAAAACTGGAGTTAATTGCAATAAAGCAATCACTTCAACTGTTGCTGCAAAAGTAAAATCGGCAGTAATCACTTCGTCACCTGGCTGCAAACCAAGTCCCATCATCGCAATTTGCAATGCATCAGTTCCATTAGCACATGGAATAACATGTTTTACACCTAAGTATTTTTCTAAATCCGCTTGAAATTGATGTACTAACGGACCATTTATGTATGTTGTTGTATCTAAAACCTCTTGGATTGAGGCATTTACTTCGTCTTTTATTTTATCGTATTGACTCTTTAAGTCAACCATTTGTAGCTTTTTCATGAACTAAAATTTAGAATGCAAAGCTACTAATTTAATAGCTTTTTTTATAAGTTTTAGAAAACTAATGTATTTTAGCAAAACAAAATCTAAACTATGTTTTTTCTTTACAATCTATTGGTAGAAATCATGCAGCAACTCCTAAAAATAGTTGCTCTTTTTAACTCAAAAATCAAATTATTCATTAAAGGACGAAAAGATGTTTTCAAGACATTACAAACAAAACTCGCAAAAGAAGATAAGACCATATGGTTCCATGCCGCTTCTTTAGGTGAGTATGAACAAGGATTACCAGTTATGGAAAAAGTAAAAATTAAATTCCCTAATCACAAGATAGTCCTTACATTTTTTTCCCCTTCTGGATATGAAGTTCGAAAAAACAATACTATTGCTGATGTTACAATATACCTTCCGCTAGATACAAAATCAAATGCTAAATGTTTTTTAGACATCATCAAACCTGAAATGGTTTTTTTCATTAAATATGAATACTGGCCTAATTATTTGAACGAACTTAAAAAGAGAAACATTAAAACTTTTTTGATTTCAGGCATTTTTAGAAAAGATCAAGCTTTCTTTAAATGGTATGGCGGGTTTTACAGAAATGCATTAAAAAGTTTTAATCATTTTTTTGTACAAAATGATACTTCAAAAGAGTTAATACAAAATATAGGGTTTACCAATGTAACTATTTCCGGAGACTCGCGCTTTGACCGAGTAGTAGCCATTTTAGAAAAAGACAATACCTTAGATTATATTGAACGCTTTTGCCAAAACCCATCTCATAAATTTAAAATGACTACCGTTGTAATAGGAAGTTCATGGCCCAAAGATGAAGAATTACTAGTAAACTATATTAACAGAACTACCCACCGATTAAAATTCATCATCGCGCCGCACAATATCAAACCAGAACAAATCGCCAATTTAAAATCTGAAATTGCTAAAAAAACTGTGCTTTTTTCTGAAATGGAAGGAAAAAATCTTGCTGACTACGATGTATTTATTATAGACACTATAGGAATCCTAACAAAAATCTATAGCTATGCAGACATTGCATATGTAGGAGGAGGATTTGGTCAACCAGGAGTCCACAATATACTCGAACCAGCAACTTTTGGCATTCCTATTGTTATTGGCCCAAATTATACACACTTTGCAGAAGCAACGGCATTAGTACATCAAGAAGGTTGCATTGCTATTCGTAACCAAAAAGAAATGAATCAAGCACTTGACTTATTGGTTCAAAATCCAGATGAACGTCATGAAAAAGGACATGTTTGCAGCACATTTGTACAAATGAATAAAGGGGCTACTGAGAAGATTTTAAACTACATTTAAAATGATTAGAAAAACACATATCGCATTAATCTTAATAATAAGTGCTTGTACAAAGCAAAATGAAGAGAAGAACAAAATAATTACTTCCAAAGAAGACATTGTGATTTCTAAATCCAGCGAAAAAGAAGATTACATAAATATAAAAAATCAACTAGAAGAATTTATAAATGCCTTCAATTCTAATGAATATAAAAAAATCGATGCATTTATAGACCAAGAAACTGGATGTTTGATTTCTTACAAAGATGGCTATTATCCAATCCTTACATTCCGTAACTCAATAAAAGAAGAAATTAACTGGTTTAAAGATAAAGTTTACACAAATGTAATCAGTGATGAAAAACCTAATTATTTAGGAGATTTGGAGTTCAAAAAAAACGGTTTTTTTTATCAAGAATATATAAATAAATTTTCATTTGATCATTTTGACAACGGATATGTAAATCTTCCTGAATCTATATTCAAAAAAAATGAAGAAATAATGAAAGCTTGCAATTTAATTGGCTATGGAATAACAATAAACAATTCTAAAATATATTCTTTTTATTTTTCAGCAAAAGCAAACTCAATTAAATTAGTTGCTATTGATTATGAAGAAGTACCTGATGCCTATTATGCAAATCCATCTAAAAAAACAATTTCTTTTAATTCTACCGAAGAAGTTCGTAATTTTTTAGAAACAAAAAATATTTTTGAAGATAAAGTTAATAATGCCTGTGTAGACTTTTCAAAAAAAGAAATAACTTATATTGATTTTGGCGATAGCCCCATTAAGTTTACATCTTACAAGATAAATAAAATAGAAAACATTAATTCTAAAATAAAACTAAGATCCATCGACTTTCTATTTACAGAAGATGAATCAGAAAAGTTCACACTAACTCTAACAAATAAAGGTGTACTATACAAAAATCCAATGGGAGCAAGACCTCCATATAAATACGAGTAAAATCAAAGTATTTCTTAACAAAACCTTAAAATAAATCACAAACAATACTAAAATTGTAAATTGCACACTCTTAAATTATCATTATGAAATTTTTACGATTACTTATTATTTTATTCGTTTTACCCACATTTGCACAACAAGGTGGCATGTGGATTCCTTCACTATTAAAAGGAATGAACGAAACTGAAATGAAAAATTTAGGCATGAAAATTACTGCCGAAGACATTTACTCAATAAACAAGTCGAGCTTAAAAGATGCAGTTCCTCATTTTGATGGAGGATGCACTGCCGAAGTAATTTCACCAAAAGGGTTAATCTTAACCAATCACCATTGTGGTTATGACAATATTCAAAGCCATTCAACTGTTGAACACGATTATTTAACCAATGGTTTTTGGGCATATAAAATGGAAGAAGAACTTCCTAACAAGGATTTATTTGTAACCTTTATTGTTCGCATTGAAGATGTAACAACAAAAGTATTAGAAGGTGTAGCTGCAATATCAGACGAAGCTTCAAAACAAAGAACAATTCAAGAAAATATCGCAAAAACTGTTAAAAACTCAACGAAAGAATCTTGGCAAGAAAATCAAATCAAGACTTTTTACGATGGTAACCAATACCTATTATTTGTGACGGAAACTTTTCGTGATGTGCGTTTAGTTGGAGCTCCACCTAGTTCAATTGGTAAATTTGGTTCAGACACAGACAACTGGGTATGGCCTCGCCACACCGGTGACTTTTCTTTATTCAGAATTTATGCTGACAAAAACAACCGTCCTGCAGAATATTCAAAAGACAATATCCCATATACTCCTAAGCACTTCTTCCCTATTTCTATAAAAGGAATCCAAGAAAACGATTTTACTATGGTAATGGGCTATCCTGGAAGAACTCAGGAATATTTACCAAGTTATGCTGTTGAACAAATTATGAATGATTTGAATCCAGCAAAAATTGAAGTTCGTGATGCTGCCTTAAAAGTTCAAGATGGTTTTATGCGTAAAGATCCTGCGATCAAAATTCAATACGCTTCAAAATATGCTTCGGTTGCCAATTATTGGAAAAAATGGATTGGAGAAACTAAAGGTTTAAAAAAATCAAACGCTGTTGCAGTTAAGCAAAAATTTGAAACTGGATTAACTGAAAAAATCAATAAAGCAGGAAAACAATCGGAATATGGAAACCTATTAAACGAATTCAAAACGAATTACGCGAACATACGTGAATACGCCATTGCTCGAGACTACTACACAGAAGTAGTAATGCGTAATTGTGAAATCTTAACTTTTGGCTACCGATTATACCAGTTAGAACAAGTGTTGAACACTAAAGGAGAACAAGCATTTAATGATAGAAAAAACAACTTAATTGCTGGCTTTGAACCATTATACAAAGATTTCAATGCCAATGTTGATGAAAAAGTTTTCGAACAGTTAATCAACATCTATGCAACTAAGTCGCCTAAACAATTTTTACCCGCTTCATTAAACAATATCAACGCAACACAATTAGCTTCTGATATCTTCAAAAATTCAAAACTTACTTCTTATGAAGGTTTAAAAGAACTATTGAATGGAGATGCTAAATCGGTAATTGAAAAAATCAACCAAGACAAAGGATTTGCATTAGTAAAATCAATCGCTGAGGCTTTTGATAAAAATGTAGCACCAAAGTTCAATGAAATGAACTTAAAAAACATTGCTTTGCAACGCACCTACATGAAAGCAATTATGGAATTAAGTCCAAAATCGGCTCGTATATTCCCTGATGCAAACAGCACACTTCGTGTGACTTACGGAAAAGTAAAAGGCTATAAACCATCTGACGCTGTAACCTATTCACCTATAACTTATTTAGATGGTGTAATGGAAAAATATGTTCCTGGTGATTACGAATTTGACGTCCCTAAAAAACTAATCGAATTATACAACAATAAAGATTACGGACAATATGCTGATAAAAACGGGAAAGTTCCTGTAGCATTTATTGCAACAAATCACACAACTGGAGGAAATTCTGGTTCACCTGCACTTGATGCCAACGGAAACCTGATTGGATGTAATTTTGATCGTGTTTGGGAAGGAACAATGAGCGACATATATTATAGCCCTGAGATATGCAGAAATATAATGGTAGATGCTAGATATATTTTATTCATTATTGATAAATATGCTGGTGCAAAAAACATAATTGAAGAATTGAAAATTATAAAAAACACTACCAAGAAAAAAACAAAATAACTATCTAAAAATCAATAATTTAAGCCGATTGCAACAAAATGTAATCGGCTTAGTTTTTTTGGCACGTAAATTGTTAAATAATTAGCAACGGTAAAGTTTTATTTTTTGAAAAAAAAATTGAAAAAAAATATTTCATATCAAAAAATTTATATCTTTGCCACGAATTAATAATTAACCTTTTATAATTAAGTAAGATGAAAAAAGTTGTTTTAAGCTTAGCATTCGTTGCTGCTGTATTAGTTTCTTGTAAAGATCAAGCTGCTGCTGAAACTGAAGCTCCAGTAATGGAAGAAGCTGTTGAAGCTGCTGCTGAAACTGTAGATTCTGCTGCTACTGTAGTTGATTCTGCTGCTACTGAAGCTACTGAAGCTGCTGCTGCTGCTACTGAAGCTGCTGCTGAAGCTAAAGAAGAAGTAAAAAAATAATTAGATAACCTCTAATATTTTTAGTATAAGCTCCGCAATGCGGGGCTTTTCTTTTTTAAATAACTTTCTAATCTTGAAAAGCTTCTATATCAGGAAACACAAAGTCATTTGAAGCAAAATCCAAAACCTCAGCAGTAGTTGCCGCACGCAACATTTCATCAATACCTCTTTGCATTAATAATTGAGTAGTATACTTACGACTAGTAGCCATTTCTTTTTTGTCAATAATTAATCTGAAATAAAACTTACCACTAGACGTTTTAAAACGCATAATTGTAGCTGAATCTAAAGCTCTCTTAAGTTTTTCAATATCTTCTTCACACTCAAAACGAAGTTCATAACTATCACTTGTCAAAATTGTTTTCCCTTTTCGGGACACAAATTCAAATTTATAGTTTTCATCTAGTCGTTTACTTATTACAAAGGTAGCCATGAGGCAAATATAAAGGCAAATAAAGAACCTGAAAAAGATTGTTTTCAGAAAATATCAACAAACATAAAGAAAATTATAGACGCAGTAAAATCAAAGATACATTGGATAAAAACCAAATATTTTAAAAACAAAAAAGCC
Source organism: uncultured Flavobacterium sp. (assembly GCA_964565035.1). Taxonomy (GTDB): domain Bacteria; phylum Bacteroidota; class Bacteroidia; order Flavobacteriales; family Flavobacteriaceae; genus Flavobacterium. The sequence continues at coordinate 62,731 of CAZMCP010000006.1, read as the reverse complement.
TTAAACATAGTTTAAGGCTTTTGTACTCAAGGCGGGACTTGAACCCGCACGAACGAAATGTTCACTGGATTTTAAGTCCAGCGTGTCTACCAATTCCACCACTCGAGCAAATATATTTTAACTTGGTAGTCGAGCGAAAAACGGGGTTCGAACCCGCGACCTCAACCTTGGCAAGGTTGCGCTCTACCAACTGAGCTATTTTCGCATTGCGTTTTTTAAGAACTTCGCTATACTTGTTCCGTATTGCGAGTGCAAATATACAACAAGAAATCACTTCTGCAAGAACTTTTTTAAAAAAAATTACATGTTTTTTTTAAGCTATTGAAATGTAATAATTTACAAATTTATTTTTTTGACAACATTCGCTTAATTTCATTCAATTTCATCAAAGCTTCAACTGGAGTAAGCGTATTGATGTCTAAATTTTGAATTTCTTCTTTAATTTCTTCCAATAAAGGATCGTCTAAATTGAAAAAGCTAAGTTGTAACTCATCTTGAGGCTTAATTCCGCTTAAAACTTCCCCTGAGTGATTTTTCTCAAGCTTCTTTAATATTTTACCCGCTTTTTGAATCACCGTTTGAGGCATTCCAGCCATTTTTGCCACATGAATACCAAAACTATGTGCACTTCCTCCTTTTTCTAATTTACGGATAAACAAAACCGTATCCTTTAACTCTTTTACCGATACATTATAATTTTGAATTCGAGACAAACTTTCTGTCATCTCATTTAATTCATGATAATGCGTAGCAAAAAGTGTTTTAGGCTGCGCAGGATTTTCATGCAAGAATTCTGCAATAGCCCAAGCAATAGAAACTCCGTCATAAGTACTCGTTCCTCGACCAATTTCATCTAACAACACTAAACTCCTATCAGAAATATTATTCAAAATGGAAGCTGTCTCATTCATCTCAACCATAAATGTCGACTCTCCCATAGAGATATTATCACTAGCTCCTACTCTAGTAAATATTTTATCCACAACACCCATAGTCACTGCATCTGCAGGAACAAAACTTCCCATTTGCGCTAATAATACAATCAAAGCTGTTTGACGAAGAATTGCTGATTTACCTGACATGTTTGGTCCAGTAATCATTATGATTTGCTGCGAATCTCTATTTAAATACACATCATTAGCAATATACGGCACACCAATAGGCAATTGCTTTTCAATTACAGGATGACGCCCATTTTTTATATCTAATTCGAATGAATCATCAATTTGCGGACAAACATAATTATGATCGATTGCTTGTTGAGCAAAAGATGCCAAACAATCTAACTGTGCAACTAAATTAGCATTATGCTGCACGGGTTTTATATAGGTAGCAATCCAAGCGACTAACTGCTCAAACAATTGCGCTTCTAGTTGATGTATCTTTTCTTCGGCACCAAGTATTTTAGCTTCATATTCTTTTAATTCTTCAGTAATATAACGTTCTGCATTCACTAAAGTTTGCTTACGAATCCATTCTTGAGGAACCTTGTCTTTGTGGGTATTTCGAACTTCTATATAATATCCAAATACATTATTAAATGAAATCTTCAAAGAAGGAATTCCAGTAGCTTCAGATTCTCTTTTTTCAATTCCATCTAAATATTCCTTTCCTGAATTTGAAATAGTTCGTAATTCATCCAATTCAGAATTGACTCCAAAAGCGATTGCATTTCCTTTATTAATCGCGACTGGTGCATCTTGATTTAATGTTGTAGTGATTTTTTCACGAAGCAAGTCACAGGCATGCAAACTATCACCAATTACTTTTACAGCTTCCTGCGGACTCTTCAAAGCCAATTCTTTAATAGGAACTATAGCATCTAAAGATTCTTTCAGATAAATTACTTCACGTGGAGAAATTCTTCCTGCCGCCACTTTGGATATTAAACGCTCCAAATCAGAAATTTGTTTGATTTGATATTGGATTTGCTGTAAAACTTCTTGATTATCTTTCAAGTAAGCAACCACTTCATGTCGCCCGGTAATTTTATTGATATCTTTTAAAGGAAGTGCCAACCATCTTTTTAACAACCTTCCTCCCATTGGAGAAAGTGTTTTATCTATCACATCTAAAAGTGTAACCGCATTTGGATTATAACTATGATACAATTCCAAATTACGAATAGTAAAGCGATCCATCCACACATAAGCATCTTCAGCTATGCGATGAATCGATGTAATATGTTGAATTTTGTTGTGCTGTGTTTCCGACAGATAATATAAAATTGCTCCCGAAGCAATTATTCCATGAACTAATTCTTCAATTCCAAAACCTTTTAGTGAATTGGTTTGAAAATGATTCATCAAACTTTCTTTTGCGTAATCTTCTTTATAAATCCAGTCTTCTAAATAAAACGCATGAAAATTATCTCCGAATGCCTCCAAAAAATCCTTTTTATTTTGTTTTGGAACCAAAATTTCACTTGGACTAAAATTCTGCAATAACTTATCTACATATTCAGCATTACCTTCAGAAGCCAAAAACTCACCTGTTGAAACATCCAAAAAGGCAACTCCTAATTGCTTTTTACCAAAATAAACAGAAGCTAAGAAGTTATTTGATTTAGAAATCAAAACCTCATCATTCATAGAAACACCAGGGGTAACTAACTCTGTAACGCCTCGTTTCACGATAGTTTTAGTCATTTTTGGATCTTCCAACTGATCACAAATTGCTACGCGAAGACCTGCTTTTACTAACTTAGGCAAATATGTGTTTAAAGAATGATGCGGAAAACCAGCTAAAGCTGTTTCAGATTCACTTCCAGCACCTCGTTTTGTCAACGTAATTCCTAAAATTCTAGAAGCACGAATGGCGTCTTCTCCAAAAGTTTCATAAAAATCTCCTACGCGAAACAACAAACAGGCATCAGGATACTTAGCCTTGATTTCGTTATACTGCTTCATTAATGGAGTTTCCTTTGGTGCTTTTTCTTTTGCTGACAAAACTTAATTATTTAATTATTGGCGACGAATTTAACCATTTTTGGCCTAATATTTGTTTAATTATTTAACAACAATTTTAGAGTCAAACCTAATTGTTAATTAAAATTATTTATACATTTGTTACTTAACAAAAAAAGAAATTATGAAAAAAATATTATTATTAGTTGCTGCATTAGCATTCTTAGGAACTTACAGTGTTTCGGCACAAGAAACAGCTTCAAAAGAAAAAATTGAAGCTAAGAAAGTAAAAAAAGCTAAAAAAGAAGCTTTGCCTAAAGTTGATGGTGTAGGAATGGTTTTTGAAAATGAAACTATTGACTATGGAACAATTGAGCAAAATGCTGATGGAAAACGTGAATTCGTTTTAACAAACAATGGAAACAAACCATTAATCATCAGTAACGCTGTAGGATCTTGTGGTTGTACAGTTCCAACTTTCCCTAAAGAACCTATCATGCCAGGTCAAAAAGCAGTTATTGGTGTAAAATATGACACTAACAGAGTTGGTGCATTCACTAAAAATGTAACTATTACTTCAAATGCTACTGTTAACCCTTCAAAGGTTTTAACTATAAAAGGAACTGTAAATGCTCCAGCAGCTAAACCAGCAATGGACGTTCAAAAAAGCTAATTAATTTTACTCATTATATAAAAGCTCTCTTTTTAAGGGAGCTTTTTTTATTTAATTTTGCATCATGAGAAAAATTGAGAATAGCGAATTAGACCGAAAATCTATCGATGAATTTAAACAAGCAAAAAAAACTCCAATCATTGTAATTCTAGATGATATTAGAAGCTTACACAATATTGGCTCTGTATTTAGAACAGGTGATGCTTTTTTAATTGAGAAAATTTACCTCTGCGGTATTACAGCCACACCGCCAAATAAAGAAATAAACAAAACTGCTCTTGGAGCAACTGACACTGTGGCTTGGGAATACCAAAAAGATGTTTCGCAAGTAATCTCAGATTTAAAATCTCAAGATATCGACGTTTTTGCTATTGAACAAGTTGAAGGTGCTATATACTTGGATAATTTCAAAGTTGAAAACAATAAAAAATATGCATTAGTTTTTGGAAACGAAGTCTTTGGAGTGAATCAAGAAGCAGTAAAACTATGTGATGGCGCTATTGAAATTCCTCAATTAGGAACAAAGCATTCATTAAATATTTCTGTAAGCACAGGAATTGTAATTTGGGATTTGTTTTGTAAGCTTAAAACAATTTAACTGTCTAATTTTTCCTGTATTGCATCTAAAATTCTAATATAATCACTTTGTTTCTTTACAAAGTCAAACTCAGAAACATCGACAACTAAAACATTCAAATCCGTTTGTGTTTTTATGTAATCTAAATACCCCTGATTAATTTTTTCTAGATATTCTGCGGGTATTTCTTGCTCGTAACTTCTGCCTCTTTTCTTGATGTTTTTTAAAAGTCTATCTGTATTTTGGTATAAATAAACATACAAATCAGGCTTAGGCATCTCTTTATAAATTATATCAAACAACGTTTTATACAATCTAAATTCATCCTCCTGAAGAGTTACTTTAGCAAAAATCAAAGATTTAAAAATATGGTAATCTGCAACTACAAAATCCTTAAACAAATCAAACTGAGATAAATCATCAGCCAATTGCTGATAACGATCTGCCAAAAAAGACATCTCTAATGGAAAGGCATAGCGACCCTGATCTTTGTAAAACTTTGGTAAGAAAGGGTTGTCTGCAAAACGTTCTAAAACCAGTTTCGCATTAAAATCTTCAGAAATTCGTGTAGCTAAAGTCGTTTTTCCTGCTCCAATATTTCCCTCAATAGCAATATAATTAAGTAAGTTAACGCTGTATTTTTTAGTAGGCAACACTAAATCCCCTACAGCAACACACTCACTATTATCGTCACAATCATTATAAAGCTGACTTATTGATTGATGCAAAAGAGGATGGTGATTTTCAATTTTTAAATCTAACATAGGAAGTAAAACAAACTTCCTTTTTTGCATTTGTGGATGTGGAATAGTTAGGTGTGCCGATTGAATCACTAAATCTTCCATCATAATTATATCTACATCGATAATTCTCGCTTCATAAGATTCTGTTTTTTTAGGAATCCGACCTAATTCTTTTTCGATAACACCTATTTTCTTTAGAATCTTTTCGGCAGAAAAATTAGTATGTAAGAGTAGTGCACAATTGTAAAAAGCATCACTTTCAAAACCCCATGCAGGTGATTCATAAAGCTTTGAAACACGCAAAACCAATCCAATATTTTGATGAATTAATTGGATACAATTTTGAATATTTTCTAATCTATTCCCTATGTTACTTCCTAAAGAAAGAACTACCTTTTTTTGGTCACTCATAACTGGCACAAAATAACTAAAAAGAATTGTAGAATTAGAGGATATTCTTGAAGCTGTTAATAACTATTTTATGTAACATTTTTAAAAAAAAGCTACTAATGATTAAAAAAATAATATAACATGAATTTTTTAAAGAATATTTTATCTACTGTTATCGGGATTTTTGTTTTTATCTTTTTGTTTTTCGTAGGAATAATTTTCCTTGGTGTACTATTTGGAGGAGACGAAAAAGTTGAAGTGAAAAACAAATCAGTTATTGAATTGGATTTAGCCAAAGTTACAAATGATTATGGAGGAAAGTTCAACTACAAGGATATGCCTTTCCTAAATGACAAAGCCAAAAAAGAAGGTTTAACCGATGTCTTAAAAGCCATAGAAGCAGCTTCAAAAGATGAAAAAATAGAAGGAATCTCTATATTAAACAACCCTTTAAACCTTGGCGTAGCTCAAACAAAAGCACTCCGTGATGAATTAGAAAAATTCAAAAAATCAGGGAAATTTGTTGTAGCCTATAGCAATGTAATGTCACAAAAAGAATACTACTTAAATTCTGTTGCAACAAAAGTGTTTTTAAATCCAGTTGGTGAACTTGATTTTAAAGGTCTTTCTAGTTCAATAATATACATGAAAGATTTTCAAGACAAATCTGGCATCAAAATGGAAGTTATCCGTCATGGAAAGTACAAAAGTGCTGTTGAGCCATTTTTAACTAACACAATGAGTCCTGAAAATCGTGAACAAATCACTACTTTTTTAAATTCAATTTGGAACTCAATTGTAGAAGACATTTCAAAATCAAGAAATATTTCTGTTGAAAAACTAAATAATATAGCATCTGAATTATCAGCTAGAACACCACAATTAGCTTTAGAAAACAAATTAGTTGATGTTGTAGCTTATGAAGACAAATACCATGATTATATCAAAAGTGTAATTGGGATAAAAGACGAAAAAGAAGATTACAACAAAATCTCAATTTTAGATTATGCAGAAAGTACAATTGAAGATGGTACTTTTTCAAGCAAAGATAAAATAGCGATCATTTATGCACAAGGTGAAATTACTAGCGGCGAAGGTGATGTAAATGAAATCGGTGAAGGTTCTATGCGTCGCGCACTCGAAGAAGCTCGTGAAGATGATGATATTAAAGCCATTGTTTTAAGAGTAGACAGTCCTGGTGGAAGTGCCTTAACTTCTGATTTGATTTGGAGAGAAATCGAATTGACTAAAAAAGTAAAACCTGTTGTGGTTTCTATGGGAAATTTAGCCGCTTCAGGAGGTTATTACATTTCATGTAATGCGAATAAAATTTTTGCCGAATCCTCAACAATAACTGGCTCAATTGGTGTGTTTGGGATGCTTCCTAATTTACATGGAATAGCTACTAAATATGGATTCAATTCTGAAATGGTAGAAACACATAAAAATGCAGGAGGCTATGATCCTTTCCAACCTATAGACAATGATTTTAGAAACTTTACACAGGAAGGTGTAGAAAGTATCTATAAAACATTTGTGAGCAGAGTTGCTGCTGGACGTAAAATGACATTCGATCAAGTAGATGCTATTGCACAAGGTCGTGTATGGAGCGGTACAGATGCATTAAAACTAGGATTGGTAGACAAAATTGGCGGAATGGATGATGCTATTGCATATGCTGCATCATTAGTTAATACAAAAGATTTTGTGACTATTGATTTTCCTGAATATGAAAAAGACATTGATTACTTGTTTGGAGGTAATGGTTTCTTTAGTTCATTAGGACTATTCCAATCGACAGAAACATTGTTAAAAGAAGAATTAGGAGAAGAAAATTATAAAATGATTCAAAACATTAAAAGTTTAAATTCAAAAAAAGGTATTCAAGCTGTTATGCCTTTTGAGATAAATATCAACTAAACTAAATACTAATACAACTCTTAAATCCGTTCTAACTATAGAGCGGATTTTTTTATGAAAACTTTACACATTTAATACTTCATAAATGTTATTTTTGTAAGAAGTACAATCATAAAAACTCAATTCTAAAAAACAAAATCAATAGCTATGAAAAAGAAAATTTTAATAGGCATAGGTGTTTTTCTGTTAGTCACAATAGCAGCCTTAGCAGCGATTCCAATCTTTTTCAAAGATCAAATCAAAGCAAAAATAGAGCAAAGCATTAACGAAAATGTCGATGCTAAAGTAACTTTTGATGATGCTAGTTTGAGTTTATTTAAAAACTTTCCTAATGCAAATGTAGGGATTGAAAAACTTGTCATTATAAACAAAGCACCTTTTGCGGGAGATACTTTAGTGGCTTTTGAGGAATTGAACCTTCAAATGTCGGTAACTGAATTGTTTAATGGCGAAAATGAACCAATGAACTTAGATGCTATTGCTGTAAAAAACGGAAAAGCTAATATTCTATTCAATAAAGATGGTGTAGGAAATTTTGACATTGCTATTAAAGACAACAAACCAAAAGAAGAAACAAAAGAGAGTAAACCATTTGCTCTAAATATTCAGAATTATGAAGTTGAAAACTTCAAATTTAAATACTATGATGAGCGTTCGAAAATCAAATTGGTTTTAAGCGAATTGAATCATACTGGAAAAGGAAATTTTGCTTCGGAAGTTTTAGATCTGAACACAAAATCGACAACCAAAATCTCCTTAGACATGGACAAAATGAACTACATGAAAAATGTAGCCATTAGTCTTGATGCTGTTTTAGGAATAGACTTAAAGAAAAGCAAATATACTTTTAAAGACAATAAAGCTAAGATCAATGAACTTCCGTTAGAATTTAATGGATTCATTCAGCTTTTAGAGGCAGGTCAAGATTATGACTTAACTTTCAAAACCCCTACTTCATCATTTAAAAACTTTTTAGGATTAATTCCAGCTGCTTATACAAGTAATATAGAAACTGTAAAAACATCTGGAGACTTTACTGTAAATGGAAAAGTTAAAGGTCAACTTACAGACAATACTGTTCCTAAATTCAATATCGCCATTGCATCAAACAATGCTTCTTTCCAATATCCTGATTTACCAAAATCGGTACAAAATATTGTTATTGACACTAAAATTATCAACGAAACAGGATTAATAGCAGATACTTTTGTAAACCTTGACCAACTATCATTTAAAATTGATCAAGACGTTTTTAGCGCAAAAGCAAACATTAGAAATGCGATGACAAACGCTTTGGTAAATGCTTCGTTAAAAGGAACAATCAATCTTTCTAATTTTTCTAAAGCCTATCCTGTAAAATTAGACCAACCTTTATCTGGAATTTTAAATGCAGATGTAACTACTAAGTTCGACATGCAATCAGTAGAAAAAAGTCAATACCAAAATATACAAAACTCCGGTATGATGACATTAACTGGCTTTAATTATGCCGGACCAGAAATGGCTAAACCAGTTCAAATTCAGAAAGCAGCTGTAGCTTTCAATACTAGTCAAATAAAATTGAATCAGTTAGATATGAAAACTGGCGGGTCTGACATTCATGTAAATGGAACATTAGACAACTTCTATGGTTTCTTATTCAGAAATCAAATCCTGAAAGGTAATTTCAACATGAATTCCAATCAGTTTTTAGTAGCTGATTTCATGGAGCCTGCTTCATCAACTGCTAAAAAACCAGCAGAAGATTCTTCTTCTAAATCAGGTTCAGGAAGTGCTGCAAAAAAAGAAGCTGTAAAAATCCCTGCTTTTTTAGATTGTGCTATTACTGCAAAAGCAAATACTGTTATTTACGACAACCTAACTCTGAAACAAGTTACTGGCAAAATGATAATTCGTGATCAAGCAGTTACACTTAAAGATGTAAAAACCAATATTTTTGATGGACAAATTGGTTTTGATGGTATAGTTTCTACAAAAGGGAATACTCCAAAATTTAACATGAACCTAAATTTAGATAAGGTTGATATTGGAAAATCATTTACTCAATTAGACATGCTTAAAGCCATCGCTCCTATCGCCGGTGCAGTAAATGGTAAATTAAACTCTACAATAAAGCTAAACGGCAATCTTGATGCTATAGAAATGACACCAGTATTATCTTCACTTACTGGTGATTTATTAGGACAGTTATTATCAACAACCGTTAATTCAAACAATTCAGAAATGTTAACCGCATTAACTTCACAATTTAAATTTATTGATATGAATAAACTTAATTTAAACGATATTAAAGCGGCCATATCATTTGAGGATGGAAAAGTGATTGTAAAACCATTTAAAATAAAATATCAAGACATAACAGCTGAAATTGGTGGAGCTCATGGATTTGATCAAAACATGAAATACAACATCAAAATGGATGTGCCAGCTAAATATTTAGGCGGTGATGTAAATAAACTTCTAAGTAAATTAACTCCTGCCGATCAAGCCAAAATAGAAAGTGTTCCTATTACTGCATTAATGACTGGAAATTTTAAAAGCCCTAAAATTAGTACAGATATGAAACAAGCTACTACAAATTTAGCCTCACAAATAGTAAAAATGCAAAAAGAAAAACTACTAAATCAAGGTACAGGTGCATTATCCAATATTTTAGGAGGAAGTAAAAAGAACACTACGGATACGACAAAAACTACAGAACCTAAAAAAGATGCCATAAAAAATACTGCCAATCAGGTTTTAGAAGGATTGTTTAAAAAGAAAAAGCCGGCACAGCAAACACCATAATAAAAAAGCTCCTTAAGAGGAGCTTTTTTTATATTTCAATTTTCACTACATAACCTTCAAAAGTTCTAATATTAAAAACAGTTCCATCCTCAAAAATAAGGTACTGCCCTTTTATCCCTGATAACTTACCTGAATAAACAGGAGATTTATCTAAATTTAAACTAGCAACTTTACTTGGATACTGATCAACAGGATAAAACAATTCGAATAGCTCCTCTTTAGTTGTGTCAAAATATTCTTCAACTTCTTTAGGTAACCATTTTTTTACTTTCAACCTTTCTTCATACAAATCCGTTTTAAAAACTTCATTCTTAAGCATTTTTTGCCAATGGGTTTTATCTACAAAATGATCTTTTAGAGCCACTTCGGTAATTCCAGCTAAATACCGATTAGGAACCTCTACAATAGGAATAGCCTGTTCAGCTCCTTGATCTATCCATCTTGTAGGCACTTGAGTTTTTCTTGTAACCCCTACCTTTACTTCGCTAGAAAGGGCCAAATAAACAATATGAGGTTGTAATTGAACCTTTTTTTCGTACTCTAAATCTCGATCTTCTATATCTAAATGAGCAGTACTTAATTCAGGTTTCATGATCCAATCTCCAGCCGAAGCACTACCCATAAAACAATCATAACAAAATCCTTGACGAAATATTTTTTTCTTTTTTCCACATTCCAGACATTGATAACCTTGAAAAGAAATCTCCAACTCTTTGCCAAGTAACTGATTTACATTTAAAAAGCTGTTTTCAAAAACTAAATAATATTGAATTGGCCTAGCAAATTCGGTTTGCATTTTGGTTAAAACTCCTTCGTAAATCATCTGTGATTTTGATTTTATATTTTATATTTAATTTCTATTTTTGGTAAAGTTATAATTCGTAACGCTAAATTCATAATTTAAAAATGCCTCTACCAATAATAAATTCTATTGCTTCTTGGGTTTTAAAACAACGTATTCACGAAATAGAGTTGTTTTTAAAATATCCTAATGAGGTTCAGGAAGAATTACTTATAAATTTAATTCGTCAAGCCGAATCTACTGTATTAGGCAACCAATATGATTTTAGTTCTGTAAAAACCTATCATACTTTTCAGGAAAGAGTTCCAATATCAAGTTATGAAGATTTAGAACCTTTTATTGAAAGAACTCGAAAAGGGGAACAAAATGTTTTTTGGAATGAACCTATTAAATGGTTTGCCAAATCTAGCGGAACTACAAATGCTAAAAGCAAATTTATTCCAGTGAGCAGTCAAGCGCTAGAAGATTGCCATTACAAAGCTGGTAAAGATTTACTTTGCCTTTATCTTAACAATAATGAAGAATCACAATTGTTTACTGGAAAAAGTCTTAGACTTGGAGGAAGCAAGCAGTTATACGAAGATAATAATACTTTTTTTGGAGATTTATCGGCGATTTTAATTGACAACATGCCTTTTTGGGCTGAATTTAGTAGCACGCCTAGCAACAAAACATCACTAATGAGTGAATGGGAAACTAAGCTAATGGCAATAGTGAATGAAACAAAAAGAGAAAATGTAACCAGTTTTGCAGGTGTTCCTTCCTGGATGTTAGTTTTACTTAATAAAATTTTAGAAGAAACTAAGAAAACTAATTTGTTTGAAATTTGGCCAAATCTCGAAGTTTATTTCCACGGTGGTGTTAGTTTTGATCCTTATAAAGAGCAATATAAAAGCATATTACCTAAAAATGATTTCAAGTATTATGAAATTTATAATGCTTCTGAAGGGTTTTTTGCCATTCAAGATTTAAACAATTCGAACGACTTACTTTTAATGCTTGACTATGGAATTTTTTATGAATTTATTCCGATGGACACATTTGGCACACCAAATCAAAAAGTAATTCGTTTAGCAGAAGTTGAATTAAATAAAAACTATGCCGTAGTTATTACAACTAATTCGGGGTTATGGCGATACCTTATAGGAGACACGGTTCGTTTTACTTCGTTGAAACCATATCGAATAAAAGTAACTGGTAGAACAAAGCACCACATTAATGTTTTTGGTGAAGAACTAATGATTGAAAACACTGATCAAGCCTTAGCAAAGACTTGTAAAGTTACCAATGCAGAAGTTGTAGATTATACAGTAGCTCCAGTTTTCATGAATGGAAAAGAAAAAGGAGCACACGAATGGATTATCGAATTCAAAAAGAAACCTGAAGATTTATCTGCGTTTAGCCAATTACTTGACCAAAATATTCAATCTCTAAATTCTGACTACGAAGCAAAGAGATACAATAATATGACACTTAACCCTCTAACTATAAATATAGCCCGAGAAAATTTATTTTACGATTGGCTAAAAAATCAGGACAAACTTGGAGGACAGCATAAAATTCCAAGACTTTCAAATAGTCGTGATTATTTAGAACAACTTCTTTCATTACAAAGTAGCTAATTGACTATTTTTCAGCTTAAAAAGTTTTTCTTAAATTAAAAATGTGCATTTCATCGATTTTTTTGTGCATTTCGTCAATTAAATTGAATAAAACTCAACAACACCTGTAGTTTTGTGCGAAATTTTTCAAAAACACAAACACAGACCCATTAAAATTATGAAAAAGACAACTTTTTCAATTGTATTGTTCTTTATATATAATATCATTAACGCTCAAGATTCATTTTTACCTGAAGCTACAATCGACAGCAAAAAAACCATTACTGAATTAAAAGATAATTACAACATTAGTAGTACTGATGTAAATACAAAACTATCAGAAATTGCTTCTACATTTTTTATGGATAAATTAATTATGTATTCATCAAGAAGAACTGGAGCTATTGGGGCAGGAAAAGACTCTCAAACTAACTTACCTTACAACAGTCTATATTGCATGAGTATAGAGAAAAATGGGAATTTATCAAAACCCTATTTCTTTGCGTCTGTACTTGATTCAAAAGGTAACGAAGGAGGATTAACATTTTCACCTAACGAAAAAATAGTTTACTACACTAAAAGTGAAGAGAAAAACCCAAAAAACTATCAATTATATAAGAGAATTTTTGACGAAGAATGTCGTTGCACTTGGATTCAAGAAAGCGCAATAAACTTTAACAGTACCGAATATTCTATTGAAGACCCTAGAGTTTCTCCTGATGGTAAAAAACTTTACTTTTCATCAAATATGCCAGGTGGACAAGGCGGTTATGACCTTTATGTTGCTGATATTGATGAAAATGGAATGCCAATGAATCCAAAAAATCTTGGTAATACAATAAATACATCCAGGGATGAAAAATTCCCTTATATATCTTCTCAAAAAGAATTATATTTCTCATCAAATGGCCATGAAGGCTATGGGAATTTTGATGTTTTTGTTTCTAGAATAAAGAGAAACGGATTTTCTTCTCCTTTAAACTTAGGTAAAACTATAAATTCTGGCGCAAATGATGTTGCATTCATATTAGCTTCTAAAAACAAAGGTTATATTTCTTCTGATAAAGATTCAGGACTTGGTTCATATGACATTTATATGTTTGATATGCAAAAGAACATTATAAAAATAGAAGGAAAAACTATCGAAGAAAACTCAAAAATTGCCTTACCAAATACTACTATAACACTTCTTGATGAAGAAGGACAAGAAATAAGTACTAAAAAAAGTTCTCCTGATGGTAATTATAGTTTTGAAGTATCTCCTATTGAAAACTATTCAATTGTTACTAAAAAAGATGGATACTTAGAATCATCTAGACCTTTTTCTACTAACAACAGTAGCTCAACACTTACTATTGAAATGCAGCAGAAAAAAGCTGAAATAACTGAAAAAGCAATAGTTATTGAGAATATTTATTTCGATTACAACAAAGCTACACTTAAACTTGAATCAACTTTGTCCTTAAATAAAATTGTTGAAGTTTTATTAGCAAACCCTGAAATGAAAATTGTTATCAATGCTCACACAGATTCTAGAGGAAGTGAAAAATACAACATGACACTTTCTGAAAGAAGAGCACAAGAAGCTAAGAAATATTTAGTAAAAAAAGGGATTGATACTTCAAGACTTTTAGCTAAAGGCTTTGGTAAATCACAACCATTATCAAACTGCGGAAACAATTGTAGTGAGAATGAATTTGAAGCAGACAGACGAACAGAGTTTGTTATACTTAAATAAAAGGAAGTTAAATTAAAAAATCCCGCTTAAAGCGGGATTTTTTTATGATGCAATTTCTAATCTTTTTAATAAATTTTTTGTCAAAGCTTCTTCTACATAATGCTTATCAATATCTAACTCGCTCTCCTCAGAACCTGGGATTTCATACATAGCATCAGTTAAAATTGCTTCACATAAAGAACGCAAGCCTCTAGCGCCAAGTTTATATTCTAAAGCTTTATCTACGATAAAATCTAATGCTTCATCAGTAATTGAAAAATCTATGCCATCCATTGCAAACAGCTTTTTATACTGCTTTATCAATGCATTTTTAGGTTCTGTTAAAATCGCTCTTAACGTTGCTCTATCTAACGGATCCATATGCGTTAAAACTGGTAAACGCCCAATAATTTCAGGAATTAATCCAAATTCTTTGATATCCTTAGGTATTATGTATTGCAATAAATTAGTTTCATCTATTTTATCTGTCTCTTTAGAGGCACTAAAACCCATTGCTTGTCTGTTTAAACGTTTTGAAATGATACGTTCAATACCATCAAAAGCTCCACCAGCAATAAATAAAATATCTTTAGTGTTTACTTCAACAAATTTTTGATCAGGATGTTTTCTTCCACCTTTTGGAGGAACATTTACAACAGTACCTTCTAACAACTTCAATAAAGCTTGCTGAACACCTTCTCCAGAAACATCTCTTGTAATTGATGGATTATCGCTTTTACGAGCAATTTTATCTATCTCATCAATAAATACAATACCTCTTTCTGCCTTAGTAACATCATAATCTGCTGCCTGTAGTAATCTTGTTAAAATGCTCTCTACATCTTCACCCACATAACCGGCCTCGGTTAACACCGTAGCATCAACGATTGCCAAAGGCACATCGAGCATTTTCGCAATAGTTTTAGCCACTAAAGTTTTCCCTGTACCTGTTTGCCCAGCCATGATGATGTTACTCTTTTCAATTTCAACATCATCACCATGATCTTGTTGCATTAATCTTTTGTAGTGATTATAAACAGCTACAGACATCACTTTTTTAGTTTGGTCTTGACCTATCACATATTTATCAAGAAAAGCTCTGATTTCTTTTGGTTTTTTTAAAACTAAATCGGTTGTGTTTTTTGCAATACCGTTTGCTCTTAATTCTTCCAAAACAATTCCATGAGCCTGCTCAATACATCGATCACATATATGCGAATTGATACCAGCAATCAAAAGGTTGGTTTCCGGTTTCTTTCTTCCACAGAAAGAACATTCTAATATTTCTTTTGCCATTTTTATTTGGTAAGCAGTGAAGTTTTATTTACAGCATTAAAGCCTGAAAAGAAAACTATAACTGAATTATCTTCTTAATACCTCATCTATCATTCCGTATTCTTTTGCCTCATCTGCAATCATCCAATAGTCACGTTCACTATCTTTATAAACTTTATCAAATGGTTGTTTTGAATGTTTAGCGATTATTTGATATAATTCATCTTTTAATTTCAACATTTCTTTTAAGTTGATTTCCATATCAGTAGCCACTCCTTGCGCACCACCCGATGGTTGATGAATCATAACTCTTGAGTGAGGCAACGCAGAACGTTTTCCTTCTGCTCCTGCACACAATAAAACGGCTCCCATTGAAGCTGCCATACCTGTACAAATAGTTGCTACATCAGGTTTGATGTATTGCATGGTATCATAAATACCTAAACCAGCATATACACTTCCTCCTGGAGAGTTTATGTAAATTTGAATATCCTTAGAAGCATCTACACTTTCTAAAAACAATAACTGAGCTTGAATGATGTTTGCCATATAATCATCTACTCCTGTTCCAAGAAAGATAATTCTATCCATCATTAAGCGTGAAAAAACGTCAAGTTGTGAAATATTTAATTGACGTTCTTCTATAATATACGGAGTCATACTGCCAACAATTTTGTCATAGTACATACTATTAACTCCGTGATGCTTTGTTGCAAATTTTTTAAATTCTTTACCGTAGTTCATGCTAACGTATTTAAGAGGTTGTTTTTCTAAATCATTAAGACAATGTAGCAAATTTCGTACCTTTTTAAAAATATGTCATTTTGTCTATAAAAAAAGCGTCAAATTTAAAATCTGACGCTCAAATATAATGATTTTTTGAAAATTATTCTCCGTACATTTCTTTAACAAACTGATCAAAAGAAACTTCTTTGGTTTTTGCGTTTAATTTTTCTTTAAACAAATTAAGCATTTTTTCGCTCATTACTTGCTCTGATAAACGACGCACCTCGTCCTGGTTAGACATTACACGTGCAACAATTCCATCAACATCAGCATCACTTGGGTTAGTTTGCCCAAATTGCGCCATTTGTTTTCTAATTACATCAGCAGTGTGGGCCTTTAAATCTTCAAAATTGATTTGTAAATTATTTTCAGTAATAATTTTGCTTTCAATTAATTGGTAACGTAAACCATTTTCAGATTTATTATATTCAGCTTCAGCTTCATCTTGAGAAAGAGGTTTTTCCCCAACAGTTTGGATCCATTTTTTTAAGAAAGTAGCTGGTAATTCAACTTGATTGTTTTCAATTAAGAATGAAGTAGCATCGTTGTAGAATTTTTGATCTGCTTGTTGAGCAAATTGCTTTTCAGCATCCTCTTTAATTTTAGCTTTTACTTCTTCAACAGATGATACAACACCAGCACCAAATAATTTATCGAATAATTCTTGGTTCAATTCTGCAGGCTCACTAGTTGTTACTTCTTCAATTTTGAAATCAACATTAATATCTAAACCGTGAACATCATCATGTCCAACTTGTAAATAATCCATCAATTTGTGATCGTCACCAAATAATCCTTTAGTTCCAATAGTAACTACATCACCAGCTTTTTTACCAATAAATGCTTTTACTGCAGTTTTACTTTTGAAAATATCTAAAGTAATTTGAGCTGGCGCATTGATTCCTTTTTCTTCATTGATAAAAGTTCCTCTAATATCATCGCCTTCAGCAACTTCAGTTTTAGAAATCATCTTACCAAATTGTTTTTGGATTCTTGCTACTTGCTCATCAAGCATTTTCTCATCAGCAACAATTTTGAAATACGTTAAATTGTTTTTACCTTCTAACTTAACGTCAAATTGAGGTGCTAAACCTAATTCGAATTCAAATTTAAAATCTTCAGCCTCCCAATTGAAATCTTCAGTAAATTTAGGAAGTGGATTTCCTAAAATATCTAACTTTTCATCAACTAAGAATTTATTTAAACTTTCTTGTAATACTTTATTAACTTCCTCCGCTAAAACAGCTTTACCATATTGCTTTTTTACTAAAGACATTGGCACAGCTCCTTTTCTAAAACCAGGAATGTTAGCACTTTTACGGTAGTTTTGCAAAACTTTCTCTACATTATCAGCGTAATCATTTTTTGCAACTTCTACAGTTACCACTGCGTTTAACGCATCGATATTGGTTTTTGTAATATTCATTATATACGTTTTTTACATACTAAATTTGGGTGGCAAAATTACATAATTTATACCACCCAACAAATTTTATTTAACTGAAATTTAACCTGCTAATTTTTAGTCTTTTATAAACTTATATAGTATCCATTGCGAAACCGACAAAAGAATACTAAAAATCATAGCTGTAAGAAAGCTATTAACATTAAAACCATCTACTATATAATCACACACATAAACCATTATTGTATTGATTACTAATAAAAACAATCCTAAAGTAAAAAAAGTAATTGGGAGTGTAAAAAACACCAAAACTGGCTTCACAAAAGTATTTAAAAGTCCCAAAACAACTGCTACTATCAAGGCTGTTACAAAACCATCAACCTGTACACCAGGCTTAAGAAAATAAGACAATAACAATACAATGATTGTTGAAATAAGTAGTTTCTTTAATAAATTCATTTTATATTTTATTTATTGGTTAGTTCTTCAAAAATTGTTCTGTTTTTTCAAAAAAATCCTTAGGATTTTCGACATGAAGCCAGTGTCCTGCATTAGAAAT
Source organism: uncultured Flavobacterium sp. (assembly GCA_964565035.1). Lineage (GTDB taxonomy): Bacteria > Bacteroidota > Bacteroidia > Flavobacteriales > Flavobacteriaceae > Flavobacterium. Next base: position 44,590 of record CAZMCP010000006.1, on the reverse strand, counting down.
AGTTTCTATTTTGGCATTTGGAAAATGATGGTAAATCGTTTCAAAATCAGAATCTAAAATATAATCAGACTTATCACCTCTTAAAAATAAAGTGTCTTTTTCAAAATGATTTTCGAATGGTAATGCATCTCCTATCACTGAAGTGTTCTCGGTAAACACTTTCAGGTTAAATCGAAATCCTAATTGTCCGGGTTCTTTCCAATATAAATTCTTCAATAAAAATTGACGTGTCCCAAAATCATGAATATAACCCGAAACAATTTCTTCAACTTCAGCTCGAGAAGGTTTTTTAGAGAAATCAACAGCATTCAATGATGCTAAAATCGTTTGATGATGTGGAGCATAATATTTTGGACCAATATCGGCCACAATTAATTTTTCAACTAAATCTGGGTAAGAAGTGGCTAATAACATTGCAACTTTTCCGCCCATAGAGTGTCCAATGACATAAATTTTTTCCAAATTATGTTGTTGACAATAATCTACTACATCTTGAACCATAAAATTGTAACCCCAGTCTGAAGTATGAAAACTTTTACCATGGTTACGCATATCTAAAGCATGAACTTCAAACCCTTGTTCCGCATATTGTGAGGCTAGAGTTTTCCAGTTATCTGACATTCCTAAGAAGCCGTGAATAATCAACAATGGCCTTCCTTCTCCTGTTATATTGCTATGTAATATTGTGTTCATTTTTAATTATCCACTATACTTTTCTAATTTTTTCTTTAAATCTATTTTTATATTTTCATCCCATTCTTCTTTTAAGATACTTAACTTAATTGCATCAATAATATTTCCATCGGCATCTTTGCTAAAATTTCTAAGTATCCCCTCAACTTTACAACCTATGCTTTTCATAGCATTAATACTTCGTTCGTTTTTGCTGTTAGCTCCAAAACCCACACGAATCATTTGAAGTTTATCGAAAGCCAACTCTAAAAGAAGATATTTACAATTTTTATTTAGTCCCGTTCCTTGAAATGCTTTTCCATACCAAGTAAAACCAATATCCAATCGTTTAAACTCATTTGATATATCATAAAAGCGTGTCATTCCTGCATATTTATTAGCTCTTTTATCAAAAACCACAAAAGTATAATCCTTCTCTTCTTTAAATTGCTGAACAGCTTTGTCGAAATAACGATCAAAATTTTCTTTTCCGTTGCCTCCGTTTATGTTGTATTTCCAAATTTCAGGTTCATTAATAGCATATCCCATTAACAATTCTTTATCTGAAAATTCCAATGGTCTTAAAAGGACAAAATCATTTTCTAAAATGTACTTTTTAGTAAAATCTAAACTCATCTTTCAATTTTACTTCAATTTTCTCAAATACATATTAACGGCATTTTCTAATCCTAAATACAATGATTCTGAAATTAAAGCATGACCTATAGAAACCTCCATTAACCCAGAAATATTTTGATTAAAAAATTCAATATTATCTAAACTCAAGTCGTGCCCAGCATTGATTCCTAAACCCAATTCATGAGCTAATTTTGCTGCTTCAACATAAGGCAAAATCCCATCTTTGTTACCTAAGCCGAATTCGTAAGCAAAACTTTCGGTATACAATTCAATTCGATCAGTCCCGGTTTCTTTAGCTCCTTCAACCATCTCCAACACTGGATCAACAAATATAGAAGTACGAATTCCGTTTCTTTTAAACTCAGCAATTACTTCTTTTAAATAAGCTTTATGAGTTATTGTATCCCATCCAGCATTTGATGTTAAAGCTCCAATAGCATCAGGCACAAGCGTAACTTGAGTGGGCATGCATTCTAATACTAAATCTATAAAATTGTGTTGAGGATTTCCCTCAATATTATATTCAGTATACACTACATTTTTTAAATCCCTTGCATCCTGATAACGGATATGCCTTTCGTCTGGACGAGGATGAATGGTTATTCCATGAGCACCAAACCCCTGAATTCGTTTAGCTGCTTCAACCACACTAGGCGTATTACCTCCTCGAGAATTTCTTAGCGTGGCAATTTTATTAATATTTACACTTAACTTACAGTTATTACTTATCATTTTGACGTCATTTTTAAATGATTTGACAAAAATACGAACTTAAACAAGGCTGTTATCTTATTTTTTAATTATTTTGCAGGAGATTACTACAATTCATTATGACTAATTTAACTGACTATATTACACAAGATTTAAAACCTCTTGACATACAGGAAAAAATTGCTGTTGTTCAAGATTTTTTTCTTGATTTGCCTTTTTCTCATTTCCCTGTTTTAGAAAATGGTATTTTTATAGGTAGTGTATCATCTGAAGATATAGAAAACTTTGACTCAACTAAAAAATTAGCTGATTACAAATATACTTTTGAAGGTTTTTTTACAAGGAAATATTCAGTTTTATTAGATGTTTTAGATGATTTTGCCAAGAACGAAACCACTGTGCTTCCAGTGCTTGATGACCAAAATAACTTCATTGGTTATTACGAACTCGAAGATGTAATAAGAGTATTTAATGAAACCCCTTTTTTAAAAGAACTTGGAGCTGTTATTATTATTGAAAAAGGAATAAACGACTATTCCTTTAGTCAAATTGCTCAAATCATTGAAGGAAATAATGGAAAACTATTAGGAGCATTTTTATCAAACATTGATACCGATAAAGTTCAAATAACGGTAAAAATAGCTGAGGGTGGTATAAATGAAATCATCCAGACTTTTCGCCGTTATGAATATGAAATTATTTCTGAGCATCAAGAAGATGATTATTTAAAAACCTTAAAAGAACGTTCTGATTATTTAGACCGATACCTTAACATGTAATTTATGAAAGTAGCGATTTTTGGACAATTTTATCAAAACACTACTTCGCCCATAATGGAGCGTCTTTTGCATTTTCTTGAAATCAATAAAGTAGATTTTACAATTGAAGCAAATTTTTTGGAAATGTTGCAAGAAAATAAAGCCATCACAATTGACTTACCTACTTTTTCAAGTCATGCTGACCTTGACAACACATATCATATGCTATTAAGTGTTGGAGGAGACGGTACTTTTTTAAGAGCAGCAACCTATGTTAGAAATTCTGAAATTCCTATTTTAGGTATAAATGCAGGAAGATTAGGTTTTTTAGCCAATGTTCAACAAGAAAACATAGAACGTTTTTTAAAGCTTATAATCAACAAAGAGTATAAAATTTCTCAAAGAACATTATTAAGCGTTTCGAGTTCACCCGAAATTGAATCTCTACAAGAAATTAATTTTGCGATGAATGAAATTACGGTTAGTCGAAAAGACACCACTTCGATGATTACTATTGAAACATATCTTAATGATGAATTCCTTACCTCATATTGGGCAGATGGCCTAATAATTTCGACACCAACAGGATCGACTGGATATTCACTAAGTTGTGGCGGACCAATTTTAACCCCGGACACAGCAAGTTTTGTAATTACACCTATTGCCCCACACAATCTTAACGCCCGTCCTATGGTTATCCCAGACAACACTATATTAAAACTAAAAGTTACTGGACGAGAAGAAAATTACTTAGTTTCATTAGATTCAAGAATTACCTCAGTTAAAAATGAAAGTATCTTAACAATCCAAAAAACACCTTTTAAAATTAACATGGTAGAAATTACTGAAGAAACATTCCTAAAAACTTTAAGAAACAAACTTCTTTTTGGAGAAGACAAACGTAATTAAAACATTCATAAATACTACAACTGTTTCTTTTTCGTTTAACTAAAATAAAAATGAAGAACTTTTATCCTAGAATGAAAGTTTTACTTTGTTTAGTGCCCATAATTAGTATATTTGCAACCTGTTATAAAAATGAAGAACTTTTTTTACATAATTACCTTATTATTAGGATATAATATTGCACAGTCACAAATTCACGAATTAGGTGTTTTTGGTGGAGGTAGTAATTTTATTGGTGATGTTGGGAAAACAAATTACATTTCCCCTAACGAACCTGCTTTTGGTATTTTGTATAAATGGAATAAAAGTCCAAGATTTTCTTGGAGAGCTTCGATCATTCAAGCTAAAATTTCAGGAAATGACTTAGACTCTGAAGTCGAAGGGCGACAAGAAAGAGGTTTGCAATTTAAAAACACTATAACAGAATTTTCAGCTGGTTTTGAATTTGATTTTTTTGATTTTGATTTACACCAAACTGGATTTATTGCCACTCCTTACTTATCATCAGGATTAAGTTATTTTTTATCAGACAATTTATATGTCATCAATAAAACATACTTTAATGAGGATAACAAAGGGAAATTTGCGATACCTATGATTGTAGGAGTGAAAATGAAAATTTCTGATAGTTTTGTTTTAGGTGTCGAAACTGGCGCTAGATATACATTTACTGATGATATTGATGGTAGCTTACCTAAAAACAACACTTTGAAGCAATACGCATTTGGAAACACAAATAGTAAAGACTGGTATGTGTTTACCGGAGTAACATTAACATATACATTTGGGCAAAAACCATGTTTTTGTTCTGAAAAATAGAATGAGCTTATTTAACAAAATTAACACAGAAAACCTACCTAAACACTTGGCCATAATAATGGACGGGAATGGCCGTTGGGCAAAACAGAAGGGTATGCTACGTGCTTTTGGCCATGAAAATGGAACAAAATCTGTGCGAACTACAGTTGAAGCTTGTGCTCGTCTAGGTATAGAAAACCTTACACTCTATGCTTTTTCTACTGAAAACTGGAACAGACCAAAACTTGAAGTAGAAACACTAATGAAACTTCTAATTTCTTCTCTTAAAAAAGAACTTGAAACTTTAGTTAAAAATGATATAAGACTAAACTCAATAGGTAATTTGGAAAACTTACCAAAAGGAGTTCAGAAAGAATTAATGGAAGTTATCGAAAAAACAAAAAACAACACAAGAATGACCCTAACTCTAGCACTAAGCTATGGCTCAAGGGAAGAAATCTTAAATGCTGTTAAAAAAATATCAGATAAAGTTAAAAATAATATAATTTCAATTGATGGTATTGACGAATCGATATTAAATAATCATCTTTACACGCACAATTTACCTGATGTCGATTTAGTAATAAGAACAAGTGGTGAACATCGAATAAGTAATTTTTTACTTTGGCAAATAGCCTACGCAGAATTTTATTTCACAGATGTATTGTGGCCTGACTTTAAAGAAGAGGATTTATATGAAGCAATCATTAGCTATCAAAAAAGAGAACGCAGATTTGGAAAAACAAGTGAACAAATTAAATAAATTATTAAGTATAAAAAACAGTGTTAAATTAGCACTGTTATTCATATTTTTCGGTCATTCAATCAACACAAATGCTCAAGATAGACTTTCTTTTGAAGAAGGCAAACCTTACATATTGAAAAAAGTAACAGTTACAGGAAAAGTTACTTACAATGAACAAACTATTGTTACATTTGCTGGCCTTGAAAAAGGTCAAAAAATCACAGTCCCAGGTGAAGAAATAAGTAACTCAATAAAAAAGCTTTGGCGTTTAGGATTGTATAATGATGTAAACTTTTATGTAGACAATATAGAAGGTGACAGTATATCATTAAACTTACACTTAACAGAACTCCCTAAATTGAAAGAAGTAAAATTTGTTGGAGTAAAAAAGGGTGCAATTGAAAAACTTGTAAAAGAAAACGGATTAACACCTGAAAAAATTGTTAATGAAAACCTACTCACAACTACAAAATATTATATAGAAAACAAGTACAAAAAGGAAGGATATTACAATACCAAAGTACACATAAATACTGTAGAAGATACTTCAACAATAAACCATGTAAATATGGTTGTTAATGTTGACAAAGGAAACAAAGTTAGAATTAGTAAAATAATTGTTGAAGGAAACTCTCAACTAACTGACGCTAAAGTTAAGAATGCAATGAAAAACACCAAGCAAAGAGGTTTTTTCAGAAAAGGGATTCTTAATGTTTTTAAATCTTCAAAATATATAAAAGAGAAGTATAAAGAGGACTTAGCTACTGTTGTAGAAAAATACAAAGAAAATGGATTTCGTGACGCCAGAATAACATCTGACTCTGTAAGTTATAATAAAGAAAAAAATACTATTGCCATCAAGTTAAATATTGAAGAAGGCAATAAATATTATTTTGGAAACATTGATTTCTTGGGCAACACAGTTTACAATGATCAAGTTTTATCTAGAATACTAGGAATAAAAAAAGGGGATATTTACAATGGTGTTCTTCTTCAAAAAAGAATTGCAGATCAATCTAAACCTGATGGTGACGACTTAACCAATCTATATCAAAATAATGGTTATTTATTCTCAAATATTAACCCAGTAGAAGTTCGCACTGCAAACGACACAATTGACATGGAAATTAGAGTTGTAGAGGGACCTCTAGCTTATTTTAACAAAATTTCAGTTGTAGGAAATGACAAAACTAACGATAAAGTTATTTATCGAGAATTACGTACTAAACCAGGTGAAGTTTACAGCAAAGAAAATCTAGTTAGAACTATCAGAGAATTAGGTCAATTAGGATTTTTTGATCCTGAGGCAATAAAACCTGACTTCGAAAACGTTGATCCTGCCGCTGGTACAGTAGATATTAAATATAACTTAGTTGAAAAAGGAGCAAGTCAAATTGAGCTTCAAGGAGGTTATGGTGGTGGCGGTTTTATCGGCACACTTGGATTATCATTTAACAATTTCGCATTATCCAATATATTTAAAAAAAATGCATATAAACCACTTCCTATGGGAGATGGCCAAAAATTATCTTTAAGATTACAAGCAAGTACTTATTTTCAAACTTATAGTTTCTCTTTTTCTGAACCTTGGTTTGGGGGTAAGAAACCTGTCCAATTTTCTGGATCAATCTCTTACAGCAAGCAATTTTCAAACAATTTTGCAACAGGCAGGGTTGATAAAACAAAAAGTTTTAATATTTTTACAGCTTCTGTTGGTTTAGCTAAAAGATTAAAAGTACCAGATGATTTCTTCGTTTTATCACAAGCAATCAGTTATCAACATTATGATTTAAAAAATTACAATGTAGGTCTTTTCACCTTTGGTAATGGGAACTCAAGAAACCTTTCTTATACAATTGGCTTGAGTAGAAACAATAAAGGTTTAAATCCTATTTTTCCAACCTATGGATCTGAATTTAGCTTAACAGGAAAATTCACTTTGCCATATTCATTATTTAACGGTATAGATTATGCTGATTTGAAAAACCAAGAAGCTTACAAAAGAAAATATTCTTCGACATTGGGAATATTCCCCATTGAAAATGATAACGGATATACAGCTCAAGAAGGAGATTATATAGCATACGGCACAAATAGCAATGGACAAACTGGATACTATGCAGTTGACACATATGATAAAGCAGATGCAGATGTTTCCAAAGTTGACCAAAAAAGATTTAACTGGCTTGAATACTATAAAATAAAATTCAAAGCAGAATGGTTCACTCCTATCTATGAAAAACTTACACTTAGAACCCTTGGCGAGTTTGGTTTTATGGGGGCTTATAATCAGGCAAGAGGATTAGTTCCATTTGAACGTTTTTATCTAGGTGGAGACGGTATGGCAAATTATTCAATGGACGGTAGAGAAACAATACAGTTAAGAGGTTATCCTAACAACTCATTAACACCTGTAAATACTAATGGAGAACAAATTGGGGCTACCATATACAATAAATTCACACTAGAATTACGTTATCCTATTACATTAAAACAAGCAGCTTCAATTTATGCTTTAACATTTTTGGAGGGAGGAACAGCATATCCCGATTTTAAAAAATACAATCCATTTAACTTACAACGCTCGGCTGGTGTTGGTTTAAGAGTATTTATGCCAGCATTTGGATTATTAGGAATTGACTTCGGACATGGTTTTGATGCTATTCCAGGCACAACGGTGAAGAATGGTTGGGAAACACATTTTATTATTGGTCAACAATTTTAATTATATTTGAATAGTCTTTTGAACATTAAAAAAACTGTTTTTATGAAAAAAATATTTTTATTGGTTATAACCATTGTTGCATTTAACATATCAAATGCACAAGGTAAATCAGGTGTAAAAATCCGTTATATAGATATGGATTACATCCTTGAAAATGTTCCAGACTACAAAGAGGCTTCTTCACAACTAGAGCAAAAAGCTCAAAAATGGAAACAAGATATTGAGGTTAAAAAAAATGACATCAGTAAGCTTAAGGAAGGCCTTAAAAATGAAAAAGCACTTCTAACTAAAGAATTAATAGAAGAAAGAGAAGGAGAAATTAAATTTCTTGAAGCTGAATTATTGGATTACCAGCAAAAAAGATTTGGACCTAGAGGTGATTTAGCAATTCAAAAAGAATCTATAATAAAACCTGTACAAGATCAAGTTTTTAATGCTGTACAAGACATTGCAGAAGCAAATCAATATGATTTTATATTCGATAAATCATCTGATATGACAATGCTTTTTTCAGCTAAAAGATTCGATATTAGCGATCAAATTGTAAGAGTTATCACCAGAGCTGAAAAAAGAGAAGAGCTAAGCAATAAAAAACGTAAAGCTCTTGAAGAAAAACAAGAAAAGCAAGATGAGATTACAGACAATCCTGCATTAGCCGAAAGACAAAAACTATTAGATGAAAAAAAAGCATTACGTGAAAAAGTAATCGAAGACAGAAGAAATGCTGCAGCTCAGAAAAAGAAAGACTACGAAGAAAAAAGAAAAAAACTACTCGAAGAACGTAATGGAAAAAAAACTGGCACAACAATTGATTCTACATCTGTAAAGCAAACCGAGACAAATAAGCAGTTAGAGAATTTTAATAAAATTGAGAATAAGAAAACAGTCCAAGATTCTATTAGAAAAGTACGTGAAGCTGCAAGATTAAAAACAATAGAAGACAACAAAAAAGCTTTTGAAGCAAGAAAAAAAGCTTTAGAAGAAAAAAAGAAAAAAGTACAAGAAGAAAAAGAAGCTGCGGCAAAAAAAGCCAAAGAGTCTAAAACAAATTAAAAATTGAATTAAAACTTAGAAATTAATTACACTAATACTAAAAATGATGAAACAGATTAAAACTTTACTTATTGCAGCAGTGATGATGTTAGGAGCTAGCCAAATGAATGCTCAAGCAAAGACAGCTCATATTGATGTAAATGATTTATTGTCAAAAATGCCAGAAATGACATCTGCAAAAGCACAGTTAGAAAAATTAAGCAAAACTTTTGATGGTGAATATTCAACAATGGTGACTGAATACCAAACTAAAATGAAAAAATACGAAGCTGAAGCATCAACTCAAACTGAGGCTGCTAATGAAACTCGTGCAAAAGAAATGCAAGACATGGGGCAACGTATTCAACAATATAGAGATTCAGCTCAAAAACAATTGCAAGACAAAGAAATGGAAATTGTTAAACCAATCATGGATAAAGCTAAAGCAGCAATCATCAAAGTAGCTAAAGCTAAAGGATATCAGTATGTAATGGATTCTGCAAGTTTAATCTTAGCAGATGGTCCTAACTTATTTGAAGATGTGAAAAAAGAATTAAAATTCTAATCTTTATAATAACTTTTAAAAAACTGCACTAAAATTTAGTGCAGTTTTTTTTTACATTTGTTTTATGAGTAGTACAAAACCAATAGGTTTATTTGATTCGGGTATCGGCGGCACTTCAATTTGGAGAGAAATACATAATTTACTCCCTCATGAAGACACCATTTATTTAGCAGACAGTAAAAATGCTCCATATGGAAAGAAAAGCAAGCAAGAAATAATAGATCTTTCTGCAAAAAACGTAGACTTTCTTTTAAAACAGGACTGTAAGATAATAGTCGTAGCCTGCAATACAGCTACAACAAATGCGATTAAAGAATTAAGAGATAAATATAACGTTCCTTTTATAGGCATAGAACCTGCAATAAAACCTGCAGCTAATCTATCATCAACACAAACAATTGGTATTCTAGCAACTAAAGGAACACTAAACAGTGAACTGTTTAACAAACAAGTAGAAAATTACACCAATGTTAAAATCCTCGAACAAGTTGGTTATGGTTTAGTTGAATTAATAGAGGGAGGCAAAATTGACTCTGAAGAAATGCGCAATCTTTTAAAGATCTACTTAAGACCAATGATTAAAGCCAATATTGATTATTTGGTACTAGGATGTAGTCATTATCCCTATTTAATTCCAGAAATTGAAAAAATAATCCCTAAACATATTAGAATTATAGATTCTGGACAAGCAGTTGCTAAACAAACAAAATCCGTTTTAGAGAAAAATGGATTATTAAATACATCACAAAATCATCCCAAAAACCTATTTTATGTCAACAGTGAAACTACAGTTCTAAAAAACATTTTAGGGTTTAGCGACAATGTATTTCAAAAAGATTTCTAGGAACTCAGCCTAAAAATTCTAAACAACTATCTTCCCGCTATATGCTTTATCTTTTTTGTTAACTTCAAGGACCTCATTGAACAAAAAAAGATGTCGCTTCTATCGGGGTTATTAATCAAGTTCAAACTTATTTGAACCAACTTGAATACATAACGTAATTATTAGATATACGCTCTATTTCTCCTGCAAAGTCACTCTGATCAATGTCTTTAACTTTTTTTGCCGGTATTCCAGCATAAATAGTCCCAGATTCAACAATTGTGTTTTGTGTAACCACAGAACCAGCGGCAATAATAGAATTACTCTCTATCACACAATTATCCATGACAATGGCTCCCATCCCTATTAATACATTATCATGAATGGTACATCCGTGTACAATTGCATTATGCCCAATTGAAACATTGTTGCCAATTACAGTTGGATGCCTTTGATAAGTACAATGAATAATTGCTCCATCTTGTATGTTCACTTTATTCCCTATTTTAATATAATGAACATCACCTCTCAAAACTGCATTAAACCAAATACTACACGATTGTCCTAAACTTACATCTCCAACAACAGTTGCGTTTTCGGCTACAAAACAATCTTCAGGAATACTGGGATACTTCCCATTTACTTCTTTAATTACCATAAAATATATACAAAAAAATTGTCCCGATTAAATCGGGACATATACTATTAATTATTGAGTGCTGGACAGTTACAATCGTATCTTTCTTTCTTACATCCAAAATCGTAACCCAAAGTAATTTGATGAAAACCACCTGTATCAAATTTAATATCACCCATAACATTAGAATAAGTATAAGCAAACATAAATTTCTTATAGTTAACACCTATAATAGGAGTTATATATTGTAGTTTTTGATCTTTAATTTCTGTTCCATCAACATATTGAGCCCCATCAAAACTTCTTCTATACGATAAAGCAGCCCAAATTTTTCCAAAATCCACAGGTTTGTAGACCTTCATGTTAACGTCTAGCGCTTTTTCTTTAGTTCTCTCTGTTAATTGAAATAAAATAGATGGCTCAAAAAGAAGTTTTCTTGAATTTCCAAAGTTATATCCAAAACTCATTAAATATTTTCTCAAGTTATCAGATTCATACTTTGTATATAAACCTCTACTTTGAAATAGAGCATTTTTAACAGTAACATGCGCATAAAAATCAAAAACATTATAAGATGCACCAAAATCTACATTCAAATATGAAGAACGTTGCAATATACCAGCAATAATAGGATCAAAATCATCTTGATCTCTTAAAAAAGTTGTTTCATCTAATTGATTCTGTACCAAACCCCCACTTAAACCAAAAGATAATTGATTTAAATCAGTAGTACTTCTTGAAAACATAATATGATGAGCATAAGTAACTTTAACTCCTTTTTGAGCATGATAACCATTTTTATCATTAAACAAAATCACACCTATACCCGATTTTCCATCTTGATCAATAGCACCATTAAAACTAACTGTTTGTAATGCTGGCGCATCAGAATTACCAAACCATTGCTGACGTGCAGTTAATCTTATTTTAGAACAATTAGCAGCTCCAGCCATTGAGGGATGTAATAAGTAATAATTATCTGAAAGATAGTCTGAGTATACAGCTATTCCTTCTTGAGAAAAAGTTAAGTTTGAAACAACCAAACCTATTAAAAGTGCTAATTTTTTAAAGTTCATTATTTATTTTTTTACAGAAAAATGGGATTCAAATTCTTTGTTTTCACTTATTTTGGCAAACACCATAAAACAAAAAAGTCAAGAAAGATATAGTCCTAAAAGACAAATTCCCTCACACTTATTATAGTTTAATTTCTTTTGGTAATTTTCCAAATCTGTCAAAGATATGAATTTTTGAATAAAGCTGACTTTGTAATGCAGAAATATTATTGATTTATAAAATTTACAATCAATTAGCTAAAAAATCAATTTCAAAAACCAAACAAAATAATTTATTCACAAATAAATCAAAAGTTAATTAATACATAATTTAATTTTGTTAAATTATCAAATGGATTTTGTTTATTAATTTTGCACAAAAAACAATAGCAATGAAATTAATCACCATAAAAAGCACTCAAAATCCAAATATTCTGAAATTTGAATTTTCTTATTTTATTAGCCCAAATCAGAGTTTTGAATTTAAAAATATTGACGAGTGCAAAGACTCTCCCCTTGCACAACAACTTTTTTATCTACCATTCGTAAAAACAGTATACATTTCAGGAAACTTCATTGCAATAGAAAAATTTAGCATTGTAGAATGGGATGATGTTAAGTTAGAAGTTGCAGAACAAATGGAAGCTTATGTTAATGCTGGTGGAGAAGTTGTAAAACCAAAGGAAGAGAACAAAAAAGTTCCCGTAACCGTTTATGCAGAAAGCACCCCTAACCCATCGGTAATGAAGTTTGTAGCTAGTAGACTATTAACTAAAAGCATCATTGAGTGTAAAAATATTGATGAAACACAAGCTTCACCATTAGCAAAAGAATTATTTAATTTCCCATTTGTGAAAGAAGTTTTCATTGATGAAAATTATATTTCGGTAACTAAATACTCTGTTAGTGAGTGGCAAGATGTTACCAATGAAGTTCGAACTTTTATAAAAGAATTTATCGAAAGTGGTAAAATTGCAGTTGATGAAACTAAAATAGAAAACTTAGAGAAACAAGAAAAACAGCAAATTAAAAACTTTGACAATCTGGATGTTACTTCTCAAAAAATAATCAACATTATAGAGGAATACATAAAGCCTGCAGTTGCTGCCGATGGTGGGAATATATTATTTGATTCTTTTTCTGAAAGTGAAAAAACAGTAAAAGTAATTTTACAAGGCGCTTGTAGCGGATGTCCTTCTTCTACCTTTACACTTAAAAATGGTATTGAAAACATGTTAAAAGAAATGCTTCATGATCAAGAACTTAAAGTTGAAGCTTTAAACGGTTAGATTTTTTTTAATAGTTTTAAATTCCTAACTTTAATACTCATTAACAAATAAAAAACAATAAGTTATGTCAGTATTAAAAGTAATTGAAGTCTTATCAAGCTCTACAACAAGTTGGGAAGATGCCACAGCGAAAGCGGTGGAAAAAGCATCAAAATCAGTTAAAAATATTCGTTCTGTGTATGTACAAGATCAAAGTGCAACAGTTAAGGATGGTAAAGTAAATGAGTACAGAGTTAATTTAAAATTAACTTTTGAAATAGAATAAAAAACAAATTTTTAAGCACTTCAAATGAAGTGCTTTTTTATTCAATTTTAATAAAAAAATTCGTAATATTACTGTAATTAACTAAAAATCAAAACAAAATGGGAATTGGAAGTTTTTTTAAGAATCTCTTTGGTTCAAAAGAAAAAGTAGAGGAAATCACTGAAAAAGTAAGTGATTTTGCTGATGATGCCATTGCAAAGGCAAAAGAAAGTGCAGCACCAATTGTTGACAAAGTTGAAAATTTTGCTGAACAAGCAGGTGAAAAAGTCAAAGAATTTGTTCCGCAAGCAGCAGAAACAATCGACAATATTGTTGAGACAGTAAAAGAAAAGGCTGAAGCTGTTATAGATAAAGTTGAAGAATTAGCTCATGGAGCTGTAGACACAGCCGAAGAAAAAGCTAGTAATTTTGTTGACGAAAAACTAAATGAAACTCCTTCAGAAGAAACTAAGTAACAACCTATTTAGAAGAAGTAGCAATCATAAAATCTTTTAAATAAAATGGTTCAAAGTAAGCGACATCTACAGTGTCGCTTTTTTTATATTTTTCATATGCTAAATTACCCATTTGATTTGAAGAAGGGTAAATCAATTCATCATGATAAATAAATTTATCTCCATTCAAAACAACTTTACATTTTGCAGCACCATCTCCTAAAAAATGTATTTTACTATCTATTTCAGAGAAAGAGTCTTCATTTATGACTTCAGATTTCACTTCTCTAACTAATTTAAAATCTGTACTAAAAACAGCAGTATAACATTCCATTCTTCTAGCATCAATCATTGGGATTATTACACCATCTTTTATCGATAGTTTTCTAGCTAAAACCTCTAGTGTATCTACAGCAATCAAAGGAATACTTAAAGCATAACAAATACCTTTTGCTGCAGACACACCAATTCTAAGGCCTGTATAAGATCCTGGGCCTTGACTTACTGCAATTGCATTAAGCATAGAAAATTCAATTTTAGATTCAATCAAAACCTCTTCTATAAAAACATGCAACTTCTCTGCATGAGAAAATCCTGCTTCCGAAATTTCACGCGTAATTAAAGTGTCACCATTTAGCGACAAGGATACTGAACAATTTTTAGTTGATGTTTCTATAGAAAGAATGTAAGTCATAGTAATTATATATTGTGAACACAAAGGTATTAAAAAACAAAAAGCTCTAAAACTTTATAAAAGTTAAAGAGCTTTTAAGAATAATCAATTAAATTTAATTTTTTAGCTTGCTTTGTTTTCTTTTAGCTTTTTAGTTTCTGCTTCTTTTTCTTCTTTAGTTTTAACATAAACTTGATCACCTGGATTAAGCTCTTTTGTCACTACCGTATATGGTCCTGAAACAATTGTTTCTCCTTTTTCTAAACCACTAAGCACCTCAATGTAAGTATCATCTTGTATTCCAGTAGTAATTATCTTCAATTTAACTTTATCTGCTTTCTTTACAAAAACACATTCGTAACGCTTTTCGTTTTTAACGACTGGTTTATCCTCTTCATTTTCTGCATTTTCATCCTCAAATGGATTTCTTGTCGCTGTTGTATCAGTTCGCATTACCACAGCACTAATAGGAACAGCAATAATATTTTCTTTTCTTTCAGTAATGATATCAACTGTCGCAGTCATTCCTGGCCTGAAAGGTGAAAAGTTGAATGGTTTACCTTTAATTAAATCTGCATAAGATTCTTTTAAAATTCTAACTTTTACTTTAAAATTAGTTACTTGATCTGCAGAAAGTGCAGTGCTGGCAGAGTTTGATATACTTGTCACAATTCCTTTAAACTCTTTTTTAAGATAGGCATCAACTTCAACATTAGCCGAATCACCAATTTCAATTTTCACAATATCGTTTTCATTCACATCAACTTCAACCTCCATATTGTTTAAGTTAGCAACTCGCATCATTTCGGTACCAGCCATTTGTTGTGTTCCTAAAACCCTTTCTCCTAACTCTACATCAAGCTTTGAAATAGTTCCATCAACTGGAGCATAAATTGCCGTTTTACCTAAGTTTTCTTTAGACTCACTTACAGTAGCTGCTGCGCTTTCAACATTATAATAAGCCGCTTGCTTTGCTGCTTGTGCACCTTCAAATGTAGCCACCGATTTTTCCCATTCTGAACGTGATATAACTCCTTTTTCAAAAAGTTTTTTATTACGCTCAAAATTTGCTTTAGCTTCTTTAAATTGAGCATCGGCTTGGCTTAACCCTGCTTTTGTATTTGACAATCCTGATTTTGACCTATTTAAACCTGAAACATACAACTCTGGATTTACCCTTACTAATAGGTCCCCTTTTTTTACAATTTGCCCTTCCTTTACTGGTAAAGCGATAATTTCTCCCGAAACCTCTGAAGATATTTTTACTTCAACTTCAGGTTGAATTTTCCCTGTAGCTGAAACTGTTTCTACAACTGTTCTTTGCTCAACATTAGCTATTTCAACTTCTGTACCTTTCTTGTTATTTCCTATAACTCCACTTTTACTTAAGCCAAGTAAAGAAACAATTAACACAATGGTACCTCCAAGTAGTATATATTTAGTTTTTTTTGTCATGATAATATTATTTTGAAAAAATTGGAATACCGAAATAAAATTCTAAAATTTTGGTTCTAAAGATATAGTCATATTTTGTTCGTAACACTTCAGATTGAGCATTTATAAACATATTTTGCGCTTGATTGAAATCAAAAACATTCATTAATCCTACTTCATATCTTTCTTTAGCATAGTCAAGAGCACTTTGTCTAGCTTCAAAAGTTATTAAAGCGGCTTCATATGATTTTTGAGCACCTTTAGTATCTGTATAAGCAGTATAAACCGTTCTCTCTAAATCAATTTCTGATTGTTGTAATGCGATTTTAGAACGTTCTAGAGCAACCTTAGACCTTGCTACATTATTTCTTGCTGCAAATCCATTAAAAATAGGCACCTGAAGAGATAATCCAAAATTTTGTCCTTTATTGTCGCTAAACTGATTAAAAATAGCGTCTGGTTTTCCTAAAATAGGTGAGAAATTTGGTTGCACCACTTGTTGTCCAGTTCCATCAACATAACCTATAACTGATGTCGGATTTGAAGCATTTGGCACAATACCTACTACTCTGTCTGAATATGCAGCTCTTGTATTAAAACTATAAAATCCAGTTAATGATGGTTGATAGACTCCGCGTGCAATCTTAACATCTTTCTCGGCTATTGAAACATTAGTTTGAGCGATTTTAAGTTCAGTTCTTAATTCTTTTGCTTTATCTACAATAGCTTTAGGATCTTGAAGTAAGATTGAACTTTCTGGCACAACTGTATCACCATCTACAATATCAAACTCCTTAAAGTCTTTCAATTGCAACAACTGAGCTAAACTGAGTTTTGAAATTAGCAATGCATTTTCTGCTGCAATTAATCGTTGATTATCTAAAGCCACAGTTGCCTTAATATCTAATATATCTCCTTTAGGTATAACACCAGCTTCTAAAAGTTCATTTGACCTCACTAATTGTTTAGTATCATAAGCCAATTGCTCTTGTTGAACTTTTAGAGTTTCTTTGTTGAAAACAATCTGCAAATATGCATTTACGACGTTTAACGAAACGTCTTCCTGCATTTTAGTTAACTGATACTGCGAAGAAATGATCGAAAGATTTGCTTTTCTAAGTTGATTTTGATTTTGTAAACCTTTATAAATATCTACATTAACATTTAATCCCGCAGAGGTAAACTGTGTTGTTTGATTTTCTAACAAACCAGTTGTAATATTCTGATTTAAACCAATATTCCAAGAATGTGAGGCTTGACCATTTACTGTGGGCAAAAAGTTCCCAATAGCATCACTCTTACTTATTTTAGATGTTTGATTATCTAAAGAAACTTGTTTAATAGAAATATTGTTTTTAATGGCATAATCTACACATTCTTCTAATGTCCATTTTTTTTCTTGTCCAAAAGACGCAAATGACATGAAAAGAATTACAAGTAAACCGCTAATTTTTAAGTTTTTCATTCGTTATTGAAAGTATATTTCAAATCTAATTGCTTTCACCAATTAAATCTTACATAATTTTCTCAATAAGACATCTATTTCACTTTTTTGTTACATTCTATAAGCAATATTTTTTTGAAAAATAATTTACATTTGCTAACCAATATTTTGTTATGAATAGATATTTACTAGTTGTAAGCTTGTGTTTACTAGGATTTTTATTAGACAGTTGTTCAAGTACTCAAAAAATTGAGCTAATGAAACCTGAACCAGATGAAGCTTTGCCAATAAAATATCCAATTACATCTTCCTACATTAGCTTTCCGGTTAATTTATCCGTAAAAGATATTGAAACGCAAACTAACAAGTCGTTAAACGGATTAATTTATGAAGATGCAAATTTAGAAGATGATAAAACAGAAATGAAAATATGGAAAAGTGCTCCTATTCAAATTTCAGAAGAAAACAACAAACTTAAAACCATAGTCCCCTTAAAAATATGGGCTAAAGTAAAATATGGAACCGATGCTTTAGGAATGAATTTATACGACATCAGAGAATTTAATTTAAATGGTTCTATAACGTTATTGAGTGATGTAAAAATGAACAATTGGAAAGTCACAACAATCACTTCTTTGGAGAATATTGATTGGCAAGAAAGCCCAACGATTAGTATAGCAGGAAAACAAGTTTATATTACTTATTTAGTAAATCCAACAATAAAAATATTTAAATCTAAAATTGAAAGAAAAATAGACGAATCACTTAACAAAACATTAGATTTTAAATCAAACATGCTTGACTTGATGCAAAAAGTTAGTATTCCTATCGAAATGAGTCAAACGTATCAGTCTTGGTTAAAGGTAACTCCTCAAGAATTATATGCTACCGAAGCACAACTTAAATCAAACTCGGTTAACTTAACTGTTGGCCTAAAGTGTTTGATGGAATCGAGTATTGGGATAAAACCAAAATCAAACTTTGACAAAAACAAAATTATATTAAAAACGACATCTAATCTACCTGACAGAGTTGTTGCTAATATTACCGCAGTTTCTACTTACCAAGATGCATCTAGAATTATGACACAAAATTTCAAGGGACAAGTATTTGGTTCTGGCAAAAGAAAAGTCACGGTTCAAAATGTTCAAATTTGGCACAAGCAGGGAAAAATGATTATTGCACTGGACATGACTGGCAGTCTTAATGGAAAGATTTACCTTTCTGGTTTTCCAAAGTTTGACGCCGAGAAAAAAGAATTGTACTTTGATGAATTAGATTATGCGCTAGAAACTAAAAGCCGTTTAATGAAAACAGCCAACTGGCTTTTTCAAGGTATGGTATTAACTAAAATAAAAGAAAGCTGTCGCTATTCAATTCAACCCAATTTAGAAGAAGGAAAGAAAACAATGCTTCACTATTTAAATAATTATTCTCCTGTTACTGGAGTTTTTGTAAATGGAAAAATGAACGATATCACTTTTGAAAAAGTCCAACTCACTAATTCATCAATAGTCGCATTTCTAAATATTACAGGAAATGTAAAAGTAACTGTTAACGGTCTTTAACTTAACTGCTTTTTTTCTTTTGATACATCCTATAAACAGCAAACCCAATTAAACCAACCAAGATATAAGGTATCACCATTAAATACACTATACCATCATTAACCGCTTCGGCTTGAGAAACATCACCAGTACTTTCTAAAGAAGCCCGACACATTGCACATTGCGCATTGGTAGAAAAAGATAAAAACAATGATATAATGAGCAGAAAAAAGGGAACTCTAGACTTAGTATTAATTAACATAGTAAGGAGAAATCATTAAATATACTACAACACCAGTTACAGCAACATACAACCAAATAGGAAAAGTAATTTTTGCAATTTTCTTGTGTTTATCAAATCGTTCAGCTAGAGCTCTAACATAAGTAATTAAAACTAAAGGTATAATCACAATAGAAAGTGTGATATGAGTAATCAAAATAAAGAAATAAATCGCTCTTAAAGCGCCTTCACCTCCATATGGCGTAGCTTCTGCAGTCATATGATAGGCAACATACATTCCTAAAAATGCGACTGACATACCAATAGCTGTTTTCATTAAATTTTCATGTAGCTTTCTTTTACCATTTTTTATAGAAATAACCGCCCAAACTAAAATAACTGCTGTTATACCATTTATAGTTGCATATATAGGAGGAAGAAAAGAAAGAGGCTTGACATCAAATCCAAAATCCTTCAATTTAACTTTAAATAAAAGAGCAACTACTAGAGGAATTGCAACTGATAAAATTGTAATCCAAACGTTATATTTTTTTTCTGTATTGTTTTCCATTATTCTGCTAATAATTTTGTTATGTCTTGTTTTAACTGTTTAACTCCTTCTTCTTTCAGCCCATCATAATAGATGATTGGATTACCAAAATCATCTTTACGACTTCTAATATTCCCTTCTTTGTCGATTAATGCAAATAAACCTGAATGTTCAAATCCGCCATTTACATTTTTATTCTCACCTGCATACAAATTGAATCCTTTATTGGCTATGTCAAAAATTATTGCTTTGTCGCCAGTTAAAAAATTCCAATTCATTCCTTTTGCATTAATATCCTCAGCATGCTTTTTTAGTACTTCAGGAGTGTCATTTTCAGGGTTTATTGTAATTGAAGCAATTCCGAAATTAGTATTCGAAGCAAAACTTTCCTGAATAAATTTCATGTTTCTATTCATAATAGGACATATTGTAGGACACGTAGAAAAGAAGAATTCCACAACATATACTTTCCCTTTATAAGCTTCATTCGAAATTGTTTTATTGTCTTGATTAGTTAACGAAAACTTTGGTGCAGGGCCAATTGTCATTAAATCTGCTTTAGCAGAACTTGTATCTCCTATTGAATTTAAACGATCTCCTTTTACAACATCATTGTTTTTTATACGGTCAACTATTTTAGGGATAAAAAAGATTCCAAAAACTAAAATGACAAAAGCCATTCCTATGTAAGACTTATTTTTCATTATTTATTTTTTTTCGTGTAAACGGAAATTCTTTTTATTGTTATTTCTTTTAAGAGCCAATCGATATTCACGGAGCATTATTTTCACATCATCAGACATATCATTATGTAAATCTGCAGCCGAAATAGTATTATAACTCTCTTTATACTCTTCTATACCTTCTTTATTTTTACCTTTTCGGCCTCTATGATTTCTATCTTTATCGAGGATGATTACCTCAGAAGTACTTTTATCTGAATCTAGTTTACCAATTAAATGAAAACTATCATAATACGACTGAATTTCTTCTGGCTTTGCAAAAACAAATTTCCAAGCACTCATGTTCTCTGTAAATCCAGATAATTTTTCGATTAACTCCTTAACCTGAGTTTGAGATCCATCTTTAGCAATCATAACAATTTGAAAATCTTTGAAACCAACATACTTGTCATATATTTTTTGATTAAGATTAAATATGTTCCCTTGATTTCTTTTAACATCACTACCAATAAAACCTAAAACAGTAATTTTATCTTGTAAAGAAACTTTTTTACCGTCTAAAGAAGGCCATGCTGGAAGCTCTTTATTGTTTTTAGAAATAGTTGGCAAAAAAAGTTGATTGTGAGTCGCCGAAGCAAATATTAAATAAATAACAATTGGCAACGCTAGCAAAGTAAGTAGTATAATTTTTTTCTTCATTAGAAAAGAAATTTTAGTGGGTACAAAAATAAAAAAATCCCGACGAATCGGGATTTAATTTTCAATAATATGTTGTTAAAAATTCCACTTAATTGTAGAAGTTTTAAATACGTCATAAATATAATCTGCTTCAACCAATAAAATGAAAACCAAATAGATAATCAAGAATACCAGTGGCCCAACAATTGACCAACGAAGCGATGCTGTTTCACCCTCTAAGTGCATGAAAGCCCACATAATTCCGTATGCTTTAGCAACTGTTAAGATGATGAAAATCCAGTTCAATAAGTTCATCCCTAAAACATTTGTAAAATGTAATGCGTGAGGTTTGTAGATACCTAAAACTACTTCAACTATTGTGATTAAAGATAAAATTCCGAATACTTTCCAAATTCTACCAACGTTTGATTCGTGTGCGTGTCCCATAATAACTTAACCTTTTAAATTACACTAAATAGAAGAATGTAAATACGAATACCCAAACTAAATCTACAAAGTGCCAGTATAATCCAACTTTTTCTACCATCTCGTAGCTTCCTCTTCTTTCGTAAGTTCCTAATAAAACATTTAAGAAAATGATGATATTAATAACAACTCCTGAGAATACGTGGAAACCGTGAAAACCTGTAATAAAGAAGAAGAAATCAGCAAACAATCTGTTTCCGTACTCATTACGTTTTAAATTAGCCCCTTCTACTACATATTTAGCATTTTCAACTAATTTTAAAGACTCTTCACGAGATAAAACAATTTTTTGTTTTGTTTTAGCATCAATAGACTCAGAGCGAACTAAGATACCTTCATTTGTTTTAAACCCTTCAACCACTTGATTTACAGAAACCGAAGTTAATGCTGGCTCATCAACAAACCATAATCCATTACTTCTTTTATGTTGTACTCTTTCTTCTGGTGTATGTGAAGCGAACTCTGAAAGGGAAACTCTTGCATAACCTGACGGCTGTGTCTTATCAACTTTTACAAATTGAAGTAAAGAACCACCTTTAGTTTCAACAGCTCCATATTCACCTTTAATGAAGTTTTTCCATTCCCAAGCTTGAGAACCAACGAAAATTAAACCACCAATAATGGTTAAGAACATATATAAAACAACTTTATTCTTTTTCATTTGGTGTCCTGCATCTACAGCTAATACCATAGTTACAGATGAGAAAATTAGAATAAAAGTCATTAACGCCACATAGTACATAGGCGCTGGCACTCCGTGCATGAATGGAAAGTGAGTAAACACTTCATCAGCCAAAGGCCATGTTTCAATAAATTTAAATCTCGAAAAACCATAAGCAGCAAGGAATCCAGAGAATGTTAAAGCATCGGAAACAATGAAGAACCACATCATCATTTTACCATAGCTTGCATTCATCGGCTCATTTCCGCCGCCCCAAGTTTTACCTTCAGCACTTGTAGTAACTGTCGTTGCCATAGAATTATAATTAAAAAGTTGTCAAATGTACGTTTTTTTCTTATTTTACGAAATACAAAAACAAAAACAAATATACCCAAAGAAAGTCTAAAAAATGCCAAAACATTGCACCTAGCTCAATTCCAGTGGTTTGAGTTGAGTTGTATTTTTGTTTAAAATGATTATAAATTACTATTAATAATGAAATTATTCCGCCAAACAAGTGAGCCATATGCAAAATCACAAGCATATACAAGAAAGAAGAAGTAACATTACTCTGCGCACCAGTAAAATAATAACCCATTTCTACTACTTGACTAAATCCTTTAAACTGGAAAAACACAAAGCTAATTCCAAGCACTAAAGTCCCTAACAAAAGTAATGTCGTGTTTTTTCTGTCATCTTTTTTAATCGCCAACTTAGCTAAATGTATAGTAATACTACTAAGTATAATAATTATAGTACTTATTGTAAATGCAGACGGCAGAACCATTGTATGAACCCAGTCTTTTCTTGAAGCACTTACCAAATATGCACTAGTCAAACCTGCAAACATCATAAACATACTTAACATTCCAAAAAGCAAAATTAACTTGTATGATCTTGCTGTTTTTTGTTTATGCTCTTGCATTGTCATCGCTTCCATATCCTATTATCTTAAAAATTTATCTGTTATATACACAATTTGCAAAAGTGAAATATACGAAACACTAACTAACATTAAAGTTTTAGCCGTTTTATCGTCTCTTTTTTGATACAACATTACTGCGGCTCTCAACATCCATAATCCTAAAAAAACAACAATAATTGTAGCAACTGTTGACAAATACAATTGACCAGTATAACCAAAAGTAGGCAAGATTGAAGCCACTACTAACCAAACTGTGTACAAAATAGTTTGCATTGCGGTCGATTTATCTTTATGCCCTGTAGGGAGCATGTAAAAACCTCCCTTTTTATAATCTTCGTATAAAAACCAACCTATAGCCCAAAAGTGAGGAAATTGCCAAAAGAATTGTATTAAAAAAAGTGTTCCAGCCTCTATCCCAAACTCTCCCGTTGCAGCAACCCATCCTAGCATAAATGGTATAGCACCTGGAAAAGCTCCAACAAATACAGAAAGTGGCGTAATGGTTTTTAGAGGTGTATATACACAAGTATAGAGAAATATTGAAATCGCACCAAACATGGCGGTTTTTTCATTTATATTATAGAGAATTGTTAATCCTAAAACGGTTAGAATAGAAGCGATAATAAAAGCAACTTTAACAGACATTCTTCCAGATGGAATAGGTCGATTTTTTGTTCGATCCATTAAAGCATCAAGATCTTTTTCAATGATTTGATTATAAGCATTTGATGCCCCTACCATACAATAGCCTCCAATTGCCAACATCAATAGTACATAAATATTATTTATACCAAATTCATCAACTCCTAAAAGATATCCAGCAAGTGATGAAAAAACAACACTAATTGCCAAACCGGCTTTAGTAATTTCTTTAAAGTCTATTAGAACAGATTGTATTGTAAATGACGTATTTGAATTGCTCAAGACAGCATACTTTTAAAACTGGTGCAAAGATAGGGATAAGCCATGTGAAAAATCAAATCAATTCTGGATAATTTTAATAATCAAAATACCAATTAAACAAATCTGATCGTAATCCTACAGAAAACCAAGTTGTATTTTCTTTAAAAACATTTTGCGTGTCAATTTCAGGTGAAAATTTGCGATAAATAAAATTACCAAACAATTTCATATTAGTTGATGGATTTAATAAATATCCAGCTTGAAAATCAGCAATTAAAATACTTGCTTTATTCCCTTGACCAATAGCCACTCCTTTGTCATAAGGGCGATTATCATCGTAACTTAAATAAATATTAGAACCATAATTTGCTTCTGTATCATTAGGATCTACTGTATCAAAATCAAAACCTCTTATACCAGCACTTACTTTTAACTCACCAAATAGTCTTTTTTTATTATATCGAGCAATAGCAGTAAATTCTCTAAAATTTGAACCCCAAATATGCCCCATGCTTTGATTATTATGACCGTAATTTGTTAAAGGATTGCTATGAGCATATACATAAGGCCTTACATGATTATATTCGGCTTGTAGGTAAAGATTTTTTACGCCAAATGCATTGTAATATTTAGCCCCTAACTGGTATCCAAATTTATTACGCCAACTTCTTTCTCCAGAGGTCATATCACCTACCGCAAATTCATCTAATAAAAACTGTCCGTAAAAATTAATAAAGTTGTTCCATTTGTATTTTGAAGTGATTCCTAACACTGCGTTACCACTTCTTGATGAAGATGAAAATTCAACAGAACGGTAAAATATAATTGGATTAACAAAATTTACATCAAAACCCCTCTCATTTTGATTTGACCAAACAACAGATTCGAAGAAACCAATGTTTAATCGTTTAGATACATTCCAACTCAAATAATGATTGGCCATATATTTTGTCGCATATGTTCTATCTGCAGTAACATCAGACCTAACATCCTTTAACCACATATATGTATTTGTATATTTAATTTTCCAGAAAGTAGTATTTATTTTAAAAAACGGGTATGGACTTGCTCCATCACCTTCAAGTAATGAACGGTAACCATCTCCAATAAAATTTCTACTATATCCTAATTGCAAATCAAAAAACTTACTTGGTTTAAATGTAATATTAGCATCTGCAGAAGGGAAATCGAATTTAGTTTCTTTAAATTCTTTTGCTGGACCAATACCAGGAACTATTGCAGGATTACCACCTGAAGGTTTTATTGAAACAGCATATCTATTATAGTAATCAGCAAAAACTCCTTGACTTTCATAAATAGTAGTAGTAAAATTTAACTGAGAACCTAATCCCCCTTGAATATTTATAGCTCTTGTGTTGACAAAAGTATAATCTTCCTTTGTTGGATTACTTTTTCCTAAACGAAGATCAAAAACTGGATTAATCGTGAACCAATAATCCTCTCCTTGAATGGCCACCATATTTTCATCAAATAATTTTCTGCCAACCCAGCTTTTCTTATTCAATTTTATTTGATTGTAAGCTTCATTAAAATCATAATACTTTGCTACTTCATTATAAGTATAAGGTTTGGAACCTGTATGATTGTTTGTCCCAATCTGATTGATTTGTTGGTCAAATTGAGAATAATAATTATGTGAAAAAGGAATATTTAAATTGCTTGTAAAATTTGGATTTTGATATTGCTTATAATTTACAGATACTTGATCATATTCTGGATTTATTTTATTAGCTAAAAATTTTGGATCATTCTCTTTTCTTTCCTTCTCTAATCTTTTTTCCTCCTCAATATCAGCAGCACTTTTTAATGGGATAACAATATTAATTGTATATTTTGCATAAGTTGGCGATCCATTATAAGTAGCTGGTTTTATTTTTGGCATTGCCATAAAAACTCTTTTTGTTTCAGCGATTAACTCAGGATATAAAGCATCTACATATAAAACCTTAAAAACTCCAGCTGTATCAACTTCAAAAAGAGTTATAACCCTCCCTTTAAAATTATTTTGCTTAGCAACTTCTGGAACTTGGAAATTTTGAAATACAAAATCTTGTATTTGATTATAAAAACAAGCCTCCAAATTTTTATCAAAAGTGTTTTCGCAAGTTGGAAAAACTGGAAATTTTTCCTGATTACTCACTTGAGAAAAAGCTATATGTCCAATAAACAATAAAAAAAGAAAGATTTTATTCATGTAATTTAATAGTTATCGTTTGAAATTTCCCCTTGAGAGATAGCTTTCGCAGATGATGTTCCTATACGCTTCACACCTAGTTTTATCATTTCAACTCCTTCTTCAATTGAACGAACACCTCCAGCTGCTTTTACTGGCAATGGGCAAGAATTTTCCAACATCATTTTAATTGTATGAACAGTAGCTCCATTTGGCAAGTCATCTTCTGTTTTAAAAAATCCTGTTGAAGATTTTACAAAAACATTTTGATAATCATTCTCTTTGAAATTACTAATTATCGTGTTTTTTATCAAAGCTGAAATTTGAATAATTTGTTGATCCGTAAGTGCAGCAACTTCAATTATAAACTTAACAACTTTTTTATTAGAGAGACCTAGTTTAGTACATTCTATGATTTCGTTTTTAACGAGGTTTATCTCCCCTTTTTGAAAAGCTCTATAGTTTATCACATAGTCTAACTCATCAACTCCATTTTTAATTGCCGTTTCTGCTTCTAGAAGTTTAACATCAAAATCTGATGTCCCATCGGGAAAATCAATAACAGTACCAACCAATACATCTGATTTAGCTTTAGAAATCATCTCATGTGCAAGAGATACTTTATCTGGCCTAATCATTATTAACTTAAATCCTTCATTAATCGCTTCTTGAATAAAACTTTCCACAACCTTTGTATTGTCTTTCTCAGACAAACCTGCTTGTTGTGCTGTTTTTAAGTAGGTAGAATCTAAATACTGCTTAATATTCATAATGTAATTATAAGTTCATAAAAATAGAAAAATCCCACCTAAGTGGGATATTATTTTAATTTTATTTGAAAGAAATTTGATTTATCCTAGACCTTACAAACAATTTTTATAAAAAAAATTGCTCCCATCAAAGCTCCAAGACTATTCGCAACTGCATCCCATACATCTGGCTGCCTTGTTGTGGTTAACAAACCTTGTGATAATTCTATTAAAATTCCTATAAGAATAGCAATAACAACTAATACAATAAGGTTTCTAAATACTCCCTTTTTTTGAAAAAGTAAAAATTTAAACCATAAAAAAACAAAACCAAAATAAAATGTAAAATGCACGGCTTTGTCTGCATTTTCAAAATACAATTTGGGACCAGAACTTGGTGTTTTAAAACTTAAATAAAAAATTATTCCAGTCCATAAAACTGCTACCCAAAAAGAATATTTATTAGGCGCCAATAAGTGCTTTATAGTCTTCACTAGAAAGTAATGAATCAATTTCTGAAGTATCAGAAATTTTTACTTTAATCATCCATGCAGCACCGTAAGGATCAGAATTAACAACTTCAGGATTTGATTCTAACTCATCATTAAATTCTACTATTTCTCCTGAAAGAGGTAAAAATAAATCTGAAACTGTTTTTACTGCTTCAACAGTACCAAACACTTCGTCTTTACTCAATGTTTGATCTAAAGTATCAACCTCAACATATACAATATCACCCAATTCTTTTTGAGCAAAATCTGTAATTCCTACTGTAGCAATATCTCCTTCAATGCTAACCCATTCGTGATCTTTAGTGTACTTTAAATTAGTTGGTATGTTCATTTTATTTGTATTTTAATTAGAAACAAAAGTAAAATTATTACAACAATAATTAATTCTTTTTTAAGATTAATTTCCAAAATTATATCGAAGTGTAAATCCTGAACGAATATTCGTTATAGGGAACGAAGTAGATATAACAGTTTTTGAAAACGAGTAATCAAAAAAGAAAAGGGTTGTTAAATTTTTACTAAATGCATAGTCAGCGGTAAGTTTACCAGAAATAATTTTTTGACCACCTCCTAATTGATTATTGTCATAATCAAGATTTCTAACAATTGTTTTATTATTTCTAAGTGATACGTCAGCCCTTATATTAACATCGCTTTTAATCAAACCTAGAGCATTCTCAGCTAATCTTGATCTAATTTTAACATCTTTGATTCTATAACCAAGACCAACAATATATTCGACTCCAGACAACTCAGTCATTAAATTGTTATCAAAACTCATTGATAATGTTCTGTCTTTTTTCATCTCTGCTAAAACTTTAATAGAACTCTTCATTTCAAAATCTAAACGGATTAGCGGACTAAATTGCTCTGTTAAATTAGCGTTTGAAATTAAAATTTTATTTTGAAAATTATTTCCAGCATCTAATGAATTAGGATCTTTATCATACTCAAAATTTGATCGATACGAATTTAAAGTATATGCCGCTTTATAAGCATGTTGTAATGAGAAACGCTTGAATCTATCTTTAAAGAATTTGTATCGCATTAATCCTGTGTACTTAATATTCCAGTTAGGAATTGGAAAGCTTCTAAACGGAGTTAAAGGAACTTTAGAGGCATTCCTAAAATCGCTTGTATAGGTAGCTAAAAATGCTGGCAATAATACTTGCTGACTATTTTTCCCATAACCTTTAGGAAAACCATCTGCATCTAAATCATTTGGATTATAACTTGGGTCTGATGCTGCTCTTTGTTGTGCCAATCTATTTGCAATAATCATTCTGTTATCTCTAAAAGCTTGAAATGCAGCAAAAGTCGTCTCATCACTTTTTTGAAAAGAAGTACCTATCATTACGGTAGATATAGAAAAATTCCCAGTGTTATAAGGCGAATGCGAAGTATATTGATTGTCGATGGCATCAAATTGTTCTGAGAAGTTTGCAGCTTTAGTTCTATCGGCAGTTAAATCAATTTTCAAATCAGGAAAAGGTTCTAAATTTGCCGTAGCTGTTATTTGTTTATTACTAATTTGAGTATAATTTTGATTAAACTCAGGATAATTCGTTAACCATCCGTTTCTAGCCGCTTCAAATCTAACATCATCTTGTGCACCAAAAACAAATCCTAAAGAAGGTCTAGATGAACCTAAGAAACCAATCGAAGGAAGGTATCCTGGAAGCAATGTACCATTAGTTTCACTATAATTAATTTGTACATTTTTAACACTTGTAGCTAATCCAATTAATCCATCTATCCAAATATTAGGCTGAACAACTTTTGTCTTAGGCTTCGCTACGACTTTTTCTCCTGGTTTAGGAGCTGCTGGAGGAGGAACCGGTTGTTTAGTCTTTTGAACTCTTTCACTTCTTTTAACCAATCCAATATATTTATATAAAGTAGACATATTGAATGAAGTATTCAATTTATGCGAGTTTGCATTTTGAATTGTATTTCCTAAATTATATCCATTAAAATCTTGAGCCTGAATAGATGCTCTTGTCCAAGAATAATCACCTGTATAAGTATAGTCTGATTTTATAAATGACAATAATGGAATTTTATTTATAGGCAGCTCATAATTAACCGTAAGCTGTTGGTTATGCTGATTTGGCGTCCCAATATTCCAATAGTCATCCCAAATAGAAAAATCTGTTCTAGGATTGTTTTCTTCGTCAAAATAATTTCTAACTAAATTTCCTGTAGCTGCAGTATAATTTAATCTAAGAGACTTAGTAAGATTAAAATTAAATCCATAGTTATAATTAAACATAAAGTTCCTCTTATACAAAGGACTAATTGGTATACCTTGCACATCATCAACCAATCTAAATTGTTGCTTATTATATTGACGTAATATTGTTGAACTAAAGTTTACATTATTAGGTAAGAAATTAAAATTAAAATCACTTAACATTTTCCAGTAAGCACTTTTTTTCATGAATTGGTTTTTCTTGAATGGCTCAACAGTTTTAGGTTTAAATGTGTAAGCATAGTCAGCTGAAGTTCTTACCTGTTGATCTAACAGCGCTTCTATTTCAAAATCTCTATGATGTAATTCATTAAAAGAATATGAAAGAGTTAAATTTTCTGGATCGTAAAAATGTTGTTTTTGTTCAGGAGCTCTGTCCTTTTTAACTCCAATAAAATTTATACTAGTTCTTTTTGTAAAATCCTCAGCTCTATTTTTGATCTCATCTTTTTTAGCTTCATCAGTTGTAACATCAAGCAATTGCTTTAATTTAATATCCTGATATAAAGGATCATATTCTGGTGTAATAATTTCTTCACCTACAGCATAATTGAATGGTAAATTAATTCCCCATTTTTTAGGGAGTAACTTGCCTAAATTTACATTTGTTACAATATCATATTGTTGAGCTTGTTCACGACTTCTCTCATTAGGACTTTCTTCTATACCTCCAAAACCAATAGTATTCATTCTTCCAGTAGCAGAAAGCGTCATAAAATCAGCTAAATTAGTATCTAAACTAGCAATTGCTGCTTTTCCGCCTTCATTATCTACATCCGCTAAACGAAGCTCATTAAACCAAACTTCACCTCTAACATATCCAGAACTATTATTTTTGACACCCACCATTAAAGTTCTTACAAAACCAAAATTAGGATTTCCTTTTATACCCAATCGCAACTTATTGGGTTTGTTTGATGCTGATGGATCTAGGCGTGGATCATCCTCGTCTAAATATGAAATACCTTCAGGATCTGCAGTTAAAGCACCTTGAATTTTCAAGACTTTTAAAGCCGTTAAAAGTGATGTTTTTAAATCTATCTCATTTGATTCAGGCCAAATTTCCTCTGCAGTTCTAGCTGTTTGTGAAGTTATTTTTAATGGAATTTCGACTTGATAGAAATTTTCTGTAAAGTCATTTCCGAAACGAATAAATGCAGACATTTGATCAGACTGTACAGGCGATGTTTCTGGAGGTGTAGGTAATGATTCTGCATGTAAAAACATTTTAAGTTTATTATACTGACGCATATCTACACTAACATTTTTAAATGTCGCTCTAGCATCTCCAGGCTCAAGACCTTGTGTTCCAGATTGCGGATTGTTTTTATCGTAAACTCTCAATGATAACGATTGTTCATTTTGATTAACTACAGAATTATTGTTATAAAGTTGTTCACGCTGAACCCCTGGAGGCAACACATAAGGAATTGGATTTCTGGCTCCATTTTCTTCTAAATTAACTGCAAGAACATCAAATCCGGTTGGATCATCAGATGGATCATTATCAACTGTTGGTTGCAAAGATGTATTAACTCTTCTCCACTCTCCTCTTACAAGGTCTAATGCTCCTAAACGTAAAGTCATCTTTTCTGTAAAACCAGACATGAACATTCTCATGAAACGAATAGATCTAAAATCTGAAATACCTCCTTCAATATTCGCTGCAGTAGCTTCAAGAATTGGGATTTTAAATTGAATCCATCTCGCTTGAGTTGTATTACCATTATCTAGAGTTACTTGAGTTTCCCTAACATCAGAAACATATTGATCTCCAACAACCATTCCTGGTTTAATATCTATTGAGAATTTATAATATGCCTCAATAGTATTCATAGTATTATCCCTATTAATATCCTCGACATCTGGATTAGTCGATGAACCTCTATTACTATCTGAAACATTAACAGGTGAATTGCCCTGTAGACCATTGTAATTTTTATATCTATCAATAACTGGCCCACTAGCATTTAAAAAGTACTGGTAATTATCTTGTGCTGGATCTGGATCAGCAGCAAAGGCAGGATATTTATTAGCCTCTTCGGCATCTGTCAAACCATTTAATCCTAAATCTTGTTGTGTTCTATTAGCTTCATTAGTATCAAAAGCATAAATTAATGACTGAGCTGCAGGTACTTTACCCCAATTGGTATCGATAACATTAGGATTTGAACCACCTGCTGGAAGTCCATTTTCATACAATTTTCTTCCGTCCTTTAATATATCCTCAGAAATTTCACCTAAATTGAATGTCAGTTTACCAGTATTGGCCGGATTAGCATCTGAAGCTGATCCATGGTAAGGATCTAGAACCCAAAGCTGAATATACTCAACATTTGATTGCTCAAAATTTGTAGAATTGATAGATCGCATTATTCCACCAAAATTATCTTGTGGATTGGGCAGAGTATTATTAACTGAAGATGGATTAAAATTATAAGGCCCTCTCTCTGTTGGATAATACGTCATATCTAATGTTGTTATGACTGTAGTTTGTCCAGCAGCTATATTAGTATTTGGGAATATTTCGTTTATATATACACGACGAGTATCATTTCTTGAAAAATCATTATCATTTAATCCAGAAGGCCTTTGATTTGTATAAAAAACCGGATCAATTGTATACCATGATAATTTTGCTCTTCTATTTCCATAATTTAAATCATTTTCTGGAAGTTCACCTCCAAATCCTCTGGGCACACTTGAAAGTGACCAAGCAAAGGAAGATTTCATATCAATAGTAGATTGAGATCCTTCAAAGTCATCAACATAAACTGTGGCCTCCCCTTCAAATTTATCCGTCTTAGGTGTTCCTGGCTTTAAAACAGCAAATTCACCTCTGAAAGATAAATTTGACGGAACATCTGTATCAATATTTGGCAATTTGTTTACTAGTCTTGTAAACAAAGGCACTTCTGTTGAATAATTCACATTAGCACCATATATCATGTTGTTCACAGATTCCTGACCATAATTCGTTTTTTGGGTAAATGGTCTTTCTGTCATTTTTAAGAAAGTAGCGCCTACTTGAAATTTATCTGAGAATTTATGCTCAATGTTAACTCCCATAAAACGTCTTGTCTGTTGGCCAAAAACCGAATTATTTTCAACAGAAACCTCTATAGGAATTCCTGAAGCCTGCAATGAAGGGTCGAGAATTTGAACCCTACCAGCTTGATAATTTACAGTATAATCTACACCTTCTTGCAAAACTCTTCCTCCAGCTGTAACTTGTACTGAACCTGGCGGAACGTTTGCTGAGCCTAATGAAATTCCTTCTCCACCTGAAGATTTGAATTTACCTCTAAGTTGAAACTTGTTTTTATCACTGTCTTGAAGAGCTAATGCTTGAGTTTTACGATATAAATTTTTAAAAACATACTTCTTTTGATTATCGTTATAATCACTTGTTAATGGGTTACCATTATAGTTTTCTGTAGGGCTATTTCTTAATTTTTCAAATAATAATTTACCAAAAGGCTCTACTGTTGTAAAGATAATTCGAGCATTTTGTGTATCAACAGTTAATCCAGGTAAGAAATCAAAGAAACCGTCACCTCTATTTTGAGGGTCGTTAGTTGGATTTAATCTATCTAAATTAAATACTCTTAATAATGGTGTACTTTCTACTTCATTCTCTACAGTAGGATTTGAAGGGAAAGGTGTTCCAGGTACTGGCGAGATATAATTTAATGGTGATGGATCAGTATATAAAATATTTAATTTAAAATCTTCTGAAGACAACTGATAAGCGCCTGGTATTTGATAAATATTTTTCATCATCAAATTCCAAACTGGCTTATCAACATTTGTAAGATTCCCTTTTAGCATTTTTAAAATCAATGCTTGTGTTGTGGGTATACCTGAACTCACGTTTGTTGCATCTACTCCATCATTACCAAATTCCCCAACCTGGTAAACTTGATCTGCAATAGTATATTGATAAGCAACTGCTAAAACCTCATCATTTGCTAGTCTTTGATTAAGCGAGATATAACCTAATTGTGGGTGATACGTATATTCGTTAGGAGTAAGTTTACGGGCATTTTCTAATTTAGAATAATCCACCCCTTCTGTTGGAGCGGTTGCTAAATTTGAAAATCCTTGACCTGCAGTTGCCACCTCACGAATTCCAGAATTTAAATAACTACCACCCTGGCCAATTTTTACCGGATCAAAACCATTATTTTCATTATCAGCAGGAGCGTCGAATGGTACTGTTCCTGGAACAAAACCTGGATTAGCCCCTAAATCGATTCCTATCATTTGAGAATCAGGAACAGTAAGAGATCTTGACTCTCCTAAATCTTGTAACGCAATAATATTTCTTAAATTATTACCATCAGGAGATGTGTTGATTCTGTTTTGTCTATTAGTAACCCAAACTTCCATTCTGGTAATTTGAACTCTTGAATCTATTATAGGATACTTTTCTAGAGACTCATCATAACGATTTCTGAAATATTGAGACAAGAAAAAGTGACGATCAGAATCATATTCTAAACCGAACAAACTATAATCCTGAATTAAACCTCCTCCTTGAGAAGTAACCGTTTTTGTTTGAGACTTTTGTTCTGAAAATACTCCAGTTACGGTAGTACGTCCAAATTGTAATTGCAACTTAACTCCAAATAGGCTTTGCGCTCCTCTTATTAAAGTACTATTAAGAGGCATACTTACGTTACCTACTTCTATTTTTTGAAGGATATCATCTTCCGTAGGTGTATATTCTAATTTGATAAGGTTTTGGAATGCAAAAGTAGATTCTGTATCATAATTTGCATTGACTTTTAATCTTGTTCCAACTTGCCCTAATAAACTTAAACTTATTCGTTGATCAAAGTCAAAAGTAGTTGTTCTTCTGTTTCTTGGTGAAAAAGCTGGATTATCTTGTTTGGAATGTCTTACTCCAAAATCTATCTCTACAGTTCCTGTAGGTTTAACATCAATGGTATTACTTCCAAAAATAGATTCGAAGAAACCTGAATTGATGTAATATCTTGGCAACAAATCTTTTTTACCATCCTTACTTGCCGCTTTTTTACCATCTACAGCATCAGATTTTTTTTGAAAATAATTTCTAACCGCCTCTTTTTGAATAAGTTTTTGATATTGTTCTGGTGTTAAAACAATGGGATAATCTATGTTAAATCCATCAAAAGTTTTAGTATAAATGTATCTATCACTAACAGGATCATATTCGTATGCTTCAAGAATACTTGAAGGATTAGGCATTTCTAAAGTTCCTGTATTATATCCTTTTACTGTATCTTGGTTAATTTGAGAAAATGAAGTGGCAAAAACTAATAAAAACAGTAAAACGAGGCTGTTTTTTGTAAAGGTATCCGAAAAATATATTGTTAAATGTTTCAACGATTATAAGTTTTTTAGCGCTTGTTTAATAATGGTTTCCACTGATGCGTCAGGAGTATTGGCAACGATTTTGTCTACTACTTTTTCAGATGCTTTTCTAACAAATCCCAGAACTTCTAAAGCAGATAACGCTTCATCTTTATTTGTATTGTTTGCTACTAGAGAAACTTCCTCTATATCATACAACTTTAACACTTTGTCTTTCAGATCTAAAATAGCTCTTTGAGCAGTTTTCGCTCCAATCCCTTTAATCGATTGAACAGTTGCAACATCACCAGAAGCAATTGCATTAATTATTTGTTTGGGTTCTATTGAAGATAACATTGTTCTTGCAATATTTGCCCCTATCCCTGAAACAGAAATTAATAATTTGAAAATTTCTCTCTCAGATTTTTCAACAAAACCAAAAAGTGTATGTCCATCTTCCTTAATTAAAAGATGAGTAAACAGTTTTACATGGTCTGTATTTGGCAATAAACCAAAAGTATGTAAGGAAATATTAATTTGATAACCCACTCCATTACAGTCTATTATAACTTCTGTAGGGTTTTTTTCAACTAATTTTCCTTGAATATGTGCAATCATAACTAGTCTCCTTGACCTCCAAATATAGTAATTTTCTTCGATTACTATTATTTTGTCGGTCTAACTGTCAGATTTATCGATTAACTAAAAAGCTTAATTTAGTCTATTTTTTTGCCTTTTTTTCTTTTTCTTGGGCATCAACTACTGCGACTGCTGCCATATTTACCATTTCTTCTACACTTGCACCTAATTGAAAGATATGAACTGGCTTAGCCATCCCTAACATGATTGGACCAATTGAATCAACTTTATACAATTCTTTCAACATCTTATAATTGATGTTTGCAGATTCTAAATTTGGAAAAACCAGTGTATTCACTTTATGTCCAGCTAATTTAGAAAATGGAAACTTACTTTTAAGCATTTCTGGATTCAAAGCAAAGTCTGTTTGAATTTCACCATCAACAATTAAATCTGGATAATAGTTATGCAAGTAATCTACGGCAGCCCTAACTTTTGAAGCGCTTTCTGTGTTAGAAGAACCAAAATTTGAAAAAGAAACCATTGCTATTACAGGCTCCATTCCAAACATTCTTACTGTCTTAGCTGTCATTAATGCAATTTTTGCTAAATCATCTGAAGAAGGGTTAGGATTAATAGCCGTATCAGCTAAAAACATTGGTCCGCGTGGAGTCATCATCATGTTTGCTGTGGCCATCCTTGTTACACCAGGTGCTTTACCAATCAATTCCATCATTGGTTTTACTACTGAAGGATAACTTCTTGAGTAACCAGTAACCAAAGCATCTGCTTCACCATTATTAACCATCATTGCTGCAAAATAGTTACGCTCACGCATCCATTTTTGAGCATCTAATAAAGTAATACCTCTTCGTTTACGTGACTCCCAATATAGATCTGCATATCGTAAACGACGTTCGTCTTCTTCTTTGGTTTTAGGATCTAAGATCGTTACCTCTGTATCAAAACCTATTTCTTCTTTTAATTCTAAAATAATTTCTCTATTACCCAATAAAATTGGAATACCAATACCTTCTTCAAGAACTATCTGAGCAGCTTTTAAAACATCCAAGTGATCTGCTTCAGCAAAAATTATTCTCTTAGGATTTGTTTTAGCTCTATTTGCTAATAAACGAACCATCTTATTATCAGATCCTAATCGCTCTAACAATTCATCTTTGTATTTGTCCCAATCTGTAATTTCAATTTGAGCCACTCCACTTTCCATTGCTGCTTTTGCGACAGCAGGAGCTACTTCAGATATCAAGCGTGGATCAAATGGTTTCGGGATAATATAATCTCTTCCAAAATTTAATTTAGTTTCTCCATAAGCTATATTCACCTGTTCTGGAACAGATTGCTTTGCAAGACAAGCCAAAGCCTTAACTGCAGCCATTTTCATAGCTTCGTTAATTTTTGTAGCTCTAACATCAAGTGCTCCACGAAAAATATAAGGAAAACCTAAAACGTTATTTACTTGATTAGGATAATCTGACCGACCAGTAGCCATTATTATGTCTTCTCGAGTTGCTATTGCAAGATTGTAATCGATCTCAGGAACTGGATTAGCCATTGCAAAAACTATTGGATTTTTTGCCATGGTTAGTAACATTTCTGGCTTTAGTATGTTTCCAGCGGAAAGACCTAAAAACATATCTGCTCCAACTAAGGCTTCAGCTAGAGTCTTAGGATCACATGATTTAGCATATCTCTTTTGTAAATCAGACAAATCCTCTCTACACGTTGTAAGCATTCCATTAACATCAAACATCATGACATTTTCAGGTTTAACTCCCAACAATACATACAAATTAGCACATGCTAATGCAGCTGAACCTGCACCAGACACAACTAGTTTAATATCTTCTACTTTTTTATCTGCTAATTCTAATGCATTCAATAAAGCTGCTGAAGAAATAATTGCCGTTCCATGCTGATCATCGTGCATAACTGGAATATTCAATTCCTCAACTAATCGTCTTTCAATTTCGAATGATTCAGGTGCTTTAATATCCTCTAAATTAATTCCTCCAAAAGTTGGAGAAATCGCCTTCACTGTGTCGACAAACTTATCTATATCTGTAGCATCAACTTCGATATCAAACACATCTATATCCGAGAATATTTTAAATAACAATGCTTTCCCTTCCATTACAGGTTTTGAAGCTTCTGGACCAATATCTCCCAAACCTAAAACAGCAGTACCATTAGAGATTACCGCTACTAAATTTCCTTTTGCTGTATATTTATAAACTTTATCTACATCTTTTGCAATTTCGATACATGGCTCAGCTACTCCTGGTGAATAAGCCAAAGACAAGTCTCTTTGTGTGGCATACTTTTTAGTAGGCACTACTTTTATTTTACCTGGTTGTGGTTTTGCGTGATATAGTAAAGCTTCTCTGCGTTTTTTATCGTCTGCCATATTTTTAAGAATAATTGGAACTTGCAAAGTTAAAAGATGTAAGCGAAGTAAGAAAGATTTCTGGGTTAATCTTTTAAAAAGCTAATATTTCTTTTTAAACCTTCTAATTTTGTCCTTTTTACAGCCGAATTTTTAAATACTTTTTTAAAAACATCTTCTGTTATTTCTTGCCAATCTTTTTTTGAATAAGATAAAATTTCAGCATTTGGATTAAAAAGTGGTTCTTGATGTGGTTTTGAAAATCGGTTCCATGGACAAACATCTTGACACACATCACACCCAAACATCCAATCTCCAAACTTACCTTTCATTTCATCAGGAATTTGCTCTTTAAGTTCGATAGTGAAATAGGAAATACATTTACTGCCATCAACCACATAAGGCGCAACAATGGCCTGTGTGGGACAAGCATCTAAACAAGCGGTACAAGAACCACAATGATCCGTTGTTGCATAATCGTATTCTAAGTCAATATCAATAATTAATTCGGCAATAAAATAAAACGAGCCAACTTGTTTCGTAATTAGATTGCTATTCTTACCAATCCAACCTAGACCTGACTTTGCTGCCCAAGCTTTATCTAAAACTGGCGCCGAATCCACAAAAACTCTACCAGTTACCTCTCCTATTTCAGTTTGAATGTATTTTAATAACTCTTTAAGTTTGTCTTTGATTACAAAATGATAATCCTGTCCGTAAGCATATTTTGAAATTTTATAGGAATCCTGATTTTGGATTTCTGAAGGAAAATAGTTCAATAATAAAGAAACCACACTTTTAGCATCGTCAACTAATAATGTTGGATCGAGTCGTTTATCGAAATGGTTTTCCATATACGACATTTGTCCATGCCTATTTTTATTCAACCAGTTTTCTAAACGAGGAGCTTCGTCTTCTAGAAAACCAGCTTTAGAAATACCACAAGAAAGAAACCCGAGGCGAAGTGCTTCGGATTTAATTAATTGCGAGTATTTTTCTTTTGTATTCATTTTGCATTAGGGGTTGAAGCAAGCTACCATGTAGCGCGGAAAACCCGACGCGAAGGGGCATGAGGCAAAGCCGATTGCCCGAAGGGAAATGCCCTAAAACAACTCACCTTGATTGGCTCCTCTTACTCTACCTAAATGTTTATATGCCTTTTCTGTGACTTCACGACCACGAGGTGTTCTAATAATAAAACCTTCTTGAATTAAAAAAGGTTCATATACTTCCTCGATGGTTTCACCGCTTTCTGAAACTGCTGTTGCTAAAGTGGTTAAACCCACTGGACCTCCTTTAAACTTATCAATAATTGTAGTTAGTATTTTATTATCCATTTCATCAAGACCATGTGCGTCCACATGTAATGCTTTTAAGGCAAAACGAGCAATTTCGATATCAATTTTACCGTTTCCTTTAATTTGTGCAAAATCTCGAACTCTACGTAATAAAGCATTAGCAATACGAGGTGTACCTCTACTTCTACCAGCAATTTCTATTGCCGCTTCCATTGAAATAGGCATTTTTAAAATGGAAGAACTGCGTTGAACTATTGTAGTGAGGAGTTCTGTATTATAATATTGTAATCGAGATTGAATTCCGAATCGAGCTCTCATAGGAGCGGTTAATAATCCTGACCTGGTTGTTGCTCCAACTAGAGTAAATGGATTCAAATTGATTTGAACTGTTCTAGCATTAGGGCCAGACTCGATCATAATGTCAATTTTAAAATCCTCCATAGCCGAATATAGATATTCTTCGACAACAGGACTTAAGCGATGAATTTCGTCTATGAATAAAACATCACGATCGTCTAGATTTGTTAGCAACCCTGCTAAATCCCCTGGTTTGTCTAATACTGGGCCAGAAGTAATTTTGATGCTTACTCCTAATTCGTTTGCTAATATGTTTGCTAAAGTTGTTTTACCCAATCCTGGAGGACCATGAAACAAGGTATGATCCAATGCTTCTCCTCTAAGATTAGCAGCTTGTACAAAAACTTTAAGGTTTTCGAGTACTTGATCCTGCCCTGTAAAATCATCAAATGAAAGTGGTCTTAATGCCTTTTCAATATCAACTTCTTCAGGAGAAAAACGTTCTTTATTTGGATTCAAATTTTCATTCATGTCGCAAAGATAGAAAAAGTTTATTGCGGGATTAGGTAATTATCCTATCAAACATTATAACCTTTAGCCAAAATTTCTTTACGTTCTGGATGACGCTTTACATAAGCCGCTATAAAAGGACACAACGGAGCTAGTGTATATCTGTTTTCTTGTATATAATCTAATGTCTTGGAAACTATTGCAGAGCCCACACCCTTCCCTTCTAATCCTCTAGGAACTTCAGTATGAGTTAAAAACATAATATCCTCGTTGTTCTTTATGAATTCTATGTAAGCGATTTTACCTTCTACTTCTACTTCTAATTCAAATCTCTTTTTTTCTTGATTTAGTACTATTGACTGTTCTGATATATTATTCATCTTTTTTATCACTATTATAATAAAATGATAATGCTCCCGAAGGACATTTTTTTATTTGATTTACCAACTCTTCTGATGTACTTGTATGTGGATGGATCCAAGGTTTTTCTTTGGGTTTAAAGACATTAGGTAACCCTCTAACACAAATACCAGAGTGAGCACATAATTCTTGTTTCCATACAATGGTAACCTCTCCGTTTGTATATTCTTTTACATGTTCCATTATTCAATAAATTAATATTTTACTAAAGTTACAAAAAAACTGGCTATACTATTTGTTTTTATATCTTTATCGAAACTAACCCAAAAACTATGGAAGAAAAACAAGAATTCAAACGTTCATTAGGATTAATAGATGCTACGAGTATAGTTGCAGGTTCAATGATAGGATCAGGTATTTTTATTGTTACTGCAGCAATGTCAAGAGATTTAGGTTCTGCTGGCTGGCTATTAGTAACTTGGCTAGTAACTGGATTATTAACAATGAGTGCTGCATTAAGCTATGGTGAACTCGCCGGAATGATGCCTAATGCCGGCGGTCAATTTGTATATATACAAAGAGCTTATGGCAAATTAATGTCTTTTTTATATGGATGGACTGTTTTTACCGTTATTCAAACAGGTGTAATTGCAGCAGTTGCAGTTGCTTTTGCAAATTATACTTCAGTTTTTTTGCCTGAATTAGAACAAAAGATATTTGAATCAGGTTTTTTAACTATTACATTAAAACAATTACTTGCTATTGCAAGCATAATTATCTTAACCATTATTAATACACAAGGCGTGAAAAGCGGAAAGACATTACAATTGTTTTTTACGTTTGCCAAATTATTTGCACTGTTTGCTCTAATTATTCTAGGATTATATGTTGGACTAAAGACAGATGTTTTAGCTCAAAATTTTGCACACCCATGGGAAGCAACAAAAACAATTCTTAATGAAAATGGCACCACCACAGTAACTGCTCTAACAGGGGTAGCTCTTTTAGGTGTTATAGGTTCAACAATTATTAATTCTCTATTTTCAAGTGATGCATGGAACAATGTAACATTTATAGCCGGAGAAATTAAAGATCCTAAAAAAAATATTCCTAGAAGTTTATTTTTAGGAACTTTAATTGTAACTGTTATTTATATATTAGCTAATGTAGCTTATCTTGCTCTTATTCCTTTACAAGGTATTCCCAATGGAAGTTCTGTACTTGAAAAAGGTTTAATGTTTGCTCAAGAAGACCGTGTTGGTGCTGCAGCTGCAAGTATTATAATGGGAAATATTGGTGTATTTGTAATGGCTGGGCTTATTATGATTTCTACTTTTGGCTGTAATACTGGACTTATATTAGCGGGAGGAAGATTATTTTATGCGATGTCTAAAGATGGTTTGTTTTTTAAACAAGCTGGCAAACTAAATAAAAATAGTGTTCCAGCTAAAGCATTATGGGTACAATGTATCTGGGCAAGTATCTTGTGTTTGTCGGGTCGATATGGAGACCTATTGACTTATTCCACTTTTGCTTCTTTATTATTTTACATTTTAACTATTTATGGTATATTCATTTTACGTAAAAAAGAACCTAACACTGAAAGACCTTACAAAGCTTTTGGATATCCTATAATCCCAGCTTTATACATTATTTTAACGACGTGTATTTGTGTTGCTTTGTTGATTTATGACACAAAAAATTCAGGATTAGGATTATTCTTAGTGTTTTTAGGAGTACCTGTTTACTACTTAACTAAAGGTAAAAATCAATGATTTAAAAATAACCCGATATATTTCTATCGGGTTTTATTTTACAATCCAAAGTAATACTGATTTTTTTGACTGTTTTAATAACTTGTCTATATCTCTCATCGCCTCATTTGAAACCGCTGGACATCCCCATCCCTCGGGAGTTCCATTCGGAAAAACTTCTTCATTAGGTATTTTTTCCCAAGAATGGAGAACAATAGCCCTATTTAGTGCATTTGAATTGGTTTTATCTTTACCATGTAAAAGGTATTTCACTTTTATTCCCCACTGACTTACACCTCTTTCTTTTATAACATACTTTCCTACTGAAGAACAATGTGAATCAGCCTCATTACTTATTTTAGGTTCGTCTTTTGTAAAAGTTTGCCCCCACATGCTATCACCACAACCATGGCTTACCATATAAGAAGAAACTATTGTATCTTTCTTGAAATCATATTTAAATAATCTCTTTTTTCCAGAGTGAACACCTAAATCAACCAATAAAAAATAATCGTTTTCTAGTTTATTCTTTTTACAAAATAAAAATGCTTCTTTAGAATATGATTTATAATTTTTATTTGGCGTTTTTTTTTCTGAGTTTTGACAAAAACAAATAAAGATTGTTAAAAACAAAAGTGATGATTTCATGTAGAGATTTAATTTTCTTAGAATAATTTATTGTTCTTTAACCACAAAAACAATACCAACAAAATCCGAATAGGTACAAAAAAAGCGCGATAAAATCGCGCTTTTAATTTCTATATATTGAATTATTTCAATTTCTTTTTAACAGCTACTTCTGTAAAGCCTTCAATAATATCGTATTCTTGAATATCATTGTATCCTTTAATTTGCATACCACAATCGTAACCTTTAGAAACTTCTTTAACATCATCTTTAAAACGCTTCAAGGCAATTAATTCACCTGTATAAATTACAACACCTTCACGAATTAAACGAATTTTGTTAGCTCTAAGAATTTTACCATCTGTCACCATACATCCTGCAATAGTTCCCACTTTAGAAATTTTGAATAATTCTCTAATTTCTGCAGTACCAGTAATCTCTTCTTTCATCTCTGGAGAAAGCATTCCTTCCATTGCATCACGTAAATCATCGATTGCCGCATAGATGATAGAATAGTGACGGATGTCGATCTCCTCTTTCTCAGCTAATTGTTTAGCATTTCCAGCAGGACGAACATTAAATCCAATAATGATTGCATCTGAAGCAGAAGCTAACATTACGTCTGATTCTGTAATTGCTCCAACTCCTTTATGAATGATATTGATTTGAATTTCCTCTGTTGACAATTTAGAGAATGAATCTGATAATGCTTCAACAGAACCATCTACGTCACCTTTAAGGATAATATTCAATTCTTTAAACTGTCCTAGAGCAATACGACGACCAATTTCATCTAATGTAATGTGACGTTGTACACGAACTGATTGCTCACGCATTAATTGAGTACGTTTAGCCGCAATTTGTTTTGCCTCTCTTTCATCTTCGTAAATAGTGAATTTATCACCTGCCGTTGGTGCGCCATCAAGACCCAAGATAGAAACTGGTGTTGAAGGACCTGCCTCTTTCACATTGTGCCCTCTTTCATCTTGCATAGCCTTAATCTTACCATGATTTTTACCAGCTAAGATATAATCACCCACTCT
Source organism: uncultured Flavobacterium sp. (assembly GCA_964565035.1). GTDB lineage: Bacteria > Bacteroidota > Bacteroidia > Flavobacteriales > Flavobacteriaceae > Flavobacterium. The sequence continues at coordinate 414 of CAZMCP010000006.1, read as the reverse complement.
TACTGTACCTGCTTGTACTAATACTGTCGAAACGTATCCACGTCCTTTATCAAGGAAAGCTTCAACCACAGTACCCACACCAGGTTTATTAGGATTTGCTTTAAGTTCTAAAACTTCAGCTTCTAGCAATACTTTTTCTAATAATTCTTTTACTCCTAGCCCTGTTTTAGCAGAAATATCATGCGATTGGTATTTACCACCCCAATCTTCAACTAAGAAATTCATAGCTGCTAATTTCTCTTTAATTTTTTCAGGATTAGCAGTTGGTTTATCTACTTTATTAATTGCAAATACAATTGGAACACCCGCTGCTTGTGCGTGACTTATCGCCTCTTTGGTTTGTGGCATGATATCATCATCGGCAGCTACTACAATAATTGCGATATCTGTAACTTGAGCTCCACGAGCACGCAT
>CAZMCP010000005.1:0-93030 GCA_964565035.1 uncultured Flavobacterium sp. | reverse complement strand
AATTCACGGATTAATTGTTGAACGTGGAATGGAAGGCTTTACAACTCCAGAAACACATAACAAATGGTCATTAAGAGCTTCGGCAACAGGTGAACTTATCTTTGATAACGTAAAAGTTCCTAAAGAAAATCTTTTACCTAACAAATCTGGTTTAGGGGCTCCTCTAGGATGTTTAGATTCCGCTAGATACGGAATTGCTTGGGGTGCTATAGGTGCTGCCATGGATTGTTACGATACTGCTTTAAGATATTCTAAAGAAAGAATTCAATTTGACAAACCAATTGGTGCAACTCAATTACAACAAAAAAAATTAGCTGAAATGATCACAGAAATCACTAAGGCTCAATTATTAACTTGGAGATTGGGAGTTTTACGTAACGAAGGAAGAGCAACTTCTGCTCAAATTTCAATGGCAAAAAGAAATAACGTAAACATGGCAATCGAAATCGCTCGTGAAGCACGTCAAATGTTAGGTGGTATGGGTATTACTGGTGAATACTCAATCATGCGTCATATGATGAACTTAGAATCAGTTATTACTTATGAAGGTACTCACGATATCCACTTGTTAATTACAGGTATGGATGTAACTGGTTTTTCGGCTTTCAAATAAAAGATTACAATAAATAGTTATAAGTGATAAAAAAGCTTTCCTTAAATTAGGAAAGCTTTTTTTATTTAATTTATTTAAAAATATAATTATGAATTATGTGAACCTTGCCTTGAAAGGTTTAATTAAAAATACCATCTTAAAGTTATTTATGATTAAAAACTATCCAAAAAGAGGTTGTTGTATTTGTTCTTGATTTAACTCCTCATAATCATTCATAAAAAAATATAAATCAGTAATTTCGTACTCATTTGGGAATAGTTTTGAATTAATAATTTTAACTGGAGAATAATTAAATTCATTTTCCACACACCAAGTGTACTGATCTAATATTTGCTTGTCAACAAGAGTATCATTTGCTTCATATCTCCATTTTTCTTTCCAAGTCTGAAGATCAATATTGTCAATATGCCAATTAATCAAAGCTTCTTTTGCATTATTTGTATTGACAGTATTCAACCACAATAAGGTTTGAACAATTATTTGATACTTATTTTGTTTATTTTCAGGGTTAATATTGAACAATATTTTTAAATAAAAACTCTCTGGATTTTTATTATAGAGCTCATACGCAACTTGAAAAGCTTTATGACAATGACCACAACTTGGACTTAAAAAAAGGACTAAACTTGTACTAGCTTTAAAATTTCCAAATTCAATTCCATTAAGATTTTCCAGATTTTCTATTCCTGAAACGTCTTTTGTTAATGAATGAAAAATCTTGAAGTTTCTCTTAAATCTTTTCAATTCTTTTACTTCTTCTGAAACTTTAATTTCTTTCTCCAAAAGTGGTTTGATTAAAAACCATCCCGAAAAAACTAGTATAGCCGAGAATAAATAAACAACAAGACCATAAAACAAACTGGTATTAAAATCAAATGAATTAAAAGTAAAAAAGAAAGCTTGTACGAATACAATTCCAGAAATCGCCAAACAAAGCAAACACCATTTTCTAATTTTTGCTTTTTGAATCCATATCGAATAAATTAAAAAAGGAATTGCTAACAAACTCAAAACTGAAATAATACTAACAGATAGGATTGGTCTTAACAATAAAGACAAAAAGTTTGTTCCAAAAAAAAGTAAAGGTAAATCTGTAAAACTTAACCATTTTGTAATTTGGCTTTGATCAGATTTAATAACAGAATCACAAGATGATTCTTGATTGAAATTACAAATTTTCGAGACTAGTTCAGTTTTTACTCCCAATTTTTCTTGTAAAACTAAAATACTTAGGGCTAATCCAATAAGTGTCGATCCCAAAAGTAAAACTGAACTGAAAGTATTTCCATTTAAAAATGACGAAAGTAAAATCAATAATAACAAAGAAATTCCAAGTAAAACCCATTTTGGAGTTTTGGTTTCTCCATTTTCTTTAGCTGGATTGGGCTCCAAAGCAATCACAATTTGATCCCAATTATCTATAAATTTGTTTAGTTGCAATTTTGATTTTTTACCTTTTTCGTCAAGCAACGTAACTATTTTATCTTCTTTAGAAAGTAAAACCAAATCACCTTTATAAACCGTTAGAAAATTTTCAGGCAATTCTACAAATTGTTCTTTAGGTATTTTAATCGCTATATTCTCAACACCTAATAAAGTAAGCGAATCAGTAATTGCAAACAAACTAGGATAGTTGGGATGAGAAGAAAATAAATCTTCGAATTTGTCGACAAGATTTGAATACTTGTTTTGAATTAAAAGTTGTTTTACTAAATACATTTATTTTTTATAAATTTTATCTTACAAAGATTCAAACTATTTTGTAGATAAAAAATTCTTTAACTCTAAAATTTTGATGAAAATTTTATTAATAATACAAAAGCTTCAACTTCATTATCAAAGAAGAGAATATATGAAGTTATGATAAGATTTACATAATAAACAATAGATAAATTTGATACAAAATGCTTCCTTAATTTAGGAAGCATTTTTTATTTTTGTAAAATGAAAAACAAAACTAAATCTTACTGTTTTTCGTATATCAATAAAAATTGCCCCATGAATATACAATCTATAAATCAGTCTATTGAACAGCAAAAAAAACAATTGCTGAATCATACCTTATATTCTAAAATCAAAACTATTGAAGATTTACATTCTTTTTTAGAAATACATGTATATGCTGTTTGGGATTTTATGTCACTTTTAAAGGCTTTGCAACAAAAATTGACTTGCACGACAACTCCATGGAAAGCATCCAAAAATCCTGAAACGAGATACTTAATCAACGAAATAGTTTTAGCTGAAGAATCTGATTTAGGTTTAGACGGAAGACGTTTAAGTCACTACGAAATGTACATTGAAGCTATGCAAGACTGTAAAGCTTCAACTGCAGAAATTGAGCACTTTTTATTTGACATTGAAGACACTAAAAATGTTTTTATCGCAATTAAAAACAGTCCACTTGACAATGCGATAAAAGACTTTTTAAACTTTACGTTTAGAGTAATTGAAAAAGGCAATGCTCATGAAATAGCTTCAGCCTTTACATTTGGAAGAGAAGATTTAATACCAAATATGTTCACTGAAATTCTAAGAAACTTCAAGACTAATTTCCCAGAAACTAATCTTTCTAAACTAATTTATTATTTCGAAAGACATATCGAATTAGATGCTGACGAACATGGGCCAATGGCCATGAAAATGATTGAAGAGTTGGCTGAAAATGATCCTATTAAATGGAAGGAAATGGAAGAGGTTGCTATAGAAGCATTAGAAAAAAGAATAGGATTATGGGATGCTATTGAAAAAACAATTAGAGAAAAAGAATTATCTTTAGCATAAATCTGAATCTACTAAATGTTATCATCAAAAGACCGATTAGACAGCGCTTATAAAAATGCCATCAGAATCCCTTTTGATGATAATTCTAAATTTATCTTCTTTAGTGATTGTCACAGAAGCGATGGAAGTTATGCAGATGATTTTGCTAATAATCGAAATATCTTCTTTCATGCCTTGTCACAATATTTTAAAAATGGATTTCATTACATCGAACTAGGTGATGGTGATGAGTTATGGGAAAATATGTTTTTTACTGATGTTTTCGAGGCCAACAAAAACATATACTTATTACTCCAAAAATTTTATCTAGAAAATCGTTTAAACATGATATGGGGTAATCATGATATGATTTTTAGAAATCCAAATGTTGTGAAAAAAAATTTTTCAGAATATTTCGATATGAATCTAGGCCAAAAGGTTCCTTTAATACCTGGTTTAAAATATCACGAAAGTATAATTCTTGAACATAAAGACACTAAACAAGAACTATTTTTAATTCATGGACATCAAGCTGATTTTATGAATTATGTAGGATGGAAAATAAATCAATTTTTAGTTCGTGTTTTGTGGAAACCTTTACAAATTTGGGGAATTAAAGACCCGACCAGTCCTGCAAAAAACTATGTAGAGCTTATTAAAGTTGAGCGTAGAATTAAAAAATGGATTCTAGAGAACAATAACAAAATTACCATCACAGGTCATACACATCGTCCAAGGTTTTCCAGACCTAACGATAGTCAAGCAAATTATTTTAATGATGGAAGCTGTGTTCATCCACGCTCTATAACTGGTATCGAAATAGAAAATGGAGAGATAGCACTTATAAAATGGTTTATTGATACTCGTGATGATGGAACCTTACAAATAGTTAGAGAATATCTGGAAAGGCCTAAGGCATTAAAAGATTATATTTAACCCTCAGGGGCTAATTCTATTTCTAATCCATCAATTTCTGGAGTGATATTGATTTGACAACCTAAACGACTATTGTCTTTTACATTAAAAGCTTCCCAAAGCATTGCATCTTCATCAGCATTTTTTTCAGGTAATTCTACATCATTTAAAACATAACACTGACAAGAAGCGCACATCGCCATACCTCCACAAATCCCAATAGTTCCTTCAGGAGCCAACTCATACATACGAACAACTTCCATAATATTCATATTCATATCGGTAGGCGCTTGAACTTCATGAGTCACTCCTTCTCTATCAGTAATTTTGATGGTTATATCAGCAGACATATCTTAATTTTTTTACAAAAATAATTATATTCTAGTAAAATCTATATATTTGTTTACAATCAAGGGGGGATTAGCTCATTTGGCTAGAGCGCTACGCTGGCAGCGTAGAGGCGACCGGTTCGAATCCGGTATTCTCCACTAAAGCAACTCACAAGAGTTGCTTTTTTTGTTAAATTTTGTTTGTGGTTTTTACTTTTCTATAAAAAATTCGATTTTTGCGAGCCAAATCGATTTAACCATGAATAAAAAATTACTTTTTTTGCTTTTTATTGTCTTTTTTACAAGTCATATTACTTTATCTCAAGTTACCATTATTACTCAACTTCCAGATTCTACTACCTATTGGAAGAAAGAAAACAAAATTGGCTTTGACATAAGCCAAGTCGCTTTTCTTAATTGGAATGCTGGTGGTGTTAACACTGTTTCGGGTTTACTAAAAGGTAAATTCACCAGAAGTTATGAAAAAGATAACACTAAATGGTTTAACGAATTACTTTTTAAATATGGCATAAACAAACAAGATGGCGTAAAAATTAGAAAAACTGACGACGCATTAGCACTTAACTCAACCTTTGGTTTCAGAAGAGATACTGTTTCCAATTGGTTTTATTCAGCAAAGTTCAACTTTAGTACTCAGTTTACCAATGGTTATTTATACCCAAATACTGAAAGAGCAATTTCAAAATCATTTGCCCCTGCATATATCTTTTTAGGAGCTGGATCTGAATATATTGATAAAGAAAGAAAATTTAATATTTATTTTTCACCAATAACCTTAAAAACAACTTTTGTACTCGACCAAAGATTAGCCAACGAAGGAGCTTTTGGGGTTACAAAAGCAACATATGATCCTGTTACAGGAGAAATTATTTCTAAAGGAGATAGAATTAGAATGGAATTTGGTGCACTTTTCACAGCTTATCATAAAGATGAAATTTTCACAAACATGTTTTTAGAAAACAGATTGGCTTTTTATTCAGATTATCTGAACAATTTTGGAAACATAGATGTTAACTGGCAATTACAACTAGATCTAATAGTTAACAAATATGTTAGCGCTAATGTTGGAACTCATATTATTTATGACGATGACATTAAAGCTAAAGATGAAGTAAATGGAGAACAAATTACTTTAGGACCAAGAATACAATTGAAACAAATTTTAGGAATAGGTTTAACATACACTTTTTAATAAAAAAAGGCCTACTCAATGAGTTGGCCTTTTTTACTAATTAAAATTATATAATTAAGCTTCTGAAAGATTTCTTCTTCTGTTTCTTCTATCACGTAGCCAATACTTAGTTCTTTTCACTAAGTAAAACATTACTGGCACCATTACTAATGTTAATACAGTAGCGTATGTTAATCCAAAGATAATTGTCCATGCTAATGGGCCCCAGAATATAACGTTGTCACCACCCATATATAAGTGCGGATTAAAATCAGTCACTAATCCGAAGAAGTCAAAGTTTAAACCAATCGCCAACGGAATTAAACCTAATACCGCAGTAAGAGCCGTCAATAATACAGGACGTAAACGCGACTTACCAGACTCAATAATCACCTCTTTAATTTGATCAAGAGTTAAATCATCGTGGCTTTCAAGACCATTATCTGCAACCTTTTTATCCATTAACAAGACAAAGAAGTCCATTAATACAATTCCGTTTTTAACTACAACTCCTGCTAAGGATATAATACCCATCATTGTCATTAATATAACGAAATCCATATTTGCAATTACATACCCATAGAACACCCCACTAAAACTCAACAACACTGTAAACATAATAACCATAGTTTTAGATACAGAATTGAACTGAAGCACAATAATTGTTGTAATCCCAGCCAATGCTAAGAATAAAGCAAAAAACAAGAAACTTTGATTTTTACCTTGTTCCTCCTGAACTCCTGAGAAACCATATGTAATATCTCCAGCAAGCTTGTAATTCTCTAATTCTTTGGCAATACTCTTTGTAATTTCATCACCGTTATATCCTGTTAAAATATTAGAATATACTGTCATGATGCGTTTGTAATTTTTACGCTTAATTTGATTATAAGTAGTTGTTTTTTCTGTATTTGACACTGCCGAAATTGGCACTTGCATTATTTGTCCATTATTTGGATTACGATATGTCAAAGGCTGATTAAACAATACGCTTTCATTTTTACGTTGATCTTCTTGTAAACGCATTACAATGTTATAATCATCATCCCCTTCTTTATAAGTCGAAATCTCTTGTCCATAAACCGCTCGACGTAAAGTAAAACCTGCCATTCCTGTAGAAGCCCCTAAACTTCCTGCATTGGCACGATCAATTTTAACTGATAATTCAGGGCTTTCTTTATTGATATCTACTTTTAATTTTTCGATACCTGGAATGTTTTTAGAATTCAAAAAAGCAATCATTTTATCAGCTTCTTTAAGCATTTGATCGTAATCGGTCCCTGTCAATTCGATACTAATAGGATAACCAGCAGGTGGTCCTGCAGCATCTTTTTCTACAGTTACAGATGCTCCTGGAATAGCTTTGATTTTAGCACGAACCTCTTCCATTACATCGGCTGTGTTAACACCACGACGGAATTTAAATTCTGCAAAGTTCACTGTCACTTTTCCTTTATGAGGTGTTTCAGACTGAGACCCTAGGTCAACCTGAGGGTTAGTTGCTCCTACTCCTACTTGGGCAACAATCGATTCTGCTAAATAATTCTCACTCGTTTTAGGATCAACATATTTACTTAAAACACTAATTATTTGTTTTTCAACAAAATTAGTTGCTTTGTTCGTTTTTGAGATATCTGTTCCTTGAGGATACTCGATATAGGCAATTACTTGATTGGGAATATTATCTGGAAAGAATAAAACTTTTCTTGGAAACATTCCGAGTAAAACAAACGAAAAGAATAACATTGCTACAATTAATCCAAAAGCTTTCCATGCTGATTTTCCTACCAAAATACGAGCCAATAAAGCTTTGTATTTTTCTTCCATTCTTGGGAAGAAACTATGTTGAAAATCTTGAGTCCATTGGAAAAGTTTTTTGTAATATAACCACATTAACCCAACAGAAATCAATGACAAATGCCCTATTGCTCTTCCTAGTTTTGAATCAACTACATTACCTAATATTACAAATACAATTCCGACTGCTAAGAAAATAATTGTATTTCTTTTTAAGACTTTTGACGAAATATTTCTGTCCTCAATATCCATAGAACCTCCTGTCATTGCAGCATTTACAACCATTGCAACAAATAATGAAGCTCCTAAAGTAACCGATAACGTTAATGGGAAATACATCATGAATTTACCCATTGTCCCTGGCCATAAAGCAAATGGTAAGAACGCCATCAAAGTTGTTGCTGTAGATGAGATCACAGGCCAAGCTATTTCTCCAATACCAATTTTAGAAGCTTGAATTCTTGTCATTCCCTTCTTCATATTGGCAAAAACGTTATCGACCACCACAATACCATCATCCACGAGCATACCAAGTCCCATAACCAATCCAAATAATACCATAGTATTCATGGTTACACCAATAGCTTGTAATAATGTAAAAGCAATAAATATAGATAATGGAATCGCAGCTCCTACAAATAATGAATTACGTAATCCCATCGTAAACATTAATACAATCATTACCAAAACAACACCAAAAATAATGTGATTTGATAGTTCATCAACCTGATGTTCTACACGAGATGATTGGTCATTTGTTAAAGTTACTTCTAGGTTTTTAGGCAAAACAGTTTCTTGAGCTTTTTTAACAACTTCTTTTACCTGATCAATTGCAGAAATCATATTTTGTCCTGAACGTTTTTTTACATTCAGCATCACTACTTCCTGATTTTTTTCTCTAGCATAAGTAGTTCTTTCTTTCTCTTTAAAACTAATTTTAGCAATATCTTTTAGATAAACAGTTCCTCCATAAGATTTTACAATCACATTCTCTAATTCAGCTGGATCTTCAATTTCCCCTATGATTCGAATATTATTTCTTGCTCCTTGAGAAACTAAATTTCCTCCAGATAAAGTCATATTCTCATACTTTACTGCACTAGCAATATCGTCAAAACTCACTTGTGCTGCGTTCATTTTATAAACATCAACAGCAATTTCTACCTCTTTATCATCAACACCTAAGATATCTACTGCCTTAACTTCAGAAATATCTTCAATTTCATCTTCAAGATATTCACCATATTTTTTTAACTGTTGTGCTGTATAATTACCTTTAAGATTGATATTAAGAATAGGAACCTCTTCTGCAATGTTAATACTAAAAACATTTGGTTCTACTTTACTCCCATTATCAAGAGTAGGCCAATCAGTATCAGCTTTTGAAACATCAACTTTATCCTTAATTAAAATTTTAGCTTGATCTACGGTGATATCATCATCAAATTCGGCTACAATCATTCCGTAATCTTGAAACGAACTTGACGTTACTTTATTAACACCACTAATATTTTTGATATTATCCTCTAATGGTTTTGTTACTAATTTCTCTACATCCTCTGCAGAATTTCCTGGGAAGATAGAAGAAATGTAAATTTTGTTTTCGATGATTTCAGGGAAATCCTCACGTGGCATAGTAATATAGGCATAAATACCTGTAATTACCACAATAAATGTAAGTATATATACGGTCACTCGGTTGTCTACTGCCCAACTCGAAATGCCAAACTCTTTTTGCTGATGCGACATTGTTATTGCTTTTTATAGTTTAAAAATTGAAGTTGGTTTTGTTAAAGATTGAATAATAAACCAACAAAATCCGATCATCACTAAGCCAACTTCAATTTTATATTTAGAAAGTTAATTTCATTCCTTCAGAAACTGTATTTGCTCCTTCAGAGACAATAATATCACCAGTTTTTAATCCTGATAAAATTTCGGTACTGTTATTCGCATTTTGTCCTACTTTAATAATTGCTTTTTTAGCAACTCCTGCATTTTTTGAAGGATTTGTGACTACATACACATATTTAGTACCATTTGCGTCTTGTTGAATAACATTTGTAGGAACTGTTATTGCAGATTTATTAGAATAATCTACAATTTTAAGTTTAGCCACTTGGTTAGGACGAAGAAGACCCTCTGGATTTGGAACCGTAACTTCAATTCCAAAACTTCTGTTTGCAGGATTAATTGTTTTTGCTACTTGACGCACTTTACCCATGTATGTTTTACCTATTGAAGCAATATTAGTTTCAACTGAAGTTCCTACTTTAACTTTACCAACATATATTTCTGGTATCGAAGTGCTCACGTACATTTGACCTAAATTAACAATTCGCATTAATCCTTGTGGACTAGCAGAGACTACTTGACCCCTTTCTACAAAAACCTCATCAATAACACCACTAAATGGTGCGCGAATTACAGTTTTTGCAATTTGAGCTTTCATTTGATTAACCGATTTTGACAAACTAACCATTTGAGTTTGAGCTTGTAAATATTGAATCTCTGAACCGATTTTTTGATCCCACAATCTTTTTTGGCGTTCAAATGTTGTTTTAGCTAATTCGTATTGGGTTTGAATTTGAGCTAGTTGTTGGCTCATTCCACCATCATCAACACGGCCTAGCACTTGCCCTTTTGAAACTGTTTGTCCAGCTTTAACATTTAGTGCAACCAAAGCTCCTGGCATTTCAGGCTGAATAAGTACATTTTGTTGTGTATCTACATTACCTTGAATTTCAACATAATGATTAAAAATGGTGTCTTTTACAGCAATAGTTTCTACTAAAGCCTCATCAGATTTTTTTTCTAATGTTGCTAATGCAGCATCTATCTTAGACAAATCAGCTTGCATAGCAGCTCTTTTTGCCTTTAATTCAGTAAGATTTTTCGATTGAATCAAAGCATCGATTGAAGCGCTATTTTCGTTGCCTCCACATGCCATAAATAAAGTCGAAACAACAATTAGTATAAGTATTTTTTTCATGTTTTGAGTGATATATTTATAGGATTAGTTTGTTATTTTTTCTAATGATGCTCTTTTGTTTACAACATTTACCATTGATTGCAAATAGCTTTGTTGAGCGGCATATAATTGTCTTTGTGCTTCTGTAAATTCAAAACTCGTAGATAAACCTTCTTTAAATTTTATCTGCTGTTTTTTCTCAATTCTTTCAGCTAACTTTAAATTGCTTTTAGCAGTCTCATATTCTTCAACACTAAACTCATAATCACTTTTAGCTGCTTGATATTGAAGTTTTAGCATTTGTTCAGCTTCTTTTTGCTTTGTTTGAGCTTGTTCAAAAGCGATTTTTGCTTGTTGGGTTCTTGCGCTTCTTCCTAAACTACTAAAAATAGGTACATTTAATGCAACACCTAAGTTTGAATAATTAAACCATTTTTGGTTTTCATTAAAAAAACTAAAAGTGTTACTAAAAGCATTGTATCCAAAATTTACTTGAGCTCCTAAAGATGGTAAAGCTTTACTTTTTTCTAATTTTAAAAGCAATCTTTTTTGTTCAGTCATATTAGTTGCCATTTGATAATCAATATTTTTATCAACACTAAATTCTGAAGTTGTGATTGCTAAATCTAAGTTCTCTTTTGAAAGGGTTTCAAGGTTGTCAGTTAATGTTAATTCATCTTCTAACTCTATTCCTAGATTAATTTTTAACATTTTTAGAGCTAATTCTCTAGATCGCTTAACGTTATTAAGTGTACTATTAACTGTAGCTAATGTAATTGCTATTTGTTCTACACTTTCTTCTTCAGCTAATCCATTTTTATATATTTGATTAACATCGTTATAATTTTTCTCTAAAATAGCTTTATTACTCTCTAGAACCTTAATACTTTCCTGTGCCAAAAGTACATTTCCATAAGAATTAATTACCATTTGTTTAATCTCAGAATCTGTTTTCTTTTTAGAGTTTTCAAACAACTGAAGGTATACTTTTGCGGATTGAAGGCCTACTAAATAAGAACCATCAAAAATTAATTGACTCAAAGTTAAACTTGCTCCCATATTGTGCTTAGTACCAAATTCAACTTCTGCAAAACTTCCTGGAGGTCCACCAAAAAATTCCCCCGGAACAACTGATTTTTGCAATTTAAAATTGTTTTGATAACCAACATTACCATTAAGCTGTGGAAGACCTATAGTAGTTGTTTCCCATTTTTTCTTTTTTGCAGCTTCAATATCTCTACCTGCATTTATTTCGGCGTAGTTATATTGCAAAGCATGCTCAATTGATTGTTTTAAAGTGAATGAGTAACTTTGCTTGGCATCATTCTTATTCACTTCTTGCGCATTGAGCTGCGCGAAATAAATTAGATTAATTAATATGACTATTTTTCTCATAAATTATTTATAGTTTGTTTGTAATTGTTTCTCTAATTCTTCTAATCCTTTAGGAGTTGCTAAAGCTCTTGTATGGTATTCTAACGCTTCTTTTTCTAGCAGCAAAGCCTCACTTTCAAGTTGTGTATTTTCGTTAATACTGAAAATTAATGTATAATAAAATTTTATATATACATCTATATTAACATCTTCTCTATAAAGTCCTTCAGCTATACCTTTATTGATATTTCTTCCAAACATTTCATTACAGTCTTCTATTTTAGAAGACATCATTTTATTCCAAATTTCAGGATAATGTTTTTTTAATTGATAAGCTGGTGAATGATCTAAGGATTGAAACATTTCTTTGAACATTTCTCTAATTTTAAAATTTTCTTCAATAGCATTATAGTTCTTCAAAATAACCTCATCCATTAAAGAATTTATTTTCTGGTTTACTATAGCTGTTCCCTCTTCGATTAATGCTTCTTTATTACTAAAAAATTTATAAATTGTTTTTTTAGAAATACACATTTCACAAGCAATATCATCCATTGTTACGCTTTTAAAACCCATTTTTAAAAACATATCTGTCGCTTTAGCGATAATCTTCTCTTTCATATTTCCCTATTAATTCGCTGAAAAGTTTTTGAAATCTAAATTTGCTACCAAGTTTACATTTTGACTCAAAGGAAAGTCCCCCCAATTTTTATATTCTTGTAAAGTCCACCCAAAATCTTTTTTATTTATAATACCAGTAATTTCAATAAAAGCATTTCCATTTTCTTCATCATCAGTTGAAACTAAGGAAACTTCCAACTCAACTACCTTGATTACATTATTAATGGTAAGATATCCTTTTATAAAACTTAATGTTTGATTGATTTTTTGGAACGAAATAGATTTAAAAGAAATTTGAGAAGTTTCTTCAGATTTAATAAAATTGAAATTATTAGAAACAATTTCAAGAACAAAATCAAGCTCTAAATCTTCAATTTGGTCATTTGAAACAGACAAAAAACCACTTGATGCTTTAATATTTGTTTTTAGATAACGATTTACACTGCGTCTTATTTTTATTAAAACGTTTGACTGATCTTTATCAAATGATAAGTTATTTGCTGTCATCTTTATAACATAATTTCAATGCAAATATAAACAGGAAACTTTTAACACTTTAAAAGTTTCCTAAGTTTTTACAAAAATTTAACATTTTAGTAAACTTTGCCAAGTGCAAGTTTTAAAGTATTTTAGCAAAAAAATAAATAATGCATTCTATATCTTATTATCAAGAAGTTATAACTAATCATTTTTCTTCTTTAAAAATCAACCAAGAGCCAAGAAATTTATACGAACCAATCAAATATATTTTATCACTAGGCGGTAAAAGAATTAGACCTGTTTTAACATTAATGAGTGCAGAAATATTTAACTGTAATTATGAAAAAGCATTGTCTGCAGCAACTGCAGTTGAAGTTTTTCATAATTTTTCTTTAATACATGATGACATCATGGACGATGCACCATTGCGTAGAGGAAATGAAACTGTACATGAAAAATGGAATATTAACACCGGAATTCTTTCAGGTGATGCAATGCTAATTTTAGCGTACCAATATTTTGAACAATACGAACCCAATATTTTTAGAGAACTAGCCAAATTATTTAGCAAAACGGCTTTAGAAGTTTGTGAAGGCCAACAATGGGATATTGATTTTGAAACAAGAGATGATGTAACAATCCCAGAATACATTAAAATGATTGAATTTAAAACTGCAGTATTAGTGGCTGCTGCTATGAAAATGGGAGCTATTGTTGCAGAAACATCTAATGAAAATGCTGAATTAATTTATAATTTTGGCTTGAATCTAGGCATTGCATTTCAATTGCAAGATGATTATCTTGATGCCTTTGGTGATCCTGAAACTTTTGGCAAACAAGTGGGTGGTGATATAATAGAAAACAAAAAAACATATCTGTATCTTAAAGCTATAGAATTTGCAACAATAGACATAAAAGAACAATTACTTCACTTATTCTCAATTCAACCAAAGGAAAATACTGATAAAATTAATTCAGTAAAAGAAATCTTTAATAGCTCTGGGGCAAGCAAAGCTACTCTTCAAGCTATAAAGGAGTATACTGAAAAAGCTTTTGAGACTTTAGAAAAAATGAAAATTGAAGAAGATAAGAAAAAAATTTTAAGGCTTTTTGGTGAAAATTTAATGGGACGAAAAGTTTAAAAAATGTATGTAGCACCAAAAAATACTGACTTATTACTTTCTGAAGCTCAAAAAGAACAATTATATTTAAAACTTGTTGAGCAAATCAACAAAGATTTTTCGTTAGCAAATGAAAGTATTGACTTTGATACTAATATATCTCCAATAGATTTAAAAATTCAGCTACAAGAAAAAATATATAAACTTATACAATACAAATTTGCTGAGTACTTAAACCTTTTATATATAATAGATGTTTCTGAAAACCTAATAAAGAACCTTGATGGCTCTGACATATATGAACTTTCAGAACAAGTCTCTTTTTTAATTTTAAAAAGGGAATGGCAAAAAGTTTGGTTTCGAAATAGGCTATAAAGCAATCATCCCTTAAGTTAACTTAAGGGATGATTTTTTTGTTTTGGAAATTTTAATTTGTTGCCAATCTAGTGGTATTGATTGGATTTTTAATTCTATAATCAGGCAATTTTTTAGAGTCGACCTCTCCAAAAAAAGCAACATCCATGATTGCAGAATATTCTATTACATTGCTGTTAGCACTATACCAATTTTTTATTTCTTCATTATATTGAGACATCTCACTTTCAATATGACCTTGACAGTTATTAAGTAATATACCTCTTAATTTTACTTTTTCTAAAGTTTCATGATTAACTTTAAAACTTTTATCAAAGAGTAAACTTTTATTAAATCCCGAAATCACACTATTACTTATGTTGAGCGAACAATTTTCCTTTATCAAAATTGCCTCTTTAATTAAACCATTATTTTCGGCAGATTCATTAAACATTGTTATATTATTTGCAATAACATTTGTAAATCTTTTATTCAAATCTGCTTTGGAAGCTACATCGTAGGACTTTACTTCAAAACATCTTGATTCACCAGCCCTTGACGAATAAGGATTTTTAATAGCAAGACTATTCGTAATAATACACTGCGATCCTTCAGTAAAATTGTAATCGGTATTCATATTCTTGAAAGAAACCAAGTTTTCGGCATAAATTATACCACCGTAAATACCAAAAGCATCATCATTACAAAAACTAACTTGCACATTACTAATTATTGACTTACTCCCAACACCAGCTAAAGAAAGTCCATTAGTGTTAATCCCGTTTTTTTCTTTTTTCCCAGCAAATTCAATTCTAACATATTTTAATATACCACAATCATTTTCATCTTTACCTCCGCCATAGTTATTATACTGAGATTCAATATTTAAATTTAATCGTCCAGTAAAATTATTAGTGGTAGCTTCTCCCATTATTACAACTCCACCCCAATCGCCTGGCTTTCTCTCAGAACTTGGCTTGTTTGATGTAAAAACAATAGGGTCTGTTTCATTCCCAAGAGCTATAATCTTAGATCCTTTTGTTATTATTAAACTTCCTCCTGTTTCAAAATCTCCTCTTATAACAGTACCTGGCTCAATAAACAATGTAGATCCTTTTGTTACATACACATTACCCATTAATAGATAAGTGTTTTTTTTATAAAGCATCATATCCTTAGTTATTACTCCAGCTAAAACACTAGATGCTTCATTATATTCTGTTGTTTTTGGCTTAAAATTAGTCCAATTTTTTAACCAATTTGTCTCTCCTACAATTCCTCTTGTTTGACCACTAGTTAAAAAAACTAGAAAAAGAGTAATACCTAAAATAATTTTTCTCATATTCGTTTGTTTTTGGTTTGAAATGGGGGCAAAATTCAATAAGGCACGAATAATTATATGATAAAGGTAAATACGAAAAAACATTTTTGTTTACGGTTTAACCGTATAAATTGTTAAAAAACAAATTATTACTTAAATAGTAGAACTAGGTTAAAATGTAATCGTAGTTAATTTTTATTTTCATAAACAAAAACCACCTTGCCAAACTTGTCTTTATTCAGGTTGTAAGATCTTAAAATAAAATCCGAAATATTATTTTCCTCTGTAAATACAGTATCTATAAACATTTTATTTTCCTTATAGTTTTGCAATCCTTCAACTAAGTCTTCCGTAGAACCTAAACAATTACCTATCAAACTAATATTTTTCATCATTAAACTCACAATTAAAGCCGAAAGATTTACACCACCGCTGTTTATCATCTTATGACTAGATTGCTTAAAGATTCCACATGTTACATACCTAGCACTAAAATTTAGATGAGGCATTAGGTACTCAATATAAGTATCGGAAAACGCATCAAATACAACGTCAAACAAAATATCATTTGGCAAATTATTTTTACTAACTGAAAAGACATCTTTTATAAATGGAAAATGAGCTCTTACTTTTTGTATATTCTCGCCAGAATAAGATAATCCATATACATTACAGTCTTCATTCCACAATCCATTTAAAAGGAAAAAAGATGTATTTGAAGTGATAGAAGTCACTAAAACATTACTCCCTTTTTTGATCGCCCCTTTTCTAATCATTGACACTGAAGTTTGTGTCCCTATACTTAAGGCCCCTGCATCTTCTGCTGAAATATAATCAGGCACTTTACAAAGTTTTAGCTCATGATAAACCTCAAATTCTCGACTAGAATGATTAGAAGGTATCCCTGGATTCACACCTTCCTTAAAATCAGGAAAAGAACAATCTCCAATTACTAGATCTCCAATTGATAAACGTGTTACATCTTTGCCGACCTTAACCACATATCCAGAAAAATCTGATCCTATTGGATAATAAGTTTCAATTTCTTTGTCTTTTATATAATTCCACGCCATTTCCATAATACCTAAATCTCTGTAATTTAGCGAAAAACTCTTTTTTTGTACTAAAACAGAATTTTTAAAAATATCAGAGTCTGGATCAAATTCAGGCGAATTACCTTCCACTAAAGCAAGAGGTATCTTTAAATCATCAATTTCAATTAAATGCTTGTTCTTTTCATCAATTACTTCAAACAAGCTCGGACTTACAACAGCTAAAGCTTTCATACATTTATAAATTAATAGTTTCTAATTCTGTTTTATTTTCTTTAGTTAGATGTAGTTTTTTATTATAATACTTGTACATAAAATCATAAACTACCATTTCATGAACACGCTGTTTTGAAATAAAAATCCTATTGCAAATCATATGTAAATAACTCAAAATAAGATCTTCAAGGGGGACTTTTAAAGCATTTTCTTGATTTTTATTAAGTATAAAGGAAACTGCTTCTTCATTTGCTTTAGAACGTCGCATCAACACCTCCCAGATTGGAAAATAATCCTCATGAGTATTTTCTCTAGACAAAAAATTTTCGATTTCTATTTCATGAGTTGCATGATACTCATTGATTTGTTTATTTAATTTACCAGAGCGATTAAACTCTTTACCAAAGTTTGTTTTAGCTACATTAAAAAGTTGCATTCTTTTTTCAAATGAAAATCCAAAGTCATTTAAAAAATGATCCATTGATAATAATGAATACAACCATCTTACTTTTTCACCTTCATCTCCTTCAATCATATCAACAAATTCAAGTGTTGAAAGACTGTCGTTATAAAACAAAGTTTCAGTAGCTTCTATAGAATCAAAGCCGTAGCGTTGTAATTCTCTAAGATATGTATCTGTTTGTGTTTTCCAAATAACATTGTTGACTTCAAAAGGTAATATGAATTTTTTTACTGTATTAATACAGTCTGTAAACAAATTCAAGTCTTTTAACAAAACTCTAAAACGAAGATGAGGTCCTTGAGCATCATAATAGCGTATGAAAAACCATTTTTCTGCAATCTTTTTTTGTTCTAATTCTGCTACCAATGGGCTGATTACTTTATTTAAAATTTCCTCACCTGCTCTTTCTCCACAATAAAATTTATAATACAACCATTTTTCACCCATTGAAAAAGATTTTTTAACATCATAATTAATGTTTTTAAGTTGATGTAAATCCTTTTGAATATTTTGTTCCTGATTTTCTGGTAAATTTTTATAAGCAATTAATACCACTTCATTACAATAAGTCTCAGTTATACAATCTTCTTTAAACAAAAATTCTTTTAACTGTAAAAAACGTTCTCCTTTTAACATATTATAAAAAACAATACAACTAAGATCGTTTTCGAAATTTATTAAAACCTCATTATCTCCTTGAGTAATATAAATGAGATTTGGAATATTTCTAGATTTTCGAAATGCTCTAATGACTTCTACAGCATTAGATTCATCATTAGCAAGTAAATCATCGATATCCTTCTTATTAATATTCCAAGTAGCTCTTGAAAAGATAATATCTTTATAACTGACTCTAGGTAAAAAATCAAATTCACTTTGCAAAGCTCCCCAACTAAAAGCAAAACCAGAAGATTCTTGGTTTTGTATGTCACATAAAAAATGATAAATAGGCAATGCATTGCTACTATAATTATGTGCATTGCTTAATCTTGGAATAATTTCTTTATTTAATTTCTTAGACCTAAGAATCACTTTATTGTTTTTTACCGAAACCAGCAAATCTTCTATTAAAATTTGATGTTCTTGATCAACAGATGCATTTGCTAAGTAAGGTATTTCATATTCACGCTGAAAACTCCTGTACAGGATATTACCAGTTCTTGCTTGAGGCAAATGAACTATTTCTGCTACAATTTTATCTGGAGATAGGTTTTTTTCGATTTCTGTAATTTGATTAGACAAGGCAAAAATTTGAGGGTCTAAATGAGTAAACCTTCCTATTAAACCATTTGCTGTAGGTCCAGAAACACTTTTTAGATTAACTTTTTCTTTTCCATTTTCAGTAAAAATATTTGTAAATACTGAAAAAGTAACTGGATATAATCTTTCATCCTCAGCAAAACTTTTAATTTCATCATCCGTAATCTCAACAGATTGCCAATTATTTTTATGAGCTTCTAACAATTTTTTGAATAAAAAAGTCTTTTTAAAATCCATAGAAAACTTTCTTTCTTCACTATAATTTCTCATTAGAAGTAAATTATCGACTAATGGTGTTTTGGCTCCAGATTTAGATCCATACCCAATCCCTAAATCTGGATCCAAAACTTTAATTAAAGGCTGTTCATATTCCTCATAACGCTCTTGAAAATTCTTTTTAAATTCTTTCAAAGTATCATTTTCATGATAAGAACTAAGCTTATTTAAAGCTGTCACTGCTGCTCTAACAGCTTTTAACGTTTTAAAACCTATACTCCCGTTATCTATTTTACGGCTTGTATCCACCTGAAATAATTTAGTAATATCTATCTCATTTCCCAGCTGAGCCGTTAAAAAATCATGTATTTCATAATAGCATTGACTATCATTAATGCAATTTTTATCCAAATCATTTATTTTGTCTTTTAATGTGTTAACAAGGTTTTTAATTACATGTGCCTCATAAAAATCAAATCGATCTCCCTCAAGAACATTAAGTAATTTTTCAAAGTAATCTTGGCCAGTAACTGTAAACTCAAGCTCACTAACAATAAATTGATTTTCAATTAATTTACTTATAAATTCTGACGCATCATCTTTTGAAATATCATCTGAAATTAATAATTGCACCAAATCATTATACTGAATCCCTTTTTTAGCTTC
The DNA here is from genome assembly GCA_964565035.1 of uncultured Flavobacterium sp. Classification (GTDB taxonomy): domain Bacteria; phylum Bacteroidota; class Bacteroidia; order Flavobacteriales; family Flavobacteriaceae; genus Flavobacterium. The sequence continues at coordinate 73,306 of CAZMCP010000005.1, read as the reverse complement.
AGTATAAATTAGGCTTAAATAATCTGTTTTTTCAACTTCAGAAATTTTATGAAATCGGACATGATTCTTATAGTAGTATTCTACATATCTGTACTTATCAAAAACTTCATAAGCTGAATTATTTGTGTAAAATTTTAAAACAGATCTAATGGATTCATTTTTGGTTATTTCAGGCAAAAAAATTGCTAAAAAATACATATCAAATTTTGTGAACCTTACTAATTCGCTCTTCCCAATATTCATGTTTGATTCATTAGTCATTTGAGCAGAAGCAACTGTTGCAAACATCCCAAATGGTGTAGCTCTGTTGGCTAAACGTGATGCGTATTTGTATAAAGAGCCTTTCAAATTTTTAAGTTCTTCTTCTTTTTGAAACAATTCTCCTTTTTCCCATAAGGTCATTGCTTTATATATGTTTGGTGAACCTAAAAATAAAGCTTCCCTGTTTTCTTTTTTTGCAAATATTTCTTGAATTTGCTCCCATGTCAAATCCATTTTTTTTTCTTCCAATGGGGTTCTTACTATGGCGGTTTTAGTAAAAGAATAGTTTTTCATTTGTTGATGTTTTAGTTTTAAACAGCTATGTTATTCCACATGTTATAGTAATACTCTTTTTTTGAAATCAATTCATTATGATTTCCAAATTCTATAATTTTACCTTTTTTGAAGGCGTAAATAACATCTGCATTTTTTATAGTTTGCAATTTGTGAGCAATGACAATAATCGTTTTACCTTCTTTACGGAGTTCTTCAACTAATTTTTTTATTATTAATTCAGATTCAGAATCCAGAGCTGAAGTAGCTTCATCTAAAATTAAAACCTCAGGATTTTTGTATAATGCTCTAGCAAAAGCAATGCGTTGTTTTTCTCCTCCTGATAAGTTAGCGCCAAATTCACCTAAATAGGTATTAAATCCATTTGGCAATGCTTCTATAAAGTCATAAGCCCCAACCCGTTTACTCACCTCAATGATTCGCTCCATGTTAGGTTCAGTTTCTCCAATTGCAATATTAAAAGCAATAGTTCCATCAAACAGTTCAACATTTTGAGGAACTGTTGTTACCAAATCATTAATACTTTTTTTAGAAATATAGTTTAGATCATACTCCCCTATTAAAATTTTACCCTCTTTAGGACAATAAATATTTTGAATTAAAGAAGCCAATGTACTTTTACCACTTCCACTTTCACCAATAAAGGCTGTAAATTCCCCTTTTTTAATATTAAGATTTAAATCTTTAAATATATATAAGCCCAATTCATATGAAAAGTCAATATTTTTAAATTGAATATCTCCTAAATTGTATTTTGTTAAAGTTACTTTTGATTCAATTTCTTCTCTGTCCAAATCCATAATACCAAATAATCTTTCAGCAGCAATCATTGCATTTTGTATAGTTTGATTAGTACCTATTAACTGAGAAGCTGGTCCAGTAAAGTAACCTATTATTGAATAAAATGAAAACAATTCCCCTGGGGATATTTCACCATCTATTGCATAATATGTACCAACCCACAATAGTATTATTGTAAATATTCTAGAAATAAAATCAGTAGAAGTTCTTGAAAATATTCCATTCATACCTGATTTATAAATACTCTTAAGTAAATCCACAAACTTAAGTTCTGTTCTAATTTTTGAAAAATCTTCTAAAGAAAGTCTTTTAACAGTTCCTATGTTTTTAATAGATTCAACTAATTGAGATTCCATTAAGGCGTTTTTTTCCATGATTTCTCTCTCAACTTTCTTATTAAGCTTATTTGTAATAAGGTAGATAGCTATATAAAAAGGAATAATCAAACACATTATTAAAGCTAACTTCCAGTAATAAGTAAACATGAAAATGAATGAAAAAATTACAATAAGAATATTTACAGAAACACTTAAAGCAGTTTCATTAATGAGTACTCTTATTTTTACTGCATCACCTATTCTTGACATAATTTCCCCAATTCGCATAGTGTCAAAGAATTTTTGAGGCATGGTAAATAAATGTTTGTAATAACCTAAAATCAATCTTGAATCAATCTGTTGACTTGTCTTCAAAATAAAAACATCTTTTAAAACACCATAAACAACTTGCAATATCAAACACCCAATTACAATTACACTCATTAAGTTGAGTAAACTTTTATTTCCACTTACTAAAACAAAATCAGTAATTTTACCAACATATATCGAAATTGAAAATCCTAACAAAGTATATAAAACAGCACCAATTATAGCCTGAAACAAAATATATTTATGCGGTTTTAATAAAAAAGAGATTCGTCTCCAATTTGAAAACTTTTCATTCTTCTCTGTGAAGATATCTTCATCAGGGATTAATATTAAAGCATAAGTTGTAAAGATGTTTTCTAATTCAGAAAAATTTTTCTTTTCTAATTTTCCTATCGCAGGATCCATAACCTGAATGTATCTTTTAGTAACCTTATAGACAACCATATAATGCGGAAACTCGTGACCATCTTTAACTTGCATAACGTGTACAATTGCAGGAAAAGGTAATTCATTAATTCCTTCAAAAGATACTTGTATCCCTTTGGCCAAGAATCCAAGTTTAGAGGCTGCCTCTCTTAGACCCAACAAAGTAGTACCTTTTTGGTTTGTGTTTGCATATTGTCTTATTCTTGCAATTGGCAAACTCAAATTATAGAATTCAGCAATGGAAGCTAAACACGCTGCTCCACAATCTGAAAAATCATGTTGTTTTATTTCAATTTTACTCATTTCTTTGCCGTGTAAGGGTTAAACCAATCTTCAACTTCATCAAATAAAAGTTGAAAAGCTGTTCTTCTTGTCAAAAAAAATCTACTAGTTAATGTCATTCCTTTTTTTAGTTTTCCAATTGCACCATTTTTTAATGTTAATTTATCTTTATCCAAAGAACTCATCACCTTGTAAAATGGAGCATTGTTTAGAAAAACCACATCCTTACTTATTTCTAAAATTTTACCAGTACCAAATCCCCACTGGTTAGAATTAAAAGCGTCTATTTGATATAATGCATTACCTTTTTCAGTAATAAAACCAATATCTGAAGGATTTATGTATGTTTCAACAACTATATCTTTGTCAGGTGAAATTTCTATAATTGCATTTCCTATAGCAACCAAACTACCCTTGTGATATCCTTGCATATTGACGAGTTCACCATCTATTGGAGCAGTAATAATATAATTTTCTTCCTCATTTTTTAATTGTTTTTGAGAGGAATTGATCGTTGCGTTAGTTTGTTGTATTTGAGTAAGCTCTTTTTGCCAAGAAAGTTGCGCCTGTTTAATGACATTGTTTCTATCATTTTTTACTTTATCAAACTCTAATTGGGCTCTTTCATATTCTACTTTTGAGATTACACCTTTTTTAAATAAATATTCTTTTCTGTTAAACTCAGTTTTCAAATTTTGAAGAATTACATCCAAATTGTATAATTCTTGTTTAAACTTTAAATACTCTTTTTGATACTGTTCCGATTTTATAGCATTATAATTCTGGGCAATCAAATTTTTTAAATCAGAGGCAAATAAATTATTCTCTCTTTTTTGCAAAAAAATTAGGTTTTCTCTTTCTTTTAAAATCTCATGTGAAATGATAAGTAAAGTATCTCCTTTTTTAACTTTTTTATTTTCCTCAATATTGAACATTTCTATCTTACCGTTTGAAGGCACATATATAGTTACCTTCTTTTCTTGAGAAACAATGGTTCCGCGACTTGTTGTAAAAACATCAATTGTAATAAAAGGCAGAGAAACAAAAACTATAAATAAAGCGACACAAGTAACCCAAAAAAAAGCTGATGTTTTTTTATTATGTTTTACTATATGATTTTCAATTGTGCTTTTTAGAATCTCTTCGGGAAATATATTTTTCTCAGTCATATTATTTTGATTAAACACAAGGCAAATGAACTTAATATTAAAAGATTTAAAAAATGAAAAAAACTTGTTTTTATAAAAAAACTAATCTGCTTTAAAACAACAAAGCATTAAAAATCAATATCTTAAACAAATAAATCTGTTTAAAAAAGGCTGCATAAAGCAGCCTTTACTAAGATATTCTCAAATCCTAGTTTTCTTTTACAACTGTATAAACTGAAACTGCAACTACTGAAACTGCAACAATTGATGCTGCAGCACTCACGACAGCCGATCCGATAGCTGATCCTATTAGAGAAAGAGCTTGACCAGATACTGCAGAAATAGCAGGTAGTGGAGAAGTCCCACCATTAATTTCATTTAAATGGGAATCATTTAATTCAACTATAGCAGTCTTATTGAAATTCAACTTATTGATATTATTTGACTTTTTCATAAACTTTAATTTTCTTTATTATTAATATATATATAAGACAAAACTGAAGCTACAGCTGAAACTGAAGCCGCAGAAACAACTGCTGAAATAGCAGCAGCTCCACACACTGCGCTACTTACTGCTGAAGCAGCTATACAAGGTGCAGTTGTTCCTCCATTTACTTCCTGTAACTGATGATCATTTAACTCCACTACATTTAGCTTCTTGAAAGCTAACTCTAGACTTATATTTTTCTTTTTCATTTTATTAAAATTGATTAAGATTTAGTGAAAATTATTTTACTTATTTTAACATTTCATTTTCAGTAAAAGTCCCATTACTGCTAGATATACAGAATGTACATCCAATTGTAGGTACCGATGAGATTGTTGTTGTTATTGAAACAACAGAAGCTGTGGGTATTGGATAAGGCATAGTTCCTCCATTAACCGAATTTAATTGATCATTATTTAGTTCTACTAAAGAAGCTTTTGTAAAAACTAATTTTGAGTTTACATTTTGTTTTTTCATTTTGTTAAATTTTTTAGTCATTATTCCTTACTCTATTTAGGATTTTCAGGTTTCTCCTTTTGCAATTCACTATAAACTCTTTCCATGTATTGAATCAAATCCCCTTTTTATTTTTTAAAACCAACGTGGTCCGAACGTGAAATATTCAACAGATAAATTAAGAGTTTTAAGATATTATTGCATTATTAGAAATGCATTCTATTCTTTAGAATTAGGACATTAATCAATGTTGAAATGTCTTATAAACACTTATTACAACAGCTGAAACAGCAACATTTGTGTCAAAAGTTCTATATGTAAAATACCAAATCAGCACCTTTAATTTGAATAAGTTGATTGTCATTAAATTCTGCTATTGCATTTTTTCAAAAGGCTATAAATTAGTAATACACTTTTCTTTTTTCATTGTCTCAGTTTAAATTACAACTTACCTTAATAAGGTTTTGGCTTTTTCCTTTAAAGAATTAAATACAAAAACAATTTTGACAACAGCATCATAGCCTAAAGAATAAACGACTTATTTTTTTAAATCCCATAATTAAAACTTTTAAAAATGAATTAGTTTTACTAGATTCAATACTATTTTTAAGCTCAAAAATTGAATTCCGATTAAGTCTTTTTTTTTCTTTAAGAGTCATAAGAATTATTGTTTGTAATTAAAACTTTCTTTTAACCAACAAGCAATGTGAAAAAGTTACTTTACAGAGAAGTTTGTTTTGAAGATTTTAAAACTTTTGTAACTTTGCAAAGTTATTCCTAACAGTCACTTGTTGGGTTTACATTTTGTTAAATTTTCTTATAAAACAGCGTCTCCACACGCTGTTTTATTTTTTCAAAAAAAGATGGCACCTCTCTTTTTTCGACAAATCAAAGTAAGAGAGGATTTTTGAAGAAAAAAAAAAAAAAACACGCTTATTTATAAAAAAAGCATGCTTAAATTTAAAGTAATTTTTTAATTATCAATAAGTTACACCTCCTTTTTGTTTTCTAATAACTGGTTTATTTTTTTTATATATATAGCAGGTGTAATACCTGTTGCTTCCTTAAAATATTTAGTAAAAGCATCAGGCCTTTTATATCCAATTTCTGTTGCTATGGCATTAACAGAATAAGATCTTAATTTCGCATTTTTCTTTAGTTCAATTATTATATAATTAATACGCAACTCATTAATATAAGTGCTAAAATTTTTGCCCAACTCATTGTTGACAACTTTGGACAAATATGCTGTATTTGTTTTCAATTTTTTGGCAACATTATGCAATGTGCATTCTTGTTTTAAGAAATATTTTTTATCTTCTAATTTTTCTAACTTTTCTAATATTTCATTTATTTTTTCATCTTTAATAATAAATCCCTGAGGTATTTCTGTAATTTCATTTTCATTAAATTCGTTTTCTTCTCTATATTCATTGGATTCTTCACTTAAGCCACCTTCATTTAAATAAATAATTTTATTTTCTGAAAAATCGTCAATTTCTTCTTCCAAAGAGGTTATCTGATTTTTTAAAATCTGAATATCTCTAATGTTTTCAGGATTTTGCTGATTGAGTTCAATTTCATATTCATTTATTCTATTGATTAAATTTTCAAAGCGTTCGTGGTTTTCTTTTTCATACTTCTTTTTTCTATAATAGAAAACAATCAGAGATATACTTAAAAAAGTAATTATTCCTATTAATATCCATATTTGAATACTTAGTGATTTCTTTTCGTTTTCCATTTCAGAGACACTCATATTATGAAGATATTCAATAGTTTCTATCTTTTTTTGCCCTATTTTTTTAGAATCTTGCACATACTTCTCCAAATAAAAAGCAGCTTTTTCAGGATTATTTGATTGCTTATAGTTTTCAGCTAATATATTATCTATTTCAACATAATTTTGTGTAGAAAATGGTGTTTCTTTGTTCCCTTCCAGAATTTGAGACAACGTTTCAACAGATTGATTACCTCTTCCTTGAAGTGTATAAGATTTAGCTAAATTAATTGCTGTCATTCTGATGTAATCAATAACACCATATTTTTTAGCTAACTCTAAAGCTTTTTTTAATTCATTTTCCGCTTTAAGGTAGTTTTTAGAATAAATAAAATTTAATGCTAATTGATTTCTAAAAAAAATCTCATACTCTACATAATTAAGTTTATTTGATTCTAACAAACCTTTCTTGGCTAAAACCATAGATGAATCTGGTTGGTGAAGCTTTAAAAAAGTTTTGGACAAACTTAATTGCAAACTTAGTTTTGAAAGCTTGTCAAATTTTTGTTTTTTAAAACCTTCTTTAAAAATTTTTAGTGCTTCATCATACTTCTCAATTTCATAATACACATTTCCAATTTGAATTACAACATAATCATATGCATAATTTTCATTATTGTTTTTTGCTAGTAACAAACATTGATTGTATAATTCTAAAGCACTATCAAAATCATTTTGATTGAATAAATAATTTGCTTTATTTATCTTAAATTTTAGCACTAAATCTATGTCATTATTTTCCAAAGCCTTTTGAATAGCTTTTTCATAGTAATAAAAAACACTATCTTTTTGAGATTCGACGCTATTTAGATCAGCAAGATAAAAATATGCTAAACTCTGATCTTTTAAATTTCCTTGACTTTTAGATTTTTCTAATAATTTATAGCTAAAATACTTTGCCTTTTTTGTATTATTTAAAAGTGTTTTCCTAATAGAATCAATAAGAACTTTGTTAGGGCTTGATTGTGGCACTACAGAATTAAACATAAAAAGCATTAAAAAAAAACACAAAATCCTCCTCATTACTCTATTTTTAAACTAAAATTATTTAAATATGAAACTAAATTAAACCTGTTTTTTTATAAAAAAAGGTTTTTACTATTTTATTTTATTACATAAATGAAATACCTTGGCAAGGTAAAAAACATTAAATTATTATGAAAAAAATCAAAAAACAAAAGTTAATCCTACAAAAAAAATCAATTGTTGAATTGAATGTTTCACAAATGAACAAAATTATTGGAGGAACTGGTGATGCAAATAATACAATTGATCCATCAGCCACTACAAGTATTGATACAACTGGTATTAATCCAAGAACCATATTCACTACTTGTTCATCTAATAGAACAAGATAAATTCTCAGGGCTTTTTAAAAAGCCCTGAAAAAACTTAAAAAAGAGTCATCCAAAAAGACACTAACACTTTATTATTAAAATTGTTTTATTTCTCGCACAAAAGATTATAGCCAAGACAACAGCAAATATCTATTTATAAGCCTGTTTCAACAAACAATGCAGTATTACAAAAACTACTTTTGTATGAAACCTTTTATACTTTAAAAAGGAAATATTAATTCTTAAACCTCTCCAAAAAGTTGTATAAAGTAAATTTGATTCAAGGATATAATTTAAATTTAATTAAGTAACAAAGGGTCGGAAAAGAATGCAATATTGGTAAAATTATACCTATACCTCAACCCATTTATAATTTAATAAGAAAAAGATTTTCAACTTGAAAACTATTAAATTTTGTGAATGTAAAAAACTGAAACACAATAAAAACTGAATACAAATAGCACTTTTTGTTAAAAAAACTAAAGAGCATCTCTTTGAATTCATATTTATGATTATTTTATGATATAAAAGTGTGAAAAACATTAGAAGATTATTGTAAAGTATTGTACTTTTGCCAAAATTTTTTAACCACAAATCGTCCTCACATAACATTATGGATAGGTTTTCCTTTTTAAACGCAGCACACACGGCATTTTTTGCCGATTTATACGATCAATATTTAGAAAATCCTGATAGTGTTGAACCTTCTTGGAGAGCATTTTTTCAAGGTTTTGACTTCGCTAATGAATTTTCGAATCCAGTTGAGCAATTAAATGCTATCGCAGATGGTAGTGCTCAAGTTTCTGGAAATACTGAAAAACTTCAAAAAGAATTTAATGTTCTTAAGTTAATTGATGCTTATAGAACTCGTGGACACTTGTTTACCAAAACAAATCCTGTTCGAGAAAGAAGAACATATTCACCAGATTTAAAAATTGAAAACTTTGGTCTTTCAAATACCGATTTAGACATCGTTTTTGATGCAGCTAAAGTTGTCAATTTAAAACCATCTTCATTACGTGACATCATTAAACATTTAGACAATGTTTACTGTCAACACATTGGGGTAGAATACATGTATATTCGTGATCCTAAAGTAATTGACTGGATACAAAGTCGTTTAGACATCAATGACAATTTACCTAATTTTAATACAGATCAAAAGAAACGCATCCTTAAAAAATTAAACGAAGCAGTTTCTTTTGAAAATTTCTTACATACAAAATATGTAGGTCAAAAACGTTTCTCACTAGAAGGTATTGAATCAGCTATTCCTGCTTTAGATTTCTTAATAGAAGCTGCTGCCGATAAAGGGGTAGAACAATTCGTAATGGGAATGGCACATCGTGGTCGTTTGAATGTATTGGCGAACGTTTTTGGAAAACCAACACAAGATATTTTCTCTGAATTTGATGGAAAAGACTATGATGATGATGCTTTATTTGACGGTGACGTAAAATACCACTTGGGTCTTACTGCCGACAGACAAACACAAACCGGAAAGAAAATCAATATCAATTTAGCTCCTAATCCTTCACACCTTGAAACGGTTGGTGCAGTTATCGAAGGTATTGCACGTGCTAAACAAGATAAATATTATTCAGATGATTTTTCTAAAGTTTTACCAATTGCCGTTCACGGTGATGCTGCCGTAGCCGGTCAAGGTATTGTTTATGAAATCATTCAAATGGCGAAACTAGACGGTTATAAAACAAATGGTACTATCCACGTAGTATTTAATAACCAAGTTGGTTTTACCACGAACTATTTAGATGCACGTTCTTCAACTTATTGTACAGACGTAGCTAAAGTAACATTATCACCAGTACTTCACGTAAATGCTGATGATGCCGAAGCGGTTGTACACGCCATGTTATTCGCTTTAGAATACCGTATGGAATTCAAGCAAGACGTGTTTATAGACTTATTAGGATATAGAAAATATGGTCATAACGAAGGTGATGAACCGCGTTTTACCCAACCTAAATTATACAAAACCATTTCTAAACATAAAAATCCAAGAGATATCTATGCTGAGCAATTAAAAGCAGAAGGCGCTATCGATGGGAATTATGTAAAAGGTTTAGAAGACGAATACAAAGCGTCACTAGAAGAAAATCTAGAAAACTCTCGTAAAAAAGATTTAACGGTAATTTCTCCGTTCATGCAAAACGAGTGGCAAGGTTTTGAACAAGTAGAAGCAGAAGGAATGCTTCAAAAATACGAAACCAAAGTAAGCAAAGAAATTATCGATGCTGTAGCAAAAACAGTAACCGAATTACCTTCTGATAAAAAATTCATCAGCAAAATAACCAAGCTAATTGGTGACCGTAAAACTATGATTGAAACGGACAAATTAGACTGGGCAATGGGTGAAATGTTAGCTTATGGTTCATTATTGACAGAAGGTTACGATGTTCGTATCTCTGGACAAGATGTTGAACGTGGTACTTTCTCACACCGTCATGCTGTAGTTAAGGTTGAAGATTCTGAAGAAGAAGTAATCTTACTGAATCATGTTCCTAACAAAAAAGGAAATTTCTCGGTGTACAATTCACACCTTTCAGAATATGGAGTTTTAGGATTTGAATATGGTTATGCATTAGCCAATCCGAATGCTTTAACCATCTGGGAAGCACAATTTGGAGATTTCTCTAACGGTGCTCAAATCATGATTGACCAATACATTTCGGCAGCTGAAGACAAATGGAACAATCAAAACGGTATTGTAATGTTATTACCTCATGGTTACGAAAACCAAGGGGCCGAACACTCATCGGCACGTATGGAACGTTATTTACAGTTGTGTGCAAATCACAATATGTATGTAGCTGATTGTACCACGCCAGCCAACTTCTTCCACTTGTTGAGAAGACAAATGGTAACCAAATTCCGTAAGCCATTAGTAGTAATGACTCCTAAGAGTTTATTACGTCATCCTGAGGCTGTTTCTGCAATAAGCGAGTTTACTGATGGGCAATTCCAAGAAGTTATAGACGATGCAAACGTAAATCCTGCTGATATTAAAACATTAGTTTTCTGCACCGGTAAATTCTACTACGACTTAAAAGCCGAAAGAGAAGCGAATGGAAGAAAAGATGTTGCCTTGGTAAGAGTTGAACAATTATTCCCATTACCTGTGGAACAAATGAAAGCCATCATCGGTAAATACCCTAACGTTGACGATTACGTATGGGCACAAGAAGAACCAAGAAATATGGGAGCTTATGGATTTATGTTGATGAACTTTAACGAAGTGAAATTCAGAGTAGCTTCCCCTAAAGCATACAGTGCACCAGCCGCCGGAAGTTATGTGCGTTCTAAGAAACGTCATGCTGCAGCCATTGCAATGGTTTTTGATAAAAACCTATTCCAATAAAAATTGTATTTTTGATAAACTGATATATAACAACACTTTATAAAATTATAACCGATGATTTTAGAAATGAAAGTCCCTTCACCGGGAGAGTCAATCAAGGAAGTAGAAATTGCCACTTGGTTAGTAAAAGATGGAGATTATGTAGAAAAAGACCAAGCTATTGCAGAGGTTGATTCAGATAAAGCAACGTTAGAATTACCTGCAGAAATGAGTGGAATTATCACCCTTAAAGCTGAAGAAGGTGATACAGTAGCTGTAGGTGCTGTGGTATGTTTAATTGATACTGACGCTGCTAAACCGGAAGGTTCAGCTCAAGCTGAAGAAGCACCTAAAGCAGATACTTCGACAAGCTCAGCACCAGCAAAAGTAGAAGCACCAAAAGCTACTCCTGCACAGGAAACAACGTATGCTACAGGAAGTGCTTCTCCAGCAGCAAAAAAAATATTAGCAGAGAAAAATATTGATCCAGCAACAGTAAATGGAACTGGAAAAGCAGGTCGCGTTACTACAGAAGATGCTTTAAATGCAAAAGCATCAATGGGAACACCAACTGGAGGCACACGTGGTTCTGAAAGAACTAAACTATCAATGTTGCGTCGTAAAGTAGCGGAACGTTTAGTAGCCGCTAAAAATGAAACAGCGATGTTGACAACCTTCAACGAGGTTGATATGACAGAAATTTATAAATTACGTGATCAGTATAAAGAAGAATTCAAAGCAAAACACGGTGTTGGACTAGGATTCATGTCTTTCTTTACTAAAGCGGTTACTCGTGCTTTACAATTGTACCCAGATGTAAACTCTATGATCGATGGACAAGAAAAAGTGTCTTTTGATTTTTGTGATATTTCTGTAGCGGTTTCTGGACCAAAAGGATTAATGGTGCCAGTGATGCGTAATGCAGAAAACTTAACATTCCGTGGTGTAGAAGCTGAAATTAAACGTTTGGCTTTACGTGCACGTGATGGACAAATCACTGTGGATGAAATGACAGGTGGTACATTCACAATCTCTAATGGAGGTGTATTTGGTTCTATGTTATCTACGCCTATCATTAACCCTCCACAGTCAGGTATCTTAGGAATGCACAATGTCGTAGACAGAGCGATTGTGAAAAATGGACAAATAGTTATTGCTCCAGTAATGTTTGTAGCTTTATCATACGACCACAGAATCATCGACGGTCGTGAGTCTGTTGGTTTCTTAGTAGCAGTAAAAGAAGCTTTAGAAAACCCAACAGAAATCTTAATGGGTGGCAATCCAAGAAAAGCTTTAGAATTATAGCTTAGACAGGCTCAGCTACCATTTTAAAATAGTTAAGCCTATCTGAAACAAAAATACAAATCCTGATTTGGTCACTGAACTTGTCGAAGTGCAAATCAGGATTTTTTATTTCCTAACGATATTGCTTCAAAAACTCTGAAGGGGTCTCTCCACATTTCTTTTTAAACAATCTCGAAAAATAAGCATAATCTACATAGCCTAAATCAGAAGCGATTTCACTAAAGTTAAATTTCTGACTGATCAACTCACGTTTTGCCTCCAGAAAAACCCGCTCAAGGATAATATCTGTAGTGGTTTTGTTGACCATGTTTTGTGTGATACGATTAAGATGTTTTGACGATATATGCAACCAATCCGCATATTTAGAGGCAGCTTTTTCGGTTTTATAATTCATTTCTACCAAACGCTCAAACTGTTGAAATTTATCCGAATAGGCACTCAGTTTTACTGTATCAAGCACTCCACCTCCTATATACAAACGAGTACTTTCAATATAAATCAATTCCATTAGCACAATAATTTTTGGAACTTTGAACAGCCGAGTAGAAATGTTTTCGTTTAAAATTTCTTGAAACAATTTACTAAAATAACCTACATTCTCTTTCTCCAAATACAATACTGGTGAATTTTGGATACTGTGAAAAAAAGGATAATTGTTGATTTTTTCAGCTGTGAAATGCAAATCGTAAAAAGATTGAGAATGGAAGAAAATAAATCCACGAGTATCATTTGAAAGCTCCCAATGGTGCATTTGTCCCGGATTTAAAAAGAAAAGGCTGTCAGGTTTTACTTCATATTTCACAAAATCTATTTCATGCACTCCACATCCATGAGTAAAAAGTACAGTCAGGTAAAAGTTATGCTTGTGTGGTTTATGAATATTACGATGTGCTGTAATAAGATGATTTTCAACAGTATTCATATGGAAACCTTCAACTTTATTCCCACTTTCAAATTGTTCTATATTCAGTACAGCTAAATTTTTCATATGATCCCAACCAGTATTATGTCTTAAAAGTACAAATATTGGCGTGATTTAACAATAGAGATAAATCATTAACTTATTAATTTTACATAAAAAATAAGTCATGTCAACTTTCTTCAATATTATAACAGAAAAATGTCCAAAATGCCATCAGGGACAGGTATTTGCCAAAAAAGGAAACATCTTCCTTTTTCAACTACCAAAGATGCATACCAATTGTTCACATTGCAATCATAAGTTTGAAAAAGAACCAGGCTATTTTTTTGGATCCATGTTTGTGAGTTATGCGCTTTTAGTTGCCGAAATGGTAGTTCTATTTCTAATTGCCTACCAATTTATTGCTAGCTTCTTAACTATTGTTGGATTGATTGCAGCAATGTCTGTGTTATGGAGTACCTTCAATTTCAGGTTATCAAGAATGATTTGGATTTATATGCTTGATGGACCAAAGAGAAAATTATAAAAAAAAACCGCTAGAAATCTAGCGGTTTTTTTATTCAGAAACAATTATTACTGTTTAACAACTTTGATTGTTTTTTCTAACTCTCCAGATTGCAGTTTAATAAAATAAACTCCTTTATTTAAATCTGATAAATCTAACATCACGTTAGACGATTTGAATGAATTAGTTTTGATCTTTTTACCTAAAACATCACAAACAACAACTTGATCAATACCAGTTGTATTATCTTTCAATCTGATAGACACCAAACCATTAGTAGGATTTGGATATACTGTAAATCTTTCATTCTCAAAATTACCAACACTTAAAGTCGAAACAAATTCAGTATTAAATGTATTAGTTACAATAGCAGGATTGAAATCAAAATAAATACTCGCAGTATTAGGAATAATATCCCCAACTGCATAACCTGGTTTTGGTTTTATTTGAAAAGTAATATAACCTTTTCCTATAGCTGTATTTGCCACTGAAGGCTCAAGTTCAATTCCATTAAATTTCCAAGTCAAATCACTACCAACTCTATCAAACACATAAGCATGACTCGCATCAATCATCTTTACTGAAGTCTCATCAAGTTTTGAATCCAAAACATCATCCACTCTTACGTTCACAGCATTTGCAGTTCCAGTATTCTCAAATTGGATTGTATACGTTAAATAATCATTTGAAGTAAAAGATGAATGAAGAATTCTTCCTCCATGTGATTCTGTTTTATCATTAGGATCGTAAGAACCAATTATAATCTGACTTAGATTACTCGTGTTGTTGGAAGAATTAATATCTGTTCCAAAAACAACTCCCGAAGCACTATTAGTTACTACTTGCCCCAAAGCAACTGTTGGAATAGTAGGCACTTGTATTGTAATATCAATATACCTTACTTCTCCTGGTAATAAATTAGTAAAGTTATAAGTAAAACCGCTTGTTCCTGAAACCGTTCCTGATTGAGAAATACTTATAATTGTTAAAGCATTGTCTTTAGTAAAGTTAAGAGAACCATTACCAATCGTCTCACTCCCATTATTCTTATACATCAACCTATTCGTATAAGTAAATCCGGGTCTTGGAGAAGGTCCATAAGGCGCAAGAGTAATTGCTAAATCCTTATGAGGCAAAACTGTTACAGGAAAATTATACGTAGTAATTCCAGACCCAGAAGCCACTGTTACATTAGAATAAGATGAAGTTCCTAAACTATATTGCGAAGGATTTGCAACATTACCAATCGAATAACTCAAATCATAAGAATTTGCAGAATTTGACTCATACAAATAATGAACTCCTGTAGAAGTAGCTATATTATGGTTGATTCCATCATCATTAATTTGATACTGAAAATTACCCTGTGTGAAATTTTGCTCTCCACTATCCTGAATACCATTTGTATTTACATCAATAAATCCATTTAATTTAATACCATCAGAAAAGTTTAAATTTTGACTATCTATTACATTAAACGATATTGGACATCCATCAGTAGGCATACCATTGATGTTAAAATCAAATACAACAGAACCATTGTTTATATTAGCTTGAGTTATTACGTGAGTTGCAGAAAAAGTAGTTGTATCTGTCCCTGGATTTAATAAAAAAATAGTCCCTCCGTTAATATTCAATCCGTTTGCAGAAAGAGTAACGTTATTTATCCCCCAAAAAAGGCTATTATTTGTTATTGCAAACTGATAATTAATAACATCCCCTATATTTGTAAATCCGTCATTGTTGTAGTCAACATAATTACTAAAAACTTGTAGATCTAAAGTTGGTTGCACTGTAACAACAGCAGACCCCACACAACCATTACCGTCCCCTACCTCAACAGTGTAAACACCTGGAGGCATACACGTAAATACCCCTGAAGCTAGATAAGGTGTTGCATAAGCAACAGGCGCCGCAATTCTATATCTAAGTGGCTGAATACCTCCTGAACCTGTCGCTACTATCGTACTATTGGTTGATGTTGCCGTCACTATTGGTGGAATAGGCTGTGAGAAAGCAACAGTTAAATTCACTTCTTGTTGTGGCGTACTACTATCCAGAACTTTAATAGTATATACTCCTGAAACTGTAATTGTAAAAACATTACTCGATGTATAAGTTGAACCGCCATCTATTGAATAACTATACGGAGCAGTTCCGTTAGTTGCTGTTACTACAACAACTCCGTTGTTAATACAAGTTAACGTTTGAGTTATCGTTGCACTTGCAGTTAACGATTGCGCATAAATACCATTAAAACTTAAAAAAAGGAATAAAAAAAGTAGTAGTTTTTTCATAGATTATATTTTGAGACTAACAAATATAGATAAAAAACAACACTATTTTTATTTAAAAAAGCATCACATACATACTAGATTTTTGTTTATTTGTAACATTGCGTGAGGGATTGCAGCGACATCCTTTTTTCAGAACATTGAGGTTTTCGAAATGTTCTAAAAAAGATATAGCGAAAAGCCCGACCCAAAGGGTCACGCCAAAAGCTAATCGTCATGAAAAAAGAACAAAAAAAAGCCGCTATAGGTTTTATATTCATCACATTATTAATTGATGTTATTGGATTAGGAATCATCATTCCCGTAGTTCCTAAATTAATTCAAGAACTTATACATAGCGATATAAGTGAAGCTGCAAAATATGGGGGCTGGCTAACCTTTGCTTATGCGATTACTCAATTTCTTTTTTCCCCATTAGTTGGAAACTTAAGCGATAAATTTGGTCGAAGACCTGTTTTATTACTTTCCTTATTTGGATTTAGTCTAGACTATCTATTACTCGCCTTTGCTCCTACCATCACTTGGCTTTTCATAGGCCGAATCATTGCCGGTATTACAGGTGCAAGCATTACGACCGCTGCTGCTTATATAGGAGATATTAGTACCAATGAAAACAGAGCGAAAAATTTCGGGATGATTGGTGCTGCTTTTGGTCTTGGCTTTATCATAGGCCCAGTACTTGGTGGACTACTTGGGCAATATGGCGCGAGAGTTCCTTTCTATGCAGCAGCAGTACTTTGTTTGTTCAACTTTTTATATGGCTATTTTATTCTTCCTGAATCATTATCTAAAAAAAATAGAAGAGAGTTTGATATTAAACGTGCAAATCCTATTGGATCATTTATGCATTTAAAAAAATATCCAAGTTTAATAGGTTTAGTTGTTGCTGTATTCTTACTTCATATTGCTTCACATGCAGTTCAAAGTAATTGGAGTTACTTTACCATGTACCAATTTAAATGGGACGAGACAATGGTTGGCATCTCCTTGGGAGTAGTTGGAATATTAGTAGCTGTAGTTCAAGGCGGTTTAATTCGTTGGATAAACCCTAAATTAGGCGATGTAAAAAGCATCTATGTGGGCATGGCGCTATACACTTTAGGGATGTTTTTGTTTGGTTTTGCCACACAAAGCTGGATGATGTTTGCTTTTTTAATTCCCTATTGTTTGGGGGGAATTGCTGGGCCAGCTTTGCAAGCAGTCATCGCTGGACAAGTTCCTGCAAATGAACAAGGAGAAATTCAGGGTACATTAACTAGTTTAGTTAGTGCTGCGGCAATTATAGGTCCTCCTTTAATGTCTACTGTGTTTTATTACTTTACTCATAACCAAGCACCATTTAAATTTGCAGGAGCACCATTTATTATAGGTGGAGTTGGAATGCTAATGAGTACCATTATTGCTTATGCATCATTAAAAAAGCATCATGCTTAATTTTTCAATAAATAGTATCTTTGTCGAAATATTCAACAATGACATTATCATCTAAGACAAAAATTTATTTTGCCAGCGACCAACATCTTGGAGCACCTACTCCAGAAGCGAGTTTTCCTCGTGAACAAAAATTTGTGGCTTGGCTAGACGAAGTAAAGCAAGATGCTGAAGCTATTTTTTTGTTAGGTGACTTATTCGATTTTTGGTTTGAATACAAAACGGTTGTACCCAAAGGATTTGTACGTGTTTTGGGTAAATTAGCAGAGATTCGCGACAGTGGTATACCCATTTATTTTTTTGTTGGAAATCACGATTTATGGATGGATGATTATTTTCAAATGGAACTTAATATTCCTGTTTATCATACTACAAAAGAATTTACTTTCAACAGCAAAACCTTTTTAATTGGCCATGGTGATGGTTTGGGACCAGGCGATAAGGGCTACAAACGAATGAAAAAGGTTTTTACCAATCCTTTTTCGAAATGGCTTTTTAGATGGCTTCATCCTGACATTGGAGTAAAATTAGCACAGTATCTATCTGTAAAAAACAAATTGATTTCTGGCGATGAAGATGTAAAATTCTTAGGAGAAGAAAACGAATGGTTGGTACAATATGCAAAACTAAAACTACAATCAAAACACTATGATTATTTCGTTTTTGGCCATCGTCATTTACCAATGGAAATTCAATTGAATGAATCTTCAAAATATATTAATCTTGGAGATTGGATTGGCTATTTCACTTATGGTGTCTTTGATGGTAATTCATTCGAACTCAAAAAATATTAATTATTCTTTGCAAAACTAAATTTAGATGTACCTTTGCACCGTCTCAAAGGGGTGCTCTAAATAACGAGCTGAGATTATACCCAATGAACCTGAGCGAGTAATGTTGCTAAGGGATAAGATACTAACTATACGTAGTTAATATCGAGAAAATCATTATCAATTTATAAAAAAAAGAATAATTACCCCTTTTATTCGTAGCCATTTACGAATGAAAACTTTATTCAAAACGATTAGTATAGCTGTACTGCTATTACATTTTGGAAAAACTTTTGCACAAGAATCTACTAAAGATACTGTAAAAGTTAATTCGCTAGAAGAAGTCATGGTACAAGCCATACGTGCCAACGACAAAACACCCATCTCTTTCAGTAATTTTTCTAAAAAGGAAATTGCTAAACGTAACCTTGGTCAAGACATTCCTGTTTTAATGAATTACCTCCCTTCGGTTGTTACCACTACTGACGCAGGAAATGGTGTGGGTTACACCGGAATTAGAGTAAGAGGTAGTGATGCAACTCGTGTAAACGTAACCATCAATGGAATTCCTTATAATGATTCTGAAAGTCATGGCACCTATTGGGTTAACATGCCTGATTTCGCATCGTCTGCAGAAAGTATCCAATTGCAAAGAGGTGTGGGAACCTCTACAAATGGTTCTGGAGCATTTGGCGCGAGTTTGAATGTTTTAACTGAAAATACAAACGGCAAAGCTGGAGGAGAAATTTCTAATTCATACGGAAGTTTTAACACACACAAACACACCATCAAATTTAACACTGGATTATTAAATGATCATTTTGAAATTTTAGGAAGACTTTCTAAAATAAATTCAGATGGTTATATAGACAGGGCATCATCAAATCTAAAGTCATACTTCTTACAAGGGAACTATTTTTCAAAATCTACTAAAATTAAAGCTTTACTTTTTGGAGGTCACGAAATCACTTATCAATCTTGGAATGGGGTTGATGCAACTCAATTAGAAAACGATAGAACATTTAACTCTGCAGGTATTTATACAGATGAATTTGGAAACACCCGTTATTATGATAACGAAGTAGATAACTACAAACAAAACCATGCACAATTACATTGGAATGAAACTTTTTCTAATACGTTTAGCACAAACTTCGCTATTCATTATACAAAAGGAAGAGGCTTCTATGAAAACTACAAACAAGATGAAGCTTTTGAAGATTATGGAATGACTCCAACTGCTGGACAAACCACAACTGATTTGATCCGTCAAAAATGGTTAGACAATGACTTTTACGGAACAACTTTTTCATTAAATTATACAAACGACAAACTATCACTAATTCTTGGTGGAGGTGCAAACAAATATGAAGGTTCTCATTTTGGAAAAGTTATTTGGGCCAGATATGCTTCGACAAACGAATTAGGAGACAAATACTATGATGACTACGGTATAAAAACAGATGCTAATCTATTCTTAAAAGCTACTTATACTTTTTTCAAAAAATTAAATTTATATGTAGACCTTCAAGGACGAAATGTTAACTATAAGGCTAACGGAGTTCAAGCTGATATTGTTCATGATAATTTCAACTTCTTTAATCCAAAAGCAGGAGTTAGCTTTTCACCAAATAAAAAACATACTGTTTATTATTCTTATGCCAGAGCAAATCGTGAACCTAACAGAACCGATTATGAGAACGGAAGTCCTCGTCCTGAAACATTAGATGACTTTGAATGGGGATGGAGATTTAATTCTGATAAAATCAAATTAAATATCAACGCATTTTACATGTTTTATCAAAATCAGTTAATCTTAACTGGAGAACTAGATGATGTTGGATCACCAATTCGTAAAAACGTAGGTAAAAGCTACCGCCTAGGTCTTGAAATTGACGCAAAAATTGCTTTAACTGAAAAATGGTCAATACAACCCAATATCACATTAAGCAAGAATAAAAATCTAGATTTCTATTTTCAGAGAGATGGAAATTTACAAAACTTAGGTGAAACTAATATTTCTTACTCTCCAGAAATAGTTGCTGGAAATATTTTAACTTTTAATCCTATACAACCATTACAAATTTCATTGCTTTCTAAATTTGTTGGAAAACAATACATGGGTAATATTGATGCAAAATCATCTATTTTAAATGATTACTTCGTGAATGATTTTAGCGCTAGCTATGAAATCAAACCGAGAGCAGTATTTAAATCAATCATCATCTCTGCAATAGCAAATAATATCTTTAACAGAAAATATGTTTCTAACGGATATTTTTATACCTATGACGATGATTGGTCAAATCCGCCAGCAATCACAACTATAGAGGGAGCAGGTTACTATCCTCAAGCAGGCGCAAATATTTTAGCAGGTTTAACACTTTTATTCTAATACAAAAAGAGGAGCAATTGCTCCTCTTTTTAATTATAAACTCTTATAACATCTCCTAGTATTTCTGTCCTGTACTGTTTGAGGGCATACTGCTCTCCATTAGTTCCACTTCCAACGTATAAGCTATATTGTGAATTTTCACAAGAACACTTTGCATACCCTCCGCTTATTGTCAATCTTGAACAGGCTGTTGGATACTGATTAGGACAACTTGCTTCCCAAGCTCTATAATCATTTGCGCCAGCCGCAACCACAATAATCCCTTGTATCCCTGCTCCTGCATCAGTTATTAATACAGAATTTCCTGGGAATTTAAGCGAATTATACTGTGGTAAATTTGTATTAATCTCTTTAGAAAAGCTTATGTTTTGCAAATATTGATTATTATTAACAGGTTTATCTTTATCACAAGAAACTAAAAATAAAGTAATAAATATGGCGATAATTTGTTTCATTTTAAAAAAAGGTAATTACTTGCTGTAACAAATTTAATTTAATTAACTTTGTAAACGCACCTATTTAGGATTAAATTATAATTAAAATAAAAAATTATATCTTTGTATGAAGAAATCCCGTCCCGATGGGATTTTTTCTATTTTATAAAAATGACGTTATGAGTACAGTATCTTATTACACAGCCGCAGGATTAAAGAAATTAAAAGACGAATTAGAACAATTAAAAAGCATAGAACGTCCTAAAGCATCACAAGCAATTGCTGAAGCAAGAGACAAAGGAGACTTATCTGAAAACGCAGAATACGATGCTGCAAAAGAAGCTCAAGGTCTTTTGGAAATGAAAATTGCTAAAATGGAGGAACTTTATGCAAACGCCCGTTTAATTGACGAATCTCAGTTAGACACATCAAAAGCATTAGTTTTATCACATGTAAAAATTAAAAACCAAACTAATGGTATGGAATTATCTTACCAATTAGTTGCTGAAAGTGAAGCTGACTTAAAAACAGGAAAAATATCTGTTACTTCTCCTATTGGAAAAGGTTTATTAGGTAAATCTGTTGGAGATATTGCCGAAATTCAAGTTCCTAACGGAATTCTTAAATTTGAAGTTCTAGAAATCACAAGAGATTAATTCTAAAAAATAGCACAATGGCTTCTATTTTCACTAAAATAGTAAACGGAGAAATTCCTTGTTACAAAATTGCCGAAACAGAGGACTTTTTGGCTTTTTTAGATGTCAACCCAAATGTAAAAGGACATACTTTATGTATTCCTAAAAAAGAGATTGACAAAATTTTTGACATTGAAGATGATCTATATTTAAGATTAATGGCTTTCTCAAAAAAAGTAGCCATTGCTTTAGAAAAAACAGTTCCTTGCAAAAGAATAGGAATGACAGTAATTGGTCTTGAAGTACCACATGCTCACGTTCACCTAATCCCTCTAAACATGATGGATGATGCACGATTCCATAACAAGGTAAAACTAACTCCTGAAGAGTTTCAAGAATTGGCAAACGCAATAGCTAATAACTTATAAAATGAAATCCGGTCTAAGCCGGATTTTTTATTAACATCAATCAAAAATTAACTTTCTTCCTCAAATCATAAAAAGCATATTAAGTACCTTTGTAATATGTATGCTTTAGTCGATTGCAATAACTTTTATGCGTCCTGCGAACGTGTTTTTCAACCTAAATTGATTGGTAAACCTATTGTGGTTTTATCTAACAATGATGGCTGTATTATTTCTAGAAGTGACGAAGCAAAAGCACTTGGAATCCCAATGGGAGCACCAGAATTTAAAGTTCGTGACGAATTAAAATCGAAAAATATTACTGTTTTTTCTTCTAATTATCCTTTATATGGTGATTTAAGTAATCGTGTGATGCAAATTTTGGAGCAATTTTCTCCAAACATAGAAATATACAGTATAGATGAAGCTTTTATGAATTTTGATGGTCTAAACATAAGCGATTATCACGATTATGGATTGCAAATGAAATCTAGAATACTACAATGGATTGGAATACCTATTTCAGTTGGTTTTGCAGAGACTAAAGCACTATCAAAAGTAGCCAACAAAATAGCCCGAAAATTCCCAGAAAGAACCAAAGGATCTTATATAATTAATACTGAAGAAAGCCGAATCAAAGCTTTAAAATGGACAAAAATTGAAGACGTTTGGGGTATTGGTTATAGGCTTACAAAAAAAGCAAAGCTCCGCAATATTAAAACTGCCTATGACTTTACCTTACCAGAACACGAAGCATGGATAAGAAAAGAAATGGGAGTAACTGGTTTACGATTAAAACAAGAACTCGAAGGAAAATCTGTTTTAACTCTAGAACCTATATCAGAACAAAAAAAGAGTATTGCGATTACACGTAGTTTCCCTAAACAAATCTCTGATTATGATTTACTAAAAGAACGTGTCTCTACTTTTGCAACAGTTTGTGCCGAAAAATTACGCAAACAAAAGTCTTGCTGTCAAACCATTATTGTGATGTTAGTTGTCGATAAGCATAAATACGAGTCCGAAAAGTATTATTTCAATAGTGCTATTAGTTTGCCTTTTGCAACAAATTCAACATTAACCATTGTAAATACAGCTTTGATAATTTTAAAAAAAATCCATGATGGAAATAATGGTGTTAGATTCAAAAAAGCTGGCGTAATTGTAAGTGGACTCATTCCTGAAAACAGCAAACAATTCCATTTATTTGAAGACGAAAACCCTAAACACTTAAAGTTGATGCAAACCATCGATTCACTCAATAAAAAAATGGGCACTCGTAAAATCAAACTAGGAAATCAAAACCTAGAACTTACTTGGGATATGAATCAAAACCATTTATCGCCAAAATACACCACAGATTTTAACCAAATTCTAGAGATCAAATGTCAATAAACGATGCTACTAAACTAATCTTTCTAAATCCAGATTTTGAAAGTGATAAATCTAATCCATACATAAGCGGGGGTGTTTCTGCTGGATTCCCATCTCCAGCTGCAGATTTTACAGAAAGCAATATCGATCTCAACAAAGAACTTTCTAAAAACCCTTTGGCTACATTTTATGTAAAAGTAAATGGTAACTCTATGATAGATGCAGGCATAAACGATAAAGACATATTAGTAGTTGATCGAAGTCTAGAACCAAGAGACAATAAAATTGCCGTATGTTTAGTTGATGGAGAATTTACCGTAAAACGCATCAAATTAGAAAAAGATTGCTTGTTTTTACTTCCTGAAAACAAAAACTACAAACCCATAAAAATCACAGAAGAAAATCAAATCAGTATTTGGGGAATCGTGACTTATATTATTAAATCAGTCTAAAATAAAAAAGCCTCTCATTTCTGAGAGGTTTAGTACCCGGAGTGGGAATCGCAATATTTAACTTTTCATTTCTTGAAACATTACACAATACCATATAAAATTACTGTATTTAAAGGATTGCAGCTTTTATAAATAAAATTAATATTAAATAGAATTAAGTTAAATTCAAATGAAATAACTATATTTCGGCAAATATTCGGCAAAAAATATAGCAATGAATTTAAAATATTTCATTATAAAAGGTAAAAATAAAAATTGTAGTATATATGTTCGCTTTTGGGACAGTAAGAGAATTGACCAAAAAACAAAAACAGGATTAAGCGTCCTAATAGATGATTGGTCTGAAGTAAAACAACGATTAAAACCAAAGGCTACTTCCCAAAAAAGAGATTTTTTTAATCATCAGTTAGAACAATTAGAAAGACATATTTTTGACAACTATAATTTTGATTATAATAACAGAAAGTATATTTCAAATTTATGGTTAAAAGAAACTGTTAATTCTTTCTTTGGCAGAGTTACAGCTGATGAAAATTACAAAATATATTTTGTTGATTGGATAACCTTATTTATAGAAGATGCTCACAAAAGAATTTATAAAGGAAAGCCTATAACTGAAAGAACAATTAAAAATTATAGTACAACACTTAATAAATTAAAAGCATTTGAAAAGTTACAAAATCACAGATATAGATTTGAAGAAATCGATTTGAATTTTCATCGAGATTTTATTTACTACTGTTCAAACACAGAAAAATTAAATAATAACTCCATAGGAACATTGATTAATAGAATAAAAACTTTTTGCACAAATATTGAACTTGATGGGTATGCTATTAATCCTAAATACAAACATCGTGATTTCAACAGTCCAACAAATGAAACAAGAGATATTTATTTAACTGACAAAGAAATAAACACAATTGCGAAACACAATTTCACCGATTCAGAAAGATTAGATAATGTTAGAGATTTATTTGTAATTGGATTAAGAACTGGACTTCGTGTTTCAGATTTTTTAAAAATTGGCAAGGATAATATTTTAGGAAATATTATTAATATTACTACGCAAAAAACAAATCAAAACTTGTTCATTCCAATCCACCCACAATTTCAGGAAATTTTAGATAAGAGAGACGGTGAATTCCCAAGAGAAATATCAGATCAAAAGTTCAACCTTTATATAAAAGAAATTTGTGAAGTGGTGGGATTTAAGGAAAAAACCAGTGGTGCAAAAATTAATTCTGAAACCAACAGAAAAGAGTTTGGGATATTTCCTAAACATGAATTGGTCACCTCACACATTTGCAGACGATCATTTGCAACTAACTTATTTCTAGGTGGATTTGACAATGCTACAATTATGAAAGCTACTGGTCATAAATCTGAAAATCAATTTTTGAAATACATAAAATCAACGCAAGAAGAACATTTACAAAAAATAAGTAATTATTGGAATGAGCAAACCAGTAAAGTTAAGTAAAAAGATTCCTTAAATCTATTATACAAAATATTTGAAATACTTCATATAATAAATAATTAAAACTAGTTTAAATAGAAACTAAAACCCTTTATAAACTACTCACAAGAATACATTTTTTATAACATCCATTATGTGAAGTTTGAAAAATTAATTAACTAAAAAATCCCGTAAAATGAATTTCGATTATCAGGAAATAGAAGACAGAAAATTTGTAAAGAAATTCAAACCACAAGAGTTGGAGCTTTCAAATATTGAAAACCTTGTTTTGCAAAATGTTTTTATTGAAGATGAATCTTTAATCGACAACGAAAAAACAAATTCAATAGAGTTTGATACAATGATAACTTTGGAATCAAAAGAGTATATTATAAATCAAGCCATTTTAAAAGAAATATATGCGTCCATTCGTTTTTTTATTGAAGATGTAGCTTCCGACTTAGAATTTGATTTAAACAGGATTTTAACCAGTTTGGAGGGGCGAACTGAAAACGATGAAAAAATAAAATACTTAGAGAAAAAGCACAAGGATTTATATTCAAAGGTTAAAAATGAATCCGAATATCTTGTTTATGCTGAAATAAAAGAGTTTAATGGGTATAGAAATTGGCAGGAATTAATCATAGATTGCCTTAATGGAGAAAGCGATTTCATTCAGAAGTATTTAACCTCAGATTTTGAAATGTCAGATATTCCCAAAGATATTTTGAGTATGTGGACAAAATATTATACGATTAAAGCCCAAATTGATTTTTGTAAAGAACAGATTAATATACTTAAAGATACTAAACAGAAATCAACCTTTGTTGATACTTCATTGCAGGTTTTTCTACTGGAAGAAATCATAAACATAAAAGACTGGAGTAGTATAAGTGCAACCAAAAAAGGAGAGATTCTCAGCCACCTATTTGGAAAAAATAAGGATAACATTAAAAAAATTTACCTTGAACTTGACAAAAAAAGTTCTCAAAATTCGAATAAGCTTTTAAACGACAGGAAAAAGGCAGATGAAATTATTAAAAAACTATTAGGGTAGCCCACAGGGTTACCCTAATAGCTTTAACTCCATTCGACCAGATTAAGTTTGTGTCATAATTAATTAAAATAAACAATTAAGTTATGGCTAAAGAAATCTTGCAAATCGAAAACATTAACGCTAATGATTTTAAAAATGAAATCGTAAAGGACGTTACTCAGGCTCTAAAAGGATATACTACTACTTTGCAAAACCCCGATAATGAAATATTACTAACAAGAGAAGAAACCGCCAAACTCCTTTCAGTTAGTTTGGTTACTTTATGGGATTGGACTAAAAAGGACATCATTCCCGCCTACCGAATAGGCAATAAAGTACGCTACAAAAAAGCAGAAGTCTTAACTGCTCTAC
This sequence comes from uncultured Flavobacterium sp., assembly GCA_964565035.1. Classification (GTDB taxonomy): domain Bacteria; phylum Bacteroidota; class Bacteroidia; order Flavobacteriales; family Flavobacteriaceae; genus Flavobacterium. The sequence continues at coordinate 46,241 of CAZMCP010000005.1, read as the reverse complement.
AGCAAATGAATAAATTTTCTACTCAATAGAAATTATCTAAAATCCATAGCTAAAAAACCATTGCAATGGTTATTCAATATCATTGCAATTATCTTTCAATTTCATTGCAATGGTTTGTAATTCGCACTAATTCAGCAAGTAAACAAAAAAAGATTAAGAAAAACCAATTGCAATGAAAACAGCCACACCATTGCAATTGTGGAATCATCATCTAAATCATTATTATGGAAATAAATAGTTTGAGTGATATTGATAATAAAATTGGAAATGCTTTTAAGACCAACAAAGAAATTGCAATTAATCAACTGGAGGAAATAATTTCCAAGATGCCTGTTGAAATTGGGTCGCTAATTAATGAAGCATATACTTTAAAGAGAATACCCAAAGAATACTTATTAAGTTCGATACTGTTTGCTTTCAGCAATGCAGGCGGTCTTGCCTTTTCAATTAAAGCAATGGGATATGTGAATTATGGCAATTTATATTTTGCAATAATCGGAAGCCGTGGGGATAGTAAATCCCCTGCTATGGATTTGGCTACTTTTCCATTGGTAAAATATGACAATGAAAAATATAAGGAGTTCAAAAGAAACAATGCGGATTTAGAAGAGATTGAAAAGATTGACAGAAAACAATTGTTTCTTCAAGATGCCACAATTGAATCTGCAATATTTACTCACTATAAGAACAAATATTCTATTGGGATTTTCATTGACGAACTCTATTTTATTATTGAAAAAATGGCAAATAAAAACAGTACGGAAGGCACAGCTTGGAGAACTTTCTTTTTGCAGGGAAACACCAACAAACATATGGATATATCACGCAAAACAACGGAGAGTTTTAGAATTGAAAAATCATATCCCACTTTGTTAGGCTCAATCCAGCATCAATTTGTACCGAAATTATTTGCCGATGGAAATTTAGAAAGCGGATTAATCGACAGAATCCTTTTTACCAATAAGCTTACAGAGAATAATCAATTGTCAAGAAATGATATTACTACTGAAGTATATGAAAACTATTCTAAATCCTTAATCAACCTTTTAGATTATCGCACAGAAATAGAAAACACTTTTGAGATGGACGATTTACAAATAGCGCTTGATTTGAAAGCCAATAAACGCCTTTTTGATTATTCACAGGAATTAATTAATCGTCAAAATAAAGCAACCGATTTAAGTAAGGAGTATATCTCTAAAATGATGATTAACATTCACAAATTAAGCCTGTTGATACACCTGATTTTAAATTCTGGAAAGCAGGACTATCAAAGTAAAATGAGTGTTGATACCGTTGAAATAGCAATCTTGATTCTTGAGTTTTACTTTATGAACTTTAAAATCGTTTTAGATGAAAATATTACCCAAAAAGAGAAACTACCAACTACTGAAGAAATTATCAGATTGGCAATAAAAAATAATGCCACCCAGAAAGATGTCGTAGCCATTACTGGAATGAACAAATCAACCATATCAAGGAAATGGAATAATGAACTGATGCAACCTGCAACTTGAAACTAAGCCAGAAAATCGCTAAACTATTAGTAAAATCAATACTTGACAGGCTTTTTTTCAAAAGTTGCAAGTTGCAGGTTGCACGACAAAATCTAAGAAATGCTACAAAAAAGAGAAATTGAGCTTGTTTTTGAGGTCAAGCGAAATCGCAAGATAATAACCCCTTGTTGCAATAAAAGTAACAGAGACGGTAAGTTTGTAAACTATAAAAATCTGAGTGAAGAATTTGGTTATTGCCATTCCTGCGGAAAAGCAACATTGCCCCCGTCAATATACATTGATGAAAATGGAAACGAATATTATTGGAATGATTTAGAGAGTAGATTTGAAACCATTTCTTTAATTCCAATCAATAAGCCCAAAACAGAACCGAAAGTAACGTCTACAAGCAAACAAATCGCTCAAAAATATATAGAGGAATCCATTATATGGAAGTACTTTAGAGTAAATCCCGAAAACAATCTTTTGCAATATTTACGCAAAAAATATGGGGATTTAAAAACAGAAGATGCGAAAGAAACTTATGTTTTAGGAACAAGTAAAGACGGAGGTGTAATATTTTGGAGCATAAATACTGATTTGAAAGTTCAAAAAGCCAAAATTGCGTACTATGATACAAACGGTAAGAGAACCAATACATTTAAAGTTCCTTATAAAAATGAAGATGGGTATTTAAACTGTTTATTTGGAGAACATTTGATTGATGATAAAATTAAGGCAAAGAAAACAATTGTATTAACTGAAAGTGAAAAAACAGCTATTATCGGCTATATTTTATTCCCTCAATTTGTTTGGCTGGCTTATGGTGGAATTAATGGCTTAACAGAAAATAAAGTAAGTTGTTTAATAGGTCATAATGTTTTAATTGTTCCTGATATGAGCGAAAATGCGGTCAGTATAATTTTAGATAAAATACCCTTACTTATTACATTAGGAATCAATATCAAAATATGGGATATGATAGAGGGTAAAACTGACGAGCAATTGAAATTCGAGGGGATTTATAATAATGATTTGGAAGATATTTTCAGGAAAATAATTATTAAGTAATTTTTTTTAAATTATAATCACAACCCATTGCAATGGTATTGCAATTATCGCCATAAACCATTGCAATAGTATTGCAATACCTCACAGAATCCCTTTAAAATAAAGCTTTTCCTCCTCCTTGATCTTGATTTTTCTATTGAAAGTAAAGCACAGAATACACTCTTTTATGTGCTCTATTTTTGGCAATTGTTATATATTTGAATACGTTACAATATGCTAATTATACATATCTAAGTATAAACAAATGTATATGTGTATTTTATCATACTTATAACAAGTTGGCGGTAATAATAAAAACGCGATAGAAACTACTATGAATAATTACGACTTTTCTACTCTTAATGATAAAGAATTTGAACAAATTTCAAAAGATTTATTAAATGCTAAATTTGACTTACAGCTTCAAAGTTTTAAAAGTGGTAAAGACAAAGGGGTAGATTTACGATTTTCAACAAAGCAAAATAACAATTCAATAGTTGTACAGGCCAAGCATTATTCTAAATCAAAATACTCCGACTTAAAATCTATAATTAAAAATAAAGAATTAAATAACGTAAAAAATCTTAATCCTGATAGATATATATTAGTTACTTCATTGAATCTTTCAGCTATTCAAAAAGACGAATTAAAAATAATATTAGATCCTTATATCAAAACCTCAAATGATATAATTGGACAAGAAGAACTAAATGAATATTTATCTGAATTCAGTCACATAGAAAAAAAATATTATAAATTATGGTTATCAAGTACAAACATAATATCTGAAATATTAAATAATGCAGTTGAATCGAGAACAAAATATTTTCTAAATAGATTAACTGATAAAATTAAATATTATGTTGTAACTGAAAAATTAGATTTAGCCAACAATATTTTAAAAGAAGAAAAAATTTTATTAATTACCGGGCAACCTGGAATTGGAAAAACTTCATTAGCGGAAATGATTTTGTTTGAGCGAGCCAAAAACAATTTTAAAATTCATAAAGTTGAAAATATCAAAGAAGCAGAAGATGTTATTTCAAACGACGATAAAATAAAACAAATATTCTATTTTGATGATTTTTTAGGAGCTAATTACGCCGAAATAATTAATTCTCATAAAACAGAAACTCAATTAACTAGTTTTGTTGATAGAATAAGACATTCTCCTAACAAATATTTACTTTTAACTACAAGGACAATAGTTTTAAATTTGGCTAATGATAGATATGAAAAAATCAATCAATCAAGCTTAAACGACCGAAAATTTGAATTAAAGCTTTCTGATTATGACAAATATGAAAAAGCATTAATTCTGTATAATCATTTCTTTCATAAAAGTGTCACTAAAAAATTTTACAATGTAATTTTAGATGAAAAATTTTATTTAAAAATTATTAATCACGATAATTATACACCACGTATAATTGAGTTTATTACTGATGATTCGAAAATTAAATTATTTTCAAATAGTGAGTACAAACAATTCATTAATAATAACTTAAACAATCCAAAAGAAATATGGCGATTTTCTTACAATAATCAAATAACATACCTTGAAAGATGTTTATTGATGACATTGTTTTCTTTTGGAAACTTTGTGTCAGAAAATAAATTAATAAGAGCATTTGAAAAAAGATTACAATACGAAATCAAACAGCATAATCAGGTTGTTGACGGTAATCAATTCAATAAATCAATCAAATTATTACTAAATGGTTTTATCTCTTCAACTCTTTATAATTCTATAGATAAAAATAAACGTTCATATAATTTCATAAATCCTTCTCTAGCTGATTTTTTAATTGGACAAACATCAGAATCTCTTTCAGAAAAAAAAGGAATCATTAATAATGCTATTTTCCTTGAACAATTAGATAGATTCAATCCAAAAACCTCAATTATTCATTTAGATCAAGAACTTCAACTAATCATTCGTGATTTAATCACGGATGATAACTTTATAATAGATAAAAAAGACTACGCAGATAAAAATCAAATTATTTTTTTTAATTGTAAAATCATAACAATTCTTTCAGATTATTGTTCAGAAGTCAATATAGATAATATTTATTTACATTATTTAAAGCAAATAGATTTTAAGGCAGAATGGAATTATACAATTTTTTCCACAATTTTAAATTCATTACTTAAAATAAAAGATTGTCCACAAACTGAAGAATATGTAAATAAAAATTTTCAAAAAATTATCCGAAAAATAACAGCCATAGCTGATAGTGATTTTGAAGCAGACCAAATAATGGACTTATTTGACAAATATGAACAGGATTATAATGAATTTTCAAAAACAGAAGAAGGCGTTGAACTAATTGAAAACATGATTATAAATATTATTCAAAATAGTGAAAATGAATTAACTGACCAAATTAAAGATGAAGTTACTGAACTTAGTAAAGTTGAGGAAATTTACGAAGAAATTTTTTCTACACGAGAAAAATTAATTAAAAATTTATTTCCTAGTTCAAATCACAATTTATTTTTCGAAGTTAAACTCGATAAAAATGAATGGGAAAATATTATAGAAGAAAATCAAATAAAAGAAAATATGCGTGAATATGATGAATGGGAAGACAATAACTATAAGAAAGAAAATTACGACTCATCCAACTTATCAGATGAGGATAAAATAAACGACTTATTTAATTAAAAAGTACTACCGTCAGCAACTACTACTACAGATTTAGGTAATTAGCTTAATAGAAAGTTGTTTTTTGTATTTGGGAGATTTGGCAAATCCGAAAATAGAGCTTAATTTAGTACCAAACCCGCTGTAGTACCAGAACGTTATATGCTACTCTCCCTCAACATTTCGCCCTAAAATGAATACCTCAACAAAACAAATAAAAAACGACAAAAACTTTGAAATAGAACTAAAGTTTATTGACAATATAAGCTCTATAGAAAAAATTAAAGTTGAACTTATCGGAGATAAGAAAATTGATACCTTCTTAATAAAGAAAAAAGAAAAATTTCAACTTAAAATCAATGCAAGACTTTTAGAGGATGAAGATGATACTACTAAACTATCATTTGTTTATAATGATGTTATATACGAAACAAAAAAGCTTGGAAGCAATTCCAAACAAACAGATTTAAAAATTGATAATTCCATAAGTTTTGAAACTACAATTGAATTAAACAGATTTCAATCTGAAAACTTTAAACAATATGGATTATATAAAACATTTTTTAAAATTGAATTAAAAAATATAAACACCTTTCATAAAGAGTTTGAAACAGTAACGCATCAAAGACAAGGCAGAGAGTATTTTTATGATTGCATCCGCATAAATCTTAATGGAAAAGACTATGATGTAACTCAACTAAAATATAACAACAAAGGATTTTATGTTTTTGAATGTTTAGAAGAACAGAGCTATGATGAATTTTCAGATGTTTGCTTTTCCATTCAACAAGCCATAGGATTCATTAATAAATTAATGGTAGGTGGAGAAAAATTTACTTTTGATGATGTTGGAAACTGTTATTATTCAAACTATATTAGACCGACTTTGAAAGGAATGTATAGTCCAATTACAACAAATCCTTATTCTTACCCAGACATTGAAAATGACATTGCTGAATTTTATTTAAAAAAACTTACAAGAATAACATTAACCAATTTTTCAAACCTTGTATACAAAATACACACTGAACCAGAGTTTTCAGTCGCAATTTTAGTTATATTAGAGGTAACATCAATTAGGTCTTTATTGATAATTCCAAGTTTGTTTGCTGTTATTATTGAACAGCTATCTAAACATTTAAGCATTGAAGAAACCGGACTTGAAAAGCCAGTTAACGATGCAACATTAACCGTTAAAATAGTCAACGAATTACATAAAGTCATTGATGATAATGCTAAAACGTTAAGCGAAACCAATCTCGTGAAATTAAAGAGACGATTAAATGAAGTTAATAAACCTATTAACAAAGAGCATTTAACGAATAATGAAAAATTAAGTCGTCCATTTGAACAACTTGGTATACGCTTAACCTTGCATGACATTGCTATCATTGAGCATAGAAATGATTTGCTTCATGGGAACATACTGCTCGAAAACGAAGTAATTAAAGAAGAAGAAAATACAGATCTCTATTTATCTTATGTTTCAGCAAAACTCTTTACACTGATAAGCAAGCTAATTCTAAAAAGCATTGGATATGAGGGGTATGTTTATAATCAGTCGAAGTATTTGGAAAAGTATATTAAGATTAAAACTGACGAAGAATACTTTGAAAAAATCTAACAGGTCTGCATATAATATGGGTTTGGCGAAATGTCGGGTTAAGACTAAAATTTAAAATTTTGGCTTTCTATTCCGCAAAAAAATCAATTAAATTGGCTTTTGCTTTCCGTGTCGCTAAATTGAAATTTTTCACTACAATTTCCTCTACTGATGCCAAACCACAAAACGTTAACTACAATAAATAGCAACTTCTATGGAATTACCACAAAGAATAGATAATCATGTTACAGAAACTGCGTCCTATAAAATTTTCAGTAGAAATATTCCAAACACATGGATTATTAGAGATGTTACTGAAAGAGATTATGGAATTGACTGTTATATTGAAATTGTAAATAAAAAAAATCAGGTAACTGGAGAACTGATTTCAATTCAGCTCAAAGGAATCAATGATTTGACATGGACAAAAAAGGAAACTTACAATTTTTCAGATATTAAAATCTCAACGACAAATTATTGGAGGAATTTTCCAACTCCAGTAATGCTTTGTATTGTGGATGTGACAAATGAGTTGGTTTATTTTGAACCTGTTAAGAGTGCCATAAGAAAATCATTTATTAAATATGCCGAGCAGAAAACTTTTTCGTACAAGATACAAAAAAGTAATGAATTGAAATTGGATAACTTATATCCATTTTTAGCTGCTTATTTTCAAGAAAAAAATATAATGATTGCAGAAATCAACATAACAACATTCATTTCAATGTATGGAGAATACAATAGCTTTTTTGATGAAAATTATGGGCGCGATGAATTCATGGGAATAGAAATAAGTCGAATTTTATTTCTAAAACATATATATAACAATTTAAAGTTCCTTTGCCAGTATTATGAAATAAAATGGAAACTCGAACCATTAAGTCATTATTTTAGAGAAAGTCAGGAGATATTTGGAAAAGATTATTATTTATATGAGTATCATAACGATGTGATTATCGATAAATTGAAGAAGGTTATGATTCCAATTTTATTAGCAATTCGTGAACAAATATCAGAAGTAGAAAAGGAATATTACATTTCTACAAACTTACCGTTATTCAACATCGCGATAAACATTCGAGACAATGGACAGTTTCCCTTTGAATTATAATTTTACGGCAGCTAAAAGAAGTATTAAGAAATTGGGGTTTAAGGTTTAATGAAACGGTCTTTTCGTATATTTGGCTTCAGTCCTAATGGAAAGGTTCGGGAAAAAAATTTCCAACTTCTTAAAGTTGGCAGAATGTTATAGACAAGCTTTGCAAAACGAAACAAATTGATAATTATGAACCAAAACAAAATCATCCCTTTCGGAAAATATAAAGATCAACCAGTTGAAATTTTAATTAATGATCCTGAATATAAAAATTGGTTGTTATCACAAAGTTGGTTCATTCAAAAATTCCCTGAATTAAAAGTAATTATCATTAATAACTTCAAAGAACCAACAAACACTCCTGAACATAATAAATTACAAGCACAATTTTTAGATAAGGAATATTGCTTAAAACTTTCAAAAATTGTATTTCCATATTTACATGCCAACATTGTTAAAATACCTGAAAGATGGAATTTTTCATTTGGTAAAGACTTAATTGATGTAAAGATTGAAAGAAGACAATTTGAAAATGCTGGTGTTGATGTTTCTTTAAGCTTCATGTTCACTTTCAAAGAAACGATGGACTTATTAAATGACGGAACATATAAGTATTTAGGGGAAGATACTTATGAAACATTCCCTTTAAACATAGAAATAAAGCCTAATGTAAGTGATGATTATCCTGCAATATTAAGACAAATGAAAGCGTCAAAATCTAATGTTTTATTTTTAGTGGAGTACACTGGAATTGGGATAGACACAGAAACTTTTATTAAATACTTTGCTAATGAAAAAATCAAAGTCATTTTTAAGAGTGAACTAGATTAAGCCAGTTCATAACAGCGGTTTAGATTAATAATATTAATATTTTCTATTTTTATTGATGGTTTTTAAGGTTTTACTTTTTAATTTAGTTCAATTCTTTTTTTCTACTAGTCGATAAATCATTTAGAAAATATTTTGAGGATTGCAATTATCTAATATTTTTCTACAAAATCATTGCAATGATATTGCAACTAAACTGCAACCTTTAGTTTAAATTTGGTTGCTTTAATTTGAACACTAAAACTTTATGCTGAATATAATAACCATTTAAAAGCTATTTTAATAAAAAAATTGAGTTTTTAAATGGTTGCAATTTTAGTTGCAACTAAAGTTAGATACGTTAATTTAGTATAGAGTTTATCGTATTCTTCTATTGAAAACTTGACAATGAACAATGTAAAAAGTATTATCTTTTCAACGTAAAATGCCCTTTTATATCTCTACCATCTTCCAACTTTATAGAGTACCAATAATCAGAAGAAGGTAATGGTTGTCCTAGATAAGTGCCATCCCAACCTTGGAAAGTTGGATTCAATTGCTTGATTAGTTTTCCAAAACGATCAAAAATATGAATTTGGGTTTTAGTATTTATTTTACTGCTTATTCCTTGAATGTTCCAATAATCATGATAACCGTCTCCATTAGGTGTAAAATATTTTGGGATTCCTAAAACACTAACTTCTTCTTGGGAAATACCACAACCATTTAAATCTTTTACATAAACAGTATAAACACCCGCAGGTAAATTGTAAAATGTGTTGGATTCTTGAAAGTTAATAGCATCTAAACTAGATACATAATTTCCATTACCAGTAACATTTACAATTATTGAATTCGATTCGGACAAATCACTAACTTGGATGTCTGAAATAGTAGCAAGGTCAGAAGCAACAACATTAATAGTTCTTGTTCGAGTACAGCCAAAAGCATTTTTAACCTCAACTGCGTAAGTACCTTCTTCATTAACATTTAGTGTATAGTTTGTCTCATTAGAAAGTATAACTCCATCTTTCTTCCAGATGTAAGTATAATCATTTATTGAAGTCCCATCTTCAATTCCCGCATTGAGAATTTTAGTAATCGTCAATTCGTTACATACGATTTCATTCCCGTTTAAATTGATTTTTGGAACAGGATGAACTACAAAAGGAATATTGTAGATTGCTTTACAGCTTACATTATTAGGATTAACTATCTCAACACGTACATTTTGTGTAGCTGTAATAAATGGATTAGGTAACGGACTAGGTAATGGATTGTTATTCTGATCATAATAATTGCCTATCATACCAGTTTGGTTGCCTAAAATCGAATTTTGGAATGTTGATGTATCAAAAGCAAATAATCCGTCTTGATTCATTGGATTTAATTCATCATCACAAACTGTAGTTAAAGTTGTACTTATTGGAAAAGCTTCAGGTAAATCATCTACAATAAATTTTATTGTTGTTTCATAGTTACAAGCTGTTGGCGTGTTATTAGTCACAACTGCTCTAATAGTTTGTGAAGCTGTTCCAAATGGATTTGGCAATGGACTTGGCAAAACATTATTATTTTGATCATAATAAGCAACAGACACATTTGTTAGTCCGTTTAATAAACTTGACTGTAAATTTGTTGTATTAAATGGATATTGCCCATCTTGATTATCATCACAAAATCTGTACTCTTGTGGCTGTACAATAGGAATTCGTTCTACATTTAGTGTTATGTGTTGCCCCAATCCTAAGCAATCATTATTTACAGCACTATCCACTCTAATATAAATATTTTGAGAATTAGGATAACCCGTGTTTCTATAATTTGAAATGTCAACTATGGCATTTTGTTCCCCAAGTGCGTCTTGTAAATTGCGATAATAAGATATAATTAACTGCTGGCCTATAGGGAATAAGCTTTGAATTTGTGGAGTGACACTACTGAAATCAAAACTACTTACACCATCTGTGTTTGTGCCTAAAATAACATCATCACAAACTGTAAAATTTCTAGTAAAATTTGCAGGAATTTGTGTAGTTGATACACTTAAATTAAGTTGTGTTATCCTAAAACAACCATTTGTATTAACTACTCTAACATATACTACATCATTACTTACTGCTTGGTTGATATAAGTAGTAAAATTTGTTATGGGATTAACATTGTTTTGAGCATCTGAAACAGTTTCAAAATAGCTGAATGTTTCATTTGCAAAATTAGCAGATATTTTACTATTGGCTTCAGTTAGATTAAAACTACTAAAACCATCAATATTGTCGTCGCATTGTTTTAGGGAAACAATATTTGTAATGATTGGTAATGGAAAAACTTCAATTGTAAATGAAGTTGTGGCAAAACAATTAGCATTATCTACATTGCTGACTTTTACATAAATTGTTTCTGTGCTATTGGTATTTACATAATTGACAGGAGTTGCAATAATATTTGACAAACCTGCATCAGTAAAATATGTAATCGTAAATTGACTCGGTGACTGCCCGTTTAGTATTTCGGTGGTTTTTAGGGTCAAATCAAAACGAATTTTCCCATCAGTATCTGTACCAAAAGTCGTATTGTCACAAAAAGTCAAACTAGATATATTTGTCGTAGAACTTGGCGTATCGAAAACATCTATATTAAATGCTGTAGTTGCTTTGCAAGCGTTATTTTGAATGTTATAAACTTCGGCTATTATCGATTGTTGTTGATAAGCAATTACATTTTGATAATTAGTAGGTGTTACAATAGGTATATTATTACTGTAATCTGTAGCATTGGCAAAGTATTTTACTTTGAACTGGTTAGGATTTTGACCATTTAGAATTACCAAATCTAATGTGGTCAAATCAAAATTATAAAACCCATTATTATTATTGTCACATTCTAAAATGTCCAAAGGCTGAGTTGCTGTTGGCACTGAAGATATAATAATATCTCTTGTTTTTGTCCCCGTTATGCCATTATTATTAGTTGCTGTTACCGAAACTGTATATGTTCCAGGATTAGTGTAAGTGTGATTCCCAATTATACTATTTTGTATTGGACTGCTATCACCAAAATTCCATGATGTATTAACAATATTTTGATTTGTATTTAATGAAAATTGCGATACTTGTCCAGCACACGCACTTTCAACCTCAATTTCGGGAATAAAGAAAAAAGATTGATTGAATGCAGGAAGTCCTAAAATAGATATTTTCCCCGCCAAATCAACATTGTTTAATAAAACATTACAACCAATTCCACTAATGTCAGGATTATTTATTGAACTTAATTTATTAGACCCAAATTGAGCAATATATATTTTTTTATCAGGCCCAAGTTGTAATGCTCCCGGAAAATCAGAAAAAGTATGAACTAGAACTCGTGAAGCAGGAATATTACTAGCATTTAAGTCAAACTGATACAGTTTTCTACTAATATTTGTCGTCAGATATAATAATTCACTATTTGGTGAAAATTCAGCACCATATAATTGGCCTGTATCATTATTAATTAGTGTAATGGGATTTGAAACTATTCCAGTAGCATTATCAAAATCAAACAATTGCGCTAAATATAAGAACTGATGGCAAACAGCCAATTTTTTACCATTAGGAGATATTTTCATATATCCCATTGAATTAGTATTATAAGTGTTATTTACCACAACGCCTGCATTACTTGCTATTGCTATTGAGCTTAATCCTGAAGATGTTAATAAATGAGAATAGAAAGTATTGTTGTTAAATCCGTGCGTGACAATCCAAAAATCAACATCATTTACATGTTTAACTATTGAAATTTTTTCACAAGTAGGTGCATAAACTGGAATGTTTTTATCTGCCGTAATTCCTCCTAGACCACCATCTAGATTTAAATCAATTATGGAATATCTAAATCCATTAGATCTAGCTTCAACATCGATTGTAAAAACATAAAATAAATTATTCGACCCAGGTTTTGGCACAATAGTGGCTGATTGTGTTGTTGATGAATGCCCCAACAAACCGTTACCATTTAACATTACATGGTGATTGCGATTGTAAACTATAACACCATCAGTGTAAAACAATAATTGTCCATTACTATCAGACAATGTTGCACACCCTTCTTCTGTATTTAGTTGACCATTAGTGAGTGCAACCGGTGTACCACTATTAAAATCTAACCCTGCCTTGTTGCCAAAATACCAAATGTTTGCTTCTCCTTGTGCAAAGGAAGTAAACATTGACAAACAACACATCCATATTAAAAATAATTTCAATCTCAATTTATACAAATTATAGGTTTGTTATTTTAAAATAACTTTCTAACAATAAAATTCCTTGTACATATAGTCTTTGAAATTTCATAAACAAATTCCTCTCCTTTGTTTTTCATTACTTGGGTTTGGCATATAATAGATAAATGCTTTCCAATTTTCAGGATAGTCAAAACTAGCCCAGATATTACCAATTTCTCATAATTTTTGATTAATAGAAATATCCTTTATTTCAATCTTTCTCAACAAAACATAGCTCAAAACCTTTTCTCCTATTGCATATTTTTTTTCGCCTATTTTATATATTTTCTTTAACAATGAAAAAAAATCATTAAAATTCAAACCTTCTGAATTAACAAAATCAAACAAATCTTCATTACTAAGTTTTTTTAAATCATCATTTTCTACATTTTTTACAATGTCTGATTGTGATAAAAATTTCTTATCAAACCCAACAAATGCAGCTACCATGTTCATTTTTTAAATTGATTTATTTAAAGATTAAGGTTCCACCAATGCACTGTACTCTCTTAATATCACACCCTACGATAAATACTCTAAACATTTTTGAATATAACCCAATTTGTTTTATCTCTTCAATCCAAAATTTTATGTCATTTGCTTCTAATTCAGAAATGATTTTTTGCAATTTTTGATTATCGTCAAAAAGACTTAAGAGTAAATTACTTGAAGCATATTTATCTTTTGTAATTATTTCATAAGCAAATTCAACAATTTTTTCTTCAGATTCAAAATATTCAAGATTCGTTCTATTATTATTTTCTATATAGTACCAAATATATAGGTTACCACTCACAATGACACCAAATCCTTCTGTGATAATTTCATTTAAAATTGAATAATGGCTAGTGTTATAACAATTTGTTACAAGATAATTTTTTAATTCTTCTAATGTTTTCATCTTATTTTCTTATTAGATATCCACCTCTGACTAACTCTTCTGCATTTAAAAATTTAGAAAAATATTGAGTTCCTGTTCCAACTTGGTTGAATGCAGGTGCTATCGATGATGATTCAACGGTAAATGGTTTTACAACCTCATAAAGGTTATACCCTCCTGAATTTTGTGGAGGTAAAGCTCTCAATTCTAAAGGTGTTCCTTCTGGAGAAAAATATTTACCGAATTCACTTCCAAATCTATCAATTTTAGCACCAACGGGAAGCTCAAGACTTTTTGTAGTCCCTTGCATAGCTCCATTGTTTGGAGGGTAATATTCAGCTGGTAAATTAGCTTTAATCGGCTCAGATAATCTTACATGTCCATCAGTTCCTTTTATTAATTTAATTGTTTGTGACTGTCTTGGGGGTGTTTGCTGATCTTGTAAAGGTTTATTGACTCTTTTAGGAATCGCAGCTGTCTCAATTTCAGTACTAACAGCAGTTATGGGTCCAGCTGATTCTAAACTACTAACTACTGCAACTGGTGGCTTTATAGTTGCACCTGTCCAAGGATTTAGTCCTTGAGAATTTGCTGATTGATAACCACTTAAACCTCCTCCAATGGCCCCTAAGGCAAAACCTAACACAGCTCCTTGCATAACAGGTCTTCCTTGCATGTGATTCATAAGCCCTCCAATAGCAACATTTGTTGTCCCACCATACAGTGCACCTGCAAAAGCTCCAGCTGGAGCTAAAGCAGCTGCATATCCACCAATCGCTCCTGCTATTGCTCCAGTCCCTGCTCCCCAGAGACCATTATAAACAATATCAAATGCACTACCTCCATTAAGCGCAGTTCCTAATGCTCCTCCCACAAAACCTGCTCCAACACCAGCCCATATGGCAGTAGCTAATGGTGTAGCCGTACCACATGAAAGCACTATTATTACCGCTGTTGCTACTGCTGCCACAACAGTAACAACTGTTCTCCAGTTGTTATTCCACCAACTACCAAAACTTTCTCCGTTTGTATCAATATACATTAACGGATTATTTAAAACATATCCGTATCTGTTAAAATTCTGAGTATTATAAGGGTCTTGAATAAAATTGTCGGGTTGTAAGAATCGATGCAATTTAGAATCATATAAACGACCATTCATATTTATTAATCCAACACTTAATAAATGTTCATGCCCTGTATATCCTCTATCTAAAACTACAAGTCGCCCATTTAAATCAACATCATTTTCGTCCAATACTTTTGAAATTTCTCCCCACGCATCAAATAATCGTTTCTCTATTAGGGTAGCATTTTCATTAGAAACTGCTATAATACTACCTTGATAATCTCTATGTAAATACAAATATTCTTTATTTGTTCCATCACTATTCAATACAACAGGCGCACTATAACCATCTCCTCCAATATAGGTTATAAAATTAGTTTCACCTGTGCACGCATTGTGCTTAATTTCCATTGACCCTCCTGCTGAATAAAATTTACGTTTGCATCGCAACATTTTATCATCATCAAGTCCTCCATAATACATTGCTGTTCTGGCATAATTATCACCGTATAAAAAATTAATCTTATCATAACCATCTTGAGTTATCATAACTGGACTTTTAAATGCGTTATAAGTTACATTTTGCAATGGTCTTTTGATGTAATAATTTTCAGACTCAAGATTTGTAAAAACAGAAGTATTTCTATAATTTTTATTTACATCAGTATAATTATAATTCCCAAGATTATTCCCCGTTATTCTTCCTTTGTCATCATATGATTGCTTTTCTACTCCTTCAAGTTTGGTTATTTTTATGTCATCAACATAAAACTTTCTCAACTGAACAACATACTCAGGATATTCAAGTTTATCAATCTTTAAGTAAACATTACTATTAGAGTTTGTAATTGTATGCTCTACTTCTAAAAGTCCATTTGAAGCACTTCCCAAAGGATATGTAAAAAGCTGTCCAGTTGATAAATTTTCTTCAATTACACTAAATCTTACACTATATGGGTCTGATGTAGTAAATCCATCATCGACAATTCCACTTATTTTAATTTTGGTATCAATTGTCGCATTTTCTAGAATCAATCTCTTTGCTCCAGAATTTGGATTGCTAGTCCCGATTTTCAATCTACCAGAAGAAACGGAAACACCTGCAATATTTTCATTGATAAAATCTTCAACGCCATTTTCAAAATTAAAATTGAATAATTCTCTTGGAGTACCACCCCATTCAATTAATCTGTCTAAATTATCATACTTAAAACTTTCTACAGTATTGAATAAACTGTTGGTTCTACTCAATAACAATCCTCTTTCTGGATTAAAATTATAAGTTAAAGTAATTATAGATTCTCTGTCTGGATCAATTGGATCGTTAGGATCAGTTGGAACAGGATCGTTAGGATCAACAATTATATCAATAGGTCTTAATGTACTATTTTGATTTGTATTGCTTGTATTTCTATGAATTCTAGAAATACCATTTCTGTAAGTTTCAAAAACAAAAGGAAAACCATAAGCATCATATGCATTTGTTTGTAATAACCCATTACCAAAAGTAAAATCTGTAATTTGTCCCCTTTCGTTAACTTTGTCTTTCTGCCATAATACTTTTGAACTTACGTCATCTAAAATCTGCCAAAGTTGTCCATTTTTATATGTATTTCTAACCCAAATTTTTGATAATTTGGAATCTGCTATATTGGTTGCACCATAAAATTCTTTTAAAGGTCTTCCAAAAGCATCATAAGTTATTTGGCGCTCAAAACTTGCAGTTGAGTTATTGATTTCTGTTGTCTTAATTATCCTTTTAGATGCATCATATGTATTAGTGTATTCGGTATGAGAACCTTCAATAAAATCATCATAACTTGTTGAAATCAGCAACTTTGTTGTTGCATCATAAGTATAAGTCGACTTTGAATTTGTTGATGAATCTACACTAGTAATTTGTTTTTCAATTATTTTTCCAACATCATCTAAAACATATAGAGTTTGACCTTTTGGAGATACTTCTTTTGTCATTTCACCAAAAGCATTATATTCATAAGTATAAACACCTGCTGATGGATCGTCTAACTTAATTCTATTCCCCCAACCATCATAATCCATATTAATTATGTTTCCTTCAAAATCAGATTTTTTTAATTTTCCATTAGCAAAGTATTGATAATTTATAGTCCCTCCTGGGTTATCTATTAGTGAAATTATATTTCCTAGAGAATTTTTAGTAGCTATTTTACTTTTTAATCCATCTGTTGAAGTTGTGGTTAAGCCAGAATATGTATAAGTAATTATTTTCCCTGCGGAAGATTTAGTTTGTTCAATCCTTCCCAAATTATCAAATTTAGTTTCATTCCATAGGGTTGGACTGCTTAAATAAGGTTCACTAATTTTAACATTTCTATCATATATATCATAAACATATGAAACATATGACCAATTGTTATTTAGATCTTTAATTCCAGTTTTTATTTTTCTTCCTAAATCATCGAATAACTCATTACTTTCACTGCCATCATCTCCTTTCTTAGTAATTAAAATGTTTTGATTACTTCTTACATATCCTATTGTTTGACTCTTTCCTAAGTAATCAGTGGTTTTAATTTTTTTGCCCCAACTATCATATGTATAAGTTGTTGAAAGGCTAAAAGGATTTTTCTCACTTAATAATAATCCATTAGAATTATTATAATTAAATTCTGTTTCTAACCCCTGTATATCAATAGATTTTATTAAAAATCTACCTGATGAATCATATTGATAGTTAGTAATCCTTGATGCTAATCCAGTAGTACTAATTGTTTTCCTTTTAATGTTACCAAAATTGTCATAAATATTATCTTCAACAACAAAATCTGTACTTTCCCCTTTTTTCTTTATTTGAGTTAACAGGTTTACATCATAAGAGTATTGCTCCTCAGAATCAGTGATATCTTGATTTGACAAACCTGGGTTAACAGTTACAGTCTCTTTATTGGTTAAAACTTTTCCCATTAAATGCGGAGAAGAGCTCGGTAATTCATAAGACATTATCCTGTCTATTTTTTGCTCAATTATATTGCCATTTTTAGTAGTAGTTGTAGATTGTAAAGGATAATTGTAACCATCATAGTTAACAATTGTTTCAGTACTAGTATTTTCAAGACCATTAAAGCTTTTTGTTATTGTATTTTTCAACTTTAATACTTTATTAGATAACAAATGTGGTTCAAAAATTATATTGTCATATGTGTTAAAAGTATTTAATGTTCTGGCGATGAAATTACTACCATTGTATAACTCATAATTAGGATATGAAACACCCAATACTGAAAAGTTTTCAACATTTGCTCCTCTTAAATTTATACTATTCTTGGAAATAGTAGAAATTATCTGAGTATTGTCATCATGCCAATTTGTTCTTAAAGTTGATCTAAAGCCTAAAAAACCTAAACCTTCAATATTACTAACTCCCCCATGATATGAAAATAGTTGCTTTTTATAATTTGTAGAGCTGTATTTTTCAACTTTTGATACAACTTGGTAACTAGGTGCATTAATAATATCAAAATTTGGATAATCCTCAGTATACTGCGAATCAGTATAAACAGGGGTGTAGTTGTAAGGAGCAGAATTATTATATTCTAAAGAATTGTAAGTAATCACCTCTTTAGAACCATTCCCTAAAGTTACTTCTGTTAATAATCTTTCCTTATTAAAGTCTTTCTCAGAATTAAAAGTGTGTATTTTATTACCCGTAATAAATGATACTTGCAAATTTTTATTTCCTTTTGCAGTAGGCAAAAAAACTGGTATTGCATATGCCTTAATATTTGGATCATAATTAGTATTACTTTGTGCACTATGTGAAAAAGTAACACCATTATTTTGATATAAAGTGACACCAAGAACACCATTGTCGTGATTTGAAGCTGATGTAACTATTATATCTGTCCTTCCATCATTGTTAAGATCATTAGCAACAATATTGTGTGTAAGTGGGCCACTAGGTGGAGTATATCCAATACCATCATTATAGCTTTCTTTTACAAATGAATTACCATTAAATAAATATTTAAAATAACCATAATTATCAGATTTGTGAATAAAGAAATCCGTTTTGCCATCTCCATTAAAATCTCCTAAAAGGAGGGGTTTATTAATATTTATATCAGAATCAGAATATGTTTTATAAAGTACTATTTGATTTGTATCATTAACTTTATAAATTTTAACAACACCTCCATCAAATACAAGAAGATCAGATTTCCCATCTCCGTCAACATCGGAAACTAAAAGTTTACTATTGTTTGTTATTGAGACATTTCCAGAAAATACTGGTGTTGAGCTTGTCAATCTTCTATCTAAATCAACAAAATATGTTTTACCTCCTGTATAATTTATGGCAGGACCATTAACATAATAGAATGCTCCCAACATATCACAACAATCACAACTTCCATACTTGTAAAAAGTTGTGTTTTTTTCTATTGCTAATACATCAGTTAAACCATCACCGTTAAAATCTCCATTTACTATATGTTTTGGAATTAATTTTAATGGACTATAATTACAAAAACCATTTGATGAAATTGTTTCACCTGTATTATAAATAGGAAAATCAAATCTTTTTTCATATTGCTGATAAACACCGTAGGCAAAAAGATTAAAAGTTTTAAAATTTATAGAACCATAAGCTCCATCACCAGTTTGCGTAATAGTTATTCCCTGCATCTGGGCTATTTTATTATTTTGAGTTAACCAAGTCGATGGAAAAATGTCTCCAAACACACGATCAAGATTCACTTGATAACCTATATTTGTACTTTGCTGTTCTATTCTATTAAACAACCAAAATCTCATTTTAGATACAAAAGGTCCTTTGTCAAACAATACGAAATCTAGTTTACCATCCCCATCAAAATCCCCTGATATAGTTTCTGAGTTAATTGAGTTAATATTACCGACAGATAAATTAAAGGTTTCAGTATTATGAAAAAGATTATTATTTGTGTTGTTATAAGTAAATACTGTAGGATTTAAGCTTTTTAATCCATCCCCAGATTTTTCAGTAAGAGTTTTCAATCTTTCATATCCAAGAGAAGTTATTTCGTGGGATAAATCATAATTTCTAAAACCTATTCCTGATCCTGTTATTTTAATGTTACTTAGTATTTTATCATCATAAACAGAATTTCCTTGTATAAAATATTGCTCTTTTCTATTTCGAGTTTTATAAATGAACTCAACTTTATTTATCGAAGGATTTGTATTAATAGCTCCATATTCAACACTGGTAATATATAAGCTATTATTGGTTAAACTATACTTATAATTAAATCTTATCCCTTGAGGGTTTTGCCAATATGTCATTGACCAACTCATTATTGATCTAGAATCTGATGAGTTTCCATATTCGGCTTTTGAACCATCTGGATATTCAACTAAAAAATAACCAGGTCCATAATTTGCTCCACTTGGATGGACGCCATATGAAGTAACTTTTACATTTGAAAAGTTTTCTGTTTCATATATAGTCCCATTAGCACCATAATTTCCTGAAGTCCCATTCTTGATTAGTAATCTCTGTCCATCTAGAGAAAATCTATCTAAATTATTAAAATCAACAGGATCACTTACACCATCATAATATTTATTAGCATTTATTCTATTAATTGAAGAAATACCTGAAATATTCCATCCATATCCCGCCAAACCATTATTACTTTGACTATTATAAGATAATGCAATTTGAGGGATAACACCGTTAATCCCTGGAGGCATTGCGATTGCAATATTATAATTACTAGTTCCATTTGACGAAACTGTCAAACTACCCTCGGTAACTCCTGTTTCAGTAGAACTACCTGTTGGTGTTGTAGTAAGTGATTGGTTATTAACTTCAAGTTTTGCTTCTTGAATCTTATCATTTTTCGCTTCTGAATTTATTCTTTTTATAGGCGTTACATCTGTATATAATGTCCCTCCTAAGTTTTTATCTTGACTATAAGATGTATTAATAAAAATTAAAAATAAAAAAGAGAATATTTTCTTCATTTGGTATTTATAAATTATTATTGTTTTAAAATTTTGATTGACTTTCTTTCTCCATTATCATAAATTAAGACAATGCTGTATAGATTTTGAGGCAACAGATTAAATTGAATTGTAAAATTGTCTTTATTTCTTAATCCATCATATGTTTTTAAAGTTCTACCCGATATATCATATAAACTTATTTCACTAACCTTTCTTACATTAATATCCCATTTAATGTATAATTGATCTTTAACTGGATTGGGATAGTATGAAATATCATCATTAGGAAAGAATTTTTTTAAATCTTCTTCTTTTAAATCTTCTGTATTTTTGACTATTTCACCCGCATTTTTTGCAGAACAGGTTGGACAATATTCTCTTTTTATTTGATTACCAGCATTATCATAATTGAAAATAATTTTTTTTTGTTGTGCATTAGAAATAAAACTTATAAAAAGAATTATAAAAGCTACTTGTTTTTTCATTATTTTGAATAAATTTATTTTTGCGCGAAATTACTGCAAAAAAACAATACAACACAATACCTAGATTTAGTTAGATTTAATCTAATCTGTTTTTCAAAAATTTTAATTAATCAGTTTACAATTTAGTACTAACTATATGTTATCTTTATAAATACTTAAAATGATCTTTAAAATAAAGAGAAGGGGGGGTATAATAACACATCACCAATTGGAAATCTGTGACGTATAAAAAATATTCAAAAAAAAAGAGGTAAAAAATTAGTTTTCGGCAGAATTTCGGCAAAAAAATAAATAAAAAATCCCTAACTTACTAATAATTAGCTTGTTAAAGATTTTTGAAGTACCCGGAGTGGGAATCGAACCCACACACCTAAGTACACGAGTTTGAGTCGTGCGCGTCTACCAATTCCGCCATCCGGGCAAGGATTTGAATGAATTTTTTATTTTAAATTTTAGAAAAATTTAATTAAAGTTTTCCATCCAGGCAAAAAACCGATTGTTGTTTCAGTATTGTGGCTGCAAATGTAATTATTTTTTCTAGAAATCATAAAAAATAGTTCAAAATTATCTTTCAGGCTTGAATTTAATTCCTAAATTTGCACCGCAATAAAATGCACAACACATAACTAACTACACCCGAGACGCTTAAGACAACGCGCTTTAATAATGATAAGCCAAATTGTATGGAGCGTAGCGGAATAAAAACAACATATTAATGCCACACCTAGAACCCGAAGCAAAAATTTTTGCCTGTTCACAAAGTGTTTACCTAGCAGAACAAATCGCCGAAAAATACGGTGTGTCGCTAGGCAAAGTAACGTTCTCGCAATACAGTGATGGTGAATTTCAGCCGTCTTACGAAGAATCAATCCGTGGATTGAGAGTATTTATTGTTTGTTCTACATTTCCAAGTTCTGACAACTTAATGGAATTGTTATTAATGATAGATGCTGCTAAAAGAGCTTCTGCAAGACATATAACAGCTGTTATTCCTTATTTTGGATGGGCTCGTCAAGACCGAAAAGATAAACCGAGAGTTCCAATAGGAGCTAAACTAGTTGCAAAATTATTGGAAAGCGCAGGAGCAACTAGAATTATGACCATGGATCTACATGCAGATCAAATTCAAGGTTTCTTCGAAAAACCTGTTGATCATTTGTTTGCGTCAACAATCTTCCTACCCTATGTAAAAAGTTTAGGTTTAGAAAACTTAACTATTGCATCGCCAGATATGGGAGGTTCAAAAAGAGCTTATGCCTATTCTAAATTTTTAGAATCTGATGTAGTGATTTGTTACAAACAACGCAAAATTGCTAATGTTATTGACACCATGGAATTAATTGGTGAAGTGAAAGGAAGAAATGTAATTCTAGTTGATGACATGATTGATACCGGAGGTACTTTAGCAAAAGCAGCAGACTTGATGATTGAAAAAGGAGCTTTAAGCGTAAGGGCAATCTGTACACATGCAATACTATCTGGAGAGGCTTACGAGAAAATTGAAAAATCGCAATTAAGCGAATTGATAGTAACAGATTCTATTCCTTTAAAGAAAGAATCAAACAAAATAAAAGTAGTGAGTTGTGCACCACTTTTTGCCGAAGTTATGCACATGGTACACCATAACAATTCCATTAGTGGAAAATTTTTAATGTAAAGGCAGTCAATTTAATAATAAGTTGTACATTTGCCGGCTCATTACGCATAAAGCCAAAAGCTTGATGCATAAATAAGTAAAATATTTTATAACTATATTTTTTAAAAATGAAATCGATTACAATTAAAGGATCAGAAAGAGAAAGCGTGGGCAAAGTTGCTACTAAAGCCTTACGTAATGCTGGAGCGGTTCCTTGCGTATTATACGGAGGAGATCAACCAGTGCATTTCTCAGCAGAAGAAAAAGCATTCAAAAACTTGGTTTACACTCCAAACGCACACACAGTTGTGATTGAGTTAGCAAACGGTAAATCTTTCAACGCAGTTTTACAAGACATCCAAGTTCACCCAGTAACTGACAAAATTTTACACATTGACTTCTATCAATTATTTGACAACAAAGAAGTTACTATGGAAATTCCAGTTAGAGTAGTTGGAACTTCTCCAGGTGTATTATTAGGAGGGGTTTTACGTTTAAATCAACGTAAATTAAAAGTTAAAGCTTTACCAGCAAATTTACCTGATTATATTGATGCTGATATTTCTGGATTAGAAATGGGTAACAAATTATATATCACTAAATTAGCCTCTGATAAGTACAAATTTTTACACCCAGACAACACTGTGGTGTGTCAAGTAAGAATTTCTCGTGCTGCTATGAAAGCTGCTCAAGAGGCTGCAAAAGCAGAAAAAGGAGCAAAAAAGAAAAAATAATTTTCTTTCACTCAATACAAAAGCACCTCAATCGAGGTGCTTTTTTTATGATTAAAATTTAAGTTATTTTTGTTTAATGATTAATTGGATCAAAAATCTGTTTACTAACAAAACAGAAACAATAGAAACAGACATGAAAAAATTTTTAATAGTTGGCCTAGGTAATATAGGCGCCGAATATGCCAATACTCGTCACAATATTGGATTTAAAGTTTTAGACTTTTTAGCAAAACAAGAATCACTAGATTTTCAAACTGTAAAATTAGGAACATTAGCAGAATATAAAATTAAAGGAAGAACTCTTTTACTGCTTAAACCAAACACTTATATGAATCTTAGCGGCAAAGCAGTTCAATATTGGATGGAAAAAGAGAAAATAGAAAAAGAGAATATACTAGTAATAACTGATGATTTAAACTTACCTTTTGGCACTATACGTATTAAACCCAAAGGTTCTGATGGAGGACACAACGGATTAAAAAGTATCCAGCAATTATTGAACACAGTCGAATATCCAAGATTTCGTTTTGGGATTAGTGATGATTTTAAAAAAGGAAAACAAGTTGATTATGTTTTAGGGGAATGGGATGAAGAAGAAAAAGCAAAACTTACCGAAAGATTGCAAATTTCAATTCAAGCCATTGAATCATTTGCTTTGGCAGGATTAGGAAATACAATGAGTGATTTTAACGGAAAATAAAAAAGGGAAGCTAAAGCTTCCCTTTTTTATATGATACATAATCAATTATTCAACAACAACACGTTTCACAGTCTTTTTACCTCCATCAATGATAGAAACTAAATAGATTCCTGATTCAACATTATTTAAAGAAACTGATTGATTGATTGCTCCAGTATTTGCAAATGAATTTTCATATACTTTACGACCTCTTATATCGTGAGCTACAACTTTAATATCACTTCCTGTTGAAGATGTAAATTTAATAATAAACTCTCCTTTATTAGGATTTGGATATAAAACAAAATTGTCAAACTCAAAATCATTATTATTCAGAGAAGTAATCTCTTTGTAACAAACTTGAATACTAAAAGAATTCAATATTCCTGAATTAGCACTTGAAGGATTTACAGTATCAACATCTGCAATTCTGAAAACCCAATTACCATTTGAGTGCTTACCATTAAAAGATGCTAAGCTACCTGTAGGTTTAATTAAAGTTGAAGTATTAAGATCTGCTATAGCACACGAAAAATTAGCACCTGAATCGTCAAAAGTCGCTAATAATTTAGGCGTATTATTACCGCATTTTCCACTACCCCCACCTTTTGACGAAGGTGTATTATACAACACAACTGAAGTTCCATCAGGATGAGAAATTCTAGTATATAATTGATTTGGTCTATGTGCGATATCAGTTATTACATTCACATCATTTATAATTACATCTTGAGGTATGTTTAAATTAAACAAATCATAAGCTAATGGATTATGCTCAACAATTGGAGCATTTAAACTTCCCGAAGAAAAAGTAGCACATTGCTGAGTTACAGTATATCCAATAGCAAAATCTTTTGTATTAATTGCATAAAAAACATTAGCTGTGGGTTCAATTAAAATACGACAAAAAGGAGCGGAAACACCAGAAGGTAAGATTACATTCTCATTATTATCATTTGGAGTATTACTTGCAAGAGTATAAGGATATGTTAACCCTCCATCTATTGATAATTTAATATTAACATTTGAAGAACCACTTAGTGTATTTGTACTATTCACATTCCATGTAACAGGCACTGTAGCACCAGTTAGATAATTAATCCCAGAAGTCGATTGAGACGTCACTTCAAAAGGGCCTACTGTACCACTGAAAGTAACAGTCATATCGTCACTTTTATTACTAGCTCCTCCAACTCTATTATCTCTAACAGTAAATCTAAAATTGAGTGTTCTTGCAATATTTGGAACTATTTCCCATTTATTACCATTTACTCCATTTGCTAAATGATCCTCTAATCTCGGAAAATACCTAATAGGAGAAGTTGTTTGCGAAAAGGATCTAAAATTAGGCCCAGATGTTTTTGTCGCAGTCGGATATGTTGTTGTGACTGTTCCTGAGTCCATTTGTTCCCAAATATAAGTCAAAGCATCTCCAGAATTTGCGTCAGTTCCTGAACCTGTTAATTTAAAAGCAGTACCTTTAGGCAAAGTTAAGTCAGACCCTGCATTGGCAGTAGGAGTAGCATTTCCCGTAGGTATAATTACTGGACACGTTTTTGTTAAAAGGTTTGCAGTAATTTGCTGGATACTTATCGCATGAAAAAGAGCATCACTATGCGCTTGTACATCAGTTGCACCTGTAATACCTGCATAACCCATTATAGTAGAACCGCTTCCTGGTTCTTTTTGAGCAATAGTACCTTCATTAGAATGAGTAAAAGTATGGTTTCCGCCAAATTGATGACCCATTTCATGTGCTACATAATCAATATCAAAATTATCTCCTAATGGAATACCGTCTGCTGGAGAAGTATAACCACTCCCTTTTCCAGAATCACAAATACAACCAATGCAACCAGCATTTCCACCACCACCAGAGGCCCCAAATAAATGACCAATATCATAATTAGCATCTCCAATAACACTTGTTAAATTTGATTGAAGTTCAGAATTCCAATTGTTCATACTAGTAGCAGGCGAGTATGGATCTGTAGCTGGATTATAATATATGACATTATTATTATTTGCAATTAAGACCATAGTAGCATTAAAGTCCATTTCGAAAATACCATTAACTCTTGTCATAGTAGCGTTAAAAGCAGCATTAACTAAAGCTACTTGAGCAGCGCTTGTAGCCCCAAAATAATTTGCATATTCTGCAGTACATGATAGTGCTAATCTAAATTGTCTTAAATTTCCATCTGTAGCATTTTTGAGATTTAAACCTTTTTTTAAATCTTCTGACAAAACTTGAACTTGGTCAACTGTACTACAATTAAATGCTTTTGTAGCCCCTTGCAATGATTTATTAAACACTTTGTATTCATTCAAATTGCCTACTGCAATAGGATCAATTATGGTGGTATTCCCCGTTTTTCCAGAACGTATAATAGCACTCAAACCATTATAAGGTGAAAAACTAAAAGCCACTATATTTGAAGGATTTTGAATACTTTGACCCCTATACGATTTTATTTCAGGAAACTGTGCCTGTAATTCAGGTTCAAATACTGGAGATTCAACAATCTTAAAATCTTCTAAAACACCATCAGCATTAGGTAAACTTACAACTATTGAACTTAGTTTCGCATTATCACTAATTAGGGAAGCAGATTTTAATTGATTTTGAAAACTAGAAAATTGCAGATTATAAATTCTATAATCTCCACCAAAATTATCCAATCCATTTTTTTTATGGTCTTGAACTTTCCAACTTTTATCTTTTTGAGAATAAATCTGAAAAAAACCCAATAAAGTAATTAATAAGACAAGTAATTTTCTTTTCATAAGCTAATAAATTAATATTTTAACAACCAATTTATAAAATCATTATGAATAACAATAAAAAAAGGTAAATCCTGTAAGAATTTACCTTTTAAGTTGTTGTTTTTGTATTATTTATTCTACAACAATACGTTTTACAGTCTTCTTATCTCCATCAATGATAGAAACTAAATAGATTCCTGGTTCAACATTATTTAAAGAAACTGACTGATTGATTGTTCCTGTATTTGTAAATGATTTTTCATATACTTTACGTCCTCTTAAATCGTTAGTTACAACTTTAATGTCACTTCCAGTTGAAGAAATGAATTTAACAGTGAACTCGCCTTTGTTAGGATTTGGATATAAACTAAAATCTTCAAATTCAAAATTAGAGTTACTAAGTGTATTCTGAACTCCAAAATAATAAACACCTCCAATACCATTTGCCACATTAGCTGACAATGTTGTATTTGAACCAAAAGTACCCAAAGTAGTTGATAACGTTAAGGCATCACCTTGTTTAAGCACTCTTAATGCAGTTCTAGAATTACTCGTTGCAGTTTCCCATGCTGCAATTTCAGCTTCAGAAAAATAAAACTTCATAGTCGCATTACCAGCATTATTAGTTGCAGGAGTCACAGATACAGTCTTAGCCATAACTTTTAAATTATTAGCGGTATTAGAACCGTAATTAACAGCGGCAGCACCAGCACTAGTTTGATCTCTAGTCACTGCAACTGTAGTACAACCGTAGTTAAAATTAGTTGTATTTGTAATATCTACAATTAATTTTCCCGTAAGAGCATCTTTAGAATATATAATTCCAGATGAAGGAATAGATGCCTGATATTGAGTAGCTGTATTTACTGCTGTTTGAACCTCGGTATTAACAGTTGCCGTCAATACAACTGAATCTAATAATAATAATCCAGTAGCAGAATTACTATTATTGTGTCTAAAAACAACATAGCCTGTTTGTCCTGCTAAAGCGTTTAAATTGTTTGTTCGTAAAACCGTACTTCCATTTGACACCGTTGATAATGCTTGCAATTGGGTTCCACCAGTAATATTTGCTACTGACGAAGGGTTCGTTGTAAAATACGCTGCATATTGACCTGCAGAACCAGTCGATGAAGTATGGTAACCTCCAACAATATAACTTAAACTTACATTTGTTGCTCCTGCTGGAATTGTAATTTGTGGACTAATAAGGAAATTATTTGGCGTAGCACTTCCTGTCCCACCAAGATAAGATAAGTTTTTTTCAGAATACCTACAATTACCACTGATAGTATTAGGAGCGCTACCATAACCATTCAAAGCAGTATTAAGTGTACCCCAATTTCTTCCATCACCATCACCATCTAAAACAGTCCAACCACCTGTCGTACTAAAATTTGAAGATAAAATAGTTGTTGGTTGAGTTACTGTTGGAGCAAAATCATTATCAACAATTGAAATAGTCAACGTATCTGTATCACCTCCTGAAATTATAGTTGCATCTCCACCACCAGCATTTAAAACCATATTTAGAACAAGAGTTTCATTTGATTCCGCCAGACCATCATTGAAATATCTAATGGTTAGTATTTGTGATGCCGAAGATCCTGAATTAAAAGTAACTGTAGGTGTAATGATTTGAAAATCTAAATTATTAGTTGCTGTAGTTGCTCCGTTAACATTGAAAGTCACAACAGCGTTTGCTGTTGGTGCTTTTATAATAGAAACTAAATAATTAACGTCTGTATAACTACAGTTTGTCCCTTCGATTACTGAACAATAATTAACCCCTTTATTAAAATAAATACCAGCAGATGGAGCTATACCTACATTTGATAAATTCAATGAATTCCTTCTTGCTGCACCTGCCATAATTGCTTGCATCCTTGCTTTTTGATCGGCAGTAAAAGTATCCATACATGCATCATTTGTGTAATCCATGTAATTCTGAACCATATCATTACCAGGCGTACTTGGACAACTATCTTTATTTAGATCACAAGTATAATTTGCCGCATTGGCTGCTGGTGTATCTGCACAGTAATCTTTATCATCACTCGAGTTTGTCGCAGGACATAGAGCGTTATCTCCCCATATATGTCTTAATCCTAACCAGTGCCCAACTTCATGAGTCATAGTTCTTCCAAGATTATAAGAAGGATTTAAAATAAAAGTCCCATCATTTAAACCATTTGTTCCCATTACATCAAAACCAGCCACAACACCATCAGTATTTGCCGCTTGACTTGCTGACAAACCTGAAACTCCAGTTCCAGTAGGATCAGGAAATTGAGCATAGCCCAACAATCCATTCAACCCTCCATTCTGAAGTGATAATCCTCCTGGACGTATTGTCCACATATTTAAATATTTTGTAGGATCCCAAATAGTGTTAGTTTTCATTGTTTGCACATCAGCATTCGTTTCCCAATCAGGGCCACCTGTACCATCAGCAACATTGTTTGAATATGGCGTAATTTGATGTCTAATAACACCTGTTGTAGGATTTCCATTAGGATCTCTTTTAGCCAAAACAAAATTAATTTCGCAGTCAACAGCTAAACCAGTAGTATTAGCTCCTCCTGGAGAACCCGCCATTCTTCGAAAATCTTGATTCATTACAGTAATTTGTGAGATGGCTTGCGCATCAGTTATATTTTCTCCAGTACCTATACAATCTCCGTCATGAACAATATGTATTACAACTGGTATGTTATATACCGCCTGCACATTTTTACCCGCAGCTTTATCTGCTTTAATTTTAGCGATTTGAGGTGCTAACCATTGCTCAAATTCTTGAATTGTAGCGCGGTTTGGATATTTCGCTTTTAAAAACTCTTCATTTTCAACAGTATAACATCTAATATGACCGCTTGGTGTAAGCTCTTGCTTATGTCTTTCCTGTCCACTCATATTGACAGAAAGAAAGGAAAAAGTCAATAAACTCAAAAAAATTTTAGTATTTTTTTTCATCAAATTATATTTTTTAGGAAAATTAGGAGGCAAATATATAATTTAGCATTTCATCAATAAAATAATTTTACATAAAAATCAGTATTTTAATGTAAAATAAGAATAATAAATAAAATTTATATTTTTTAATTGTTAAAACAATCAGTAAAATTAACAACATAAAATCCATTTAACCTCTTATTTTATGTAATAGCTTATGAAACTTTTGTTTTTTCTGTGAAAAATATATTTTCCTTTAAAAATATATAATATATTTGCTAATTAATTAAACATTACTATAAACTATGAAAAGAATTACATTTTTATTATTAATTTTTTTAGGTTTAACTAACATTGGTTTTTCTCAAAGCAAACAAAAGGAAAAGTATGTTTTTGGAAAAAAAGTAAAAAACCTAACTCCTTCAGGACATATTCGTTGTGCTACAACTGAGTATGAAGAACATCTAAGATCTATCTACCCAAAAAGAATGAGTTCTGAGCAGTTTGAAAACTGGTTAGCTCCTTTAATTAAAAAACAAAAAGAACTGAATACTGTCAGTTCAGAAAGCGGAGGTATCATATACATCCCTGTAGTTGTACATGTTATACATGATGGTGATGTTTATGGCACAAACGAAAACATTACCGATGAACAAGTGCAATCACAAATAACAGTAATGACTCAAGATTTCAGAAGAATGTTAGGCACTCCTGGATACAACACTAACCCGGTTGGTGCCGACACTCAAGTTGAATTTGTTTTAGCAAAAGTTGATCCAAATGGAAATCCAACTAATGGAATAAATCGAGTGAATTTATGTAATGATTCTTGGTCTACAGATGATATTAACTCGACAGTAAAACCTTCAACAATCTGGGATCCTAATCTTTATATGAATATGTGGTCTGTAAACTTTTCTGACACAACCCTTCTAGGCTATGCACAGTTCCCAACAGGATCAGGACTATCTGGACTCCCAGCTACTGGAGCAGCAAATACGGACGGTGTTGTTGCAGGTTATAGGTTTTTTGGAAGTTCAAGTTTAACAACAGGTGACTTCCAACCTCCATATGACAAAGGAAGAACCATGACACACGAAGTTGGTCATTTTTTAGGACTACGCCATATTTGGGGTGATGGAACTGGAGATGAAGCCACAAATGCTCCAGACTGTGCCGCAACTGATTACTGTAATGACACACCCCAAGCGGGATGGGAACATTATAGTTGTGATGTCGGATCTGACACTTGCCCTGGCTCACCAGGCGCGGATATGGTTCAAAATTATATGGACTACACACCAGATACATGTATGAATATTTTTACTACTGATCAGAAAGCAAGAATAACCGCAGTTTTAAACAATTCTCCTAGAAGAGCTTCATTAAAAACTTCAACAAAAGATTTACCAATAGCTTTGTTTCCTAACGATGCAGAAGTAAAAATTGAAAATAGCTG
Source organism: uncultured Flavobacterium sp. (assembly GCA_964565035.1). Lineage (GTDB taxonomy): Bacteria > Bacteroidota > Bacteroidia > Flavobacteriales > Flavobacteriaceae > Flavobacterium. Next base: position 14,645 of record CAZMCP010000005.1, on the reverse strand, counting down.
CGGAGACACTCCACCAACTTGCACAACGCCAAACCCTACATCTCCAGCAAAAACAGTGTTATTGTATAACAGAGGTACTTCAAACTTAACTTCTTCAACATTAAGTTATAACATGAATGGAGGAACGAACTATACATACAATTGGACAGGTAATTTAGCACCTAATAAATATGCCGTTATCACTTTAGCAAATTCAACATCTAATGGTACATTAAATGTTAGTATAACTTCTGCTAACGGAACAGACCAAAGAGCTTCAAACAATACAGCTTCTAAAACCTTTGGCTCTACATTACCATACGCAAACTCAAATTCATTTACTTTTAATTTGTATGGTGACAGATGGGGATCAGAAACTACATGGACATTAAAAAACCAAGCTGGAACTACATTATACAGCGGCGGTCCATATCCTGACAAGGCTACAGAAGGCGTTTATCAATTAGTTAACAATCAAACTTGGAATTTACCTGCAAATGGGTGTTATTATTTAACAGTAAATGATTCTTATGGAGATGGTTTATTTGATGGTCTTGCTCAAGGTTATTACACTGTAACTTCTGGAGCTACAACACTTGTTAATGTTCCTAATTTTGTTGAATCAGGAAATCCTGAAAATACTCCAATTTTTAGAATAAACTATTTTACAAATAACGCAGCACTTTCAACTGAAGATTTTCAACTTTTAAACAGTGTGAGTCTTTATCCTAATCCTTCAAAAGATTTCTTTACAATTAGTTTACCTGAAGGATTAACTGCAAAAGGATCAATTGAAATCTACAATAATGTAGGACAGAAAATTTTAAATAGATCAATTAATAACAATACTGATTTACAAGTGAATTCATCTCATTTTAGCAATGGCATTTATTTCGTAAATTTAAAAATTGGAGGATCTACTAAAACTATTAAATTTATTAAAGAATAGATAATTCTTAAAAAAACAACTCTAAAAAGGATTGAACAAAATGTTCAATCCTTTTTTTTATTTTTGCAGTATTAAAAAAACTTCTGTGAAAACACAAATTAATATCCCAGATATTAAATCATCAAAACGAAACATTGTTACAATAGGCACTTTTGATGGAGTCCATCTTGGACACAAAAAAATTATAGATAAATTATTAAAAAGCTCTAAAGCTGAAAATCTTGAAAGTACGGTCATTACTTTTTCTGAACACCCAAGATCTGTACTCAAACAGGATAAAAACATAAGCCTTTTAAATACTACGGATGAAAAAATACAATTACTACAAAAGCTTGGTTTAGACAATTTAGTGATTTTAGATTTTGAATCTATTGCTGAATTATCTGGAGAAGAGTTTGTTAAAAATATTTTGGTAGACAAACTAAATATCCAAAAAATTATTATTGGCTATGATCACCGTTTTGGAAAAAACAGATCGTCAGACATTCATGATTTAATTTATTTTGGAAAAAAATATCATTTTGATGTTGAACAAATTTCTGCAGAGGAATTAAATGATATTACTATAAGTTCTACAAAAATTAGAAATGCAATATCAAATGGCGACATTAAATTAGCTAATTCATATTTAGGATATAATTTTTTCTTTTCTGGTAAAGTAACTCAAGGAAAACAATTAGGCAGAACCATTCAATTCCCAACTGCTAATATCGAAATCCAAAATTCACAAAAAATAACACCAAAAACTGGCGTATATGTAGTTAAAGGAGAGTGGAATGGAAAAGAAAGTCTAGGAATGATGAACATAGGCTATAGACCTACAGTGAATGGAACTTCATTATCAATTGAAGTGCATTTTTTAGATATAAATGAAGATTTATACAATAAAGAAATAACAATTTATATTTTAGATTTTATAAGAGATGAAAAAAAATTCAACTCTTTAGAAGAACTTAAAGAACAACTTCAAAAAGACAAAAATAGAACTTTAGCATTCTTTAATAAAGAACACTAATCGCCATATTCTTGTTAATAATTTGTTTTTCAGCTTTTTATTAATTAAATTTGAGGGTACTTCGGATTGCTTTTAAATAATTGTCTAATTAAAATTAAAAGTTATGAACATCTCAAAAGAATTAAACAATGGTATTTTGATTTTTATCAGCATTGGCATCTATTTTCTTCTAATGGAATTACTTGGCCTTTCTGATGTTTTTTTACTAAGGCTACTTAATATATTAATTGTAGTTTATTTTATCAATAAAACCATAAAGTCAAATTACCGTGAGGGAAAAACAGAATATTTAGATAATATTATATCTGGCTCCTTAACCTCTTTAATAGGAGTAGCGTTAAGTGTTGCTGGATTATTAGCATACATATCCCTAAAAGGAGGAAATACATATTTAGAAAATCTCTCTCAAAATTTCTTGTTTGGTGGAGGAGAACCCTCAATGTATCAATATTGTATTGGTTTACTATTTGAAGGAATAGCTTCATCAATAATTATCACATTCACTTTAATGCAATACTGGAAAGACAGACCTATTAAGGGGTTTTAAGAATATTAAACTTATAAAAATGCTTTTGTTTACCAAAAGCATTTTTTTTTAGACTTCACCTAATAATAAATCTAAATCCGTATTTTTGACCATTATTACAAAAAGCATACTATGAGTATCACAAGAAATAACTGGACTAAAGAAGAAATTATAGCTATTTATAATAAACCATTAATGGATTTATTGTTTGAAGCTGCCACAATACATAGAGAACATCATAACCCTAACGTTGTTCAAGTTTCAACACTACTTTCTATAAAAACTGGCGGATGTCCAGAAGACTGCGGATATTGCCCACAAGCTGCTCGCTATCATACAGACATTGAAGGCAATGACCTAATGAGTGTTCAACAAGTAAAAGCCCAAGCTTTAAGAGCAAAATCATCAGGCTCATCAAGAGTATGTATGGGTGCTGCTTGGAGAAATGTTAAAGACGGACCTGAATTTGATCAAGTCCTTGAAATGGTGAGAACAATAAACAAACTTGATATGGAAGTTTGTTGTACTCTAGGCATGCTTACTGAAAATCAAGCTAAAAGATTAGCAGAAGCTGGATTATATGCATATAACCATAATTTAGACACTTCAGAAGAATACTATAAAGAAGTAATTTCAACACGTGGTTTTGAAGATCGTTTACAAACAATTGACAATGTTAGAAAAACCAATGTTACTGTTTGTAGTGGTGGGATCATAGGAATGGGAGAAAGCATTGAAGACAGAGCTGGAATGCTTGTTGCACTTTCAACACTAAATCCTCAACCAGAATCTGTACCCATTAATGCTCTTGTAGCAGTAGAAGGCACACCTCTTGAAGAAGAAAAACCTGTTGAAATTTGGGAAATGATTCGAATGGTTGCAACCACTAGAATTATAATGCCAGAAACCCAAGTTAGATTATCTGCAGGTCGTACTAATATGACTCGTGAAGGTCAAGCGATGTGCTTTTTTGCAGGCGCAAATTCAATATTCGCTGGAGATAAACTTTTAACTACACCCAATCCTGATGTAAATGAAGATATGAAAATGTTCGAAATGTTAGGATTGCAGCCACAAAAACCTTTTATTAAAAAAATGCAACCTGAAACTGTCGAAGCTTGTGATTCAGAATTTGAGTCACTTGGAGAAAAACCAAAATGGTCAAGACCAGGACATACAATAGATAGAAATTTAGAAGCATCTGCTAAAAAATAAAAAAGCTCCCATTTGGGAGCTTTTTATATATTTAAATTAGTAATTATTTCACTAAAACTTTCTTCTTGCTTCTATAAAAATAAACTGCTGCTAAAAGAACACCTGCAACTCCTAATACTATTAAATTTTCATTAATAGGAAAACCAGGCCCAACAGGAACCGGTGGCGGCGGGGGAGTTTGAGCATTAACAATCCCGCTAACTAAAGAAGTTAAAAATAGTAGGCAAATATTTTTTGGAGCAATTCTCATAGTTGTAAAAATATAAAAAAAAATCGTTTAACAAAATTTTATTAAAGATTTTGATTTGAAACATTTGATTTCTCGACAATATTAAAAGAAAAAAATGACACAACCAATTAAAAATTAAAAAATTAGCGGTAAATCATTAAAGAAACCTTTTCATAACCTTTACTAAACAAAAAACCCCGTTAAAACGGGGTTTTTAAAGTTTGTGGTCCCACCTGGGCTCGAACCAGGGACCACCTGATTATGAGTCAGGTGCTCTAACCAACTGAGCTATAGGACCGTTTAACTAACTGATTTCAGTAGTCACAAATAATGAATTTCCTTATTTGAGGTTGCAATATTAGTACATTTTTTGTGTTCTACAAAATTAATCTGCTATTTCTTGACACAATTCTATCAATACCCCATTAGTACTCTTAGGATGTAAAAAAACAACTAGCTTATTATCAGCTCCTTTCTTAGGAATTTCATTTAATATCAAAAAGCCTTCATTTTTTAATCTTTCAACCTCATCATAAATATTTTCTACATCAAAAGCAATATGATGAATACCTTCACCTTTTTTTTCAATAAATTTTGCGATAGGACTCTCAGGATTAGTTGCTTCAAGTAGTTCTATTTTATTTGGTCCGTTCATAAAAAAAGAAGTTTTAACACCCTCAGACTCTACTTTCTCTTCTTTGTAAGGAGGCACTCCAAAAAGTTTTGCAAACAAATCATTAGATTCATTCAAATTTTTTACAGCTATACCAATATGCTCAATTTTTCTCATTTTATAAATTTTAAACAAATATAAAAACTTTGTAACGTAATCACTTTACTGGTATCAAAGTAAAAAATTGTATTTTTGCAAAATGGAAACAAACAGACAAAAAAAAATAGGAAGCGTTTTACAAAAAGATTTAGTTGATATATTACAAGGAGAAGTACGTAAAAACGGCATCACTAATCTTGTAATTTCTGTTTCAAAAGTAGCTGTGACTACAGATTTATCTATTGCTAAAGTTTTTTTGAGTATCTTTCCACAAGATAAAGCAGAAGAAATTCTAGAAGCTATAAAATCAAACACACCGTTAATAAAACATGATTTGGCACAAAGAGTAAAACAACAATTGCGCAAAGTCCCCAATCTCATTTTTTATATTGACGATAGTTTAGATTACATCGAAAAAATTGACAATGCTTTGTCAGGCAAAGAAAATCCAATTGAGAATCCTGATTTATTAGAAAAAAGAAAAAAATCATAATTTGAGTTTTTCCTATTACATAGCTAAACGTTATTTAAACACTTCGAGTAAAAATAATGCCATAAACATTATAACTCGGATTGCCTCTTTAGGCATAGTAGTAGGATCTATGTGCTTATTTGTTGTCCTTTCTGTTTTTAGTGGATTAAAAGATTTTAGCTTATCCTTTAGCAATGATTTTGACCCTGATTTAAAAATTATCCCTAAATACGGAAAAACACTTAACATTACTGAGGAACAGCGCTTAAAAACAAAAGCCACAAAAGGAATTAAATTTTACAGCCAAACGATTGAAGAAAAAGTCTTGTTTTTATACAAAGGGAAAGAGCATGTTGCTTTTATAAAAGGCGTTGACAATCAATACAACCTTGTAAACAATATTCAAAAAACACTTTACCAAGGCCAATGGCTTACACCTCAAACACCTCAAGTTGTAATAGGTAATGGCATATCACAAAAGCTTTCAATGGGCCTGTTTGATATTAATAATTCTTTTGAAATTTATGTGCCACGCCCTGGTAAAGGAGCTATAACAAGTGCGGAAACCGCCTTTAATAAATCAAATCTTATTCCTGTTGGTGTATACTCAATAAATGATGAGTTAGATTCAAAATATGTGTTTGCCGATTTAAAATTAACTCAAGAATTACTAGAGTTTAAGAAAAATCAGGTAACTGCTATTGAAATTAATTTTGACTCTGTTGCTAATGAAAAGAAAATTGTTGACAGACTTCTAACTATATACGGAGAAGAAAATGTAATTATAAAAAATAGAGCACAATTAAATGACAGTTTACACAAAATGCTGAATACAGAAAATGCAGCTATATATCTTATTTTTACACTTGTGATCATTATGACTTTGTTTACACTTGCTGGTGCAATAATTATGATGATTTTAGATAAACAAGACAATTTAAAAACATTATTTAGTGTAGGCATGAATATAAAGGAAATCCAGAATGTTTTCTTGCTTCAAGGTACATTATTAACAGTTGTAGGAGGATTAATTGGAATTTTATTGGGGGTCATTATCGTTTTTGTTCAGCAACATTTTAAAGTTGTAATGATAACTCAATCATTACCCTATCCAGTAATCTTTAATTTTACTAATGTTTTCATTGTTTTCTTTACAATTTTTATTTTAGGCTTTCTTGCATCTTATATTGCAAGCAGTAGAGTGACTAAAAAATTAATGATGTAAGTTCTAAAAAAGGATTTATATTTGTTCCTCACTTATATTAAAAGAATGTCTATGATTGTTTTTGTCTAGTCTATAATTATCGGGAGATAATTAAGACCTTGTTTTAAACCAAATAAACTCTATTTGGAAATATCAATTATTACCCTAATTAATCATGACAGAAATAAAACATTCAATACTATCACGTATTTTTTCAAGAATTAAAATCGCTATCAAAGGAGACAATTCTTTTGATTTCACAACCGGAAGCATAAAAAAGGGTGTCATCTTACTTGCCATACCAATGGTTTTGGAGATGATGATGGAATCTGTATTTGCTTTAGTAGATCTTTATTTCGTAGGACATCTTGAAAAAAGCAGTTATGCCATACAAACAGTTGGTTTAACCGAATCTGTTCTTACAATAATATATTCACTAGCAATTGGAATAAGTATGGCAGCCACAGCGGTAGTGGCTCGAAGAATTGGAGAAAAGAATCCTGAAGCGGCAGCAAAGGCAGGAATGCAAGCTATCCTTATTGCATTTATCATAAATTCAATTATAAGTGTTTTGGGATTATTTTATGCCAAAGAGATTCTTTTATTAATGGGAGCATCACCAGAAGCTGCTGAATATGGCCATCATTTTACTCAAATTATGATGGGAGGAAGTTTAAGTATCATGCTTTTATTCCTAATAAACGGAATATTTAGAGGTGCAGGAAATGCTTCTATTGCCATGAGAAGCTTATGGATAGCTAATGGCTGTAATATTGTTTTGTGTCCAATATTAATTAATGGATTAGGTCCAATTCCTGCGTTTGGATTAATAGGAGCTGCTATGGCAACCACTATTGGAAGAAGCGTAGGTGTCTTTTACCAGTTTTATCATTTATTTGGAGGTAACGCAATTTTAAAAGTAAAAATTGCACAGTTTATTCCTGACTTCGAACAAATCAAAGCATTAGTGAAAATTGCTGCTCCTGGAGTATTACAATTTGTTATTGCCTCTTGTAGTTGGATTTTCTTAGCACAATTGGTTGCTACAACAGGCGGGGATCATGGATCAGCAGGATATCAAACAGCCTTACGAATCATGATGTTCTTTATCTTACCTGCGTGGGGATTAAGCAATGCGGCCGCAACTTTAGTTGGTCAAAACCTTGGTGCAAATCAGATCGAGAGAGCCGAAAAATCCGTATTCACTACTGCGAAATACAATGTGATTTTTATGGCAAGTATTATGATTTTTTGCTTGTTTTTTGGGAATATGGTTATTTCGTTTTTTACCAATGATAAAACCGTCCACGACATAGCAGTATCTGCTTTACAAATTATGAGCCTAGGGTATATTTTTTATGGAATTGGTATGGTACTTATTAATACTTTTAATGGAGCTGGTGATACATGGACTCCTACAAAAGTAAATTTTTTCGGGTTTTGGCTGTTCCAAATCCCTTTAGCCTATTTCTTAGCTAAGCATTTAAAAATGGGACCTACAGGGGTTTTCATTGCTATTCCAATTGCAGAAACAGCAATTACATTGACAAGCATATTTTTGTATCGAAGAGGAAAATGGAAAACAATTCAAGTTTAAAACAAAAAGTCCCAAATTGGGACTTTTTTGTTTTAAACTACTTTTTAATGAAATTAAGGTCTCCACTCTTTTTTATATTCCCTATTAGACACATTTCCAGATTTTGTATCTACTTCAAATTCTATTAATCCAAAAGGATAAATATCTTTCGTAACATACCATTTTCTTGTGTCTTTTGATAAGGTTAAAAAAACTCTTACTGCATTTTCCCTATCTTTAGGATTAAGTATAAATTCTTCTTTCAAAGCTTTATGGACCGCTTGAGGTGTGACTTCTGATTTATCTGCTGTTAAACTAAATATATACTTAAAATGAGCTTTTTCCTCATCTGTCAAACTTACAAAAAGAGGTGTTTTTTTTAGAATATCAAACAATTGCAATGGCTTAACCGTGATTTGCTCATAACGAACCGATTCATCTATAGTTTTTATTAATCTCCCGGTTTCATCATAAAATTTTGTTATTCCAAATTTGATTTGATCTGAATTCATTGAAGAACCTATAAATCTTTCTGTTTCTTCTTTGAGAATACCGTTATTATAATACTCTTTGTATACTTCAGTTATTGAAGGAATTGATTTATGAAGGATAATTGAATGTATTTTATTCTGATTCATTCCAAAATAATCAATAAATGACCCATCTTTTAAAACTTCAACATTATAAGTATAATCATCACGCAACCTTTTCCCTTCTATTATACTTTTATATTTATCTATATCTAACTTATCCTCTGTCATAATTTTTTCTTTTGGATATTGCACCCCTTTTTCTGTTTGTCCTGTACATTGTAATAAACTTAAAGCAAAAGTTATAGCAATTATTTTTTTTATATTATTCATATTAAATTTTTGAATTTAGAATTTTCCATTGCCATTTATTGGTCGAAAATCTACTTATACCTGCTTGATGGGTATAATCTATAATATTATCCGTTTTATGTAATTTGTAGGTAAATTTTCCATCATTATTAAATGTATGATACAATCACTTGGCATGCATCAACTCATATGGGGCTATCGAATAGTTTCTGCCTTGATAGACCACTAAGATTAATTAAATTAAGGTCTCCACTCTTTTTTATATTCCCTATTAGACACGTTCCCATATTTTGTATCTACTTCAAATTCTATTAATCCAAAAGGATAAATATCTTTCGTAACATACCATTTTCTTGTGTCTTTTGATAAGGTTAAAAAAACTCTTACTGCATTTTCCCTATCTTTAGGATTAAGTATAAATTCTTCTTTCAAAGCTTTATGGACCGCTTGAGGTGTGACTTCTGATTTATCTGCTGTTAAACTAAATATATACTTAAAATGAGCTTTTTCCTCATCTGTCAAACTTACAAAAAGAGGTGTTTTTTTTAGAATATCAAACAATTGCAATGGCTTAACCGTGATTTGCTCATAACGAACCGATTCATCTATAGTTTTTATTAATCTCCCGGTTTCATCATAAAATTTTGTTATTCCAAACTTGATTTGATCTGAATTCATTGAAAAACCTATAAATCTTTCTGTTTCTTCTTTTAAAACCCCATTTTTATAGTATCTCATATACTTTTGAAATAATTTAGGGCTAGCTAAATCTATCAACATGACATAATCTTCAGTCGTTTCATAGCTAGATATTTTCTCACCATTTTTCAAAATCTCCACACACTGAGACAAATCTTGCATTGGATTCTCTTTTTCTTTTTTTTCTAAACATTCATTAAATTTTTTAATATCAAATCTATCTTGTGTCATAATTTTTTCTTTTGGATATTCTACTCCTTTTTCTGTTTGTCCAGTACATTGTATCAAATTAAATGCAAGAATCATTAAAGCAATTTTCTTAATATTTCCCATATTTTATCTTCGAATTTAGAATTTTCCATCATTATTAAATGTATGATACAATCCCTTGGCATGCATCAACTCATATGGGGCTATCGAATAGTTTCTGCCTTGATAGAACACTCCGATTAATTAAATTAAGGTCTCCACTCTTTTTTATATTCCCTATTAGACACGTTCCCATATTTTGTATCTACTTCAAATTCTATTAATCCAAAAGGATAAATATCTTTCGTAACATACCATTTTCTTGTGTCTTTTGATAAGGTTAAAAAAACTCTTACTGCATTTTCCCTATCTTTAGGATTAAGTATAAATTCTTCTTTCAAAGCTTTATGGACCGCTTGAGGTGTGACTTCTGATTTATCTGCTGTTAAACTAAATATATACTTAAAATGAGCTTTTTCCTCATCTGTCAAACTTACAAAAAGAGGTGTTTTTTTTAGAATATCAAACAATTGCAATGGCTTAACCGTGATTTGCTCATAACGAACCGATTCATCTATAGTTTTTATTAATCTCCCGGTTTCATCATAAAATTTTGTTATTCCAAATTTGATTTGATCTGAATTCATTGAAGAACCTATAAATCTTTCTGTTTCTTCTTTAAGAATACCGTTATTATAATACTCTTTGTATACTTCAGTTATTGAAGGAACTGGCGTCTTAATTAATTTAGAGTAATATTTTTTATTATCAAGTCCATTACCCCATGAATATATAATAACCGTCCCATCCGATAAAGTATCTTCTGTCGGAGTCAATTTTTTTTCTTCACCAAATACAATAGCATCTGGATAGTCTTTAAATCTATTAATATCAAATCTATCTTGTGTCATAATTTTTTCTTTTGGATATTGCACCCCTTTTTCGGTTTGTCCTGTACATTGTAATAAACTTAAAGCAAAAGTAATAGCAATTATTTTTTTTATATTATTCATATTAAATTTTTGAATTTAGAATTTTCCATTGCCATTTATTGGTCGAAAATCTACTTTTCCCCGCTTGATGGGTATAGTCCATAATATTATCTGTTTTGTGCAACTTATAAGTGAACTTTCCATCATTATCAAATGTATGATACAAGCCCATAGCATGCATCAACTCATGTGGGGCTGTCGAATCGTTTCTACCTTGATAGACCACTACGACTTTTGCATTTCCTCCAATATCTTCGGCAACTCCGTTCAAGGTTCCATCTGGCAACATATATAACCTATAATAATCCTTATAAATATCGTTTTTTTTGTCATCAAAAAATTTATCATCTAATGCTCTGTGAATAGAACGAACGTTTGAGGTATCCAATATTGTGTTTCCTTTTTTATCTTTTGTAGTGAAAAACAAATCGAACCACCAATCTCCAACTTCAATATATTTTGATAATTGAATAATAGATCCTTTTATATATGATTGTTTAAAAGCATTGTTAAGAATTTGCAATTCATAACCTTTAACAGCACCTGTTTTACTGTTGTGACGAACAGGAATAAACACTACATTAACATCTTTCACAATATTATTAGGCAATATGTTTATTTGCCCTACTTTTTTATTGATTTTGTCTTTTGTAGCAATTAATTCTATTTTTTGTACACTTGAAAACTCTTTTAAGCATTTTATCTCTATTACTTTATCATTATAATGCTTTCCTTTTTTATTACTGAGTTTTTCAAGAATTGTAATCTGAAAAATATTTTTATCATATTCATAACGCATTGAATCTGGTTGTTCTGAAATTTCGATAGCTGCATCCAAAATTGCCTTTTCGTTTTTCATTAGTGTCATATTGGGCACATAATATCTTGAATAACCGTCTACAATAAACATTTCGTACTCTAAAAGATGCTTACTATATAAACTATTACTTTGTGTAAAAACTGCTTTTGGATTTGTTGCATATAAAGTACCATATTTACCTACAACATCTGAATACTTTTCATCAACGGGCATTTGGCTATCAGATTTTCTATTCCAATCAAATCCAAATTCTCCTTTCCAATCTTTGCTTGGTCTAAATTCTACAACACATTTTAATAAACTTTTTACAACTGGCGGAGCCTTTTTTGGTTTTCCATATGTAACGCCTTTTTCCTCGCCCTTTTCAGAAATTGCTTTATCCGAATGAAAAACTATATTCTCTTCAGCATACATATTGTGACTACCCACAGTATGCTTAGTGATTTTCCCTCCTACGATACGAATTCTGCTCATATTTTAAATCGATGTTTATATATTTATTATTTAGCAATCAAATATATAAATTGTAGGAAAAATATTTCTTTTTAAAATATAAAAAAAGTCCCAAATTGGGACCTTTTTATTTATTAAACTAATTGACCGCTATAGTCTTGAATAATATCATCAAAAACCTGAAGTAATGCATTATGTTCGTCAAGAGTTACAAGTTTATTTCTATGCTCTTTAAAATGTGGGATTCCTTTAAAATAATTTGTATAATGACGACGCATTTCAACAATTCCTACACGTTCACCCTTCCATTCCATAGACCAGATCAAATGATTTCGTGCCGCTTCTACTCTATCAGCAATGTTTGGCGATGCTAAGTGTTCTCCTGTTTTGAAATAATGTTTTATTTCATCAAAAATCCAAGGGTAACCAATTGCTGCACGGCCTATCATAATACCATCTAAGCCAAATTTATTTTTGTATTCCAATGCTTTTTCTGGCGAATCAATATCCCCATTACCAAAAATTGGAATTTGTATTCTAGGATTGTTTTTAACTCTAGCAATGTGTGACCAGTCCGAATGACCCTTATACATCTGTGCACGCGTACGTCCGTGAACTGTTAAAGCATGAATACCAACATCTTGAAGTCTTTCGGCAACCTCATCAATATTAATAGATGACTCATCCCAGCCTAAACGAGTTTTTACCGTTACAGGCAAATGAGTACTTTTTACCACCGCTTTTGTTAGACGAACCATTAAATCAATGTCTTTCAATACCCCTGCTCCTGCTCCTTTGCAAACGACTTTTTTTACTGGACAGCCAAAATTGATATCTACCAAGTCAGGCTGAACGGTTTCTACAATTTTAGCACTCATTGCCATTGCCTCTTCATCTCCGCCAAAAATTTGAATTCCAACAGGACGCTCGTAATCAAAAATATCCAATTTTTGTCGGCTCTTAATGGCATCTCGAATTAATCCTTCGGATGATATAAATTCGGAATACATCAAATCTGCACCGTGTAATTTACACAAACGACGAAATGGCGGATCACTCACATCCTCCATAGGAGCTAATAACAAAGGAAAATCTGGTAATTCTATGTTGCCAATTTTAGGCATAAACTTTTTTTTGCAAAAGTACAGTTTTTATACAATCCTAAATAATTTTTATACTATTTTAAATGAGCACTTTAACAAATTGAAATTTTAGAATTTAAATTCGAAATTTTATAAAATAATTCACTTGAAGTATTATTATATTTAAATCATGAAAAAAATGGAAACTAAAATCACATTTAATGTAATAATCAATATAATCAAAGATTCTTTTCAGAGTTTTTTATCTGATCGTGTATTAAAATTAAGCGCATCACTTTCTTACTATACAATATTTTCATTAGCACCATTATTATTACTTTTAATTTCTTTAACCGGAGTTTTTTTTGGAAAAGAGGCTATTCAAGGGCAAATTTTTGGAGAAATTAATGGCCTCATTGGTAATAATGCAGCTTTACAAATACAAGAAATCATAAAAAACATGGAGTTATCTGGCAAAACGAATTCAGCTCTATTCTTGGGTATAATTGTTCTATTAATAGGTGCTACAAGTGTTTTTGGTGAAATTCAAGACTCCATAAATATGATATGGAGAGTTAAAGCAAAGCCCAAAAGAAGTTGGATCAAATTCATAAAAGACAGATTACTCTCTTCTTCTTTAATCATAGCACTTTCTTTTCTATTAATAGTTTCACTTTTTATAAATGGTTTATTAACTGCTTTAAGCGAATGGTTAAAAAATTATTTTCCCGGCATAACACTATTTGTGTTTCAAGCTGGTAATTTTCTATTAAGTTTTGTAGTTATTATGACATTATTTGGTGTTATATTCAAAGTACTACCTGATGCTAAAATAGCTTGGAAAGATGTTAAGGTTGGGGCGATTTTTACAGCTTGTTTGTTTATGATAGGTCGATTTTTAATAAGTCTATATATCAATTTTAGTGAAACTGGATTAGCTTATGGCGCTGCTAGTTCTTTGATTGTGATTCTAGTTTGGATTTATTATACTGCAGCAATTCTATATTTTGGAGCAGCATTCACGAGAGTATATGCAGAATATGTAGGCGCACGCATTGAACCTGCAGATTATGCTGTTTACGTTGAACAGTTAGAAAAAGAAAAAAACGTTCAAGTACTTCCAGAAACTGCAAAGCCTAATGATGAAGTTTTAGTAAAAAATAAATAATCGCCAAGAAATAAATAAGATTCTGATTCTATTTAGATGTATTAGAAATGATTAAATCAAAAACTTTGAATTATATTTGCACTTTGAGAAAATCCTCTACATAGGAAGTATAACGAAGATGAAGAAAATCAGAAATTTTTGCATTATTGCACATATTGACCATGGTAAAAGTACTTTGGCTGACAGGCTTTTAGGAGCTACTCAAACAGTAACAGCGCGTGAAGAAAAGGCCCAGTTACTAGACAACATGGATTTAGAACGTGAACGTGGTATTACCATCAAGAGTCATGCTATCCAGATGGAATACAAATACAAAGGAGAAGATTATATTTTAAATTTAATTGACACTCCTGGACACGTTGATTTCTCTTCTGAAGTATCACTGTCAATAGCAGCATGTGAA
>CAZMCP010000004.1:0-104707 GCA_964565035.1 uncultured Flavobacterium sp. | reverse complement strand
AGATTTTCAAAAAATAAATATTTACACTGGAAATTATACCTTCTGGTATGAATCTTCACAATTAGCGGCCAAGCAAAGAGCACAACAAAATAAAAAGGCTGAAGAGAAAAAAGCAGAATTAGAGGAATTTATTCGTCGTTTCTCTGCGAACGTAGCAAAATCAAAACAAGCTACTTCTCGTAAAAAAATGATTGAAAAATTAAATATTGGAGAAATCAAGCCTTCTAGCCGCCGTTACCCTGCAATCATATTTGATCAGGAACGTGAAGCTGGTGATCAGATTTTGAATGTTCAGGATTTATCTGCATCTCTTGATGGGGAAGTATTATTCAAAAATGTAGATTTGAATATGGCTAAAGGAGATAAGATTGTGGTTTTCTCAAAAGATTCTAGAGCAACAACTGCTTTCTATGAAATTTTAAATGGAAATCTAACTGCAGATTCTGGTACATTTGATTGGGGTATTACAACAAATCAATCGTATTTACCTGCTGACAACCATAGTTTTTTTGAAAATGATTTGACTTTAGTAGACTGGTTGCGTCAATGGGCTAAAACAGAAGAAGAAAGAGATGAAGTTTATGTTCGTGGTTTCTTAGGTAAAATGATTTTCTCTGGAGAGGAAGCTTTAAAAACCGGTCGAGTTTTATCTGGAGGTGAAAAAGTTCGTTGTATGTTATCAAGAATGATGATGTTACGAGCTAATGTTTTAATGCTTGATGAACCTACAAATCACTTGGATTTGGAATCGATCACAGCATTTAACAACTCGTTGAAAAACTTTAAAGGTTCTGTGTTATTTACAACGCATGACCACGAGTTTGCTCAAACTGTTGCGAATAGAATTTTGGAAATTACACCAAACGGTGTAATTGATAGATATATGACATTTGATGAATATCTTGAAGATGAAAAAATTCAAGAAATGAGAAAGAAAATGTATTCATAAAAATAAAAATCCCGCATGAAAGCGGGATTTTTTTTATAAAAGAGTTGTTGTTATTTCTGTTGGATTTAATAATACTTTGTGAACAGGACAACTGTTTGCAATTTTTAAAAGACGTTCTCTTTGTACATCGTCTAAGTTACCTATTAGTTCAATATTTCTATTAAAAATGGATTTGTTTTCATCTTTAATCCAGTTAAAAGTTACATCAATGTTTACATCTTTTAAATCCCAACCTTTATGATTGGCATACATTTTCAAAGTAATCACTGTACAAGTTCCTAAAGAAGCAGCTAATAATTCATGTGGATTAAAACCTAAATCTTCTCCTCCCAAGTCAAAAGGTTCATCAACAACTAAAGAATTGGTTAATGTTTTGACTTCAGTCTTATAATTTTGTGATCCTAAATGTGCAGTGATTTTTTCCATTATTTAAAGTTTTTTAATGCTGGTGGAAGTGGTACAAATTCTGTTTCTTTTGGGACTTTTGGAAAAGTTTGATTTTCCCAATCAGTTTTGGCTTGTTCGATACGTTCTTTTCGAGACGAAACAAAATTCCAAAAAATAAAGCGCTCTTCTGGAAAGGCATCTCCACCAAAAATATAAATTGTTGTGTTTTCTGCCATTTCAAATTCACAAAGCTTGCTATCTTTTGCAATTAATATTTGTTTAGGGCCAAAAATGTTTTGCTCACTTTTAATGCTACCTTCTAAAATATATAAAGCACTTTCGCCAAATAAATTATCACCAATTTTTATTGTTTGTGCAAATGTTGATTTAAGTTCAAGAAAATACAGTGGGCTATGAACAGGTACTGGTGATGTTCTTCCAAATGCTTCACCAGCAATTAGTTTTATCGAAACTCCATCTTGAATCCAACTAGGTAAATCATCTTTTTCAATATGAACAAAACTTGGTTCCATTTCTTCTAATTCTTTAGGAAGGGCAACCCAAATTTGTAACCCATGTAAAAATTTATCTGACTTTCTTAAATATTCTGGTGTTCTTTCAGAATGCACAATTCCTTTTCCAGCTGTCATCCAATTTACTGCCCCTGGTTGTATTTCAATCTCCGTTCCTAAGCTATCACGATGCATCATGCTTCCTTCAAATAAATAAGTTAGTGTAGAAAGTCCAATGTGAGGATGTGGAGGAACATCTAAGTTTTGATAGTCTTTTAGATATGCAGGACCCATATGATCAATGAATGTAAAGGGACCAACGGTTCTTTTTTCACGAAAAGGAAGTAGTCGTCCAACCATAAAGTTTCCTATATCTGCTGAACGCTCTTCTATGATTAATTGTATGTTTGACATTTGTATTAATTGTTTTTTTCTTGAAATCCATTAAAAGCGTCATCAACAATTCGTTTCCATTCAGGATGTCTTTTGATGTAAGCAAAAACTAAAGGGCAAAGTGGTATAAGCTTATAATTGTTTTGTTCAATATACTCAAGCGTTTTTTCGATTACAGCTGTTGCAGCTCCTTTGCCTTCTAATTCGGGTTCAACTTCGGTATGAATTAAAGTGATTTTTCCAGTTCTTTCTTTATAATCAATAAAGGCTTTATGTCCTTCAAATGATATTTCAAAACGGTGATCTTTTGTGTTTTTATCGAGAGGTATTTGTTCAAATTCGAGTTTCATAGTTTCATATTTCTTTTAAATTACAAAAAAACAGTAATCATTTTTGACTACTGTTTATTAAAATTATCAATCTTCAAGATGACCAAACTTGCCTTGATTAAAATCTTCTATTGCTTGAATGATTTCTTCACGAGTATTCATTACAAAAGGCCCATGAGGAAAAATAGGCTCATTTATTGGTTCTCCACTTAACACCAAAACGATTGCATTTTCAAGTGCTTCAATAGTAAAATCTTCTCCATCATTTTCGAATAATACAAAATGATCAGTAGGAATAATTTCTACATCATTAACTTTTACACTTCCTTCAATCACTAATAACGAAGTATTATAATTAGCAGGAAATGAAAAATTTGCTTTTCCTCCTTTATTAAGTTTTGCATTTTGCATATTGACTGGGGTAAAAGTAAAAGCCGGACCTTTTACTCCTTTGTAATTCCCAGCAATTACCTCAATAAATCCATTGTTATCAGGAAGTTCATAACGTCCCATTTTACTGTTTTCAATTGCTTGATATTTGGGTTGACTCATTTTATCTTTTGCAGGAAGATTTACCCATAGCTGAACCATTTGGAATTCACCTCCAGTTTTACTAAATTCTTCTTCATGATATTCTTTGTGTAAAACACCCGAAGCAGCTGTCATCCATTGTACATCACCTTCACCTATGATTCCACCACCACCAGCACTATCGTGATGCGCAACTTTACCTTTATAAGCAATGGTAACTGTTTCAAAGCCACGGTGCGGATGAACTCCAACGCCTTTAGGAATTTGAGAAGGAGGGAAATTATATTTTGAATTGTAATCTAACATAATAAACGGACTCATACGTTCCATATCCAAACGGTAACCGCTTGGAATAAAATTGTGCACTCTAAAGCCATCACCAACAAAATGAGGGGCTCTTGGCTCAGCTACCAATTCAATTTTTTTTGTTGCCATAGTTGTATTCTTTTAAATCGATACACAAAGTTACTTTCTATTAACAAGAATACACTTAATGTAGGTTAAGAAATCAATTGTAATATTTACTGTCCCAATTTGAGATACTGAATTGTTTTCCTCTCCAAAAGAAATAATAAATAAAAATGGCGCAATAGGTTTTAAAAACAAATAAGAAAGTAATTAAAGTAATACTTGAGGTACTTGTTGAGTTATGTCTATTAACAGGGAGCAAAAGAGTTGTTAACAAAGAAACTATTAAAATAAATTTAGTAATATTATTTAAGTTTCTCATTGGCCAAGACTGTATTCTTCTTAAAAAGTGAAAATCATTGCCCCATTTATGAATAAAATAATAGTAATCATTTCCTAAAGGAGCAAATAGGAGAGGATCATCATAATTTTCTAGTTTAAGCAATTTTGCTGGGGCAATTATTTTGAAACTATGAAGATTAGTATTATGTGTTTTATTTAATAAATTAATTTTATTTTCAGCTTCTGCAGGAATTTTTAATTTATAATAAGATTGATCAAGAAAACGGAGACGATATTGAACACATATTTTTTTAATTTGTGAAATATGATAAATTTTATCAGTTTCTAACCTGTCCAAAAACATTTTATTTACCAAAGTAAATTGTTTTGAATGATCTTGATCTTCTACTACTGCTTTTGCAAAAAAAAGTAAATTAGTTTTTTTACTTGATTTTGCTTTTTCCTTAATAAGGATTTCTTCAATGCTAATTCTTTTAAAAAACATAACACAATCTGATTTCCACTAAGTTAGTGATTTACAGATTGTGTTACAATAAGATATATGATTTTAACTTTTGTCTATCGTAAACTTGCTCCTAATTCTGTTTCGAATGTTTGGGTCAGTTTACTCATCACTTTATCAATTTGTGAATCAGTTAATGTTTTTGAATTATCTTGTAAAGTGAAACTTACCGCATAAGATTTTTTTCCTTGAGGAAGGTTTTTACCTTCATAAACGTCAAACAAATCTACTTTCTTCAATAAATTCTTTTCTGTTGATTTAGCTAAATCAAAAATTTTGGCAAATTCAACTTTCTCATCTAATAATAAAGCTAAATCTCTTCTTACTTCTGGGTATTTTGAAATCTCAGTGAATTTTATATTATTAGCAGAAACATGTTTTAGTATTGCATTCCAATTAAAATCAGCAAAGAAAACCTCTTGTTTAATATCAAAATGTTTTAGTACAGTCTTTTTGATTGTACCAAATTCAACTAAAGTAGAGCTGCCCAATTCGTAAACTAATCCTTCGGCAAAAACATCAGTTTTTAAAGGGGTAGCAATTATCGATTTGTTCAAACCTAATCTTTCTAATATCCCTAAAACATAACCTTTGAACAAAAAGAAATCTGATGGTTTTTGTGGATTAGCCCAACTTTCATTAGCTCTGTCACCAGTGATCGTTAATGTCAAGTGTGTGTTTTCTTGGTATCCAGAAAGCAATTTGTGATAGGATTTTCCAAATTCAAACAATTTTAAATCTGAATTACGTCGGTTAATATTAAACGAAACTGCTTCCAATGCCGAAAACAATAATGATTGTCTCATTGCAGATAAATCACTACTTAAAGGATTTAACATCAAAACATTATTTGTTTCATTAATATTACTACTTAATTTTGAATAAGAAGGTGTAGTTAATGAATTGGCCATCATTTCATTGAAACCATTACCTACTAGCAAATTGGCAACAATATTTTGAATTTTATAGTCTTCTGTTCTTGAAGAATGTGATGTAGAAGCATTTAATTTTTGAGTAAAATTAATATTATTATAACCGTATACTCTCAAAATTTCTTCTATAACATCTATTTCTCTAGTAACATCAACTCTATAAGCTGGAACAATTAGTCCTAATCCTACTTTAGATATGCTGTTTACTTTTATGTCTAATGATACTAATATTTTTTTAATAATATCATCTGAAATTGACTCACCAATAAGTTTATTAACTTTTTCTAAATTTAATAATACTTGATGGTCCTCAATTTTTTTAGGATAAATGTCAATCATGTCAGAAGTCATTTCTCCACCAGCTACTTCTTTAATTAAAATTGCAGCACGTTTTAATGCGTATTCTGTAATGTTTGGATCAATTCCTCTTTCAAAACGGAATGAAGCATCTGTATTTATTGCGTGCCTTTTTGCTGTTTTACGAACAGAAACAGGGTTAAAGTATGCACTTTCTAAAAATATAGAAGTTGTTTCGTTAGTAACACCCGAATTTTTTCCACCTAAAACACCAGCAATACATAAAGGTCCTTTTTCATCGTTAATCATAATGTCGTCAGAACTTAAAGTTCTTTCTACATCATCAAGTGTGATAAATTTAGTGCCTTCCTCAGCATTTTTAACAATTATCTTTCCATTTATTTTAGAAGCATCGAAAGCATGTAATGGTTGCCCCAACTCATGTAAAACATAATTTGTAACGTCTACAACATTATTTTTTGGAGTTATTCCAATTGCTTTTAACCTGTTTTGAAGCCAAGCAGGTGAGGGTGCAACTTTTATATCAGAAATAGTAACTCCGCAATATCTAGGAACTAATTTAGTATCGTCTACATTAACATCAATCTTTAAAGTTCTCTTTTCTACTTTGTATGAAGTTACAGATGGAGTTATTAATTCGACATGTTCTCCATTTTGAAGCATACCAGCTCTTAAATCTCTGGCTACACCCCAATGACTCATTGCATCTGCACGGTTGGGTGTTAAACCAATTTCAAAAACTTCATCATTTTCAATATTAAAAACTTGTGAACCTGGAGTTCCTGGAATTAACAATTCATCAAGAATCATGATTCCGTCATGACTATCACCTAAACCTATTTCGTCTTCAGCACAAATCATTCCATGGCTTTCTTCACCACGAATTTTTCCTTTTTTGATTTCGAATTCTTTACCCTCTTTATCGTAAAGTTTTGTCCCAATTGTTGCTACTGGTACTTTTTGTCCTGCAGCTACATTACTTGCACCGCAAACTATTTGCAATGGAGTTTCTCCACCAATATCAACTGTTGTTATTTTTAATTTGTCTGCATTTGGATGTTGTTCACAAGTCAAAACATGACCTACTACGATACCTTCTAATCCGCCTTTTACAGATTGATATTTTTCAATTCCTTCAACTTCTAAGCCAAGGTCAGTTAACATTGCCCCAGTCTTTTCAGAATCCCAATCAGTTTTAATAAATTGCTTTAACCAGTTATATGAAATTTTCATTTGTTTTTAACGTAATTTTTTTCAGAACTGCAAATATAGTTATTGCATTTGGAGTATGAAAAAAGTTACTTACTTTTTAAAAGGTATTTTTTAACAAAAAATGCATAAAAAATAGTTAATTAGGGAATGGGGAAGACCATTTAGGATCTATATATACATTTGAACCCGATAAGGTTTTTAAAAAAGCAATTACAGCATTTACCTCGGTGGCTGTTAAATGAAGTTGTTGCCCAAAGCCGTTAGGTGTTAATCTTGGATCTAAATTTGTATTTCCAGGAGCAATATTAATGGTACCATAATGACCAATTGCAGCTTGTAAACTTGTAATTGCAGCAGTATGCATCATATTGCCATTTAAAGTGCCATCTTGTTTAACTAAATCTCTAAGTGAAGGTGCTCTTGTTATTGAAATGTCAATACCTGTCCCTGATATCTTACCAATAATACCATTGTTTTTAGTATTTGGGTCAATATCAAATTCAGGAGCTGCATGGCAACCTGCACAGCCTAAACCACCACTCGTTCTGTTTCCAGTTGCATCGAATACTGGAGGAGTTAAAAATAAATTTTTTCCGCTATTTTCTTGTTGAGTAAAATTAGGGAAAGGCTGGTTATCATTATTGACCTGCGCTCTACCTGCATCGTATTTTGAATCAAATGATTGAATACTTTTTATAAATTGTGCTAAAGCTAATTGAATTTTATTTTCAGTTATTTCATCAGAACCATATGCAAATTTGAATAACTCTTTATAATATGATAAACCATTTAGTTTTGAAATTAGTGCTGTTAGGTTTTGATCTCCATTTGTTCCACTAAATCCCATTTCGATATGATTTTGAATGGGTTGAGTTGTTTGAAGTTCTAATGTTGCTGCTCTTTCATCCCAGAAAAATTTTGATTCATTAGCAAATCTGTTATTTACTAAACGCATAGAATGCCTATCGGTAGTTCCATTTACGCCATTACTTACATTATTTGAATCACTAAAGGCATTAGTTTGTTGATGACAACTAGCACAAGATATTGTGTTGTTTGAAGAAAGATTTTTATCATAAAACAAAACCCTTCCTAACGTCGCTCCTTTATCGGTTATGGTATTTGATCCAGAATTATTCTTTGTAATATAATTAGGAATTGTCTGATTAGCATAATTGAAAAGATTTGCTAAATCTAATTTATTGCCAAATGTAGCTTCGACGTTAGGGTATTGTTCTGTAGAAATGGTTTGATAATCACTATCATTACTATTTGAACAAGAAAAAAAAGTAAATACTACTATAATAATGAGTGATTGTTTCATAAATGCTTTCATATGATTTGGTTTAGTGTTAAACATATGACATTGCTTTTTTGAAAAGGTTTAATTAAGAAATCAATTTTTTTTGTTTTAAAATAGTGATATATTTGGCTACTTTAAAAATTAATCTTTAGATATGAAATTATTAGAAGGAAAAACAGCAATTATAACTGGTGCTAGTCGTGGCATTGGAAGAGGTATTGCTGTTGTATTTGCACAACAAGGTGCAAATGTAGCTTTTACGTATAGTTCGTCTGCTTCTGCAGCTCAAGAGTTAGAAAATGAATTAACTTCTTTAGGAGTAAAAGCAAAAGGATATCAATCAAACGCTGCTGATTTTAATGAAGCTCAAAAATTGGTTGATGATGTTATTGCAACATTTGGAACAATTGATATTTTAATAAATAATGCAGGAATTACAAAAGATAATTTGCTAATGCGTATTTCTGAGGAGGATTTTGATCAAGTGATCAATGTGAATCTTAAATCAGTTTTTAATATGACTAAAGCTGTACAGAAAATTATGCTTAAAAATCGTGCAGGTTCTATCATTAATATGAGTTCTGTTGTAGGAGTAAAAGGTAATGCTGGTCAAACTAATTATGCAGCTTCAAAAGCTGGTGTGATTGGCTTTACTAAATCAGTTGCTTTAGAATTAGGTTCAAGAAATATTCGTTGTAATGCTATTGCTCCTGGATTTATTGAGACTGAAATGACTGCAAAATTAAATGATGATGTAGTACAAGGTTGGAGAGATTCTATTCCTTTAAGAAGAGGTGGTACTCCAGAAGATGTAGCTAATGCTTGTGTGTTTTTAGGATCTGATATGAGTGCTTATGTTACGGGACAAGTTATGAATGTTGACGGAGGAATGTTAACATAATAAAGTAAATAGTAAAAAGTGCAAGGTATTAGTTTTACAATTACTTTTTACTAATCATTAATCACATAAAAATGACGATAAATACAATTTTGCTTTTATTATTATCCTTAATAGTTTCTGCTGGAATTGCATTTTATCAATATTTATATAAAGCCAATTACAAATCACGATTGCATTTGTTTTTGGCTTTTTTACGTTTTTCATCTGTTTTTTTGATTCTTTTATTACTTATAAATCCAATAATATCTAGGAAAACCTACGAAACTCAAAAGACACCTTTACCTATTGTTGTTGATAATTCTGAATCTATAGCTTTTTTAAATCAAAATAAAAATGCAACTGAGATATCTAAAACTTTAGCCGATAATACAAAGCTTCAAGAAAAATATGAAATGCAATTTTTCTCATTTGATGAAGAGTTTACAAATAATAAATTGTATGATTTTAAAGGAAAACAGTCGAATATTTATAAAGCATTTGAAAATTTAAAGCAATTATATCGTACTCAAAATCATCCTGTTGTATTGTTAACTGATGGAAATCAAACACAAGGAAACGATTATGTATTTAATATTCAGCAAAATGTAAATGTTTACCCAATTGTCTTGGGTGACACTATTGAACATTTAGATTTAAAAATAAGCCAACTTAATGCCAATAAATATGCATTTTTAAAAAATAAATTTCCAGTAGAAGTTTTTTTAAACTACACAGGTTCTAAACCAGTAAACGCAGTCTTAAATATTCAATCTGGAAATACAACTATTTATAAGCAAAATGTTTCTTTTTCGGCTAATAAAAAATCTGAAGTAATATCAGTTTTATTGAATGCTGACAAAGTTGGGGTTCATACTTACAAAGCAATTCTTTCGTCGTTAGAAAATGAGAAAAATAAAATTAACAATGTAAAAAACTTTGCAGTTGAAATTATTGATCAACGTACAGAAATTGCATTGATTTCAAATATAATGCATCCTGATTTAGGAGCCATCAAGAGGGCTGTAGAAGCTAATGCACAACGTAAAATAAAAATAGTTAAACCAAAAGAAATCAATAACTTAGATGATTACAATGTATTGATTTTTTATCAACCAACTTCGGAGTTTAAATCGATTTTTAGTCAAAATGAAAATCTTAAGACAAATAGTCTAATAATCACGGGTTTGAATACTGATTTTAATTTTTTAAGCCAATATCAAAATCATTTTGAATTTAAAATGTCTTCTCAAAAAGAAGATTTTTCTGCAGATTTTAATTCTAATTTTAATGCATTTGCGATTGAAAATTTTGGCTTTGAACAATTTCCTCCATTAGAAAATCCATTTGGAACAATTATTTCAAAGAACAACGTAAATACATTATTACAAGCACGAATAAGAACTGCAAAAACAGAAAGTCCATTATTAGCTTTTACTGAAACAGGAGTTAATAGAAATGCATACTTATTTGGTGAAAATATATGGAAATGGAGAATGGAAAGTCATTTGAATGAAAAATCATTTGAAAAATTTGACATCTTTTTTGATAAAATTATTCAATATTTAGCTTCAAATGTTAAAAAGAAAAGTTTAGTAGTAACACATGAAAATTTCTATAATTCTGGTGAAAATGTAACGATTTCGGCTCAATATTTTAATAAAAATTATGAGTTTGATGAAAATGCGCAACTAACAATCCAGCTTAAAAATAAAGAAGATAAAACTACTAGAGTATATGATTTTGTTAAAGGAAGTAATGATTACTCTGTTGTGCTAGATGGATTGTCATCTGGAAATTATAGCTTTGTTGTTAAAGAGAAACAATCAGGATCTCAATATTCAGGAAATTTTTATGTAGTTCATTTTGATGCCGAAAAGCAATTTGTTAATGCAGATAAGAATCGTTTACTTCAATTAGCTTCGAATACACAAGGTAAAGCTTATTTTGGAAATCAAATTAATGATTTAGTAAAATTTCTTGAGAATACAGATAACTACAAGCCTATTCAAAAAGAAGTAGTAAAAAAATCCCCATTAATAGATTGGATATGGGGACTTATTTTACTTGCTTTACTTCTTGCTGGTGAATGGTTTACAAGAAAATACAATGGTCTTTTATAAGTTATCTTTTTGATATTTTTTATTTTTTAACTGTATCGAAGCTGTTTGATAAAATGCAACTGTTTCAGCTACGAGATTCTTATCAATTTTTTTTACTGGTTTTTCATCATACATAAGATTATATGGTGATTTTTTTTGAGGAATTAATTCAAATTGTTTAACCTTTTGCTTTGGAGAAACAATAGTTAATTTATTTTGCTCTATAAGGCCCAAATCTTGATATGTTGCTATTAAAGCTCGTTGTTCAAAATAAGGTGAATTAACATCTTGACCGTAAAATTTACTTTTATAATCAAAGTTTAGCATCCCAAAAAGAGTAGGCATTATGTCAATTTGTGACATTAATACAGGGTTACTTTTTCCAGAAGTGGTTGGATCAAAAATCATAGCTGGAATATGATATTTATCTATAGGTAATTCGGTTTTTCCAGCACTTGAAGCGCAATGATCGGCAAGAATAACAAATATAGTATTGTTGTACCAAGATTGCTTTTTTGCCATATCAAAAAATTGTTTCAAAGCATAATCAGTATACTTTACACCACCATCGCGAGATTTAACATCATTTGGTATATCAATTTTTCCAGATGGATATGTAAAAGGTCTATGATTGCTAACGGTCATCCAGTGATTAAAAAATGGTTTACCTGTTTTTGCTTCCTGGTTCATTATTTTTATAGCTTTTTTAGCCATATCCTCATCACATACTCCCCAGACATTAGAAAAAGTTATTTCTTCAGGATTCATAGTTTTTTTGTCAACAATATCATAACCATTACCACTAAAAAAATCTTCCATATTATCAAAATAGGCATCACCTCCATAAAGATACTTTACTTGATATCCTTTTTCTTTGAATATACTAGCAGTTGAGAATTTATTTTTATTGTCCTTACGTTTTACAATGCTTTCACCAGGAGAAGGCGGAAGACATAAAGTAACTGCTTCTAAACCTCTAATTGTTCTATTACCAACTGCATATAAATTGGTAAACATAGTGCTTTTAGTTGCTAAACTGTCTAAAAAAGGAGTTATATTTCTATCATTACCATAACATTTCATAAACTCAGCGCTCAAACTTTCAATGGTAATTAAAACTACATTTTTATGTATTTCAGGTTTGTAAGATTTAATGTCACGAATTGTAGATAGATCTTTTATTTCAGGAATTTGAACTTTTAACAATGAAAAAGCATCTTTTTCAGGCATAGTTTTATAAAATTTATCATAGTCTAATTCACTGTTCATAAAGGCTAGATAAAATCTATACATACCATTAGCTTGTAATTCATTACTAAATACATTAGAAGAAGTTTCTTGTTTAGCTAAAACAGGTGTTAGAATTAATGCTAAAAAGAATAGAATTATATAAATTCCAAAAGCTTTCATTTTATTTGAAAATGAAGGTAAATTTTCTAAAAATGGTCTAGATTGTCTTACAATTAAATAAGTAATAAGGCCTGTTGTTAATCCAACGCCTATAAATAAAGGTATTACAGGATACGATTCCATTATATTTTTAATCACCTCATTGGTGTAAACTAAATAATCAACAGCGATAAAGTTGTAGCGAACACCAAACTCATTCCAAAAGAAAAACTCGCTCAAAGCATTTTGTACAATCACTAAAACAAATATGAAAATGGCTATTGTAAATAAGGCTAATCTAATTTTGCTTCTATATTTTGGTAAAAATAAAAGTAATCCAAAAAGTATGGTTTTTAAAGCAATAAAACCAATTCCTATCTCAGTTAGCGCACCACCATATTCATTTAGAATTGTGTTAAAAAAAGAAACATAAACTAACAAGGATAATAGGGTGCTAAAAATAATATATCCCCATGGTTTTTCATATTTAGCGTTAGAAAGAAACAATAAATACAACCACAATATTCCGCTTCCTATTATAAAAACCAAAATATCTGAGACCAACCCACTTGTAAATATTTTAATTACTTCTAACGAATCAAAATGTGCAGTTGTGATAGGATGAAATAATAAAACTATTCTAAGAATAAAACTAACTACTACATATAACTTAAGTAATTGTAGAAATGGGGAGAATTTTTTAAAAAAAAGCATAAATGAAATTTTCATCGAATTTATAAAAAAGAATCGAATTATTATGTGCCAAAAGTCACGTTGAAAATTGAAGCCAAATGCTTACATTTGAGATAATTAAAAAGATACAAATGAATGATGCTCACCTACATATGGTTGTAAACCATTTTCCTATTATTGGTTTATTTTTCGGAATTGCAATTTTAGTTTACGGGATTTTAAAGAAGAATCAGGAAATACTAAATATTGCATACACAATTTTTATTTTTAGTATGATAATGGGTAAAATATCAATGTTTTCAGGTGAAAAAGCAGAAGATATTGTAGAAAATTTAGGAATTTCAAGAGATATAATACATAATCATGAAGAAATAGCTGAAAGTTTTATGAAGATAATGTATTTACTAGGACTATCTTCAATTTTAGCTCTATTTGCTAATGCAAAAAAGCATAGTAAAGCTTTTTTGCTGGCTTACTTTATTTTAATAATTAGTATTGTTGGGGCTGTTTTAGCTAAACCTGTTGGAACTTCAGGAGGTGAAATTCGCCATACTGAGATACGTGAAAATAATGGTAATAAGGCTACAAATATTATCTTGAAAGAAAAAGAAGATTAAATATGGCTAATGTAAATTTTGATAATTACCTAGACTCACATTATATACATCGAAGTAATTGGTTAAGAGCAGCTGTTTTAGGAGCAAATGATGGCATTTTGTCTATCTCAAGTATCGCTATTGGTGTTGCCGCAGCAAGCGATACTAGAGAATCAATAGTTTTAGCGACTTTAGCAGGCCTGGTAGCAGGTGCATTATCAATGGCTGCGGGAGAATATGTTTCGGTAAGTTCACAAACAGATGTTGAAAAATCAGACATTGAAAGAGAAAAAAGAGAATTAGAAGAAATGCCTGAATTGGAACTTCAAATTTTAGCTCAAATTTACGAAAAGCGTGGTTTGAAAAAAGAAACCGCCTTACAAGTTGCTAAAGAGTTAACCGCATTTGACGCCCTAGGAACACATGTTCGTGATGAATTAGGGCTAAATGAAATTTCACAAGCTAACCCCTTACAAGCTGCTTTCGCTTCGGGAGCTTCATTTATATTTGGAGGATTATTACCTTTTTTAGTAACTCTTTTTTTTCCAGTAAAAAACATGGAATATGCATTATATATTTTAGCTATTGTTTTTTTAGCAATTTTAGGTGCAGTAGCAGCTAAAGCTGGAGGTTCAGGAATTTTGAAAGCAGTGACAAGAATAACTTTTTGGGGTACAATTGCTATGGGGCTTACTGCAGTAGTTGGACACCTTTTTGGAGTAAACATTTCATAAAATTTTAAAAATATTTGTTTTTTTAAAAATAAACTCCATACATTTGCAAAACAATACGTAGAAATCATGTTTTTAAATCAATTACATCATCATCATTATTCCCACGCTCAAGCGAGGTAGTGATGATATTGTGTAAGATCATATAAACTATTAACCCGTTTGAGTATATCAAACGGGTTTTTCTTTATATAAAACTTCGCTGGTATACTCATAAATTCTAAACAAAATGAGTATTTTAAAAATTGCCATTCAAAAATCAGGACGTCTTAATGAAGATAGTCTTAAAATTCTAAAAGATTGTGGAATTTCTGTTGATAACGGAAATGATCAACTTAAAGCTTCGGCTTCTAATTTTCCACTTGATGTTTTATTCCTTCGTAATTCTGATATTCCCCAATACTTACTTGATGGGGTTGTAGACATTGCAATAGTTGGAGATAATATTTTAGTTGAAAAAGGTGGAAATATTAAAATCGTAGAAAAATTAGGCTTTTCAAAATGTCGTGTTTCAGTAGCTGTTCCCAAATCTTTTGAGTTTAAATCAATGAATGATCTAAAAAAAGCAAGGATTGCAACATCATATCCAAACACAACACTCCAATTTTTTAAAAGCCAATTGATAAAAGTCGATTTACACCAAATTTCAGGGTCAGTAGAAATTGCTCCTAATATTGGTTTAGCCGATGCTATTGTGGATATAGTTTCCACTGGTAGCACCCTTTTTAAAAACAATTTAAAGGAAGTAGCAGTTATCATGAAAAGTGAAGCAGTTTTAGCAGTTTCTCCAAAAATCACTGATGATAAGAAAGTTTTACTTGATAAACTAAAATTCAGAATTCAAGCTGTTCTTAGAGCACGTAAAGCCAAATATATTTTAATGAATGTTCCAAATGAAAAAATTAAAGAAGTAAGTCAAATATTGCCGGTTTTAAAAAGCCCTACAATTGTTCCGTTAGATCAAGTTGGTTGGTGCAGTGTTCAATCAGTTATTGATGAAGAACAATTTTGGGATGTTATCGATAAGCTTAAAGAGGCTGGAGCAGAAGATATTTTAGTTTGTCCAATTGAAAAAATGGTTATTTAAAATTATTATGAAAAAATACGTTTATCCACAAAAATCAGATTGGCAAAATTTAACGCAAAGACCAACTCAAAGTTTTGCTGATATAGAAGATACAGTAAAAGCAATTTTTAAAGAAGTACAACAAAAAGGTGATATTGCTTTAAAAAAATATACATCATTATTTGATGGAGTATCTATTGATACTATTCTAGTTACAAAAGAAGAAATTCAAAAGGCAGAAAAACAAATTACCTCTGAATTAAAAGATGCAATCGAAATCGCTAAAGCTAATATTACTAAATTCCACACCGCTCAAAAAAGAGCAAGAATTGAAATTGAAACTATGGAAGGTGTAAATTGCTGGATGGAACGTAAACCCATTCAAAAAGTTGGTCTATACATTCCTGGAGGATCTGCACCACTTTTTTCTACAGTTCTAATGTTAGCTATCCCTGCACAATTAGCAGGTTGCAAAGAAATTGTTTTGTGTTCACCTCCTGATAAAAATGGCAAGATAAATCCAGCTATTCTTTATGCTGCGCAATTATGTGGAGTAACTCAAATTTTAAAAGTAGGAGGAATTCAAGCTATTGCAGGGCTTACTTTTGGGACTGACACTATTCCTAAGGTTTCTAAAATTTTCGGACCTGGCAATCAGTTTGTCACTGTAGCAAAACAAGTTGCAACGCAGTATGGCGTTGCTATCGACATGCCAGCTGGTCCAAGTGAGCTTTTGGTTTTTGCTGATGAAACCGCAAATCCTAGTTTTATTGCATCTGATTTATTGAGTCAAGCTGAACATGGAAGTGATAGCCAAGTAATTTTTGCTACAACATCAAAATCATTATTAAAATTGGTCGAAAATGAGATTGATATACAATTAAATTTATTACCAAGGAAAGAAATTGCTCAAAAAGCCATTGAAAATTCGAAAATGATACTTTTTAAAAGTTACAATGAAGCGCTAGATTTTATCAATTTATATGCCCCAGAACATTTTATTGTTTGTTCAAAAAACGAAGAATATTTTATTGAAAATATAAGTAATGCAGGTTCTGTATTCATTGGTAACTATACGCCTGAAAGTGCTGGTGATTATGCATCAGGAACGAATCATACATTACCAACTAATGGGTACGCTAAAAATTATAGTGGTGTTAATCTAGACAGTTTTTTAAAATCAATTACATTCCAAAAAATCACTAAAGATGGTCTACGTAATTTAGGGAAAACCATTGAAATAATGGCTGAAGCGGAAGGTTTACAAGCTCACAAAAATGCTGTTTCTATAAGATTAAAAGAATTAGAAAATGAAAATTGAAAATTTAATCAGAGAAAATATTAAAGCAATGAAACCATATTCGTCTGCTAGAGATGAATTTGAAGATTTCGAAAAAGAAATGATTTTTCTTGATGCTAATGAAAACCCTTATGAAAATGGAATAAACCGTTATCCTGATCCTCAACAAAAATCGGTAAAAAAGATTCTTTCAAAAATAAATAGGATTCCTGAAAATCAAATTTTGTTAGGAAATGGTAGTGATGAAGTTTTAGATTTATTGTTTAGGGCATTTTGTGAGCCTAATCAACATAATATTATTACTTTGCCACCTACCTATGGTATGTACGGTGTTTTGGCTAATTTGAATGCTATAGAAAATAGAGAGATTGTTTTAACTGAAGACTTTCAGCCAGATGTTAAGAAAATAATAGAGGCTACAGATGCGTACACTAAAATCATATTTTTATGTTCTCCAAATAATCCTACAGGTAACTCATTTTCAGATGAAAGTATTGTAACTTTATTAAAAAACTTTAATGGTTTGGTTGTTATTGACGAGGCTTATATTGACTTTTCAGAAAAAGAAAGTTGGTTAGAAGAACTTAGTGATTATCCTAATTTAGTCATTACCCAAACACTATCAAAAGCTTATGGCATGGCGGGAATACGTTTAGGAATTATTTATGGTTCAGCTACATTAATAGCTATTTTAAATAAAATAAAACCACCTTACAATATAAACTTATTAACACAATCAAAAGCATTAGAAAGATTACATGAAATAGATTTAGTAAAAAAAGAAATTTCATATATAAAAGAAAGTAAAGAGTTTTTACTTAAAGAATTACTTCAAATAAATTTTATCAAAAAAATTTACGAATCTGATGCTAATTTTATATTAATCAAAGTTGATAATGCTGAGCAACGATACAACCAACTCATACATGAAGGAATCGTAGTTCGTAATAGAAGTAACCAACCTTTATGCGACAACTGTATTCGAATTACCATTGGAACGCTTGAAGAAAATAACCAATTAATCAACACACTTAAAAAAATACAAAATGCCTAAAAAAGTTTTATTTATAGATCGTGATGGAACTATTATAAAAGAAACAGTCGATGAACAAATTGACGCTTTTGAAAAAATGATATTTTACCCAAAATGCATTCCGTTTTTGAGTAAAATTGCCAAAGAGTTGGATTATGAGTTAGTCATGATTACTAATCAAGATGGTCTAGGAACTACTTCATTTCCTGAAGAAACTTTTTGGCCAGTGCATAACTTTATAATGAAGACGTATGAAAATGAAGGAGTTTACTTTGATAAAGTATTTATTGACAGAACTTTTCCTTACGAAAATGCAAATACACGCAAACCTGGAACTGGATTATTAACAGATTATTTTACATCAGATTATGATTTGAAAAATTCATTTGTAATAGGTGATCGTCTAACAGATGTTGAATTGGCTAAAAACCTTGGTGCTAAAGGAATATTTATTCAAGATAATACCAATTTAGGAACTGGAGAAATTTCAGTTAAGCAAGAGGAATTACAATCTTTTATTGCTTTAGAGACAAATGATTGGGAAACAATTTATGAGTTTTTAAAATTAGAGAATCGCTCTGTTTCAGTGAATAGAAATACAAACGAAACTAAAATTTCTATTAATTTAAACCTTGATGGAACTGGAAAAAGCAAAATTGAAACGGGTTTAGCTTTTTTTGATCATATGTTAGATCAAATTGCTCGTCACGGTCAAATGGATTTAACTATAGAAGTAAAAGGAGATTTAGAAGTGGATGAGCACCACACTATTGAAGATACTGCAATAGCTTTAGGCGAAGCATTCAATCAGGCTTTAGGCAACAAGTTAGGAATAGAACGTTATGGTTTTACATTACCTATGGATGATTGTTTAGCGCAAGTGGCAATAGATTTTGGAGGAAGAAATTGGTTGGTTTGGGAAGCCGAATTTAAACGTGAAAAAATTGGAGAAATGCCTACTGAAATGTTTTTTCATTTCTTCAAATCGTTTACAGATGGTGCCAAATGTAATCTGAATATCAAAGCTGAAGGTACTAATGAACACCACAAAATTGAAGCTATTTTCAAAGCCTTTGCAAAAGCCATCAAAATGGCTGTAAAAAGAGATGTCGAGAAAATGATCTTACCATCAACTAAAGGAATGTTATAATGCAAATCGCAATAATAGATTACGGAGCAGGAAATGTGCAAAGTGTACTTTTTGCTTTAGAAAGAATTGGTTTTACTGGAAAAGTAACTTCAGATCCTGAAGAAATCAAAAGGGCTGATAAAGTTATTTTTCCTGGTGTAGGCGAGGCGAGTAGTGCAATGAAGATGCTAGAAGGGAAAGATTTAGTTAAAGTAATATTTCAATTAAAACAGCCCGTACTTGGTATTTGCTTGGGAATGCAATTGTTATGTAAATCTTCAGAAGAAGGAAATACAAATGGCATTGGAATTTTTGATGTTGAGATTAAAAAATTTTCAAATCAATTAAAAGTACCTCAAATGGGGTGGAATACAATTTATAATTTAAAATCACCATTATTTGAAGGCATTTCAGAAAATGAATATATGTATTTAGTTCACAGTTATTATGCTCCTCAAAATACTAACTCAATCGCCACTACCAATTATGGCATTGAATATACAAGCGCTTTACAAAAAGATAATTTTTACGGAGTACAATTTCATCCTGAAAAGAGTGGAAGAGTAGGAGAACAAATTCTCTATAATTTCTTGACAAAATGCTAATTACTTTTTACTAACTACTATTTACTTAACAATGAGAATAATACCAGCCATAGACATCATAGACGGAAAATGTGTCCGTTTATCAAAAGGCGATTACGAAACAAAAAAAATATACAACGAGAATCCTTTAGAAGTAGCCAAAGAGTTTCAAGATTATGGAATAAAGTATTTACATTTGGTAGATTTAGATGGTGCTAAGTCTAGTAAAATAATCAATCATAACGTTTTAGAACAAATTGCTACTAAAACAAATTTAAAAATTGATTTTGGTGGCGGATTAAAATCAAATGAAGATTTACGAATTGCTTTTGAATGTGGGGCTAACCAAGTCACAGGCGGCAGTATCGCAGTTAAAAATCCTGAAGTTTTTCAAAGTTGGATTCAAACATATGGTGCCGATAAAATTATTTTGGGTGCAGATAGTAAAAATGAGAAAATTGCTGTTTCAGGCTGGCTTGAAGAAAGTGATTTAAAAGTTATTCCATTCATACAATCCTATCAAGAAAAAGGCATTGAATATGTTATCTGTACAGATATTGCTAAAGATGGAATGCTACAAGGTCCAAGTTTTGATCTATATAAAAAGATTTTGACCGAATGTAAAAATATAAAGCTAATTGCTTCTGGTGGGATTTCGACTTTTTCAGAATTACCTAAATTGGCTGAATTGGGCTGTGAGGCAACCATTATTGGGAAAGCTATTTACGAAGGAAGAATCAGTTTAAAAGAATTAGAAAATTACATTTTAAAACAAAAACTAGAAACTAGAAACTAGAAAAAGGAACTATAATCTGTAAAAAACAATATATGATTGATTTGAAAATCCGTACTAAAAAATTTGCGATTGATTGTTGGAATATTTGTTCAGAATTTCCAAATAGTAGAGAATACAATGCATATATTAATCAGTTTATTAGATGCTCAAGTTCAGTTGGAGCAAATTACAGAGCATCACAGAGAAGTAAGTCTGATGCTGATTTTATAAACAAATTCAAAATAATTGAAGAAGAAGCTGATGAAAGCCAATATTTTTTAGAATTGTTATTAGAGTTAAATACATTACAAAATGAAAATCTAAACAATAAATTAAAATATTTAATTCAAGAAGCAAATGAATTGATATCAATATTTGTAGCAATAATAAATAAAAGAAAAGCTACAATTAAAAATAATTCTAAATTCTAGTTTCTACTTTCTAGTTTCAAATTTTAAAATTTATGTTGACAAAAAGAATAATTCCTTGTTTGGATATAAAAAACGGAAGAACTGTAAAAGGAGTTAATTTTGAGGGACTCCGTGATGCAGGGGATCCTGTTGAATTAGCAAAAAAATATTCTGAAGCAGGTGCTGATGAATTGGTTTTTCTAGATATTTCAGCAACTGAAGAAAGAAGAAAAACACTAATCCCTTTGGTTAAAGATGTAGCCAAAGCGATTAATATACCATTTACGGTTGGTGGTGGAATTTCATCTGTCGAAGATGTTGAATTGCTTTTAAAAAATGGTGCTGATAAAGTTTCAATCAATTCATCAGCAGTAAAAAATCCACAATTAATTACGGATTTAGCATCCAAATTTGGTAGTCAATGCGTAGTTGTTGCTATAGATGCCAAACAAATTAACAATGAATGGATGGTTCATTTAGTGGGTGGAAAACAAGCAACTACCATTAATTTATTTGATTGGGCAAAAGAAGCCGAAAGTCGCGGTGCTGGAGAAATTTTATTCACATCAATGAATAATGACGGGACCAAAGATGGGTTTGCTAATGAAGCATTGGCACAATTATCAAAATTAGTAAATATTCCCATAATAGCTTCTGGTGGTGCAGGTACAATGCAACATTTTTTAGAAGGTTTTGAAAAAGGAAAAGCTGATGCTTGTTTAGCGGCAAGTGTTTTTCATTTCAACGAAATACAAATTCCAGATTTAAAACAATATCTAAATACAAACAATATTTTAATGAGACTATAAAAACTCATCACTCATAACTTATAATTCATAATTTCAAATGAAACTCGATTTTACAAAATATACAAACGGATTGATACCAGCTATAATTCAGGATAACGAAACAAAAAATGTCTTGATGTTGGGATATATGAATCAAGAAGCTTTGGACAAAACTTTAGAAACCCAAAAAATAACATTCTTTTCGCGTTCTAAAAATAGATTATGGACAAAAGGAGAGGAGAGTGGTAACTTTTTAGAATTGGTTTCCATACAAAACGATTGTGATGAAGATACTTTATTAATTAAAGTAAATCCCGTAGGTCCAACTTGTCATACAGGAACAGATACGTGTTGGCAAGATAAAAACGAACCAGATTATGGGTTTATTTCTAAGTTGGAAACTATAATCGAAGACCGGAAAAATAATTCCAATTCTGAGAAAAGCTATGTAGCTTCCCTTTTTGAAAAAGGCATTAATAAAATTGCTCAGAAAGTAGGAGAGGAAGCTATTGAAGTAGTGATTGAAGCAAAAGACGCAAACGATGATTTATTTTTAAATGAGAGTGCCGATTTACTTTTTCATTATTTAATTTTACTACAAGCCAAAGGATTTACTTTGAAAGATGTCGTAAAAATTTTAAAATCCAGAAACTAAACCACCAACACCTGAACGTTACTTTTTAAACGTTCAATCAACAAATTCATCATTCTTTTATTTAAGTTTGATGAATTTTTTATGTATTCAGTATACTCATCAATAGTGAAAAGCCCAATAATGATTCCTTTTAGTGAGTTTCGGAATTTAATGTCTTTTTGAATTACATTTTCAATATAAGCTAATTTCTTTTCTGGAGATAAAGAAAAAAAGACATTTTTTTGCTTTACGGCATAATTAACAAATACCTGAACAAATAAATCATTTTGCAATTTTAGAATTGGGCGCAATGTTTTATTTTGAAATACTTCTTCAGTAGAAGATTGCTCATTTACATTTCCTAAAATTTCACCCCTTAAAATTAGGAGTTTTTCATCACGCGTATCCATTTTTTGTTTTTTATTAAATTTACTAAAAATGAGTTCAGAATAGGAATTCACTTTCAAAAGTTATTAGTAATTTAGTGTTGAAAACCTCAATTATGTATACTTCAAAAATTTTTGTTACTGTTGATATCGTATTGTTTAAAAACAATAAAATTTTATTAATAAAACGATTAAAAGAGCCTTACAAGGATTGCTGGGCTTTACCGGGAGGCTTCGTTGATGAGAATGAAGATTTAGAAGATGCAGCAAAAAGAGAACTATTAGAAGAAACTTCAATAAAAGTCGATTCCTTGACCCAAATTGGGGCTTTTGGAAAACCTTTTAGAGACCCTAGACATCATACGGTTTCTATAGCTTTTTATGGTGAAGTTGATGACAATACAATTGCTATAGCTGCTGATGATGCAAAAGAGGCCTATTGGTTTTCATTAGATGATTTACCTGAATTAGCTTTTGATCATAAAGATATAATTAATAAAGCAATTCAAATAATTGACAAATAACCAAATTGACAAAAAAACACACATATGAGATTTCACACAAGAAAATGGGTAAAACCAGAGGATTTAAACCCAAACCATTCATTATTTGGAGGAAAACTATTAGCATGGATCGATGAAGAAGCGGCTTTGTACTCAATTGTACAATTAGAAAATCCAAGAGTAGTGACCAAACATATGTCGGAGATTAATTTTATCAGCTCTGCAAAACAAGGTGATATTGTAGAGATTGGGTTGGATGTAGTAAAATTTGGAAATTCTTCATTGATATTAAAATGTGAAGTTCGCAATATGATGACTCGAGAGACTATTATTACTATTGACACGATCACTATGGTAAGTCTAGGAGAAGATGGGAAACCAAAAGCTCATGGTAAGACGAAAGTGGAATATGTTAGAGATAGAATTCAAAGTAATGAATAGATGAAAAATATTATCATTCTATTATTAACAATATTTTTTTTCGGGTGTAAAAACAATTCTAAGCAATTAGAAAGTTTAGAAATTATGTCATACTATTATTTACCAAATGAAGATCAAAATAGATTTGAAATTAGTGCTCTAATCTATATTGTATCAGATGAAGTTGGAAATGCTTCTGTAATGAAAATGAATGAACCAATGAGCAAGAAATATTCATTTTTTAAAACCAAAATAGACACTGAATTAATTCAAATGTTACAAGAGATATAAGTGAAATTTATTGTGGGCCAATAAAACGGGTCAAATTAAGATATAAAAATGGACATCATTTTACATTTGCTTTCACTTCAGAAATTGGAAAAAAAGATTTGAATGATTTTTTGAATCTTTTGAAGGCTTTAGAAAATTCTTCTAAAACAATTATTGAAAAAAAAGAAGAAATCAAAAATCAACAAAAAACAATTTCAAGAATTTACAATGATGAAAGATTCTACAATGTTACCTTTTCCTCCATTTCCTAAATTAAAAATAGATGAAGTTAAATTTATTAAGCCTCACTAAAACCGTTTTTTCCAGAAGGCATTTCAAAAACTTCTAAGTCAAAATACTTCACTGATGCTAATACGTGATCGAAAATATCGCTCATGATATATTCGTAATTCAACCAACGTTTATCTTTAGAAAAAGCATAAATCTCAATAGGAATCCCTTTTTCAGTAGGTTGTAAATGTCTGACCATTAACAACATGTCTTTATTTAATCCTGGATAGTTCTCTAAATAAGCAGTAAGGTATTTTCTAAACAATCCTAAATTTGTCAAGTTTCTTCCGTTTATTGCTAATGATTTGTCTACTTTATGTGTTTGATTATGAGTATTAATGTCTTTAACTTTTTTATCAATGTAGTTACTTAATAGATGGATTTTTTTAAAATCTTCAAGTTCTTCTTCTCTAATAAATTTTATAGAACTCGTTTTTATTAAAATATGTCGTTTAATCCTTCTCCCATCAGAAGAAATCATTCCTCTCCAGTTTCTAAAACTATCTGAAATAAGACTATATGTTGGAATTGTGGTGGTGGTATGATCAAAATTTCTAACTTTTACCGTGGATAAGTTAATCTCAATTACATCACCATCGGCACCAAATTTATCCATTGTAATCCAGTCACCAATGCGAATCATATCATTAACCGATACCTGAACACTAGCTACAAATCCTAAAATTGAATCCCTGAAAATTAATATAATAATTGCAGAAACTGCTCCAATTGTTTTAAATAAAGTGTTAGGATCTACATCAAATATTTTTGCAACAATTATTGTAATTCCAAGTATCCATAATAATATCATGATTACTTGAACATAACTATCAATAGGTTTGTCACTATATTCGCTTTTAGTCTTTAAGTGGTCTCGAATTGCTTTTAGCATCGAATTGATTACCCAAAGAGTTAAAACAACTATATATACTGCAACTAATCTTGAAAAAATAGCTTCCCATGAAGTAAAATCTTCTAAAATAACAGGAACAGATTTATAAATATATATAAGAGGAATTAAATGTGAAATATATTTAGCTGTTTCGTTAGAAACTAATAAATCGTCAAATTTTGTTTTAGTTTTTTTCGCAACAATTGCCATAATAGTTACAAGAAAAAATCTTGAAACCATATATATAAGGTAAGAAATAAGACCTAAAATAATAATATTAACCACTAAGCTTGTGTAAGCTGCTACAGTTTCATTAAAGTCTAACTTCATTAATAATTTGAAGCACCAACCAAATATTTTCTCAGTGAATTTAAGCATTTCTTAAATATTTCTTTTCTATATAAAACGTACCAAAAGGTAGGAGGGATGCAATCAATACTATACCAAGTGTTTTAAAATCCCATGCTTGTGGTTTTTTAAGTAAAAATGCAAGTAAAATATAGCCCATAAATAAAACTCCATGAGCCATACCTAAAGGAAAAAGAATTTGTTTGTATAAGTCAATGTTGTTGGGTTTTATTAATAGCATATTTGCAAATAAGGCTAAATACGAAACTCCTTCTAGCAAGGCAACTTTTCTAAATAAGTTTAACATAATATAATATGGGAAAATTTGTATTGCAAAATAACAAAATCTTTTGCAAAGTCGTTATTAGCCGAGCTTTTAAAAAGAGTTAAAAATTATATAAATATTAAATTTATGAGAAAAAGTACTGAATAACACTTTTTTAGCAGTACTTTTGCAAAAATTGAAAAAAACAACAATGCAACACGACTCCTCTGAAGATATAATTGAAGTAAAAAAAGAACTTTATGATTATCAAAAACGCGATATTAATGCGATCTTTGATAAAATGGATAATGTTCCTCATAATTACCACTTACTTTATCAATTGCCTACAGGAGGAGGGAAGACAGTAATTTTTTCGGAAATTGTTAGGAGATATCTAGAAAATCACAACAAAAAAGTTGTTGTTTTAACACATCGAATAGAATTATGTAAGCAAACTTCAAAAATGCTTAGTAGTTTTGGTGTGAAAAATAAAATTATCAATTCAAAAGTAAAAGAACTGCCTGACCAACATGATTATTCATGTTTTGTAGCCATGGTAGAAACTTTAAAAAATAGATTAAATGATGAAAAGCTTCAAATTGATAACGTTGGGTTAGTTATTATAGATGAAGCTCATTATAATTCTTTTAGAAAACTATTAAATTCTTTTAAAAATTCTTTCATACTTGGTGTTACAGCAACACCATTGAGTTCAAACATCAAGCTGCCAATGTATGAAAACTATAAAGAACTTATAGTAGGTGATCCAATCAATAAATTGATACAAAACGGATTTTTAGCTAAAGCAAATACGTATAGTTATGATGTAGGATTGTCAAGCTTAAAAGTAGGAATCAATGGAGATTATACTGTAAAATCTTCAGATGAATTGTATTCTCAGTTAGATATGCAAAGCAAATTATTAGCAGCATACGAAGAACAATCTAAAGGAAAAAAAACATTAATTTTTAATAACGGTATTCATACATCATTGTATGTACATGACACTTTTCGTGAAGCAGGATACACCATTAGACATCTAGATAACACTACACCAGCAGAAGAAAGAAAAGAAATTTTAAGATGGTTTAAACACACACCTGATGCAGTTTTAACATCTGTTGGAATTTTGACTACTGGATTTGATGAACCCTCAGTAGAAACCATTATCATAAACCGTGCAACAAAATCATTGACGCTATATTTTCAAATGATTGGTCGAGGTTCAAGATTACTACCAAATAAGAAAGAATTTTCAATAATAGATTTAGGTAATAATGCTGCTAGATTTGGTTTGTGGAATGAACCAGTTGATTGGCAACATATTTTTAAATCTCCAGAATATTATTTAGACAATCTTCGTGAAGATGCAGAAATCGAAATGCATTTTAAATACGAAATGCCACCAGAAATTAGAGAGAAATTTAAAAACTCTTTAAATATAGATTTTGATGTTGAAGAAGAATTTAAAAAAGCTTTGTCTAAAAATTTAAGACCTAAATTTGTAATTGACGAATCTATTGATCAGCATGCTGTAATGTGTGTGGAAAATTCTGAAGATTTAAACGAAGCAAAAAAACTGGCTAAATATTTAGAAGAATCTGCAAATTACCGAGTTAAAATTTTCTGCAGATGCTTAGCTAATTCTACTAAGAACTACAGAGATTGGTTAATGGAAGAATATAGAAAAAATCTTCAAATAGCTATCGGTCGTAAATTCAGAGAGAAATTGTTTAGTATGGCCGATTAATCAAAGCTATTTTTGAACTATAATTTATATTATGTAAAATAGAATATTTTAAAGTTACCTTCGTTCTTATAAAAAATGTGCTTATTTTTACACTACCTGATAATATATATTCCATGAAGAATTCGATTGCTGAACATATAGCTCTTTTTTTAAAAGATTTTAAGCCTTTTAATTATTTGAGTTTCGAAGATTTGAAAAAAATTGCAGATTCAATTCGTGTAATTAATTTAGATAAAGAAAAAACGTTGTTTAAAATCGATGATGTTTTGCATGAATGTTTTTATGTAGTTAATCAAGGTGTCGTGCATTTAACTGTAATTTCTGATGCTGAAGAAAATTTATTAAATAAGTGTTATCCTGGTGATATTTTTGGTTTACGTCCGTTTTTTGCTAAGAACAATTATCAAATGACTGCCAAAGCTCGTGAAGAGAGCATTATTTATGCAATACCTATAGATTCTTTCAAGCCATTTGTTTCTCAAAATCAAGATATTTTAAGCTTTTTATTAGAAAGTTTTGCTACTAACTCTCGAAGTGATAAAGAAAATACAAATAGAATAGTTTCATATTCTAATCCCAATGAAAATCAAGCTGATGTTTCTTTTTTTCAGACATTGTCATACAACAGAAATCCTTTAAAAATTAACTCACAAGCAACTATAAAAGATGTTGCAATTTTAATGAGTGATAATTTACTGGAAAGTGCATTGATCGTAGAAAATGATTTGGTTAAAGGAATTGTAACTGATGCCGATTTTAGAATGAAAGTAGCTACAGGAAAACAAGGAGTTCAGTCAAATATTGAAACTATAATGAGTAATCCAGTACTTACTGTACCAGAAAACATATCTCTTGCAGAAGCTCAATTAGTAATGATTACACACAATCTCAATCATTTATGTGTTACTGAAGATGGAACTACTTCTACTCATGTAAAAGGAATTATTTCTCAAAAAGATTTAATTAATGCACAAGCCAATAATCCCGGAGTACTTTTAAAAGAAATAAAAAGAGCATTATCAGGAATCGAATTAAAAAATGTAAGACAAAGTCTTGATGAAATTATAAATACATCAATATCTAAAAACATACCTTTAAATCACATAAATTCAATTGCAGGTGAAGTTATTTTAGCAATTGTAAGAAGATCTGTTGAAATAGCAATTCTGGAATTAGGCTCCCCTCCTGTCCCATTTGCGTTTTTAAGTACCGGAAGCGAAGGTAGAAAAGAACAATTACTTTATACAGATCATAATAGTATTTTAGTTTTTCAAGATGTTGAAACCGAAAAGTATAGAGATGTAAAAGATTATTTCGTTCAATTAGCTAAAAAATCATCAGCAATGCTTGAACAAGCTGGATATAAACATAGTGCTTACGGACATGTTGCAAGTAATCCTAATTTGTGTAAATCATTATCTGAATGGATTAAACAGTACAATAGCTGGATTAATACTCCTGGTGAAACTTCAAATGAAATTTTTACGATTTATTTTGATTACGAACTAGCCTTTGGAGATCCAAAAATAGAAACTGAGATTACTGAAAACATTTTTAAAAATGCTAAAAACAGTGTTCTATTTTATGATTATCTAGGAAATGATGCTTTAAAAAAACCAGCACCTTTAAATTTTTTCAAGAAATTTAATTTAGAAGAAGAAGGTGAACATAAAGGTAAATTTAACATAAAAACAAAGGCACTTATGCCTTTGATAGATGGGGCTAGATTATTTGTAATGAGTATGGGAATAAAAGGTATTAATAATACATATCTTAGATTTAAACAACTTGCCATTACTGATAAAGCACATGCTGAAATTTATCTAGAATGTGCAGAGTCATTCTTATTTTTATCAAGAATTAGAACCATTGAAGGTTTAAAAAATGATAGTGATGGAAGTTTTATAGACATAGATGAATTATCAAAAGCTGATAAAGAAAAGTTAAAACAAGCACTACATGCCATGGATAATTTAGAAGAAATTATTAAAGATCGTTTTCAGTTAACACAATTTTCATAAATAATGCTTGATTGGTTAAAACATATTGGTAAAGACTATCCTGATTTTTGGAAAGAGTATATTTCATTATTTGAAGAAAAATCAAAAAGATATGTAGCTCTAACGCTAGAAACTTCAGGAATAAATCCTAAAAAAAATGTAATTCTTTCTTTTGCAGCTATAGGAATTGTTGATCAAAATATTCTAGTTAATGATTGTTTTGAATTTTCGATGAATGATTTTGAAACAGAAGCAGAAGCTATTCAAAAATTTATAGAATACATTGGTAATGCAACTTTAATTGGACATAGAATCTATTTAGATGTAGAAATGATTAATGAAGCTTTAAGTAAAATAAATTGTGGCCGATTAAAAAATGAAGCATTAGATGTTGAAATTATGCATAAAAAACTATTTGATCTTCATGAAGATAAACCTATAGCTTTAAATGAAATAGTTTCAAATTACAAAATGAGTCAAGCAGATAAAAAATCAAATGCTGATGATGCTTTTACAATTGCATTATTGTTTTTAAAACTTAAGTCTCGTCTTCAT
The DNA here is from genome assembly GCA_964565035.1 of uncultured Flavobacterium sp. Classification (GTDB taxonomy): domain Bacteria; phylum Bacteroidota; class Bacteroidia; order Flavobacteriales; family Flavobacteriaceae; genus Flavobacterium. The sequence continues at coordinate 74,841 of CAZMCP010000004.1, read as the reverse complement.
ATAGAATAAAGAAAGCCCTTTTAAAGGGCTTTTTTATTATACTCTATTATCTTTAATTTCATCAATAACTTCAGGATTTAAAAGTGTAGATGTATCTCCAAAATTACTAAAATCACCTTCCGCAATTTTTCGTAATATACGTCGCATAATTTTTCCAGATCTGGTTTTTGGTAAACCACTTACAAACTGAATTTTATCCAATTTAGCAATCGGTCCTATTTGATCTGTAATGATTTGATTAATTTCTCTAGATAAATTATCACGATCTCTTGTTTCACCTGTTTCTTTTAGAATAATAAACCCATATAAAGCATTTCCTTTTATATCATGCGGGAATCCTACAATGGCACTTTCAGCAATGGCTGGATGCTCGTTTATTGAATCTTCAATAGGAGCAGTTCCTAAATTATGACCAGAAACAATAATGACATCATCTACCCTACCAGTAATTCTGTAATAACCTACCTCGTCTCTTAATGCTCCATCTCCTGTGAAATATTTACCAGGAAAAGCAGTGAAATAGGTTTCTTTATAACGTTGATGATCGCCCCAAATAGTTCTTGCTATACTTGGCCATGGAAATTTAATACACAAACTTCCCACAACTTGATTCCCTTCAATTTCATTTCGCAATTCATCCATTAAAACGGGTTGAATTCCAGGTAATGGTAGTGTTGCATAAGTAGGTTTTGTTGGTGTTACAAAAGGAATTGGTGATAACATAATTCCACCTGTCTCGGTTTGCCACCAAGTATCCACTAGCGGACATCGCTTCCCTCCTACGTGATCATTGTACCAATGCCAAGCTTCATCATTAATGGGTTCTCCTACAGATCCAATTACTTTTAACGATTTCATAGGAAACTTTTGAACATAATCAATACTTTCTTTTGCTAATGACCTAATAGCCGTTGGAGCTGTATAGAATTGTGTCACTTTGTGTTTTTCGATTACTTCCCAAAAACGACTAAAATCTGGGTAAGAAGGAATTCCTTCAAAAATAACTGTAGTAGCTCCATTCAATAATGGCCCATATAAAATATACGAATGACCTGTTATCCAACCTATATCTGCGGTACACCAAAAAACATCATTGTCTTCATAATTAAATACATTTTTAAAGGTGTATCCTGTATAAACCATATATCCTGCCGTAGTATGCAGCATTCCTTTGGGTTTTCCTGTAGATCCAGAAGTATATAGAATAAATAATGGATCCTCAGCATCCATAATTTCTGCAATATTATTATCTAAAGCAGAATCTAACAGAGGTTGTAACCAAATATCACGTCCTTGTATCATTGTTACTGCTTCGTTAGTTCTTTTTACAACCAATACTTTATCTACAGATGGGCATTTCTCTAAAGCTTCATCAACAATTCCTTTAAGATTAATGGTTTTATTACCTCTGTAACCTCCATCAGAAGTTATCACCATTTTGCATTCACAATCATTTATTCTAGCAGTGACAGCCGATGCTGAAAATCCAGCAAAAATTACAGAATGTATAGCTCCAATTCTAGCACACGCTAAAACTGCAACAGCTAACTCAGGTATCATAGGTAAATAAATACAAACTCTATCTCCTTTTTTAATACCTTGATCACGAAGAACATTAGCCATTTTGGATACTCGTTTGTAAAGCTCATTGTAAGAAATATGAAGTGCTTCTTCATCAGGGTTATTGGGTTCAAAAATTATGGCTGTTTTTTCTCCTTTTCGGGCTAAATGTCTATCAATACAATTTTTTGTTATGTTGACTTTGGCATCAATAAACCATTTAAATTGAGCTTCTTGCATATCTACATCAAATACTTTTTCCCACTTTTGATACCATGTAAAATTTTCATCAGCTACTTTGTCCCAAAACTTTCTAGGTTCACGTACTGACTTTTTATACATTTTAAAATAATGCTCTAGATTTTCAATTCTATAATAACTCATGGCAAATGTTTTTGATATTTGGTAAAATTAAAAAGAAGTTCAACATATATCTATTTCAAATTGGATATTTTTTTAGTTAATTTGTAGAAAACCAACTAAACTAAACAATGCAATTTGATTCTCAGAATACAGATCCCTCAACACTTTATAAATTGATTACTGGAACTGTAATTCCTAGACCTATCGGATGGATATCAACAATTGATAATAACGGAATTAATAATCTCGCTCCTTTTTCTTTTTTTAATATAGCCGGCGAAGATCCTCCACATGTAATGTTTTCTACAGTTAGATCTGGAGATAAGAATAAAGACACTTTAAACAATATTTTGTCTAACAACCAATTTGTTGTAAACCTTGTAACTGAAGATGTAGTTGAAAAAATGAATACAACGTCACAACAAGTTGCACCAAGCATTGATGAATTTGAATTAGCCGAGCTTACTCCTATTGATTCGATTCATGTAAAACCCAAAAGAGTAAAAGAAAGTTTAGTTCATTTTGAATGTGAAATGGTGCATCATTACTTTTTAGAAGACCATAAAAATGGAGGTGCTGCAATTATTATTGGTAAAATAATAACCATACATATCGACGATTCAATTCTGATGGAAAATGCCAGAATCAATCTTGAAATCTATAAGCCTGTGGCGCGTTTAGCAGGAGCAAATTATTCAAAATTAGGGGAAATATTTTCTGTAAAAAGACCAGTATAATGAAAATAACAGTAATCGGTGGTGGTCCAGGCGGTCTCTACTTTTCCATATTAACAAAAAAAGCAATTCCTAACTGCCAAATTGATGTTTACGAGCGTAATAAAGCCGATGACAGCTTCGGTTTTGGAGTTGTGTTTTCCGATGAAACGCTAGGCGAATTCCTTACTCGTGATACTAAATCGTATGAATTAATCCGAAGCAAATTTGCCTATTGGGATGATATTGTTGTGGCTCGTAACGGTGAAAGTGTTAGTATTTCTGGCAATGGATTTTGTGGTTGTTCCCGTAAAACTTTATTACAATTGCTACAGCAACGCTGTACCGAAGAAGGTGTAAACCTTCATTTTGAAACCGATGTTACCGATTTGTCACAATTCAAAGACAGTGATATTATTGTAGCTTCCGATGGAATTGGAAGTGCCATTCGAACACAATTCGCTTCTGATTTCGGCACCAAAGTACAGCTTCAGAAAAACCGATTTGTTTGGTTAGGTTCAACAAAACCATTGGATGCTTTTACGTATTTCTTCAGAACTACAGCATTCGGAACTTTCGTGGCACATACGTATCAATACGAAGCTGGAATGAGTACTTGGATTTTTGAATGTTCCAATGAAACCTGGGAAAAAGCCGGTTTTGAAGTAACCAATGAAGCAGATACTATTAAGAAAATTGCTGAAATTTTCAAAGAAGAATTAGACGGACATCCTTTAATTACGAATAAATCGCATTGGCGTCAATTTCCGCATGTAACTAACGAGAATTGGTCGAAAGACAATATTGTTTTGTTAGGCGATGCAAAGGCTACGGCCCACTACTCTATCGGTTCCGGTACAAAATTAGCGATGGAATGTGCTATTGCCTTGTCGGATGCTGTTGTTGCTAATCAAAATAACGTTTCAGCTGCTTTTGAACAATACGAAAAGTCCCGAAGAAACCGCGTAGAAATGATTCAACATGCCGCTAATGTTTCTTTAGACTGGTTTGAACATATGGATCGTCACGTTCAACATGATTTTCAGCAGTTTGCCTTTGGTGTGATGACGCGTTCCAAGAAAGTTACCTTTGAAAATTTAGCGATTCGTGATGCTTCGTATCCAGAGAAAGTACTATCGGAATTCAATACTAAAATTGGTGTTGATGCGAAAACACCGGCAGCCTTTACGCCTTTTAAATTAAGGGAAATGACCCTGAAAAACCGTATTGTAATGTCGCCTATGGGACAATACTCAGCAGAAAATGGTTTGGTAAGCGATTGGCATTTTCAACATTATACCAGCCGTGCGATTGGTGGTGTCGGGCTAATAATAGCAGAAATGACCGCGATATCAGAAACCGGAAGAATCACTTCCGGTTGCGCAGGTTTGTATTCACAGGAACAAATAGTTAGCTGGAATAAAATTACTGATTTTATACATAAAAACACCCAAACCAAAATCGGAATTCAATTAGGACATTCCGGTCGAAAAGGTGCCACTAAAAAGCCTTGGGAAGGCGGTTCCGAGCCAATAGAGAATTCTTGGCAATTGCTTTCGGCTTCCCCTATTCCATTCAACGAAAAACTGGCGACTCCTAAAGAAATGACCTTAGCCGATATGAATACAATTGTTTCCGAATTCGTTCAGGCAACTAAAAATGCCGATGCTGCCGAATTTGACATGGTTGAATTGCAAGCACATCACGGGTTTTTATTAGCCACTTTTCTATCACCATTAACCAACATCAGAACGGATGAATTCGGAGGAAGTATCGAAAACCGTTTAAAATTCCCAATTCGCGTATTTTTAGCAATGCGTGAAGTATTTCCGCAAAACAAACCAATGTCGGTTCGAATATCAGCATCCGATTGGTCAGAAAATGGAATTTCAGAAGAAGATGTTGTTATAATATCACAAGCTTTCAAAAAAGCTGGCGCTGACATTATTAGTGTTTCCACTGGAAATACAGTAGCCAATCAAAAACCACAAACCGGAAGAATGTGGCAAACACCTTTTTCAGACATGGTTAGAAATACGGTTAAAATACCAACAATTACAGCTGGTTACTTTCAGGATATTGATCAAATCAATACGATTTTGTTAAACGGTCGTGCCGATTTGGTTTCTTTAGGTAGACCATTGTTGTTGGATCCCTATTTTGTGAGAAACGCTCAGGCTTACGAAAATTTTAAACCTGCAGATATTCCGCAGCAATACATCGCAGGAACATCGCATTTGTATCCGTTAAAAGCATCTGAGCGCAAAATGGTTGAAGGCATGAAAAAAGATTTAAAACCAGAAAGTCATAAGATAATTACGAATTAGAAATTACGAATTACCTATGAAACATTACGAAGATAATTTTGCTCACAATAGTTTACCTGATTCGGCTTTACAACCGAATTATACTTTTTTAGATTTACCTCAATTCAATAGACCGGAGATGCTTAATTGCGTAGAACGTTTATTGGATTATCATATTAAAAATGGTCACGGAAATGCTGTTTGCATACAAACTTTCGAAGAAAAATGGACTTATAATGATTTATATGAAAAAGCAAATCAAATTGCTCATGTTTTAATAGATGAATTAGGCTTACAATCAGGAAACAGAGTTTTATTGCGTTCCGCTAATAATCCAATGATGGTTGCTTGTTGGTTTGCAATTTTGAAAGCTGGTGGAATTGTTGTCGCAACAATGCCTCTACTTCGTTCCAAAGAATTGACAACTATTATCGATTGTGCTGAAATATCTCATGTCATATGCGATAGCTCTTTAGCTGAAGAAATGGAATTGGTAAAATCTCCCTTTTTGAAGCGAACATGTTACTACAGAAATACTGAGTTGGAAAATTTAATGCTAAACAAGCCTAAGAATTTTTCAAATTACCATACAAAATCAGACAGTATTGCCTTAATTGGCTTTACTTCGGGAACTACTGGGTTGCCAAAAATGACTGCACACTATCATAAAGATGTATTGAATATTTGTGAAGCTTTCCCTCTATTTTCATTACAACCTACACCAAATGATATCTTTATAGGAAGTCCGCCACTTGGCTTTACATTCGGTTTAGGAGGATTGGTTTTGTTTCCAATGTATTTTGGCGCATCGACGTTTCTAATTGAAAAACCGAGTCCTGATTTATTATTAAATGCCATTCAAGAGTATAAAGTATCAATTTGCTTTACAGCTCCTACTGCTTGGCGTGTTCTAACTTCTAAAGTCAATGATTTTGATATTTCAAGTTTACGTAAATGTGTTTCGGCAGGTGAAACCTTACCTTTAAAAGTTTGGGAAGATTGGTACAATACCACTGGATTAAAAATTATTGATGGTATTGGCGCTACAGAAATGCTTCATATTTTTATTTCTTCGAATGAAGATAATATGAAACCTGGCGCTACCGGATTAGCGGTGACTGGCTATGAAGCGAAAATTATAGATGCCGACGGAAAGGAATTACCAAGAAATGAACCAGGAAGATTAGTTGTTAGAGGAATCACAGGCTGTAAATACCTTAATCGTGAAGAAAAGCAAAAAGAATACGTACAAGAGGGTTGGAATGTAACAGGAGATATATTTCGTCAAGATGAAGAGGGTTATTTTTGGTTTGTAGCTCGAGGTGATGATATGATTATTTCTTCAGGTTATAATATTGCTGCTATAGAAGTAGAAAGCGTGCTTTTAACACATGATGAAGTCTTAGAATGTGCTGTTGTAGGCATTCCAGATGAAGAACGTGGCATGCTCGTTTGTGCACACATTGTTTTAAAAGAAAAAGATAAAGCTACAGATGAGTTAGCTAAATCTATACAACAGTGGTTCAAGGAAGTAGCTGCTCCATATAAGTATCCTAGAATAATAAATTTTATCGATGTATTGCCAAAAACTGAAACTGGTAAAATTCAACGATTTAAATTAAAACAATAGTTATGAGAAAAGCATTTTTAGTAATAAGTTTTACAATTTTGTCTTTAACAGCAATGCTAATTTTTGTAAACTGGAAATTCAGTTTATTACTGCTAATATTTATTCCTTTAGTAATCATGGGGCTTTACGACATGTATCAAGCCAAACAAACAATTAGACGTAATTTTCCATTGTTAGGAAGAATGAGGTATTTATTAGAATCGATTGGGCCAGAAATGAGACAATATTTTATTGAAACAGATACTGATGGTAAACCTTTTAATCGGCTACAAAGAAGTATCGTTTACCAAAGAAGCAAGAAAGATATTGATACGATGCCCTTTGGAACTCAGTTAAATCTTTATGAAACAGGTTATAAATGGATTAATCATAGTATAAAAGCAATTCCTTTTGCAGAAGTAGATGCAAACCCAAAAGTAAAAATAGGCTCTTCACAATGTGAAAAACCTTACATGGCTAGCTTGTTCAATATTAGTGCTATGAGCTTTGGTTCGTTGAGTAAGAATGCAATAATTGCTTTAAATAATGGTGCAAAAGAAGGAGGATTTTATCACAATACAGGTGAAGGAGGACTTTCCCCTTATCATTTACAAGGAGGTGATGTAGTTTGGAATATTGGTACAGGGTATTTTAGTTGTCGAGACAAAGAAGGTAAGTTTTCCTTTGATGAATTTTCTAAAAGAGCTACTTTAGATAATGTTAAAATGATCGAGATCAAATTTTCTCAAGGAGCAAAACCAGGACATGGAGGAATATTACCTAAAGAAAAAGTTACTGATGAGATTGCAACTATTAGGCTTGTTGAAAAAGGTAATGATATTATTTCTCCGCCCAGACATTCAGCTTTCTCTACACCACTAGAATTGATGGATTTTATAAAATTATTGCGTAAAGGTTCTGGTGGAAAACCAATTGGTATGAAAATCTGTATCGGAAACAAATCAGAATTCATTTCGATTTGTAAAGCGATGGTAGAAACTAAAACCTATTTTGATTTTATTACTGTTGATGGCGGCGAAGGTGGAACAGGAGCAGCTCCACAAGAATATTCAGATCATGTAGGTATGCCTTTAAGAGAATCATTAGCATTCGTCTATGATTGTTTAAATGGTTTTGGAATTAAAAAAGAAATCAAAATCATTGCAAGCGGAAAAGTAATTACTGGTTTTGATATTATTAAATGTTTGTCAATAGGTGCCGATGTTTGTAATTCTGCTCGTGGGATGATGTTTGCATTGGGTTGCATTCAAGCTTTAGAATGTCATAAAAATACTTGTCCAACTGGTATTGCTACCCAAGACCCTAGGCTAACAAAAGGGTTAGTCCCAGAAGAAAAAAGTATTCGAGTAGCTCGATTTCAACATGAAACAGTTAAAAGTGCTATGGAGTTAATGGCTTCTGCAGGGTTGCGTCATCCAGACGAAGTAGATAGAACTGTTATTAGCGCGAGAACTGGAAGTACAAAAATTGAGACTTATTACGAGATGTATCCTGAAATTGAGACAGGTTGTTTATTAAATGAAAATACAGTTCCCAAAGAATATTTGTACATTTGGAAGAAAGCAACTGCCAATCAATTTTAAATTATATAGCATGAATTACTTCATTAAACAAGAAAAAGTACGATTCCAACATATTGATTTTGCTGGAATTGTGTTTTATCCAAGATTTTTAGAAATGCTTAATGCTTTGGTCGAAGATTGGTTTGAAGAAGCTTTACACAGACCATTTCATAAAATGCATGAAAGTAACGGCATTCCAACTGTAGACTTGAAAGTTCAATTTAAAAAAGCTGCTAGACTTGGTGAAACTCTAACAAAAGAATTATGGGTTAAAGAATTACGATCTTCTTCCCTACTTTGTGGTTTTTTATTTAAAAATCAGGATAATGAAACAATTTTAGATGGAGAAGTTACTCTGGTAAATGTAACTATTGAACCAGATCGTAAAACTATCAAATCAGAACCCTTTAATGAAGAAATCAGAAACAAAATTGCTTTCTATTTAATGTCTTAAAATAAACCGATGGAATTTAAAAAATTTAAAGCAGCAACTGTACAAACTTCGCCTATTTTTCTTGATGTAGAAAAAACAATAGATAAAGCAATTACTTTTATACAGGAAGCTGCTTCTAATGGAGCAAAGTTAATCGCTTTTCCAGAGGTTTTCGTTGCTGGTTATCCGTATTGGAATTGGGTGATGACACCAGTTCAAGGAAGCAAATGGTATGAAGAACTATATAAATGTTCAGTAACTACTGAAGATGCTGATATGTTACGTTTGTATCAAGCAGCAAAAGAGAATGACATTCATATTGTAATTGGAATTAATGAACGTGGAAATAGTTATGGTGAAATTTACAACACTAATTTAATCATCAATAATAATGGAAAACTTATTGGAAAACATCGTAAACTGGTGCCTACTTGGGCTGAAAAGTTAACTTGGACTTCAGGTGATGGTTCTTCTTTAAAGGTTTATGATACCGAAATTGGTCCAATAGGAACGTTGGCTTGTGGTGAAAACACTAATACTTTAGCACGTTTCACATTATTGTCTCAAGGCGAATTGATCCACATCGCAAATTATATTTCGTTGCCAGTTGCTCCTCCAGATTACAACATGGCAGAAGCCATAAAAATTAGAGCAGCGGCTCATTCTTTTGAAGGAAAATTGTTTACAATTGTTTCGTGTTCTACTATTTCAAAAGAGATTATGGATGTTTTAAAAGACGATGTACCAAATATTGAAGAATTGTTAACACGTAAAAATTCTGCTTTTTCAGGATTTATTGGTCCAAATGGTGCTGTAATTGGTGAGCCTTTAATAGATGATGAAGGAATTGTGTATGCAGATATTGATTTAGCCAAATGCATTCAGCCAAAACAAATGCATGATATACTAGGTCATTACAACCGTTTTGATATTTTCGATTTGCGTGTCAATGTAGCACCAACACGAAAAATAACTTTTATTGACAATCACGAAGAATTCAATAAGTAATAATATGAAAAACAAAGAAGCTGTAATAGCAATTTTGGAAATCTATAAAAAAACAATTGAAGACTTGAAGGCTTCAATACATCAAATCACTGATGAGCAATTAATAGCTACAGTTGATTTAAAAACCTCAAATGAGGATTGTAGATCTGTACAAAATATTTTAACGCACACAGTTTCTTCGGGGTATAGTTATGCTACGTGTATATATAATTATAAAGGGAATTCCCTTAATAAACCATCAAAAAAATGGAACACTTCTATAGATGATTATATTAGCGATTTAGATGCCATGTTTGAATTCAATCAATTTGTATTTGATAAAATTTATGATAGCGAACTTGTAGAAAATGATCAGCAGAATAAAATGAAAACTGGTTGGCAACAATATTATGATATTGAACAATTAATGGAACATGCCATTGTGCATATTCTTCGTCATCACCGACAAATCAACAATATAATTAAATGCAATTTCAACAATTCTAAAGACACAACAAATGGAAGATAAATATAGTGACGATGTAATTGGTCGTGCACGAGTAAAAGATACTCCTGAATTGGAAGCTTACTATAAAGAATTAGAGGGATTAGGAGCTGGAGCTTTATGGACCGTTGCAAATGATATTGAGCCATGGGAACCACGAACTTCTTCAGTCCCTATGCTTTGGAAGTATGAAGATTTACGTGAATTAGTTTTAAAATCTTCCGAATTGGTTACACCAGAACAAGCAGGTCGTCGTGTGGTCTATTTAGTCAATGATAAACGTAAAGATGTTTCTGCTGCCGTAGGTTGGTTATATACTGGAATACAAGTTACACGTCCGGGCGAAAGCACATCGGCACATCGGCACAAAGCTTCTGCCCTACGTTTTATAATGGAAGGTGAAGGCGGTTATACTGTTGTAGATGGAAACAAAGTAACTTTTGAAGTTAACGATTTTGTAATTACACCCAATTCCGCTTGGCATGAACATGGTGTTGCAGAAAATGGCAAAACCTGTGTATGGCAAGATGGTTTGGATATTCCGTTGGTAAATGCCTTGGAAGCCAATGATTATGCAGTATTTGACGGAAAGCAACCATTACTAACACCAACAAATTATTTACCATTATCTTATGGAGGAGCTGGAATTATTCCTGCAGATAAAGTTTGGGATAAACCGTATTCCCCTTTATTTAAATATTCATGGAAGCATGTATATCCTGCACTTTTGGACGTGGCTAAAGTAAACGAAGGTTCTCCTTATGACGGAATTATCATGCGGTACTCCAATCCTTTAACAGGTGGTCATGTAATGCAAACGATGGGCGCTTCAATGCAGCTATTACCTGCTGGTTTTAAAGGAAAAGCACACAAACATACAGGCTCTTTTGTGTACCAATGCGCTAAAGGAAAAGGCTTTTCGATTATTAATGGAAAACGTTTTGACTGGAAGGAACGTGATATTTTTTGTGTGCCTTCATGGGCTTGGCATGAGCATCATAATCTTTCTGAAACTGAAGATGCATGTTTATTTTCATTTAATGACTTGCCAGTAATCGAAGGATTGGGATTGTATCAGGAAAGAGTTTTTTCAGACAATAATGGAAACCAAATTTTAGAACAAAATATTTAAACAAAAAAAATGAAATTACTTACGTATTCAATAGAAGATTCTGAACCACGATTAGGCTTTATTCACAACAACCAAGTCATTGACATGGAAGATTTTGGAGATGTTTCTAATTTTCCATTACCAAAAACTATGTTAGAACTAATTGACATGGGATTTGAGATAATTGCAGAAATCAATGATTTAATTGCAGAAACTAGTGAAAAACAGTTTAGTGAAATAGCATATGAAATTGAAGATGTAACTTTTTTAGCACCAATTCCGAAACCACGTAAAAACATCATCGGTATTGGACTAAATTATACAGAACATGTTGCTGAAAGTGCTCGTACATTAGACACAACAGGAAAATTACCTGTGAAACCAATTATTTTCTCAAAACCACCAACAACTGTAACGGCTACCAACACTAACATTATTAAAAATACAAAATTAACTTCACAATTGGATTGGGAATGTGAATTGGCAGTTATAATTAGCAAAAAAGGGAAATATGTTTCTAAAGAGAACGCTTTAGATTATGTATTTGGATATACTGTTATTAATGATATTTCTGCGCGTGATTGTCGTAGAGAAGGACAATGGATTGTGTCGAAAGGGCAAGATACTTTTGCGCCAATGGGTCCAGTTTTAGTAACTAAAGACGAAATTGAAAATCCGCATAACTTGAATTTGTCATTAAAAGTAAATGGAATTGAAAAACAAAATTCAAATACGAAGTTTATGCTATTCAATGTTAATGATTTAATTGAAGATTTAAGCATCGTTTTCACCTTAGAACCAGGAGACATTATTGCTACCGGAACGCCTGCGGGTGTGGGTGCTGGTCGCGATCCTCAAGAATGGTTGTATGATGGTGATGTTATTGAAGCAACTGTAGACGGGATTGGTACCATTGTGAATACAGTTAAAGAAATTTAGTAATTCTTAAAGTGGACAAAACACAAAAAGCAATAAAAGTTTTTAATAAATGTGCAAATCTTTACCAAGATCGTTTCATGGATTTTGATTTGTATAATGACACTTTCGACTTGTTTTGCGAGACTATTGAAAAACAAAATGCTGATATTTTAGAATTGGCTTGTGGACCAGGAAATATTACCAAATATCTTTTACAGAAACGTCCTGATTTTAAAATTTTGGGTACTGATTTGGCTCCCAATATGATAGAATTGGCTCAAAAAAACAACCCATCGGGTAATTTTCAATTATTGGATTGCAGAAATTTTTTGCAATTGAATAAAACTTTTGATGGAATAATATGTGGTTTTGGCTTACCTTATCTTTCAAAACAAGATGCAATTCAATTAATAAAAGATTCATCTCAATGCCTAAATCATGATGGTGTTTTGTATTTAAGCACTATGGAGGATGATTATCGCAAATCAGGATTAAAAAAAGGAAGTACTGGAGATGAAATTTTTATTCATTACCACCAAGAAGATTATTTATCGGAAACTTTGATTCAAAATGGTTTTGAAATAATAGCTAAACAAAGAAAGAAATTCCCAGAACTTAATGGAACTGAAACAACAGATTTAATACTAATTGCAAAAAAATAAAATGAAAAAATACAGAATTGGTCAAATTGTACCTTCTTCAAATGTAACGATGGAAACCGAAATACCAGCAGTTTTTCGTTCTCGTGAAACTATTTTACCAGAGCGTTTTACTTTTCATAGCAGCAGAATGCGTATGAAAAAAGTAACCAAGGAAGAGCTTGAAGCTATGGATGCTATGAGTTTGAAATGTGCTCAAGAACTTTCAGATGCTCACGTAGATGTGATGGGATATGCTTGTTTGGTGGCTATTATGAGTATGGGTCGCGGTTATCATTGTGTATCTGAAGTAAATTTACATCAAGAAACGGTTGCCAATGACTTCCCTACTCCTATTGTTACTTCGGCTGGTGCGTTAATAAACGGGTTAAAAGTTTTAGGCGCCAAAAAAGTAGCAGTTATTACACCATATATGCGCCCATTAACCGATTTAGTTGTCGATTACATTGAACATCAGGGTTTTGAAGTTATTGATTCCATTGCTTTGGAAATCCCTGATAATTTAGAAGTAGCTGCACAAAATCCTATGAATCTATTAGACATATACAAAAGGTTAGATTTAACCGATGTTGATGTTTTAGTAGCTTCGGCTTGTGTGCAAATGCCTTCTTTAGAAGCTATCGATTTAATTCAGAAAGAAATTGGTATTCCAGTAACTTCTGCAGCAGTTTGTACTACTTACGAAATGATGAAGAAATTAGGTATTGAAGCCAAAGCTCCTATTGGTGGTGAATTACTTTCGGGAAAATATTAATCCCAAATTTATTACTGATTCTTTTAGACCTCTTTAGAGGTCTTTTTTTTATAAAATAATTTTACTTACACTAATTTCGTAAATTTAGAAATTAATAAACTACTAAAGAATTAAACACATGAAAAGAAAAGCAACTGCCGTTTGGAATGGCTCGGGTAAAGAAGGGAATGGACACTTAACTACACAAAGTACGGTTTTGAATAAAACTCAATATTCTTTTGGTTCAAGATTTGAAGAAGGAATTGGTACTAATCCAGAAGAATTAATTGGAGCGGCTCATTCAGGTTGTTTCACAATGAAATTAGCTTTTAATTTACAGGCTGCTGGTTTTACAGCTGATGAGTTAAAAACAGATTGTGAAATTGTTTTTGAAGATGGAAGCATCGTTGCTTCCAATTTAAATTTAACTGCAAAGGTTCCAGAAATTGATAATTCTAAATTTGAAGAATTAGTACGTGATGCTGAAGTAAATTGTCCTATTTCAAAATTACTTAATACTAAAATCAATGTTACATTTAGTTTAAATCAATAACAATAAAATCGTTCAAACATCAATGTCTAATAAAGATTTATCTCAGGACAAGAAAGCGATGCTTTTAAATATTTTGCAAAAACGCTTCGAAGAAAACATTAGTCGCCATCAAGGATTAGAATGGGATAAAATTTTAGAAGCCCTAAATACTAATCCTAAAAAAATTTGGTCATTGAGTGTAATGGAAGATAGTGGTGGAGAGCCAGATGTTATTAGCTATGATTATAATACTAATGAATATATTTTTTGTGATTGTTCCATAGAAAGTCCAAAAGGAAGAAGAAGTTTATGTTATGATCATGCTGCCTTAGAATCTAGAAAAGAGCACAAACCACAGAATAGTGCCGAAGCTCTCGCAGATGAAATGGGAATCGATTTATTAACCGAGACACAATATCGTGAATTACAACAATTAGGTCAATTTGATTTAAAAACTTCAAGCTGGATTAAAACACCAGAAAGTATACGAAAATTAGGAGGTGCTCTATTTTGTGATAGAAGGTACAATACTGTTTTTGTATATCATAATGGTGCTGAATCTTATTATGCTGCAAGGGGTTTTAGAGGAATTTTAAGAGTTTAATTTTATAAACAACAATAAAGAGCTATAGTATTTAGCTCTTTATTGTATAATTATTTGACAAAAATTTCTTTAAGTTGACCAATAATGTTTCCACTTCCTGAAATGGTAATCTCCCCTATTCTATCTGCGATTTTTTCAACATATTCCATTTCTTTCAATTTCCACAAGGTTTCATTTTCCTCCATTAATTTAGCGGTATTCAACAAACTTCTCATAGAAGCCGTTTCTTCACGACGCATAATGATATTGGCTTGTGCTTTTTTCTCAGCAACCAAAACTTGATTCATTATTTCTTTCATATCGCCTGGCAAAATAATATCTCTGATACCAGCATCAAAAACTTCTACTCCTAATTGTGCAACTTTTTCTTTGACGTCTGTTAAAATAACTTGGGTAATTTCTTCTTTTTTAGTCAATAATTCATCTAGAGTGAATCCACCTACATAAGCACGCAAAGACAACTGCATTAAGATATACAACTGCTTTTCAAAATCCTTATTTTCTGTTAATGCTTTTTGAATATCAGTAACTTGATACTTAGCAAAAAAGTTGATACGTAAATTGGCTTTATCTTTAGTTAATAATTCTTGGCCTGAAATCTCCATTTGTTGTTGTCTAAAATCACTTGTTTTTATTTCTACAGGAATTGTATTGTTCCAAAAATAATGAGTACCTGCTCCTACTTTTTTTACAAACTTGCCATCAATAAATAACAATCCTTTTTCATGGTTCAATACCTGAAATCTTCTAACAAATGGTCGAACTCTTGCATTTTCTAATAATATTGATGGGATATCCTCAGTAATTTCAACTTTTGACAAGTCAACTTTAGTGAACTCATTCTTAATATATTCTTTCCAAAAAGCAAATCTACCTGTTGATAATACTTCTTTAAAAATTCCATTCACAAAATACAATGCTATTTCATTGTCGGCTATTTCAATAACTTCCAACATTGAAGCTAATTCATCGTTTTGCAACAAAATATTTAATTCAACAGGGGCAACAAATGATTGTTTCATTTCATAGGTTTCAACTTGTTTATTGCCAAAAATCCAATGGTTACCTTCTTTTAAAACGGCAATCAATTTTCTGTTTTCAAATACCAAACCTACTTGGTATGCTTTAATTGTAATTCTCTTAATCATCTTATATTTTTTAAATTATTAATCTTTTAAATAAGAAAACCTTCTTGACTTTATCCTCCATTTTAGGACGGAAATGGGCCAGTTTGAGAAAGCATTCTAATGGTTTTTTACTGTTTTTGAATACTAAGTATTTTTAATATTCAGCAAGTACCAAAGCAAAAGAACGGTTTAGCAAACAAAAACTGCTTTCAGGTCTTATCTTGAGTGTTATAATTGAATTAATCAACTTTAACAGATAAAGCCAAAAAAACTTTCTTTGATGTCATCCTTTTTAAAGAGAGAATGGAACTCTGTTAAACAGATTTTGAGTCTGTTTGGTGACTACCGTTGTCAACATAACCCGCGAGGTCATGACAGGATTCGAACCTGCAATTGTCTATTGTTCTAACCAACTGAACTATCCTGAAATTCAGGAGTGGGAATCGAACCCACGACCCATAGAGTCGGAAGATTTTTTGGAAAATCCTCGAAACCTCCAAATCAAGTTGCATAGTAAATAGTAATATACTTTTGTATAACTTTTACCACATTAGTGCTATATAGAAACACCCAACAGGACTTGTTTGATATTATAATTCAATGAACTTATTTCCTTTGAACAAAGATTCAAATCTCACTACGCAATTATTTTGCGTAATCGTTATTGTGGGATAAATTCGAATTGAACGAATACCTCTTGCTCTTCAGGCAAGCGTGCACACCATGTACACCACTACCCCTTTGTACAGGTAAAAAGACTTGTACAATCAAAATTCAGATTCTAAATTTGATTGGCTTACTATCTCACCATTCCTTTATTTGTTGACTTGTTAGGGCTCGAACCTAAACTCCATGAATCAAAATCACGTATGCTTCCATTACATTACAAGTCATTTTGTCTGGAAAACAGGACTCGAACCTGCAACCTCCTGCATCCAAAGCAGGTAAACAACCAATCGTTATCTTTCCAGTATTAGGGTGTTTTCGGGATTCGAACCCTGTTCTTCAGATTCACACTCTGAGGTTTTACCTATTAAACTAAAAACACCATTTTGCGGCTCATACGAGAATCGAACTCGTAGCTCCCGAGAGACAGTCGGGAAGGTTTCCTTTACCACAATGAGCCAGTTCCCTTTCTAAAGAACATTGTTGAGGTTCTAACAAGAATCGAACTTGTATCTGCTGTATAGAAGACAGCCATTCTATCCCTTGAACTATAGAACCTTATTTTGCGATTCAATCAGGATTCGAACCTGAAACTCTTCGCTTCGTAGGCGAATACTCTATCCAGTTGAGCTATTGAATCATTAAAGAGAGTAAGTGATTTGAACACTATACACAACTAATAGTTATTGATAAATAAACCTTACTCTCCTATTTATTGTCTATAAAAAAAGCACCCAATTGGGTGCCTGTTATATTAATTGACTATATATTAAATTATATATGCCTATTACTATTTACACCCTTAATTGAATAACAGAAATCAACACTCGGAAGAGAGCGAAAATCTTGTCTAGTTATTACTAGATCATTTCTTAATAACGTTTTATGTTGAAATTGTACTCTCATTATATTTTTATTTAAATGTTTTTGTCTGATGTTTTCAATCATTATTTCGATGGCAAAGATAAAGTCAAAAAAAAGTAACTTCCAAATATTTTTTAAAAATAAAATACTGATTTTCAATAAGTTAAATTAAAATTTAGACAATACTAATCCTGTCCGTTTACAACGGATACTCTCTATTTTGTCAAATGACTGTCTCTCATCTGATTAACTTTCAAAGCTTCTTAAATTCTATTTTGATTATGCATTAAACATTTTTATATTTTTTTCTAAAAATTTAATTTATTAACGTTTTTTCATTATGTTTTTAAGCCAATTTTATCAATTCAAAAGGGCATGAAACTAAAAAAGCGTCCTTCAAAAAGGACGCTTTGCTATTGTTTTTACTATTTATAGTTTAGTTATATCATATAAATATTAATTACTTCGTACAAAACATCCATTCCTAAGCATAGGAAATATATCACGATACATTAGTGCTTGCGATTTATTTTCTATCAAACTATGTTGTTTTGCCATTTTCATACAGTGCAAAAGTATTAATTATTTTTATTATTAAGTTAAATTACTTTGAACAACCTTTAATTGTACTTGAAATTCCACTCCAAATTTGATTTTCTGAAACAATTCCTGGCTTTTTAGTAATTGTATAGTCGACTGTATTGTTTGTGGGATTGAATGTGAAATTTAAGATAACATCGCCAACAATTGAATTGGTTATTGCCTTACCTTGATTAGCACCTGGAGGTGCATAAACTGTTCCGTGTTCTTTAAGACTTGTTGCTTTAACGCAATCCCAAATAGCGGGAGTAACATTCTCGAAAGTTTTTGATTTTGACATAATTTTAGTGTTTAAATGATTTTAGTTATTAATTAATTTTGTTAGTTTATTTTGATAAAACTCTTTAAGTTTTTTGAATCATTTGAATGGTTGTCCAGAAATCCATAGCACTAATGATTTTCTAGTTCCTTTTGTAACGGGTGTCACTCTGTGCATAAAATATGATGGAAATACTATGACACATCCTTTTTTTCTTGGCAATTTTAAAGTCTCATTTCCAATCATAAATTCAAAATCACCACCTTCATATTCTTCTGGATCAGAAAGTTGCATTGTAATACTGACTTTCCTTTTTGCATACTTGCCACTACCTAAATCCATGTGCCAATCAAAATGTCCTCCATTATCTTGATAAACGGTATATTGCAAATCATCCATGATTTCTGTGAGTTCAAATTTCCACATGGTATCATTAGCTTCTACTACCAAGCTGATAAACTTATCATACAGCCATTTACAATCAGGAGAATCTTTTTTTAACCATTTAATTGTGCTTTTTCTTTTCGTTTCAAGAGTGACATTATCTGTCGATATTTTAGCCTTTTCAAATGAAATGGATTCTTGAATTTGCTCAATTTTAATTAGTTCTTCTTCTGTAAAAGAATCTTGATACCAGTACCAATTATCTAATTGGCACTGGTTAAAATCAATTAATTGATTATTCATACAAAATTTGATTAAAGGTTATAATCTAATAATTCCATCAGCAGGCATCGGGTTATTCGCCACTGGAAGGTTCATAAAATTGAGTTCTTGTTTAGTACGCTCTTGAGCAAAAGAGTTAGTTTCCAAACCACCTATACTACCACCTACTACTCCTCCTACTACAGTATTTAGTATACCTGTATCCATACTATTTCCGTTGATAGCGTTAGAACCAAGTTGTATCGAAACATCTATAGCTTCCGATTTTGCTACACTTGCTGCCATTCTAGCGAATAGGTTACCCCATCCAGCCTTATAATCAATACCTGGTATTGCCCAAGATAAAGTCGAGCTTAAAACACCTTTCACTAAAGCCTCATCTAAACCTGCACTTAGATTATTTCCATGAGCTGCGTTATCTATTAAACTTGATGTTGTCGCAGCTAATTCGGCACCGCCTACTGCAAAGGCTCCTTTTATACCTGCATTGGCAACTTTAGCTAATGTACTTACTGCTTGACCTGCTTCTGCTGCGGCTTTTACGCCAGTAGCAGCTTCTGCAGCTATCGAACCTGCTGCACCAAAACCTGCAGTTATGGCTCCAGCAACAAATCCTACTGCTGTATTGATACCATATTCTTTCCAACTAAATTCATTGGTTACTAAACTCACTGCAGAATACGTCACAGCGCTTACACCAGCTCCAATAAATGCACCTGCTAAGGAAGCAAGTCCAACACTAACAGGAGTAGATAATCCTCCAGTTATGACCTCTAAAACACCTGCAACAGCATCAATAACAACACCAATTAGAATTTCGATAGCTCCAATAATGGCACCTCCAATTGCTGAAAAGAAATTACCAATAGAAAAATGACCAGAAGGATCTATAAATACAAATGGATTATTTCCTGCATATATATAAGGACTAAAAAATTGATTGTAGCTATCCATTACACCAAATCTTCCTATTCTACTAAAATAGAATCTGGCTTTGTAGTTATAAATACCTAAATCGTAATCATATTCTTGACTAGTAAATAAATAAGGGAAAAAGTCTGCTTCTGGTTGAGCAACTATTTTTACGTTTCCATAAACATCATATTCATAAGCTGCTACTGGTTCCGCATTAGTGTTCATGATTACTCTGATAGAACCCAGGTGATCCTTCAAAGTATAATATGAAACATCATTTTTAACAAATGAAACAATACCAACTGGTCCATAGACAAAATAAATAGTGTTTTGGGTATTCTCTGTTTTTTTAATTTGAACTAATGGATTTCCTGACAAACTTTTTACATACAAAGTACTTTCTTGAAGTACATTCCCAGAAAACTGTTGTTTTAAAACTCTATCACTCGAACTACTATAAAAAAACTTGTATTGTTTCTCAAGAGTCAAATCATTTATGGCAGTTGTCATTTTAGTACCTGAATCGTACAAAAATTGTAGATTTTGAGCAGCATAACCGTCTTCTTCAGTCGCTTGATAAGTTCCAATGGCACCATTTAAATTGTATTGGAAATTAAAAATTGGGTTTTGATTTGAATCGACAACTTTTTGAAGACGATCACCTTTACCTGATTCTGTTTCAAACTGATATGTTTTGGAATTTATCGTTATCGTATCAAAATTTCCATTATTATCAAATTGATACAATTTATTGTCTACTTGTTGTCCTCTTGTTTCAACAACATTCTCTAAAGCGTTTATAGAATTATACGTATTAGTAAAAGTTGAACCAGCATCTATGTCAGAAGGATATTCAAAACTAATGGCTGCAGGTTGCCCATTATAATAAGCATGTCCATTAGGAACTGCAGTTTGAATGTTCTCTTCAAAGATTACCGACTTATCATTCTGTTTTACATCGGTCATGTTGTTTAACCAAACCGGCGAATCATAACCATAATTACGAATCATGCTTGAAGCACTAGGATTTAGTGTTTCCTCTAAAAGTTTTCCTGTCGGATTATATGTATAAGAGGCAATATTATTTAAACCCTTTTCAGTTCCTATTGTTGCAATTTGTCCTATTGTATTATAAGTATAATATACCGAATAAGCAGCTGCATTTTTTTGAACTGGATAATCTATTTGGATAATCCCTCCTAAATTGTTGTAATGGAATCCTGTTCTATAATCTTCAGAATCGAAATTGCTAACTTTTTGTGTTCTTTGAATTACATTTCCATAAACATCATAAGCAAAATTTTCAATTACATCAGCTAGCCCATCATCAGATTGATTGTTTTCAGTTGCAATGACCTGTCCAATTTGGTTAGGAACACCAGTGCCATCCGAATCATAATATGTTTTTAAACGCCAAGTATTTACATTTTCTGGATAGTTAGGTTCGTTGTTTGCTTTTTCCTGTAATACATTTCGATCCCAAGTACCTAATACATAACCGCTTTCTGAAATTCTACCTGAAAGATCATACTTATAATACTGATAAGTTCCTTGATTTTTTGCTTCAGCATCTTGACGGAAACGCAAACGATCTGCCCTATCATAAATCATTTCTGTAGTTCCATCATTAGCAGAAGTCGTTGACATTAGTTGTCCTATGAAATTATAGGTTTGATAGCTTACCCAATTCTCATTGTTTTCTGCTCCTTCTTCATAATTAGGAGATAAAGCTCTAATTGGATAACCTAAATCGTTATAATAAACTGCCGAAACGATTTCTTGAGTTAATGTTTTTTGACTTACTTTTCTAACTTCTTGATTTCTTCTATTGGTAATTGTGTATGTTTCATTACCATTTTGATCAACAACATTCAATTGATAATATTCACCTTTTGGTAAACCAAAATCTCCTGTATTACTTCCGTAATTGAATTTTTGAGTATTTGCTCCCAGCTTGTATTCTACTCCAGGCATAGATTTTTCAAGAACTCTACTTAAAGGTGAGGCTTCATATCGATAGCCAAAAAACGGATAGCCTTCATCTTCAGGATAATAATCTGATATTAAACCTTCCATTTGTTGCGTTTGCACATTATAGATGGCAAAATCAGGCAAATAATTAAAAATTGTATTAGTTGAAGAAGCTTGTATAAAAGCTGGCTTAGTACTCGCTATTATACTTCCTTGTGCATTAAAAATATTTTGCATCACAGTCATACGAGTATTGTCTAATAACTGAGATTGTAAATCATTACCCGTAGCATTCACAAAAGTTTGTGTAACCATAGGACTAAATGCAGTCAATAAGTATTCAATACTGATTTTATTATTTGTAAATAAGCTTAGCTTTCCTGATATCACTTCAGTGGTGGTATAATTAAAAATAAGCATACCGTCAGCAAAAAATAACAAACTATTTTCATTAACAAGAACCAACCATTGATCTGCCAGGTTTGCAATTTCTACTTCACTTGAAGTATAATTTACACTATAAAACTTATTGAATTCTGGTTCATAAATAGCTTTTTCTTTTGATTTGATTCCTTTTTTAATTGTTTTAGAATACAAACCTTTTCGCAACAGTTTACTTTGTCCTTTTACTTCTGAAGTTGTTGAATCCAGTATAATTGTTTGCTTTTTACTTGCAATAATCTGATTGGTTTTATTCAATAATTCCCATTGATGCGTCGATGGATTCCATTGAATAGTGAACATATTTCCTATTCTTAATCCCAGTGAATTTGAGATAACTTCTTTAGGCGTTAACTGTACTAACAATCCGTAATTATTTACTTTGTCACTTCTATAATCAAGGATTCCTTCTTTGTTTGATGCAGTATAATTTAATAGTCCACTTTCAACTTGCCAATCAGTATCTTGTATTGGAGTCCAATATTGTTTCCATTCGTTAGCCTGAGTAAATCGAACAGCATCGCCTCCATCGACAGCTAATAGCTTTAATTTACTATTAGGATCACTAATCGAAAAAGCATTGTCATTTCCAGTTCTTGAAAAATAATTTGTCGCCATGACAGCAGTTTTTTCAGCAAAACTGGTATTGGAAACCACCCTTTGGTAATCATCAAAAAACTTAGTTTGAATTTCTCCATTGCTTCCTAAGCTCGTTTGTACAACATCAATTTCTGTATTAATAGAAACTGATGAAAACATACTTTGTAATGGCGAAAATCGAACACAATCGACTAAAACAGCACTTTGAGTATTGTCGTTTTGAGCCTTTATAGTTACAGTGATTGGATTATTATTATTGGCTCCAATTTCTTTTAAATTAAATACTTTAAAGAGATAATTCCAGCTTCCTACCTGATCACTAAAAGATAAGACAACATCTTGTCCAACAGGACTATTATTTTGACTGAATGATAAAATCCATTTTGCATTTCCATTATTGACATCAAAACCATTAGGAAGTTTTACATAGCTAGAAAACACATAATCTTGTTGTTGATTTTGTGGCGTAAAGCTGTTTTGTAAGCCAACGCCATTTGAAATTTTTAGGGAAGATTGTCCAATTTTAGCATCAATAGTTGTATCATCAACATTAGGAATGATTTTGGCATTAGATGAAATCTCCCATCCATTTGATGTTTCATAAGGTTCAAAACTATAAAACGAAGCTTCACCTCCATTTTTAGTTGCTGTTAAAAATTCGGCGACTTGAAACTGAGCATCATTACTATAAATATATGAAGAATGAACTCCTTCCACATTCATCATCTCATCTATTGTATCATACTCTCCTCGAGTAACAACTTCTTGTTTTTTTAGCCAATCTTCGTTGTTTTGTGGTGAAGAATAATCAAAAACAGGTTGATTTGCATTATTTCCTAACCATTCAAAATTTTGAAAGGGTGACCATTTCCATGAATTGCTATCAGACCAGTTTTTCCAAGTAACGACCTTAGAACTAACGTAGTTTTTGGCATTATTTTTATCACTAACAAATACAGATTCTTGCGCAATTGCATTTAACAAATGCTTTTGTTTCATGGCTGGCTGATACTCTGAAACTTGTATGGCATATTTTTTTTCGTTTGTCAATGTTTTTAATTGTCCTTCTGAATCATAATAAGAAGTAACTGAAGTCATTGGCAACCCTAAATCTTGATAATAACTCACTGTAGAAAGTTGCGAAACACCATCTTGTTGTGATAAGACTTTATTAATTCTGTAAAATGCTCCGTAGAGATAATTTTTTTGATTGACATTATTTTTGAAGATTTGCCAATAATTTACTTCTTTAGTGACTAATTTACCATCTTTATCATACTGCAATTTTTGTAATAAAGCACCATTTAAAAGAGCACTGTAATTATAAACCCAATTAGTATCATAAGGAATGTCGTTTTGTGTAGAAACTCCATTAGAGAAAAAGCTAATCGAAATACCACTGGTCGTTTTACTAACATCTGGGATTTTGGTTCCAAAGAAAGTAGTCACTTTAGGGAATTGAGCTAAACCTGAACGACCATCATAGGTAATAATTGATTGAGCTGAACGAGCGTAATCATACGATTGATAATAGTCTTCTTCTTTATTTATATCGTTAGTAATAGTTATATAAGAAACAGGTGTTATTGTAACAGAATCTGTAGCTTTTCCGTCAACAACTTTATAAATCGCTAATGAATTACAACTATCAAATTCTTGATTTGAAGGATATGTAACAAAAGTATCTGCACCAGCTAATAATGTTCCAGGTTTTACATTATCTGAATCGACAACTATTTTTTGACCTGTTCCATCAGCAGTGATAGGCAACTTCACAGGAGCATCAATTTTACCGTTATTAGGATTTACAAAATATGTTTGTGCATTGTTATCCGTAGTATCTTGATACGCAATGTAGGATGAAGCTCTGTTCTGAACCGTATTGGGCGCATTAAGATTATTTAATTGCTGAGATAATTTAATCCAATTTCCGTTGGTATTCATGTAGTAAACATCTTTCCCAACAGTCATATAATTACCACTAAATGTAATATTTTTATCGGTAGAAGCTAAATTTTGAAGTAATCCCCATGCTCCTATATTTGGATTAAATTGAAAGTATTGATTGCTATTAGTAGTTCCTTGAACTTTTGACATAGCAACCATATCGATGCCAGCAGAAAAACTTACTTTGTCTTCAGGTTTTGTGCTAAAAGCAGTTGATTTCCAATTTAGAGCATTATTACTACTACCAACACCTCCTATATATCTGTTTGCAAATGGATTGTTTGTAATTAAGGAATCAGTTAAAATGGTCGAAAATATTTGATATTGGGATTTTCCTTCTACAATTGGTGACTCGTAGGCTTTTACCAAAGGATTGGCAGCATCTAGTAAATTAAAATTTTTATCCCATTGCAAAATTCTTAAACTATAGTTTATTTTGTCATTTGTCTGTGCCGTAATATAAGTGGCTACAGCAAAGGCATTACTTAAATTAATATTAAAAGGAAAATTGTAAGTATCTGAAGCATCCTTATATATAGTTACATTTGAAGTACTGTAAAGATTGCTTTTTGCCCAAATATTGTTTCCATTATGATAAAATAATTGAAACTGTAACACTTTTGTAGTATAATTATAAAACGAAGTGATATAGTAATTATCTTTTGCTTTTAGTAGTATATTAGAAGCATTAGCAATATCAGAAGGTGATGGAGTTAGTATCGAAATACCTCCTTGTACAGGAGTAGCAGAACTGTTCCAAGTTTTTTGTTTCCAGTTCCATTGAAAAATAGTAACTGGATTAGTTGTAATATCTTTACTAGAAACAATAACAAAATCTTTACCTGAATCAATCCCAACTTTAGATGTATCTGATTTAACAGGGAAATTTTGAACACCATTGGTTAAATTAAAAGTCCCAAATTTTTCAGGATTTCTTCTGTATAAAAATAACTGAACTTGCTTCTTAGTTTTTTCGGTAAAGTAAAGTGCTATGTAATCAGACTTTGCAATAACACCTAAAGTATCGATATCAAAATCAACATTCGAAAAATATGAAGTTGTAGGAACATCAGAATTTAACTCATACGTTGACCAGTTTCCAGACCAAGAATGTACTTTGGCCACTAATTTTTTATTGACTTTATCATACCAAGTAATCACGGTATAATCAGTTCCAAACCAAACTCTTGGAATCGCATTAGTCATTGGACTGGTCACTTTTATATTTCGTGAACTGTTTAGTGGTTCGTTTTTGTAAGTGTAAATTGCTTTTGCTCCTTGTGGATACAAAATACTCTTTAAAGCTCCAGCATTTGTGTCTTGAAATTTATCATAGTACTCAAACTCCATTCCTGGTAAAGTATTTCCTTTAGGCTGAACCTGCCAAAAACTTTTTAAAACCCTTTTCCACATCAAAGGATAAACATCAACTTGACTATTAGATCCGAGATTGATAAAGACGTACTCAAAAACAATCGTAAATTGTAATAAATTCAGCTTGTTTTTGACTTCTATATAATCTAAAAAACGTGTTTCATAACCGTCTTGATAGGCATTTGGAGCAGGCTGATTGGTGTGCATCGCCTGGTATTCAATTATGTTTTGCGGACTTGGATTTTTGCTACCATATTTCTCTCCATAGAAGAAAGAAATTGTTCTTTGAAAACTGTCTTGAATTTGTTTTAAATAAGAAGCTTGTGTATATATCAAACCATTTGAATTCCCCACAGGAACATTTACATTGTCATAAGTGTATAAAACCGATTGACCCCATGTATTTCGAACTTCGGATAGGTTCCAAGCAGAAACGTAGTTTTCTTGTCCTAAAGTAACATTTGAGTTTCCTATCCAGTTTCCCCATTGAACTCCATACTGTACAGTATTTCTGCCACTGTTTTTATCTCCATAAATATAAACAGTTCCATCTTCTTTAATGATGGTCCATTTTTCGTTATAGGGATCATATTGGATGTCCCAAAATTCAAAATTTCTAAGTTGAAACAATAGTAAACTAGCCGGAGTTCCAGATAACAATCCATCTTGTATTAAAGGATTTGAACTTCCATTTTCCATTAGAAAATAATCGTCTGACGAAGTAGTTCCACTTCCGTTTTTATTGACAACAATTTTATCAAATGACATATCCCAGCCTAATCCTAATATTCCTGTTGGATTAGTAAGATTCCAGTTTTCAACTGTATTTTTTATGTTGCTTGTGTACATAATATTCACATCAACATCCAAGCCTTTTCTCCCCTGAAAAGTCGCTATGTTTATAGGAATATTTGCAGTACCAGTGAATAAATTGACACTTTCTTTGATTTGACCAACAGCTTTATTATTAAACTGAAACGTCGTGACCTGAGGTTTGTTCTGGTCATTGTTAGGTGTTGTATTATTTGAGTTCATTTTAGTAGTTTATTTGATTAATAGTTTTTTAGAAGAATGCAGCACAAGCTCTTGTAACAAAACTTGTGGTTATAGGCGCACTTTCATAGGTAAGTATGGTATGTATGTAACCTATAGGTCGTCCCATAGGCATTTGAATAAATGGGCAAGATTCCCATCCTTGGTTTTCAATATATCGTTCAGTTAGAAATTGCAAACTTTTGTCTAACCACTGTGAATCAATCTCTTTATTTAAATAATTAGAAGCGATTGAAATACCTAGCAAGGCCAGAGCTGTTTGTAAAGAATCCGATTGTTCGTCTTCTAATCCCCATCCTCCGTCAGAATTTCTTGTATTAAACAAAAAGTTTAAAGCATTTTTTATAACTTCTTTATTACCAGAGTTTTCACAAATTGCTTTTATGCTAACAAATGTCCCGTAATACAATCCGTGATACCAAGTGCTTCCCCAGGCACCATGGTTCTGTTTGTTATATAAAAATTGTAATCCTTTTTGAATATCTTTTTCAAATCGCTCTTTGTCATATAAATTCAGAGCATATAAAAAATTGGCAACCACATCTACATCAGATCCTGTTCCCCAACCTTTATGGATCCATTCATATTGTAGTTGCTGTTCTTTAGTCAAATTCTTTTTTGGCAGAATCCAAGTTTCCCAGCCTAAATCTTCATTTGCCTGTTCTTTTAATGTGGTTTGAATTGGAATTTCAAATAAATCCTCAAAAAAAGTTTTAGGATAATAATGACAAAAAGCTTGTAGAATTTGAGCCAAATCATCAACATCAGCAGGTAACTCTATTAAATCAGGAAAATAACTCCACCCTCCTATTGCATCTTTTCTTCTTGAATTGCGTAAATAATCTAGTTCTGAAATAATAACAGTGTCTAGGTTTAAGTTTACCTTTTCATTGGCATTAATAAACGTATCTACAATCAGAGCTCTTTGAAAGATGTCGGTCACTTGTAATTCTTCTTCAACAAGAAAAATTTCTTTTGAAAAAGGCATCGAATGTTTCGTATTGACAAAACCGTTTTTTTGTTCCTCTAACAAATGATGAATGCCTCTATCAAAGAGTTCTTTCCATGAGATTGTTTTGGATTGGATTGGGAGATGATTATCAATTATTTCTTTAGAAACTTGTGACATGACTTTCTTTTTTAAATTGGCTTAAATAATCAAATAGTTTTTCTCTTGATGCTATTTCCTTTTCTAGGCTTATACTTTCAATAAGTTCGTACTCTTCTGGATTTGGTTTACTAAAAAGAGGAGCTGAGAGGTAGTATTTTTGATCTACATTAAACACTTCTGCTGTTTTATCAGATGTATTATGATAATGAAATCTCAGATGAGATTCTATAGGGCCAGCCAAACCAGCAGCAACAATTCTTGGCTCTGTACTTTTGTTTGTTGGAGAAGCGTGAAATAAAGCTGGATTACCTATGTAAGCCTGACCAGCTTTCATATACAATAGCTCACCAAACTGTTTTAAAAGTTCTTGTTGCATTGTTATAAAAGGAAATGGTTCTCCTCCACATCTTGGAAAATGTAAAAAATTTTGACTTCCTGGAATTACTTGTAATGCACCATTAACTTCATTAGTAGCAATAAGTGGTACCCACAGCCCAAAAGGCTGATAATTATGTTCGTCTAAAAATGAAGGATCTTGATGTAACGGTACAGTTCCAATGTTTGAATTTGGATATTTGACATTGAAATTTCCCCAAAAAAATGTAACATCAATAAAAATATTTTGCATTGCATTTTTAAAAAATGCCTCTATTACGTTAGAAACTTCATTTCTAAAAACAACATTCTTGCTCATAATCGTTGAAGCAAAAGCAGCCTCGCCAAGATCGCCTTCAAGATCATCGTAAGCTGCTCTAAGTGAACTAACTTCGCTAGGAGATAAAAAATCAACTACAACATATCCACTCTTATCAAACAGTTCTTGATGCTCAGGATTTCGAAAAAGAGCCCTATTTTTATTTGTTGTTTTCATTTAAACAGGTAGTTTACTTTCTTTTTTTGACTCTCCTAGAATCATTCTTATTTTCTCTTGGTCAAGTGCATCAAAATGATAAGGTACTTCACCAATTTTTTTAGCAATTGACTCATCAGGTCTACTAAAAAGTGGCGTTTCTATGTAATAATCTGGTTCCAATTCAAATACTTCCATAACAGTACTTGGATTTCTGAAATCTTGATAATAGCAGCGCATTTGGCTTTCTTCTTCAGCCAACCAAGCTAAAGCCGCAACTCTTTCAGTATCACTATAATTTGATGGAGACCAATGAAATACTTTTGAACTTCCTATATAAGCTTGTCCTGCCTTTATATCTAGGCGCTTAAAGTAATTTTCTATCAAATAAGAACTCAATTCATTGTATGGAAATTTAGGAAGCGTACTTCTTGGACCATTATTTAAGTGTTGACTACCATCAACAACTTCAAGAGCTCCATTCATTTCATTGGTATCAATAAGTGGTACCCATAAAGTAATGCCTTGGTATTTTGATTCATCTACATAAGCTGGATCCTGATGGATTGAACAAATGCTCTCCGATTGATTCGCTTGTTTGGAAGTAAATATTCCGAAGAAAAGCTTGAAATTATCCAAATGTGAGGCTACAGCTTTTGCAAAAGTTTTTGTGATGCCATCTGATACTTTTTTTCTGTATTCTGCATCCATACTCATATTTGAAGTCGAAAAACCTCTTTCTTTTGGCTGAGCATTTAACTGGTTATATAATTGTTGTAGTGAAGCAACTTCTGAAGGATTTAAGAAGTCAATCACCACATATCCTTTTTCTTCAAACTGCTTTTGTAGAATAGGATTGTTGAAAACATTTCTCATATTTTTTTATAAAAAATTAAACGTTGGTCAATTGTCTCGGGTAAATAAATCTTGTAGTTTATAAAACCAAGACAATACAATTGCAAAAGGAACAGCAGGGAAAACCCAGTAATTATAAATTGGCGTTTGTCCAAGAAAGAGTATTGGATACCCTTTAGCTTTAGGATAATCTTCAAAAAAAAGCTTAATGCTTTCATCTACTTCAAGAGGTATCCTTTCAATGATGTATAAGGATAAAATAACCACCAACTTTGATAAAAACCTGCATTTTGCGCAATATCCTTGGTAATAAATGGCTATCTTATTCTTAGGAATAATTATGCTTTGTTTCATATGTGTAGATAATAAGAGCCTTATGCAGATTGCAATATGCATCCTACAATAGTAAATTTTAAATAATTAAGTACTTAGAATAAGAAGATTTTAATTAGCTGTTATTTTATTCTTTAGATAAAGATTTAGTCTTTTATTTCCCATAATATCTATTCCTAATCCGTAATACGAAACAGCACAGTCATTTTCTAAAACTTCTTCTTTTAGTGGAAATTTAGTAACATTATTTTTTGATGCTGTTTTATCCAATAAAACAATCCATTCACTAGGATTTAGTTCTACGTAAGATGGACAAGCACAAACATCAATTTTAGCATCAAACAATTTAGAACTGGCAATATGAAAACCTACATTAAAAACAACACCAGCTAAGTTTACATCTTTGTCACCAATAACATCATTTAAAAAATTTGAAACCGACTCGTTAAGCAGTACCGGTATTTTTAAATCATCTATTGAAAGCTTATGTGTTAATCTAAAATAGATTTTAGCTCTTAAATTTTTTAATGAACTCCCTTCTAATCCTATGCTCATAATATTGGCATAAGGACTTAGAGTTTTAACAAAATCATCAACTTCTGTATTATCTGGCATTAAGTGATGTAACCAAGCTCTAAATCTCTCCCATGATTCTTCTTTTCCTCCTCTTCTACCATCAATATAAACAGCCATTCCTTTACTATCAGGAGAAGCTCCTAACCAAAAAACGCCATCAGGATAATCTTCCATATTTTCTTTCGAAACAGGCAAATGAAAATCTAACATTCCCTCACAAATTTCTTTTATTTCTTCTGTTTGCGTGGTAACATACAATTTTTGCAAAGCTTGATAACTGTACTCAAATCGTTCTTCTGGCGAACCTATAATACATGAAGGATCACTTATAAAACGATTGTGTAAACCTTCGCTTGAAGAACTAATGCAGTACTGTAATGGAGTACCATCTATATTTAAACCTGACCTACCTCCTAATTTAAGATTGGTCTCAGTGGGCAAAGCAAGTAGTTCATCTCTTAAATCCAACACTTGTTTGGCCGAAGCCAAACTAAGTGTGGATGCATAAGAAGAAAGTTTTGCTACGTTTGACAAAATTGAATCTTTAGTCGTATTCATAGCGTTACAATACTATACTTGTTGTAAAATAATTTGAGCTTGAGTTCCAGCGTTTCCTGCTGTTCCAGCAGCTCCAGCTTTTCCTCCAGAACCTTGAGCTCCATTAGGAGCACCTGCTTGGCCAGAACTACCACCATTACCACCTACTCCACCTTGTCCTCCTTTAGGAACTGGTGAAGAAGACATTACACTACCACCGTGGTATTGCACTACAACAGTGTTACCGTTACCGCCATTACCACCGTTACCGCCATTACCACCGTTACCACCGCTACCAGCAGCTCCTCCGTTACTTCCAGAGCAATCTGATCCAGCAGGGCAACCTGAAGCTTTACCTCCATCACCGCCATTTCCACCAGACTGACCTGCACCACCATTACCGCCATTACCGCCATCACCAGCAGCAGCAGAAACAAGTAAAGAACCTGTTAATTGACCAATAGTAATGTTTACTGACGGACAATCAGTACCGTTTCCTCCTGATGAGCCTGATCCAGCTTCTGCTCCATTAGCACCAGCTGTTCCAGCTGTAGAATTTGGTCTACATACTGAATCCCAGTCACAACTAGCATTAGTACCATTATTACCACTTGGTGCTGGCGAATTAAATCCTTGTCCAGCAGTTCCGTTTGTGCCATCTGCACCTGAAATTATAATATCTCCGTTTAAAACACTCATGATTTCTTTAATTTAGTTTGTTAATGTATCTGATTATTGTTTGATTAATTCAGCAATTCTAATATCTGCTGTAGTTAATACTTTAATTTGTCCTCCAGGTTGGATAGTTACTTTGTTATAACTAACCTGTACTGGACCACTTCCTGAGATAATTAATGGATTAGCAGGTGTAACAACAACATCAGCGGCTACTGTATACACAGCTACTTTAGGTAAAGCTGCTGCAGATTTACTTCCTTTTGCTGCTGAAGTATCAATTTTAAAATCCGTCAAGTCATTTAAATCTTTCAACTCTGGTTGAAATGTACTATCAGGATGTGGTGGGTTTGAAAAAAATAATTTTCCGTTTGCTGTAGAAATATCTGTTGCACTCATTTTTTTAATTTGTTAGTTATTACTATTAGTTTGTTTACCGAAGACATAAACTTCGATTGTTGTTGTTTAAAAATTAGATACTGAATAGACGTCTCTAATTGTATCCAAAATTTAATTAATTACGCATGTGATTAAAGCTTATCTCACAATTGTAATTTGTTTGTGTAGTACTACCAATCCAAAAGTAGATAAAATGAAAAGTGGGTTTATAGGTGAAACTACCTGTTTTTAAATTTAAGGTGTATTTTTAATTTTAAAATACTGTTTTTCAGTAATTTAATATAAATTTTAAAACTAAAAAAAGGCTTTAATTCTTGTAAAATTGAATTAAAGCCCTTTAAAATGGGTGTTTTTTTTTAAACAAGATTATTCCTACAGAATAAATATATGTCCAATAAAAAAACTAAAACTTAGTAAATAATTTTTCTTCTTCTGGTGTTATATCTACAACTGCATATGTTGGTACTTTTGTTATGGTAAGTTCATCTAAAACATCAACCAGATTTTTATAAGTTGAATGTTTACTGGGCTTTACAATAACAATTAACCCTTTTTTAGGATCTCCTGTAGCATTAATGATTTGATTACCTTTTGTAAGCAACTCTTTTCTCAAGGAATTTTTATCATAAGTTAATGATTTTGGACCTTCTACTGGAGATGAGAACATTCCAAAATATGTCATTATTTTATTATTGTCTCCAAGTAAAATAGTTATTGATCTATTGTCTGATGTGCCAGGACAACTCCAACCACAACGAGTACGTTTTTCAGGCATTCCTAAATTCATCATATTAGAACGTGACAAAAAAGAAGTCAGCATAAAAAATACAATCAATAAAAACGAAACGCTAACCATAGCGGTTAGGTCTACTCTGGGGTGTAATTTCTTAGTTTTTGGAGTTATGGGTTTTCTACCAAAACTATTTTTTGAATCGCTCATATCATTATACTTTAATAATAACTACAAGATACTATTCTTTTGCGAAACTTTCAACAAGTTATAATAAAGTTTAATTCAAATAAAAACAGGTATTTATACGGTAAGAAAATATGTAATAAAAGTTTATTTTTACTTTATCTGAAAACAAACTAAACAATTTTATTATGAAAAAAAGAACAGTAACAAAATTCCTTTTGTTGGCAATTATAGGAACACTTTCCGTTAGTTGCAAATTAGAAAATGGAAAACTCCCTAAGGATGTAGCAACATCTTGTGAAGTATCTGATGCTGAATTTGCCACTTGGTTTAAAGATGGATCAATTACCGAAAATGGAGTTGTAACACCTGCTAATAGTGTTGACTTTGTACATGACAATAATTGTGATTTTTACAAATGGTCTGAACGTATGTTTTTATGGATGACTTCTAAAGATGATAAAAACAAAACAGTATTTGAATCACCTGAATTTTATACTGTTTCACCTAAAGTAGACGGACATAGAAATTTGATTCCGCACAAGGAAGGGCAATTACTTAGAGCTTTTGCTAACGTAGACAAAACAGGAAAAATTATAAGTGAAGAAGGCCAAGCTACCGATGATGTTTTAATGGATGCCAATGGAAACTTAGTATACTATATTTCTATGGTTAACGATGTATATGTCGAATTTTTGAATGCTGTTAACCAAAAGAAAATGACAGGAAATACTTTCCCTACAACCAAGTCAGAAAGAGATAGTATTTTTGCATTTGCAAAACAAAACGGTATCACTCTTAAAAATCCTGATGCTTTAGCATTAGAAATTAAAACTTCATGGGTAGATGTTTCTAAGGTTGAAAACACTGAAGAATTTGTAGTTATCGATGCTACCATTCCTGTTTATGATAAAGTAAGTGATCAGCTTTGGACAATTAAGAGTGAACGTAAAGCAAAACTAGCATTAATTGGTATGCATATTGTGGGAAGTGCTAGCGGGCACCCTGAGTTAATCTGGGCTACTTTTGAACACAAACGAAATACTCCTAATGCAGCTTATCAATACATTACTAAAGACAATAAAGTAGAAACTGTTTTACCAGACCAAGGTGATCATTGGTTATTTAATAAAAACATAAAAGATTCGGCGAATGTATCCCATATGACTTTCTCTGGTGATTCTATCAAAGCCAATAAAGGATTTACTATCTCTCCTAGTAACACCGTAAGAACTAAACCTTGGGGAAGTGCTGTAGATGTTCAACCTAATGCCGAAGATGCTTCACCAGCAGCTTCGAACAGTGAAATTATAGCTATAAACAATGCCATAATGTCTAAACTTAAAGGTAAAGATGTACGCAAAAACTACATTTTCATAGGAGCAACCTGGACAAATAGCGGAACAGGACCTAATGGTTATAGCTTCAATCCTAAAGTAGATTCGCTAATAGTGAATGGTGTTGCGATTGGAGCAAGTCAGTTGGCCAACTCAACAATGGAAACGTATGCACAAAACGGTGAAAAATACAATGCTTATGGTTCTTGTTTTTCATGTCATTCAAACAACAATGGTTTAAAACCAGATGACTTGAGCCATGTATATAGCGGATTATTAAAAGGACTTCCTTCTCCTCCTCAACGTGTGGGTGAAAAACCTAAAAAATAATTTAAAGTTTCACTTTAACTAAATAGTAATGAACGCCCTTTATCAGGGCGTTTTTTATTAAAAATAAATTTTTATAAAATTCATACAATAAAAGTTTTCTAAGCTCGTTATGTGAAAAGCTGAAATTGATTGGGGAATTACGTTCAGTTAAAAGAAAAAGAAAAGACCAATTTTTATTGGTCTTTTTTTATTTTATATCATACAATTCTTTTCGTATTTGAACCAGTAGCAACTCACCTTCTTTTTTATTAGGTAGATATAAACTTTCTTTTTATTCTATATTCAGGATAATTATGTTAATAATTTTATAAGAATTTTAACACAAAAAAAACACACTAACGGTTGATTGTTTGTATTTTGTAAGTCTATAAATAACAAACTTTTAAACATAAAAATTATGGTAAAGAAAATTTTAAGCTTGCAAGGTGCTACTGAGCTTTCAAGAAACGAACAAAAAGCAATTACAGGAAAAGGTAATGATTTATTAGCGTGTACTTGTCCTGATGGATCTAGAGTTATTGCTCATGGAGATAAATGCCAAGAAGTAATAGCTCAATTTTGTGCTGCTGATATGTAATAACTAAAAAACGAAGTGTTTTTTTATAACTAAAAAGAGCTGCTTTAGGGCAGCTCTTTATGTAAAATACTTTGTGAATATTAAT
Source organism: uncultured Flavobacterium sp. (assembly GCA_964565035.1). Classification (GTDB taxonomy): domain Bacteria; phylum Bacteroidota; class Bacteroidia; order Flavobacteriales; family Flavobacteriaceae; genus Flavobacterium. The sequence continues at coordinate 39,161 of CAZMCP010000004.1, read as the reverse complement.
TTTTAAAATCACCAGAGTAAATAAACATTGCTTTGTCTAATGTTATATACTTCTTGATTATTTCATTAATCTGCTCTACTTTTAATTGGTCAACTTTAGACTCAAGGGCGTCAAAATCTTCAAGCGGAGTGCCAAAATTAAGTTTATTGTTGATTAAGTTCATCAAATAATTTTCGGTACCTAAGCTTGTTTTTCTTGAGTTTTTCCAAGTAACAATTGCACTTTGTAATTCAGCTGGTGTGAAACCATTAGTAGAAACTGCTTTTTGAATTTCATCATTCATTGCTTCTTCTACTTTGGCTAATTTAGTTGGATTAAAAAAGGCATAAAAACCCATTTGAGCCACTTCATTGTCTATAGGGATATCAATATAAGAACCTGCACCGTATGAAATTCCTTCTTTTTCTCTTAATCGCATAGGAATTCTTGAGGTTAAGAATCCTCCGCCAAACATTTCATTTGCCATTGTCATCGCTGGATAATCTGGGTTTTTTCTATCCATTTTAAAGTTGATTCTACCTACAACAGCTGCATTTTCCTTATCCTTTATGACAATTTTTTCATTCCCTTTAGTTAATTCAAAATGAACTGGATTCACTTTTTTATACTCCGATTTAGAAATCCAATTACCAAATGTTTTAGTTACAAGATCACTAACTTCTGTATTATTTACATTACCTACAATCGTACCATGACCGTTGTTGCTTCCTAAAATGTTGTTGAAAAAGCCTACTAGTTGTTCTTTTTTAACTACATTTAATCCAGCTATTCTTTCATCTGCAGTAGGGAAATAAAAAATATGATCTTTTGGATATTTATTTGCTCTCCTTTCTATTTCTTCGAAAGCAACATTTTGAGGATCATTTCTGTAAGTTTCGATTTGCGTCTTCTCTTCTGTAATGATTTTAGTCAATTCGGTTTCTGGAAATACTGAATTTGTGATTAAATCCTGAATTAAATTAAAAGTAGGCTTAATATACTCTTCATATGTATTGATACGTGCAATTAACATTTGTCCAGTAAAGAAGAATGAAACATCACTTTTCATTTTGTCTAATTCATCCTGGATTTGTTCTTTAGTTCTAGTTTTTGTTCCCGCTTTTAGCATTCTTGCCACAACTTGTCCAATAGATGATTTACCTGCTAGATCCTTTTCATTACTTACCATAAATTTAAAACTAGCCACTACTTTTTTCCCTTTAATAGGTTTCTTTAAAATAGCATATTTTAAACCTGTAGATAATTTATATTCGATTAAATTATTTTTTACATTAGCAATGGTTGCTTCAAAAGAGGTATTATCTTCTGTAACAGTTTTTCCTTTGTATGATTTTGTTAACTCTGTAATTGAATTATCAGAGATTTCAACTGGCTTTACACGCTCTTCTTCTTTGGATGGAATAAAAACTCCATAAGTACGATTATTTGTCGCAAAATATTTTTTAGCTACTCTTTCAATATCTGCTAATGTCAACCTTTCTATTGCATCGCGATATATAAAACCAAGACGGTAATCTCCTGCTCCAATAATTTCAGTTAAAGAGATTGTTAGATCGATGGTATTGTTTTGAACATTCTCTAAATTTTTTAAAATTTTTGCTTTAGCTCTCTCTACATCTGCTTGTGTAAAGGCTTTAGTTTTAATATTGTCAAGTTCAGATAAAAAGGCTGATTTAGCTTCTGTTATACTTTTATCTTTAGGAACTGATACATTAAACAATAAATAACTTGCATCTCTAACTTGAGGTTGGTATGCATATAAACTAGATGCTTTTTGACTTTCTACCAAAGCCTTATATAAGTATCCAGATGGATCTGCTGTTAATATTTCAATTAAAGCATCTATAGCTGGATAATCATTGTGTGCATAAGGAACGGTGTGGTAAACTGCCTGTAAAGATTGTACATCACCATTTCGTTTTAATTCTACATAACGTTCACCATCTTGTGCTGGCTCAACTGTATATGTTTTTGCTAATACGCGAGAAGGACGTTTTATAGATGAAAAATAAGTTGTAATATATTCTAAAGCTTTGTCTGTATTAAAATTACCTCCAACAATCAATGTTGCATTATCTGGTTGGTAATATTTTTCATAAAATACTCTTAGTGTATTGGCTTTAACTCTCTCGATATCTTCTTTTGAACCAATAGTACTGTTTCCATAGTTATGCCATAAAAAAGCTGTTGATACTAATCTCTCTGTAAGAACACCTTCTGGAGAATTTTCACCAATTTCAAATTCATTTCTTACTACAGAAAATTCTTTATCTAAATCTTGTTGCAAAATGGTAGCATTGATCATTCTGTCTGCTTCCATTTGTAAGCTCCATTTTAAATTTTCATCAGAAGAAGGAAAAATTTCATAATAATTTGTTCTATCTAACCAAGTAGTACCGTTAGCACGACCTCCTTTAGAAGATAATTCTTTCTTGATATCTCCAATTTTTTTGGTGCTTTTAAACAACATATGTTCTAATAAATGCGCCATACCTTTTTCACCATACCCTTCGTGTCTAGACCCTACGTTGTAAACAATGTTTACAATCATATTACTTTGACTTGCATCGGGAAGTAAGAGTATTTTTAGCCCGTTTTTTAAGCTATATTCTTTTATTCCTTCTGCGGAACCGATAAACTGAGGTTTTTCTAAAGCTGCAGTAGTTTTCTTCTGTGCTGAAACATGCAGTCCTATCGCTAAAAACGATAGCAAAAAGATTTTTTTCATTTTTAAGTTTAGTTTGTTCAAATTCAATCTTAAATTGTTTAAGATTCTAAAACAAATTTACTTTTGCTTTTAGAAAAACTAATAGTCTTAACATCTTTTTAACAAGAAATTTGAAGCTATTTAAACATTTTCAATTTATGTTGTAAATAGTTGTGTGATTTTATAGCAATAATTTAAATTATCAAATATTGATTTAATTGCTCTCAAACTATTATAAATAAAAATCCCCGATGTTACTGGGGACTTTTATTTTAAATTCAAATTAAAAAACTGCTTGGCATTTGTTGTGGTTACTTCGGCTACTTTATCAAGAGAAATTCCCTTAAACTGCGCTATAGTTCCTGCAACATAAGGCAGAAAAGCAGGTTCGTTGCGTCGCTCATGGTATTTCTTTAAACGCCCAGCTGGAACATTTTTAGGTAACATAAACGGCGCATCGGTTTCGATCATGATTTTGTCTAGAGGAACATAGTTCAACACTTCCTTTAAATGAGCAAAACGTTTTGTATCACTTATAGCTCCAGTAAAACCAAGATAAAAGCCCATATTCAAATATGTTTTGGCTTCTGTCAATGTTCCTGTAAAACAATGCACCACACCTTGCGGTAATTTGGGTAAATGCTCTTTGGTTATGCTAACAAACCTGTTAAAAGCAGCACGTTCGTGTAAAAACAATGGCTTCTGTACTTCTGCTGCCAAGACCAAATGAGCTTCGTAACATTTCTCCTGTATTGGTCTTGGAGAAAAATCACGGTCAAAATCGAGTCCGCACTCTCCTACTGATACCACTTGTTTCTGTTCTAATAATTTCTGCAAAGTGGGTATACTTTCATTAGTCATACTCTTCGCATCATGTGGATGAATTCCTGCTGTGCTGTACAACAGATTAGGATATTGCTTTGCCAACTGTGCTGAAGCCTGACTATTACGGACACTCGTTCCAGTTAAAATCATTTGCAATACCTCTTCATCTAACGCATCCTGAATGATGTCGTCAATTTCGCCTTCAAATTGGCGATTGGTTAGGTTTACACCTATATCTATATAATTATTCATTGTTATTGTATTGTTGCTGCCTCCTCATTTTAAGCAGCATTTTTGTTTAATAAATTATTTTTTTAATTAATCTTCTCTACTTCCGTCATCAGCCATTCTAACCATCTTTGGTGTAAACTTGGCTACTACATCGACCAATTCTTTTTGTGATTCCATCACTAAATTAATGTCTTTATAGGCCATAGGCGCTTCGTCTAAACCAGCACCAATTAGAGTTACACCATGATCTTTTAATATGGCTTGCATTTCATTATGGGTAATATTCTGGATGGCTTTGGTTCTACTCATTTGTCTTCCGGCTCCATGCGATGCAGAATTGATGGCTTCCTCCTCGCCTTTTCCTCTTACCAAAAATCCTGGTGCAGTCATACTTCCAGGAATAATCCCCATAACACCTTTACCAGCCGGAGTAGCTCCTTTACGATGAACAATTACTTCCTCTCCGTTCCAGATTTCTTTCCATGCGAAATTATGATGGTTTTCTACTTTGGCTAAAACGGTTGCTCCTAAAGCTTTTTCCATTTTATCATGAATGATTTCATGACAAGCAGATGCGTAATCACCCGCAAGATTCATGGCAATCCAGTATTCCTGACCCAACTCTGAATTTAAATCCAAATACGCTAAGTTTTGGGCTTCGTACGGTAATTTACAAACCTGCTTTGCCATTTTAGTATAATGTCCGGCAATAGTAGCTCCTAAACCTCTTGAACCCGAATGTGTTAACAGCGCCACATATTTCCCTTTTGGAATGTTCAAAGCGGCATCGTCTTCCATAAATTCCATGATACCAAATTCTACAAAATGGTTACCACCACCAGATGAACCTAATTGTGACCAAGCTTTATCTTTCAGGTTTTTAATAAAAGAATGGTCGTCGAATTCTTTTCTCCCTAAAACTTCATGATCTGATTTGTATTGTCCGTGAAAACCATGACCTGCACCAAATTTTGAATGCGCAATTAATTCACATTTGAATTTATCCTCGTTTTCATAATAAAACAGTTCTGGAATATCATAAACCGACAATGCCATTCTACAACCAATATCGACACCTACTCCATACGGAATAATAGCATTGTTAGTAGCCAATACACCGCCAATTGGCAAACCATACCCTTGATGAGCATCGGGCATTAAGGCACCGGCAACTGTAACCGGTAATTTCATGGCAACTTCCATCTGTTTTTTGGCTCCTTCTTCGATATGTTCTGCGCCAAAAAGTATGTAATCGTTTGGTGTTTGGTTTAAACTAATGAAATCCTCTGGTTTTTGGTTTGCTTTTTCAATTAAAGCCGAAGCCAATTTGCTAAAATTCTTATCGTCTAAATAATTTTCAGGTGATTCTAGTACATTCTTAAAGTTTTCCATCATTTGCTCACGTGAAAAACCTAGTCTCTTTTTATTGATTCTTAAAGCAATACCTAGTGCTTCGCTTTGTTCGTAACCGATGGCTAATAAATCGTTTCCGTTAATTTGTGTATTCATAATTTTCTTTTTTGCGAACCTGACATTACTTCTTTTGCAATGTAATATTGGTTGTTAAATATATTTTTTTATTTCTAATCTGTAATATTGCTTTGGCCAACCCAGCAACCTCCGGTTTGTTGCTGGGTTACCCTCCCTTTGTTTACTGTTGCAAAGTTCAAAACCTGCTGCGCAATTATTTTGCGTACTATTTTTTTATTTAAAAAAGAGGTAACAAACCTGTATAGTTTAAATTTCAATTGGAATACGAAGTAACTATACAGTACGACACTCTTTAAGCATAAGAGCAATAATTTATAAATGTTTCTATAGGACTCGAACCTATATAAAAATCAAACCAATCGAAGTAACACTTATAACCGGCATCTTATTTTTTTTTTAAAGAAGCAAAAATCGTAGCATGAAACGGGGCTAGTCAAAGCCGGAGTCGAACCGGATAGCCTTGCTGGTTTTACAACTTCGCTATTCCTCCCCTAAATGGTGACGAAGTAACACGCCACTACGGCATTCTTTTTATTATTTTTTTTCAGAGCTTTTATTGAAACAGTACAAACAAGGCAAAAAACGATAAGTGGCATTGCATGCTCTACCAGCTGAGCTACTCTCCCATTTTTTATTCTTTTAGTGGAAGAGGCGGGATTCGAACCCGCGTCCATGTCGTAAGATCGAAGTAACACTTAGCTACGGCACTTGTTTTTATTGTTTCAATAAACTTTCTGATACAAAGGTTTATATCTATTGCGCAATTATTTTACGCAGTATCTAAAAATTACCGCAGCCTTTGCAACTGCAGCTTTTTTACAATTCAATACTATTAATGTATTGCAAAGCAGAAGTTTTATTTTCCAAAGCATGCAATATGTCAAACACTTTGTCAGACCAACCTGCAATTAGATGTACATCATTGTTTTTGATATCCAATGGTACTTGACCATAACCCGCCAAATCGAACAAATACAATTTTGCATTTGGTGCAATGGCTTTATAGCGCTTCCATGAATTTTCGAACGAATGACCAGTACCGTTACTATTCCACATTTGAACATCCGTAAACAACATTACTTTATCAACGATTTCTTTTCGTTTGATCAAATCTTCGATTACCAAATAACCGTTTGTAGAATAACCTACTTCACCTTCACGCTTATAGAACTCCTGAGCATTGGCCAAAACATTACGTTTCGACATGTTGATTACTTTCCAAGTATCACCAAACATACCGCTTATCACATTTTTACAACGTGACTGCATTAGCATACCCAACATCAAACCAATATCATACAATAGTACTTTACTATTTTTTGAAATAGGCTGTTGCATAGAACCCGAAACGTCACAGGCAATTACAACTGAGGTATCACCATCAAAACCTTTTATATTTTGAGCGCTATACATTACGGCATCTTCCAAAGCATCCAAAATCGTTGTTGTATAACGAGATTTCAAAGCCTTAATCTCACGATATGCAGCCAAAAATCGGAATGGCAATTGTTTAGAATTTGCTACTGCATTGGCGTTGCTCAGATACTGACATACTTTTTCAATATGTTGGAATGAAACTTCTGCCTCGATAATGTTACGTAGGTTACGCATCATGGCCATATAACCTACTCGGTTGCTATCGATCAATTCCTCCCATTTTTGTTTGAAGGCTTGTTTCTTTTCCGCGTCATTTTTAAACGAATGCTGACCTACTTGTGACAACTCAGTTTCCCATGTGTAAGGAACAGCCAGATTATTATCGGCAATTTTATTGAAAATTGCTTGTTGTGCTTCATCTTTTGCTTTTGGATGAACCAAGAACAACGCATCACGCAATTTAACTTCACCTTGTCGGTTATATTTTGCAAACTGATATTCGTCAAATCGATTGAAAGAATCAGCCAAACCTTTTTGTATCTGTTTAGACAAGCGGTTTAGTTTTTTAGTTTCAGTACGATTGTTAGCCATTTGATAGTAAGCCAATAGCTCTGTTATCTCATCAGCACGTTGAATCACTTTCTGAACTGTTTTGTTTACCAAATTGTTACCTGAATTGATTTTAGCCAACTCTACTGTCAATACCATAGGAACCGAACGCATATACATTTCTTTGCGCACATACACAGCCAATTTAGCAGTAAACTCAGGATTACATTTCTGAATCAGGTTTTGGATTCTTTTTAAACGATCATTTTCTTTTTCGTAAGTAACATCATTTAATCCTGAAGTTACCACAGCTGAATACAATTCCATTTCTGGTGTCATGCTGTACGCTTTTGCACCTTCGTAGTTGATTACCTCATTTTTTTCTTTTTTAAAATAATTAAATTTCATCTCGGTTACTTTTAAATTAAATAGTTCTTCTTTTCGACATGACAAAGATGCATAGCAGTATACGCAATTATTTTGCGCAGTAAAAAAAGAATCCTATTTTTGATGAAATTTTTATGATGGAATTACAGCAAATATTCACGGAACTACATATGAACATTGGCTTTTCGGCAGATGAAATTTTTATTCGGTGGAATGAATTAGAAAAAGCCTATACTCATAAATCAAGACATTATCACAATTTGACACACCTTGAAGAAATGATTTTCTGGTTTGAAAAGTATAAAAATAAGATCCAGTTTCCTGATGAAGTATTGTATGTTATTTTCTATCATGATTATATTTATAACAGTTCAAGAAAAGACAACGAGCTGAAAAGTGCAGAATTTGCTATCAAAATTCTTCCAGCAACTACTACTCTTAACAAAGAATTAGTTTTCGATCTTATCATGGCAACTAAAAATCATCAGCCGAAAACTACAGATGATGAAAAATGGTTAATCGACTTCGACCTAAAAATATTATCAAAAGATTGGGACGATTATAAAATATATTTTCAGCAGATCAGAAAAGAATATAAAATTTATCCTGACTTTCTTTACAATCCTGGACGTAAAAAAGCTTTGGAACATTTTCTGGAGCATGAATTCATTTACCAAACCGATGAATTCAGAAATAATTATGACTTAAAAGCTAGAGAGAACATCAAACGTGAAATAGAACTTCTTTAAAAACAACTCATAATTTATAACTTATAATTCAGAACTATGGCTCAAAATAAAAACGCACTCATTCGCTATAAAACCATTGATAAATGTTTACAAAATAAATATCGTCAATGGACATTAGAAGATTTGATAGAAGCCTGCTCTGAGGCGTTGTATGAATACGAAGGAAAAGAAAATACAGTCAGCAAGCGCACCATTCAGTTAGATATACAAATGATGCGTAGTGAGAAATTAGGATATAATGCACCTATAGAAGTCTATGACAAAAAATATTATCATTACGCTGATGAGGATTTTTCGATTACCGATATTCCTTTAACCGAGACCGATATCAACGTACTCACTGAAACCGTATCGATGTTAAAGCAGTTCAAAGACTTTTCACTTTTTAATGATGTTTCAGATATTCTTCAACGTTTAGAAGATAAGATCTATGCAGAGAAATCACATACAAAGCCAGTGATTCATTTAGATAAAAACGATAAGTTGAAAGGTTTACATTTTTTGGATGAAATTTATCAAGCTATAATCAAAAAAGTAGTTCTTGTTATTACATACAAATCTTTTAAATCAAAAGAAGAACAAACCTTCAATTTTCATCCTTTTATCTTAAAAGAATTTAACAATCGTTGGTTTGTAATTGGAAAAAAGAAAGGAAGCCAACCTATTACCAATTTAGCATTAGATAGGATTATCAAAATAGATTTTGATTTTTCCATGTCTTTTCTGAATGAAGAATTTAAAGCAGAAGAATATTACAAAAATGTAATTGGAGTAACAGTAAACGAAGGCTTACGACCACAAAGAATAGAACTTTGGATTGATAAAATGAATGCGCCTTATGTAATTACCAAACCGCTGCATCATTCCCAACGACTTATTAAAACCAATGAAGATGGCAGTATTATTGTTCATGTTTTTTTAATCATAAATTATGAATTTGAAAGGATTCTATTGGGCTATGGCAACGGACTTAACGTCATGCGACCTAATTTTTTACGTAAGCGAATGAGAACCATTCTTAATGATGCAATAAAGCATTATAAAGAAGATGTTGAGCAAACCGGAGACAATAATGAAGACCAGATTTTGGATTGATTTCGTCTTTAAAAACTGAGACAGTCATCGTCATTTTTTGTAGCTTTGAGACTACAATCAACTAAAAAACAAAAAATGAAACAATTGTCCCAAGAGCAAAAAAATGACTTACTTAAAGTACTAAAAACTCGCTTCGAGAAAAACAAAAATCTTCATCAAGGTATTGAATGGGATGCTGTAGAGGCAAAACTAGAAGCAAATCCTAACAAACTTTGGTCATTGGATTTAATGGAAGAAACTGGTGGGGAACCTGATGTTATTGGGTTTGATATTGAAACTAATGAGTACATTTTCTGTGATTGTTCTGATGAAAGTCCTAAGGGACGTAGAAGTGTTTGCTATGACCATGCAGCTTTAGAATCCAGAAAAGAACATAAACCACAAAACAGTGCCGAAGCATTAGCGGATGAAATAGGAATCGAATTATTAACCGAAGCACAATATCGTGAATTACAACAATTAGGTAAATTTGATTTAAAAACTTCTAGTTGGGTGCAAACACCAGATAACATTAGAAAATTGGGAGGAGCTTTGTTTTGTGATAGACGTTACGATACAGTTTTTTTATATCACAACGGAGCAGAATCCTACTATGCTGCTAGGGGTTTTAGAGAGATACTTAAAGTATAACTTTAATTAAATAAATGGAAAATACTAAAGTTTTTAAGATGTCATTTGCAGGGGTTTATTCTAATTATATTGCTAAAGCTGAAAAAAAAGGAAGAACTAAAGAAGAAGTGGATCAAATCATTTTTTGGCTGACTGGCTATAATGAACAATCATTTCAGAAGATTCTTGACGATAAAACTAATTTTGAAGATTTCTTTAATAATGCTCCTCAAATTAATCCGAATGCCTCAAAAATCACCGGTGTAATTTGTGGTTATCGTGTAGAAGAAATTGATGACAAACTAATGCAACAAATTCGCTATCTCGACAAAATGATTGATGAATTGGCAAAAGGAAAATCTATGGAGAAAATTCTTAGACAATAACTTTCATACTCTGCTTCAGGCAGCAAATACACTTTTAAATTTAAAATTGTAAAACGAATATATTCAAATTGTTTTCGATTTTCAGCTAACTCATTAATTTTATGCACTCTAGCTATTGGTAATGTCTAAGTGATGAAACATTATAAATTCATTATATAATCTTGGAGTTGTTTTAACTTCCGATACTTTTATAAAAACTTTTTTTCTATTTTAACCAAATCTATCTAATAAAATTTATATTTCTTTTAAAAACAATTTGCAATTAGTAAAAAGTAAATACTTATAAACAATTAAGCTAATTGGTAAAACAACAGGAAGTTATGAATACATACTTCAGAAGTAGGAAAAAGAACGCACTATAAAGAAGTTATTACCAATCGAGGAAAAGCAACAAAGAAAATTATAGTAGAATAGTTTTAAAATTTAGCTCGTTGTATATACTTTATTTAGATAAATAATATTGATATTTGCCACATAATTTTAAAAGTTCCCAAATTCATGAAAAAAAACTTACTTTATTTATTATTACTCATTATTTCAGCTTATATCGAATGCTATTCTCAAACACCCTCACAAGTAACGTGGATTAATAAGTCAAAAAATGATATTCCTTTGGGAGGCGCAACTGAAGGAGAGTTTGTCTCTGTTGATGGTTTGGGCAACAAATATGTTGTAGGCTACTTTGAAAAAACAGCTGATTTTGATCCTTCAAACGCCACTTATAATTTAGCTTCTGTTGGAAAAAGAGATATTTATATTGCTAAATACTCCCCTACTAATCAATTATTGTGGGCAAAATCAATTGGTAATCAAAGTATAGACAATATAAAAACTGTAGCAGTTGACGAGGAAAATGGTATTGTTATCGCGGGTTATAGTGAGAATTCCGATATCTTCAATGGAATCGTACAAACCGATACAGAATCTTTTGGAACCAACAATATTGTTCGATATGATTCCAACGGAATTATTTCATGGAAAAAAAGAATTGGAACAAATATCATTTCTATTTCATCCACTAGTAATGGAGAATTAATTATTGCTGGAAATTTTAATCAAGTTTTTGAATTTCAATCTCCAGAAACCAATTTTACATTACCTGAAAAAGGTCAGGGGGATATATTCATTACTAAGCTTCAATTAAATGGTACACACTTATGGACAAAAACTACTGGAAGCACTAATTTAGAATATATCAAATCAATGACAATTGATATCAATAACAATATTTACTTAGTTGGAGAATTAAGAGTTGCGGGATGTTTAGACCCAAATAGTCAAAATATACTAACCACAAGTGGTACCCAGGACAGTTTTATTGCAAAATATGATTCTAATTGTAATTATTTATGGGCAAAAAGATATGACACTACAGATTATGAAAGTATAAACAGTGTAAATATAAACAACTCTGGAGAAATTAATATTATGGGGTATTTTTATGGCTCTATGGACTTTGATTTTTCTGATAACAATTATACAATCTCTCCTGCAAATGGCAATATCTTTTTTGCAAAATATTCTAACAATGGAGATTTTATTTGGGCTAAAATTTATGGCGCAAGCCAAACAACTGAAACTATTGCTCTAGAAACTGATAGTTTAAACAATATTTATATTGCAGGTAAATTTAAAGGAAGTATGGATTTTGATCCATCTGACACTACCTATATATTGAATTCTCCTTATTCTAATTCATTTTATATATCCAAATACAATAGCAATGGGGAGCTCGTTTTTGCTAAAGCCAGCATTGGCAATGGAGCCATTCAAGATATAGCTTCATTAGCTGTAGACACAAATAATCGTCTATATATCACTGGTTATTTTTTTGGATCAACTGATCTAGATTTTTCAGATACTACAGCCACCGAAACTGCTGGTGATTCAACCATGAATAGTTTTTTGAGTTGCTATACAGAGAATTGTGATTACATAAATTCATTAAAAATTGGAGGATATTCATCCCTTAATTTTCTTAAAGAACAGGGAACATCTGTTGCCACAGACAGCAATAATAATGTCTATGTAGTAGGTACTTATCAATCAAACATAACTTTTAGTTCTTCAAACAATAACATACTAAACCTAAACACAAACGGTAACAAAGACAGTTTTATAGCCAAGTACGACCAAACAGGAAATTTACTATGGGTTAAATCAATTGGCGGTTCTAATAATGATGAAATTATTTCTATCAAAATAGGTAATAACGGAAAAATTTATCTTGTTGGGACTTTTATGGGAGTTGTTGATTTTGATCCTTCAGCCACTACTGCTAATTTATCTGGAAATTTTTCTGAGAGCATATTTATAGGTTCCTATGATTTAGATGGTAATTACATTTGGGCAAAAAAAATTGATACTGGGGGACTTATATATACTACTGATATTAAAAGAAGTATTTTTCTTGACAATTCAAATAACTTATATCTTACTGGAAATTATAAAGGCGATATCAATTTTAACCTAACCAGTAATAATGTTATTTTTTCATCTAACAACAATACTATAGACGCTTTTATGGCAAAATATGACGCTGATGGTAATTTTATCTGGGCAAAAAGCATCGGAGGAAATGGAGATTTAAGTGTTAAAGGAATTGCAGAAAAAGGAAATAAAATTTATTTAACTGGACACTATCAAGGACAACTTATTGTTGATTCTTCTAACAGTTTTTCCTATTATAATTCATCAAATCAATCATTTGATATTTTTCTTGCCGCATTTGATTCGAATGGTAATTATTTATGGTCAAAATCTTTCGGAGGTGTTGGAGGTGATACAAGCAGTTCTATTGCAATTGACAGCAAAAATAATGTTTTATTGGCAGGAACATTTTTTAGAGTAGCAGATTTTGATCCTTCAAACGGAATTGCAAATTTATTCTCAGGAAGAAACAGCAATACATTCATTGCTAAATACGACACTAATGGAAATTATGTTTGGGCAAAAAGCTTTAATTGTGCTAGCTCAGATGTTACCGCTAAAACATCCATTACCCTTGATATTAATGATTATCTATATCTAACAGGTCAACTAGAAGGTTATACTGATTTTGATCCTTCAGCACAACAGGCATATATGAATTCATACGGTTCAAGTTTTGGAAATATTTTTTTGGCCAAATATGATCCAAATGGTAAATATATTTGGGTTAAAGGTATCGATTATGGAAATTCTGAAGCCACTTCAATAACACTTGATACTGATAATCAAATTTTGGTAACTGGGTATTATGAAGATATGGTAGCATTCAATCCAAATAATCCAGCGCATAATTCAACGTCTTCAAATTCCAACGATTTATTCGTTGCCAAATTTAGTAACTTGATAAACTACGAAATCTCTTTAACACCAAGTACTACTAATGTTTGTCCAGGTGAAGAAAAAATGTTATCTGTATATGCAAGTAATACAATATCTGCAGATCAATGGAGATGGTATGCAAATACTTGTGAAGGATTATACTTAGGTTCTGGATATAGTATCGTAGTTATGCCTACAACCACAACAACTTACTATGTAAAATTAATAAATGGAACAACGACAGAATGTGTTTCTAAAACAATTACTGTGAATGATACAACCCCACCTCTTCCTCCTAACTTAGACAAAATAATTTCTGAATGTGGAGTAACTCCTCCAACACCAGTTGCTTATGATAATTGTTCTGGAATGATAGCTGGCACAACCGATACTCAATTTCCTATAACAACGGAAGGACAAAATGTGGTTACATGGAGGTTCAGAGATAATAATGGCAATCAGAGCACAAGTACACAAATAATAGAAATTAACAGAGTTACTCAAGTGTCAATCGAATCTACCGAAAACTCTTTGATAGCAAATCCAACAGCTACTTCTTATCAATGGATTGATTGTGAAAATGGAAATAACCCAATTAACGGAGCTACAAATAAAACATTTATTCCAAGTCAGAATGGAAATTATACTGTAATTATTAATGTTAATGGTTGTGAGTTTGTATCTGAATGCAAAGAGTTCTTTAATCCTAATTTTGATGATATTAGTGATGTAAAATATTATCCAAACCCAGTTTCAGATATTTTAAAAATTCAATTTAAAACTAAAATTTCGGAGCTTTCTATTGATCTCTACAATATTTTGGGTGACATCATCAAAAAATATAATTTCCAAAATCAAAAAGATTTAGAACTTCCAATTCATACATTGACAAATGGAATTTACTTTCTAAAAATAAACAATGGTGAAAATGTAAAAACTTTAAAAGTCATTAAAAAGTAAATACAGTAATATAAAAGCAAAAAAAACTTACTTATTAAAGTAAGTTTTTTTTGCTTTTATGTATGCTATTAGTATTTCAATAATTCTAATAATTCTTTTTCAAATCGCTCTTTTGGTAAATATTGATCTTCTAACGATTTCATAAAAGGAATAGCCGATTCTAAACTACCTACTCTTTTTACCGGAGCATCTAAATATTCGAAACAGTTTTCCATTATCATAGAAGAAATATCACTTGCAATACCACCAAACAAGGTATCTTCCTGAAGGATAATCACACGGTTAGTTTTCTTAACAGAAGTGTAAATTGCTTCCCAGTCTAATGGTTGCAATGAACGTAAATCAAGTAAATCAGCAGAAATATCAGAATGTTTTGCTAATGTTTCTAAAGCCCAATGTACACCAGCTCCAAATGAGATAATAGTCACATCATTACCTTCTTTTAGTAACGATGCTTTTCCTAACGGTAAAGTATAATAATCTTTAGGCACATCTTGATAAATACTTCTGTATAATTGTTTGTGCTCGAAAAACATTACTGGATTAGGATCATTAATTGCTGTTGCTAATAAACCTTTGGCATCATAAGGAAACGCAGGATAAACAACTTTTAACCCTGGAGTTTTAGTAAACCATGCTTCATTAGTTTGAGAGTGGAAAGGTCCTGCTTGCGTGCCTCCACCACAAGGCATACGCACTACCACATCTGATTTCTCTTGCCAACGGTAGTGTTGTTTTGCTAATAAATTTACAATTGGGTTGAAGCCAGTCGAAACGAAATCTGCAAACTGCATTTCAACAACTGCTTTGTGTCCGTTTATAGATAATCCATTTGCAGCAGAAACGATTACACTTTCGCAGATTGGTGTATTACGAACTCTATCTTTTCCAAATTTATCTACAAAGCCATCTGTAATTTTAAAAGCTCCACCATATTCAGCAATGTCTTGTCCCATTACAACTAAGTTAGGATGACGTTCCATAGATTGACTTAACCCTTGCGAAATAGCATCAATTAAACGAATATTTTCCAGTTCATCAAAATGATCTATCTGCTCATATTCCCATGAAGCATATACATCATTTAATTCTTCATCTAAATCAGCAACAATTGCAGGTTCTTCCTGAACTTTTGCCCAATCAGTATCTATTTCTTTTTTAATTTCTGCACGAATTGCTTCATCATCTTCATCAGATAAAACTGCTGTTGCCTTTAAATAACTTCTGTAATTTTCAACTGGATCTTTTATAGCCCACATGTCCATTAATTCCTGAGGGACATATTTTGTACCACTCGCCTCTTCATGACCACGCATTCTAAAAGTCATAAACTCAAGTAAGACTGGACGAGGATTTTCAATCATAGAAGCTTTTAATTCAGAAATTAAATGATATACTTCTAAAATATTATTCCCATCCACCACATGGCTTTCCATACCGTAACCAACTCCTCTATCCGCTAATTGTTTACAACGATATTGTTCATTTGTAGGTGTTGATAACCCATAACCGTTATTTTCAATAACAAACAAAACTGGCAAATCCCATACTGACGCTACATTTAAAGCTTCGTGGAAATCACCTTCAGAAGTAGCTCCTTCACCTGTAAATACAGCGGTTACTTTACCATTTTTCTTTAGTTTATTAGCCAAAGCAATACCGTCAGCCACACCCATTTGTGGACCAAGGTGAGAAATCATACCTATAATATTATATTCTTGAGTTCCAAAATGGAATGAACGATCACGTCCTTTTGTAAATCCATTTCTTTTTCCTTGCCATTGAGAAAATAAACGGTGTAATGGAATTTCTCTTGTTGTAAATACACCTAAATTACGATGCATAGGTAATATGTATTCATCTTTATCTAAAACTGAAGTAATACCTACAGAAATTGCTTCTTGACCTATTCCTGAAAACCATTTTGATACCTTTCCTTGACGAATTAGAATCAGCATTTTTTCTTCAATAAGACGAGGCTTTAAAATGTTTTTGTATAGTTGTAATAAGGTTTCGTTGGTTAAATTTTTTCTTTCAAAATTCATGATGGCTTATGGATTTACTATTTTATAAACTTTTGTATACTTTTCTCCTTTAATAGTTAGGATATAATTACCTTTTGCAAATTGAAAAGGGATAGAATTTAATCCGCTTTGTAAAGAAATGATATCTTGATGCATTTTTTGCCCATTTATATTAATCAAACTAAGAGAATACATACCTGTTAAACTTGGACTAACATTAATATTTAATTCTTTATTTTGAATAGGATTAGCAATAGAAATTTTATCTAAAGCTATTGCATTGTTATTAACACTCAAAACTTGACCAAGTGCATTATTTGCATTTACTCTTCCGCTTCCCATATATATGTCCCATCCTGGAGTATCTTCTGAAGCAATACCAACTTGATCTTGAGCTGTATTCATTAATATTGTTCTTATTTGTGATGGTGTTAGTGATGGTTGTTTTGATTTTAGTAATGATGCAATTCCTGCTACTAAAGGAGTTGCTTGAGAAGTTCCTCCCCAATACGAATTATAATCAGAATTACTACTAATGCCTAACCCCCATATATAGTTTCCTGGCGCAACAACATTAACATGATTGCCATAATTACTACCAGATGTAGTACTCCAAAAAAAAGGATTAGTTCTCTGATCATTTGAATTTGTAGATCCAACAGCAATTACATTAGATTTAGTAGTAGAATATCCTGCAGGATAATATGTGGTATTATTATTAAAATTCATAGTACAAGCTACAAAGAGAACTCCATTTGAATTGGCATAATCCAGAGCATTAGAAATTGTAGTACTAGCACTACTCCCTCCTATTGACATACTTATTATTTTCGCCCCATTATCAACAGCATAGTAAATACTATTAGCCATATTAGCATAGCTACCACCATTAGAGTTATTTAAAACTTTCAATGGCATTATTTTACTATTCCAATTCACTCCAGAATATCCTAAACTATTATTGGAAATTGCTCCAATAATTCCTGTACAATTTGTTCCATGTCCATGATCATCGGCAGGATTATTATCAGCATTTACCCAATCCCATCCTCTATAATCATCAATTAAACCATTTCCATCATTATCAACCCCATCAATTGGCTCAGAAGTTTTGTTCCAAATTCTAGAAGCAATATCCTCATGTGTCATATTCAAACCTGAATCAGACACAGCTATTATTAAGTTAGGGTCACCCGTTTCAACATTCCAAGCCAAGTCCATATCAACATCTGCATCATTAACTGAAGAATATGTCATTCCAGATGCTGTAAACGTTCCATTATTATACAACCCCCATTGTCGAGAAAAATAAAAATCATTAGGAAATACAAATGAATTAGCACCTTTTACACCACCACCTTCAGCTATATAATTAGGCTCTGCAAAGTCAATTTCAGCAGCTTCCTCGTATTCTTTAATCAAATTACTAATGTTTTGAGAGTTTGTAAATGTCAAAACAAAAGTTTTAATTTCTTTCAAATTGCCAATAGCTTCTATTTTTGACAGTTCATTTTTTTGATTTAAGTGATCTATTGAATTAATTCCAAAAGTTTTATTTTTTAAATTTAAATCTTTTGGAGTTGTATGAAAACTAATTATAAGTTGGTTTTCAAAATAATTCAAATTTTGCGAATATAATTCAAGATTAGCGAACAAAAAGAATAACAAAAAGGCCCTAAAAATTGATTTTCTCATTTTAAATTTTAGTTAATAGAATGGAATGTCAAAAGTAAAAAAAAATAACAGGAACTCCTTACTTTGTTATATTTTTTTAAAATGTTGATAACTTTTGAAATTAAATAAATAAATTTATATTTACATTTGTAAAATCAAGGCTTTACCTTGAAATTAAGTTATTAACAAAAACTAAGTACAATGCAAAACATTCCAAGTGTTGACTTACGTGATTTCCTATCGGGCGACCCGGTACGTAAACAAAAATTTGTAAATGAAATCGGAAAAGCATACGAAGAAATAGGCTTCGTAGCATTAAAAGGTCATTTTTTAGATGACAAATTAGTTGAAGACTTATATTCAGAAGTTCGTAACTTCTTTTCCCTTCCACTTGAAGTAAAAGAAAAATACGAAATTCCAGGAATTGGAGGACAAAGAGGTTATATTTCTTTCGGGAAAGAACATGCTAAAGGTCGTTCAGCTGGAGATTTAAAAGAGTTTTGGCATTTTGGCCAGTATGTAGATGCTGATTCAAAGTATGCATCAGAATACCCAGCAAATGTTACTGTTGAAGAACTACCTCATTTTAATGAAGTAGGTAAAGAAGCATATCAAATGCTAGAAAAAACAGGTATTTATGTATTAAGAGCCTTAGCACTTTATATTGGTTTAGATGAATTTTATTTCGATAAATATGCGAATCAAGGTAACAGTATATTAAGACCAATTCACTACCCTCCTATCACAAGCGAACCTGCTGATGGTGCTGTACGTGCTGCTGCACATGGTGATATTAACTTGATTACCTTATTAATGGGAGCTCAAGGTAAAGGATTACAAGTACAAAATCATGATGGTCAATGGATAGACGCCATTGCAGAACCAGATGAATTAGTAATAAATGTGGGTGATATGTTATCACGCCATACTAATAATAAATTAAAATCTACCATTCACCAAGTGGTAAATCCTCCTAGAGAATTATGGGGAACCTCACGTTATTCAATACCATTCTTTATGCACCCAGTAAGCGATATGTCATTAAACTGCTTACCTGAATGTATAGATGAAAATAATCCTAAGCTTTATGAAGATATCACAGCAGGTGAATTCTTATATGAGCGTTTAGTAGATTTAGGTTTGATAAAAAAATAAACCTATAAAGATGTAATTTTTTATCAAAATTATGTAATACAAATCCATTGTTCCGATTATAATTTTATAAAATAAATTATTCGGAATAATGGATTTTCAAAATAAAATAAATACCCCAGTTTCAACCTTTGAAAAAAGTTTATTTTCATTACGAACTAAAACTAAAGGTTTTTTTATATCCATTGCAGATACTTTTTTTTATTTAAAACTTGTATTAAGAAATTTTTTTTCTTCACCATTTGAATTTTCTGAATTCCTAAAACACAGTTTTGCTTTCGGTAATAAATCATTAGGATTAATTGCTATTACTTCATTAATTATTGGTTTAGTTTTAACTATACAATCAAGACCACCATTGGTTGAATTTGGAGCTGTTGCAATGTTACCTGGTATGGTTGCTATTTCTTTGATTAGAGAAATGAGTCCAGTAATAACAGCTTTAATTTGTGCAGGAAAAATTGGTTCAAGTATGGGGGCAGAATTAGGCTCAATGAGAGTAACTGAACAAATTGACGCAATGGAAGTTTCCAATGTAAACCCTATAAGATTTTTAATTGTCCCTAGAGTATTAGCTACCACACTTATGATTCCGTTATTAACTATTTTTTCAGATGTAATTGGAATTTTTGGGAGTTGGCTTGCTGCTAATATTAAAGATGAAATAACTTTAAGATTATTTATTAATCAAGCCATTTCGAGCGTTGAATTCATAGATTTTATTCCTGCATTTATTAAATCATTCTTTTTTGGAGCTGCTATAGGTCTCGTAGGATGTTATAAAGGATTTTATGCTGGTAGAGGGACCGAGAGTGTTGGATTAGCTTCTAATTCTGCTGTTGTAACATCTTCTTTACTTGTAATAATTATAGACTTAATTGCAGTTCAAATAACTGATTTATTATGATAGAAAAAGAAAAATTAATTGAAATTGAAAATTTAAAAATAAGTTTTGGAGAACATCATGTTTTAAAAGGCATCTCACTAAACTTATTTGAAAATGAAAACCTAGTTATATTAGGAAAATCCGGAATGGGTAAATCAGTTTTAATAAAGTGCATAGTAAGACTATTAAAATTTGATGAAGGAAGCATAAAAGTTAACGGTATAGAAATTGGCAATATTACTTATGATGATTTAATTGAAGTTAGAAAACGAATAGGCTTTTTATTTCAAGGTGCTGCATTATATGATTCTATGACTGTTAAAGAAAACTTGGAGTTTGCATTAAAAAAAAACAATAAAGTGCTTACACAAAAAGAAATAGATAATAAAGTATTGGAATCATTAGAAAATGTTGGTTTACCAGAAGCGATTCACAAAATGCCTTCCGAATTATCAGGCGGAATGAAAAAAAGAATTGGTCTTGCAAGAACATTAATAGTCAATCCGAAAATTTTATTATATGACGAACCTACTACAGGTTTAGATCCAATCACCACAGATGAAATAAGTGAATTAATTAATGAAACTAAAAAAAAATACAAAACTAGTTCAATAATAATCACCCACGACATAAAATGTGTTAGAAAAGTTGCTGACAGAATAATCATGCTTAAGGACGGTAAAGTATATAAAACCGGCAATTTAAAAGATTTTGAAAGTGATAACGATAATTATATAAAATCTTTTTTTAATTAATAAAATTCAATTATATGCAAAAATCTATACAAAATAAAAAAATCAAATTAGGCTTATTTATTTTTATTGGGCTATCATTTTTCTTTTTGATAATATTTTTAATTGGCAGCCAAAAAAATTTATTTACTCCTCAAATAAAACTTTCAACAACTTTTAAAAACGCTAGTGGATTAAAAGTAGGTAATAATATTAGATTTGCTGGAATCTCTGTAGGAGAAGTTGAAAACATTGAAATTATAAATGATACTACAGTAAAAGTTGACTTGAAACTAAAATCAGATACTCAAAAGTTTATAAAAAAAGACAGTAGAGCATCCATTAGTTCAGAAGGTGTTATTGGCGACAAAATATTAACCATATCACAAGGATCACATAATGTCCCTATGGTAGTAAACGGACAATACATAAAGTCTTTTGAACCAGTTGAATACAATGAAATATTAGCCAGTTTAAAAGTAACTGCTGATAATGCAGAAATTATTACCGGAGAATTATCTGAATTGTTAGTTAAAATAAATGATGGGGAGGGATCATTAGGAAAACTAATTAACGATAAATCGATGGCTAAAAATTTGAATAATACTTTAGAAAATATAGAATCTAGTACTGAAAAATTAGATCAAAATATGGAAGCTGCTAAACATAATTTCTTATTGCGAGGATATTTTAAAAAGAAACAACGTGAGAAAGAAAAGGCACTTGAAGAGGCTGAAAAAAAGAAATAATTTAAAAGATAATGTTCAAATAAAAAAGAAATCTATTTAAATAGGTTTCTTTTTGTATTTAAATAGTTCAATAAAATAATTATTATTTATTTTTACGGTTCTTTTTTAATAATTAAAATGGATTTGCAAGATCAACTTAAAAAATTATTTCCAGATCACACTCCCTCTAATGAACCTGAAGAAGTTCAAGAAATTGAACATGAACTTTATGTTCAAAAAGAGCCAATGATTTGTAAATATGAAAAGCGAAAAGGAAAACCAACTACCATAATAGCAGGCTACGAAGGCGAAGATGAAGATTTTAAACTCTTAGCTAAAGAAATCAAGAACAAATTAGCAGTTGGTGGTAGTTTCAAAGATGGGGAAATCATTATTCAAGGTGATTACCGTGATAAAATAATGAATATTTTAAAAGAAAAAGGATTTAAAGTAAAACGCGTAGGCGGATAAAAAAAAGAAATACAATGAGTGAAATTAAATCATCAGAATTAATTCTGAATCCAGATGGAAGTGTATACCACTTAAATTTAAAACCAGAACATATTGCAAATGACATCATCTTTGTTGGTGATCAAAATAGAGTTGAAAAAATTACTAAATTCTTTGACTCAGTAGAATTTTCAACGCAAAAAAGAGAGTTTAAAACACAAACAGGAACTCTAAAAGGTAAACGCATTACTGTTATGTCAACAGGCATTGGGCCAGACAATATTGACATTGTAATGAACGAACTGGATGCATTAGTAAATATCGATTTAGAGACACGCCAACCAAAAGAAACACTAACAAAACTTAATATCATACGTATTGGAACTTCTGGATCACTACAACCAGACATCCCTGTTGATAGTTTTGTAATGTCTAAATATGGATTAGGTTTAGATAACATGTTACGCTCTTATTTGATTGATGATATTTCTGAAAAAGATATTGAGGAAGCTTTTATATTACAAACAAATTGGGATTTACGAAAAGGTAGACCATACGTTATTGCATGTTCAGAAAAATTAGAAAAGTTCATTGAGAGCGACCAAATTCATAAAGGTTTTACAGGAACTGCAGGCGGTTTTTATGGACCACAAGGACGTGTACTTCGTTTAAACATTCAGGATGAAAATTTAAATAGCAAAATGGATGCTTTCAATTTCAATGGTACACAAATGACTAATCTTGAAATGGAAACTGCTGCTATTTATGGGCTAGGCAAACTTTTAGGACATGAAACATTGTCTTTAAATGCTATTATTGCTAATAGAGCCAATGGAACTTTCAGTACTGATCCATATAAAGCTGTGGATGAATTGATTGCGTATACATTGAAAAAATTATCTGAATAAAAATGAAAAGAATAAGTGTAGCTTACCTTATTTTAATTATTAGTTTTTTATTAATGATTAGTAACATAATTAATTTAGATTTTAATGATTTAAGTAAAAATCGTTATTCTGGTATAATATCTAATATTCTACTTATTGCTTCGATGATTTTTACAATAAGAGATCTCAAAAGAAAAACCGATAAGTGAATTTTGAAACAGAACGCCTGATCCTTCGCCCATTAGAAATCAAAGATGTAGATGATTTTTATGAAATGAACAATAATCCAAATGTAAATAGGTATTTAAGAAACCCTTTACTTAACAAATTGGATGTTGAAAATTATATCAATAAAATAAGAGAAGAATATGTAAATAATGGCATTGGTAGATTTGGGGTTATTTTAAAAGAAAACAATAAGTTAATTGGTTTTTCAGGACTAAAGTTTAGAGCTAATGAGGAAAATGGGCATGCTAATTTCCACGACATTGGCTTTCGTTTTTCTGAAGATTATTGGCGAAAAGGATATGCAAAAGAAGCAGCTTTAGCTTGGTTAGAATATGGTTTTAAAAAAATGAAACTCAAAGAAATTCATGCCTGTACCGAAACTGAAAACATTCCATCAAATAATCTACTTAAACAGTTAGGATTTCAATTTGAAAACTCTTACACAATAAATAACACTTTACACAATTGGTATATATTAGAAAACAATTATGAATCTTAAATTTGAAACTGAACGTCTAATCCTTAGACCACTTGACTTAAAAGATGCAGAAGCAATGTTTATTATGGACAAAAACCCTTCTGTTCACAAATATCTATGGCAAAAACCAGCTCAAGAAATCGATGAAATTATAAAAGTCATTAACCATGTTAATGAGCAATATAAAAGAAATAATATTGGTCGTTTTGCTACGGTTTTAAAGGAAACTGGTGAATTTATTGGATGGACAGGCATAAAGTTTGTTGACGATCATGTTGAAAATGGTAATACTAATTTTTTTGATTACGGTTATCGTTTAGATGAAAGATTTTGGAATAAAGGATACGCAACAGAAGCAACAAGTTTTTGGGTAAATTATGGTTTAAACGAAATGAAAGTAGAAAATCTGAACGCATACACACACTATGAAAACGGAGCTTCAAATCAAGTCCTTAAAAAAGTTGGTTTTAATTTCATGGAAGAATATACTGCTGAAGATAATGTACAATGGAATTGGTGGCAAGCTATAAAACAATAATCCAAAATTTAATAATGAAATCAGTAAGAATAATAGGTGTTCCAGAACATTTTAATTTGCCTTGGCATTTGTGCATTGAAAATGGTGAATTTGATCAAGTAGGCATAGATTTACAATGGGTTGACGTTCCTGAGGGAACCGGTAAAATGTGTCAAATGCTTCGCGATAATGAAACCGATATTGCTATAATTTTAACAGAAGGAATTATAAAAGATATTTCAGCTGGAAATGATTCTTCAATTATTCAAATCTATGTAGAGTCTCCTTTAATCTGGGGAATACATGTTAATGCTAATTCAAAGCACAATCAATTACCTGATTTAAAAAATACTACATCTGCTATTTCAAGAATTGGTTCAGGTTCTCATTTAATGAGTTTTGTAAATGCAAAACAACAAAATTGGGATACTTCGATTTTAAAATTTGAAATTGTTAACACTATTGATGGAGCCGTTGAAGCATTGAGTCAAGGTAAAGCTGACTACTTTATGTGGGAAAGATTTATGACAAAACCTCTGGTAGATAATGGAGTTTTTAGAAGAATTGCAGACTGTCCCACTCCATGGCCTTGTTTTGTCATCACTGTTAGAAATGAATTTTTAGAAAAAAATACTTCAACAGTTGAATTAATCTTAGAAATCATCAACAATACAACAACCGAATTTAAAACAATACCAAGTATAGACAGAACATTAGCTTCTAGATACAATCAAAAATTAGAAGATATTCAAGAATGGTTAAAATTAACTCGTTGGTCACAAAAAAAATTAGACAAATTTACTTTCGAAAAAGTACAAGATCAGCTGCATGAGTTAAATTTAATTGAAAATAAAATATCCTTTGAAGCGGTAGTTAAATAATTAGTTATTTTTATCGTTTTAATAAAAATGTTTTTAGCCTTAAAAAATTACTATACGACCTATAAAAACAAGCTTTCGTTACCAAAGCCTTGGGATAGTATTGTCATTTTTTTATTGAATATCTTATTTACAATTCCTGTATTTATTGTTATCCACCAGAATGTTCAAGAGCTTGACCTTAAAGTTCCTATAGATAGAATAGTGATATTCTTAGCTCTTTTAGGTGTTTTTCAATTCATTTTATTTAAACTTAAAAAAACAATCCTAGTCTCTGTTTTTATATATGTTTTGTTTTTAACTTATGGTACTTTATTTGGAGAGTATAGCTTTTATCGTGTTTATGACGATTATAGATCGATGATGTATACCATGGGCGATTCAGCACATCCTCAAGACCTTATTGTTAGTAAATTATTGCCTTTTCCAAATAAAACTAAGGTTTTAAGAGCTATTGACTTTCAAAACCCAAAAGTTAGAAACTTTGCTTTATTGGCAACAACAAGACATTTCGCTGAAGCAAAAAAATTAAAAGGTTATAGTTATTACAGAACTACAATACAATGTTTTGCTGTTTTCAAAGAAATTAAATCCCGATGGAACTATGTAAGTGATCCTATAGGAAATAATTACATAGCTTCTGCATCAGAAACTTTAGAACATTTTTCTGGTGATTGTGATGATCATGCCGTATTAATGGCTGCTTGTGTAAAAGCCGTGGGAGGAACACCTAGACTTATTCACACTGATGCCCATATTTATCCAGAAATGCTCATTGGTGATAAAAGAGATTTGGAAAATATTATTTTCCTGATCAAAAAAGTACTTTTTGTAAATGAAAGTAAAAACAAAGAAATTCACTATCATATTGATGAGCATGGTCAAATTTGGCTCAACTTAGATTACACTGGTTACTATCCTGGCGGACGCTTTATGAGTGAACAAATTTTAGGACAATTAACACTTTACAATTAACTACCACTCTATTGGAGTTTTATTTACACTTTTTAAATAATCATTTGCTCTTAAAAAATGGTTATTACCAAACCAAAAACCTCTATTAGCACTCAAAGGTGATGGATGTCCTGTTTCTAAAACCAAATGCTTTTCTCTATTAATTTTAGCACCTTTTTTTTGCGCAAAACTTCCCCAAAGTAAAAACACAACATTTTCAGTATTCTCAGAAATATATTGAATGGAATTATCTGTAAAAACATTCCACTTTAAATGTTTATGACTATTAGCTAAGTCTTTACGCACTGTTAATGATGCATTTAATAATAAAATTCCTTGGCTCGCCCAATGCTCCAAGTTTCCAGATGTTGGAAAAAATACACGATCATATTCTGTATTTATTTCAGTCAAAATATTTTTTAACGAAGGTGGAATTGCAACACCATCATTAACAGAAAAACACAAACCGTTGGCTTCACCAACTCCATGATAAGGATCTTGCCCTATTATCACAACTTTTATCTCTTGTAGAGAACATTTATTAAAAGCATTAAAAATTAATTCTTTTGGTGGAAAACATATAAAATTTTCATATTCTTCATCAACTTGATTTAATAATTCTATAAAATATGGTTTTGAATTTTCAACATCAAAAAATGACTGCCAAGAAGAATGAATTTTTAATTCCATTTTTTGTTTTTTTGACAAATATAATCACTTTGATTCTTTGCTACTTTGAAACTTTGTAACTTTGGCCTTTTGTAAGATAAAAATGATATCAATAAATACTAAAACGCAACAAGATTTACAATTTCAAACTGTTTTAGAAACCATCTCAGAACTTTGTGTAACTGAAATTGGAAATGAAAAAACACTCAATATCAAACCTCTAAATAATGAAGAGGAATTGATGCAATCACTATTGCAAACTTCTGAATATAGAGCTTCATTTGACAATAATAATGCATTGCCAAACCATGGTTTCGAGCCTATAATAAATGAAATAAAATTTTTAGGAATTGAAGATAGTTTTTTAGAATTGCCAAGCTTTAAAAAAATTCATTCTATTTCTGAAAACACAAATATTTTACTTCAATTTTTAAAAAAATTTCAGGATTATTACCCAGCTTTGTATTTAAAATCTAGTGAAATTGAAATCACTAAAGAAATTACAAAACTTATAGATAGTGTTTTAGACAAATATGGTGAAGTAAAAGATGATGCCACACCAACTTTACTCGATATTAGAAGAAACATGAACACAGTGAGAGGAAAGGTTAATCAAAGCTTCGGATTAGCTTTAAGCCAATACAATGGATTAGGGTATTTAGATGAAATTAAAGAAACTGTAGTTGAAAATCGTAGAGTTTTAGCAGTTTTAGCGATGTATCGTAGAAAAGTAAAAGGCTCTATATTAGGTAGTTCAAAAACAGGTAGTATTGCTTATATTGAACCAGAGTCAACATTGCGCTATTCTAGAGAATTAGCCAATTTAGAATATGAAGAACGTGAGGAAATTATTAAAATCCTTAAAAACTTAACCAATTCTATTCGTCCATTTTTACCACTATTAGTTCAATATCAAGATTTTTTAAGTGATATAGATGTTATTGCAGCAAAAGCTAAATATGCTAGAAAAATAAATGGTTTATTACCAAAAATAACCGAAGAAAGAAAGATATATTTTAGAGATGCCTACCACCCTATTTTATATTTAACTAATAAAGCAAAGAAACAAGTTACCTATCCGCAAACTTTTGATTTTAATAATGATAATAGGATTGTAGTTATTTCTGGCCCCAACGCTGGTGGAAAAACCATATCGATGAAAACTGTAGGGTTATTGCAATTAATGCTTCAGTCTGGAATGCTTATACCTGTTCACGAACGAAGTGAAACCTGTTTGTTTGACAGAATAATGACTGATATAGGTGATAATCAATCTATTGAAAATCATTTAAGTACATATAGCTACCGATTAAAAAACATGAATTACTTCCTAAAAAAATGTAATTCTAAAACCTTATTCCTTATTGATGAATTTGGAACAGGATCTGACCCAGAGCTTGGTGGTGCATTAGCAGAAGTTTTTCTTGAAGAATTTTACCACAGAGAAGCTTTTGGCATCATAACTACACATTATTCTAATCTTAAAATGTTGGCTAATGAGTTGCCTTGTGCAACAAATGCAAATATGCTTTTTGATGAAAAATCATTGGAACCCATGTACAAATTAGTATTGGGTCAGGCAGGAAGTTCATTCACATTTGAAGTAGCTCAAAAAAATGGTATACCCTATGGTTTAATTAATCGTGCTAAAAAGAAAATTGAAGGGGGAAAAGTTCGCTTTGATAAAACAATAGCTAATCTTCAAAAAGAACGTTCAAAACTTGAAAAAACCTCTCAAAACCTAAAAGAAGAGGAAAGCAAAGCAAGAGAAGAAAGTAAAAGAATGGAGAACATTAACGCTAAAATTCAAGATAAACTTGAACGTTATCAAGAACTATATGATGCAAATCAGCGTTTAGTTTATATGGGACAAAAAATAGATGACATTTCTGAAAAATACTTCAACAATAAAAATAAAAAAGAGCTCATTGGTGAATTTTTAAAAATGGTTGAAATAGAAAACTCAAAAAGAAAAAAGGTTACAGCAAAAGAGAAAAAAGAAAAAGAAATCATTGTAAAAGAAGTTATTGAAGAGGTCAAAGTTAAAGTAGAAGAAATTAGAAAAGTTAAAAAAGAAAAGAAAGAAAAAGCTAAAATCGAAGAAGAAAATAAACCTAAAGTAATACTTAAAGTTGGTGACCGAGTTAGAATGATAGATGGTAAATCTATAGGTACAATTGATTCGATTGAAAAAAATAAAGCTACCGTAAATTATGGTATTTTTACATCGAAAGTAAGTTTAGATCAATTAGAATATATTCAACCTAAATAACATGGAAGGTATACCGCAAAATAAAAAAATAATATTATTTGACGGTGTTTGCAATTTATGCGATTCGACTGTTCAATATATTATTAAACGTGACAAAAAAGACATTTTTAGATTTGTTCCTATTCAAACTGAGCTAGGTCAAAAAATCTTAAAGCATCTAGGCATCTCTGAAAGAAATATAGATAGTATTGTTTTTTACGAACCCGGAAAAGCATATTATTATAAATCACATGCTGCTCTCAAAATAGCTAAAAATCTTGGTGGATTTTATGCTTATGCGACAATTTTCAAACTAATTCCATCTTTTTTACGTGACTATATATATGATTTTGTTGCCAAAAATAGATACAAATGGTATGGCAAAAAAGAATCATGCATAATGCCTACACCAGAATTAAAATCCAAGTTTCTTGAATAAAAAAGCCTCTTATAAAAGAGGCTTTTTTACTATAAGTTAAAATTAATTCCAACCATTATATTTCTTCCAATATTAGGAATTCCATCATTTTTTAATCTTGATAAATGAGAAATGTATTCTTTATTTAAAACATTATTACCACTTACTGTAAACTCAAACTTAAATTTACTTAAAACTAAATTTCCTCCTAACCCAAAATTCAATAACGAATAGTCGTTAGTTGCTGTTTCAAAAAGACTAACATTATTCTGTTTGAAATAGGTTTCTAAATTTAATGAAAAATACATTTTTTTAAGCCATTGAACAGAATCCACTTCTAATCTTAAAGTATTATTAATTTTATTAGCAGGAATTAAAGGTAAATTATCACCATTATCAATTTTACCTGTCACACTCTCGAAACTACTAGTGAAATGTAACCAATCTAAGGGATGTGGATGAAAATGTATTCCCGCCTCTCCACCATACAATGCACTATTCGCTTGAGAATAATTGAACACTAAATTATCATCTATATAATCTGATGTTGGAGAGATAAAAATATAGTTGTTTATATGGTTATAAAATCCATTTACAAAGAATTCAAAATGCGAATTCCCATATTCAATATTCAAATCGGCCTGAATATTTTGTTCATTTTTCAAATTTGAATTACCTATTTCATAACGATTACTGCCTTCATGCACTCCATTAGAAGTCAATTCAGCTAAATTTGGAGCTCTAAAACCTGAAGCTAAATTTGCTCTTAAAGTAACCTTTTCAAACAAATTTGTCTTATATCCTAAAGAAGCATTAAAACTTTGAAACTTTTTATTAATTGCTTCAAAATACCCTTCCTCTCCTATTTCTCCATGGGTTTCTGTCTCGATTGTTCTGTTATCAAAACGCAAACCAGCTTGTAAAACATTTTTACCAAATTCATAATTAGAAGTAATAAGAAATCCAAAATCATTTGTTTTTGCATTAGGTATCAATATTTCTTCACCTAAATTCTTGTTGGTTTGACTCATTCCTTGCACTCCAATTATCGTTTCAAAACTCTTAAATTTTGGAAAGTAGTACTTTACATCGTAATTAAAAGTTTGCAAATTCATTTTTAAAACTGGAATTTGAGAATCCTCATATTCGTTTCTATCATTAGCAATGTAACCTAAATTAAAATCAAGTTTAGATTTTTTAAAAAATAAACTGTTGTGTAAACTCGCAATATGATTTAAAACTCCTTGTCTAGGATAATCTGGATCTTTTTTAATGGTATTCTCACCAATTTCTTCTGGTAATCCTAAATTTAGGTTATTTAAGTTATAGCGAAAAACAGTTGAAAATGAATTATTGCTATAACCTATTCCTGCTTTAAAATCAGTTTCTTCAAAGCGAGTGTTTGTGACACGATTCTTGTTCGGCATTTTGTAATCAGAATGCAAATTATATCCGCCTCTTAAAAGAAATTTCCAGTTTTCAGATGAACTTTTCAAACCAAAACTTGTATTGCTTCCTAAAGTGTTTGAAAAGAATTTTTGACTGAAATCACTTGAATATGAGTTTGCTTTTGCAAATTTTTCTGGATTAAAATAAAGCACTCCTCCTAGAGCATCTGAACCATACAACAATGAAGCTGGGCCTTTTATAACTTCTACACTTTCTACTCCGCTATCGTTTAAGCCTAACCCATGTTCTTCACCAAATTGTTGATTTTCTAATCGAACTCCTTGAGAATAAACTAACACTCTATTCCCGCTTAAACCCCTAATTACGGGCTTCCCAATTGATGTACCTGTAGAGATATTAGAAATTCCTGGTATTTTTGATAAACCTTCGGCTAAGGTAGCTGCTCCTGATTGTTGCAATTCTTTAATTTTTTTGTTCTCAACTTTCATCACGTTTTGTGATTGAATTTTATTGAAAACGGTAGATACTATGACTTCATCAATATGATGAGAATGTTCTTCTGTTAAGACAACATCATAAACAACTTCTGGATTGTTTAAATTAATTGTAGTAGTTATTTCATCAAAACTTGGGTGTGAAAAAATAATGGTAAAATTTCCTGATGGAAGATTATTAAATTGATAATTACCTGATAGATCAGATTTTATTTCTTTATGTAAATCAGGAATTGAAACTGTAACATCATTAATTTTGTTTTTATTTTCATCAGTTATTGTTCCTTTAAGAGATGTTTGTGCATGGGTAAATATTGAAAACCCTATAAATAGGGTTACAAAAAAATATTTCATTGGATTAATTTTAATGTTTAATAATAGTAATACGTTGTATTCTGAATATTAAACATTAACAGGAGGACCTCTAAGATAATAATGGGTAGAATTGCAATTAATTTCTACACTTTTATAACCAAAAATTAAAATTGAATTACCAACATAGTTTTTAAAATCAATAGAATAAAACTCTGTTGGGAGATAATTACTAAAAGAATACTCACAAACAAAACAATCATCAAAATCATTGTGTGCATGAGAAAATTCAGTTTTGTCTTTAGTGTACTTGTGATGACAATGCTCTGTAGTAAGCTGCTTTACTAAATGCTCAAATGAATGCCCTGATTGGAACAATACTGCAAACAATATTGCGCCTAATAGAGAATAATTAATAAGTATTAATTTCTTTTTCATTTAAGACAAATATAAAAAAAGAAATCCGTTATACTAAAGCATAACGGATTAATATTAAATAAAGTGGAGTTTTAAACTAAATTATTCGCCACTAAATATTCAGCAATTTGAACTGCATTTGTAGCAGCTCCTTTGCGTAAATTATCAGCTACAATCCACATGTTCAATGTATTAGGCTGACTTTCATCACGACGAATCCTTCCAACAAAAACATCGTCTTTACCTTGAGCATATAAAGGCATTGGAAAAGTAAAAGTATCAACATTGTCTTGCACAGTTACGCCTTGTGTGTGGTGTAAAATTTGACGAATAGCACTTACTTCAAAATCTTTTTCAAATTCGACATTTACAGCTTCACTATGCCCACCAACTACAGGAATTCTTACTGCTGTTGCTGTAACTGCAATCGTTTTATCATCAAGAATTTTTTGAGTTTCACGCACTAATTTCATTTCTTCCTTGGTGTAATCATTGTCTTCGAAAACATCACATTGAGGAATTGCATTTCGATGAATTTGATATTTATATGCCATTTCACCTTTTGCTCCTTGGTATTCGTTTTCTAATTGTCTAACAGCTTTTACACCAGTTCCTGTTATTGATTGATAAGTAGAAACAACAACTCTTTTTATATTAAATTCTTTATGCAATGGTGATAAAACCATTACCATTTGTATGGTTGAACAGTTTGGATTTGCAATAATTTTATCTTCTTTTGTCAAAACTGAAGCGTTAATTTCTGGAACTACTAATTTTTTAGTTGGATCCATTCTCCAAGCAGAAGAATTGTCAATTACAGTAGTACCAGCTTCAGCAAATTTAGGAGCCCATTCTTTAGAGGTATCTCCACCAGCTGAAAAAATTGCAATAGAAGGTTTCATGTCTATAGCCGTTTGCATTCCTACGACTTTATATTTATTCCCTTTGAATTCAATTTCATTTCCCACTGATCTTTCAGAAGCAACAGGAATCAATTCTGTAATTGGAAAATTTCTTTCTGCTAAAACTTGAAGCATTACTTCACCTACCATACCGGTAGCACCTACTACGGCTACTTTCATCTTAAATGTGTGTGTTTAAATTTTGACATCACAAAAGTAAATAATATTTGGGTTATAAATACATAATTTAAAAATTTAACAAAATGTTACAAAAATTTAAAAAGCTATCATTAATACATTCTAAACAAAAGATTTACATAGAATTAAAGCTTGTTTACAAATTAATTAAAATAATAACAATAAAATAAAACTAAGAAAATTCTTATTTATTTACTTTTGAGGCAAACTAAACTAAAAATTATGAAAAAACTATTTTCTGCATTTCTGAGTATTGGAATACCAGCAATGTTAGTAGCACAAACAACATTAATCAACACAGGTTCTAGTTGGAAGTATCTAGATAATGGTACAAATCAAGGGAATACTTGGAAAGCTACAACAATAAATGAAACAGGTTGGAAACAAGGTAATGCACAGTTAGGCTATGGTGATGGAGATGAAGCTACAGTAGTAAGCTACGGATCAAGCTCTTCAAGCAAATATGTTACCACATATTTTAGAAAAACTTTTTCTATAACTAATGCTAGTCAATTTATAAATTATACCTTAAAAGTTAAAAGAGACGATGGTGTGGCAATTTATGTTAACGGGAATGAAGTATATAGAAATAATCTTACTACAAATGCTGCATATAATACTCTAGCTTCTCTTGCTAGTGACGATGGTAGTACATTTCTATCCACAACTCTACCAGCAAATACTTTTATTACAGGGAGCAATACTATCGCTGTAGAGATACATCAAAATGCAGGAAATAGTTCAGACATTAGCTTTGACTTAGAGTTAAAAGGAAATACTTCGGCTCCTGCATCAACAACACAAAAACATATTCGTTGGGGAACTACTAAAAATCCATTGGAAGGACTTACAATTTCTTGGACAAACTCAACATCAGCAACTACAGACCAAATAAAATGGGGTTATACAACATCTTACGAACAAGGAACAAGCAATGTGACTTCAAGAGCTGGGTACTCATCAAGTACAAATAAATTTTTTAGTTTTACATTTCCAGGAATTTTAAACTCTAATTCAACTATTTATTATTCATTATATGATTCAGTTTCTGGTGTATGGAGCGCACAAAAAACTTTTACTACTAATCCTCCACTAAATACTAGTACATTTACTTTTGCTGCTGTTGGTGATAGTAGAACTAATGTTAATGTTTGGAACAACATTTCAACTTTAACCAATAATAGAAATCCTGCTTTTGTTGTTTTTAATGGTGATATTGTAGATACTGGAAGTTCTGCTTCACAATGGGATTCCTGGTTTGATAATGGTACAAATTTAGTAGCAAACAAACTCATATTACATGCGCAAGGAAATCATGATGTAGCTTCGGCTTCATATTATCAGAATATTTTTGATTTACCAAAAAACAATACTGCTCAAACCGAATTATATTATTCTGTTGAATATGGTGAAGCTGTTTTTATTTGTTTGAATTCTGAAACACCAGGAGATGTTAATCAATACAATTGGTTAAAAACAACATTAGCAGCAAATTCTAATAAAAAATGGAAAATTATTTCTTTCCATAAGCCATTTTATACTGTTGGGCCACATGCAGGCGAAATGAATTCGTATTGGAGTACATGGTTCAAAGCATTTGACGACTATGGAGTAGATTTAATACTTACAGGTCATGATCACATGTATGAAAGATTCAAACCTATTAACAGAAATCTAAGTACTACAAATTCTGTAGCTAACTATGGAAGTTTACCTACAGAAGGAAGATGTCAAATTGTTTGCGGTGGAGCTGGCGCTCCATTATATAGTGCAGGAAGTTCATCGCTTTTACAAACATTTAAATCAGATTATCATTATGTTATTTTTGATGTTACCGCGACTTCACTTTGTGGAAAAGTATACGATGACACAAATGTAATTATTGATAATTTTTGCATTGATAAGCCATATTTAAATACTAAACAGCAAAAACAAATTTTTTATCCAATAAAAGTATTCCCAAATCCAGTTAAAGAAACATTTAAAGTTGAATATAACTCACCAAATACTGGTAATGCCATAATAAACATTTATGATATTAAAGGAAATCTGGTTCTAACAGATAAAGCTGAAAAAAGTCATGCTGACTTTACTTATCTATACACAGGAACAGTATTACAAAAAGGAATTTATGTTTTTGAAATACAAATAGAAAATCAAAAAGATAGCTCAATTATAGTTCGTGAATAATTTTAAAAAAAATATAGTAGAAAAATGTGCCAGAATTGGAATTTTTGGCACATTTCTAGGACATGGTATTGTTGCGCTTGGAGTTAATCCAAAATGGATTCCATTAATTACATGTTTTGGATTTTCTAGAGAACAAGCCGTATTAATAATGCCTTATATAGGAATTTTAGATATTGTTGTGGCCTTCTTTGTTTTAATTTTTCCTATTAGAATTGTTGTGTTTTGGGCATTTTTATGGGCATTCATAACTGCTTTAAGTCGTCCTATTTCTGGAATGGAATTTATTGAATTCATTGAAAGATCTGCTAACTGGAGCTTACCATTAGTTTTACTTATTATATTAGGAATACCTGATACAGTAAAAAATTGGTTTGTACTAAATGAAACAAAAAAGGAGGTTTAAAACCCTCCTTTTTTTATTTTTTTAATAAATCTCTAATTTGTGTAAGTAACTCTTCTTGAGTTGGGCCAGCTGGCGGAGCTACTGGTTCAGGCTTTTTCATTTTATTTATAGCTTTAATAATCAAAAACATAACAAAAGCTACAATGATAAAGTCAATTAGAGCAGTTAAAAAGGCTCCCCATTGAATTGCAACTTCAGCAACTGCTGGAGTAGTAACTGTACCTGCTGCATCCTTGACTTCAGCTACTGCATCGACTATAACAACTTTTTTATCATTTAAGTCTATGCCTCCCATTAATAGACCAACAACTGGTGCAAACATTTTTTCAACAAAAGCCGTAACTACTTTACCAAATGCTCCTCCCATGACAAAAGCAATTGCCATATCGACTAAATTGCCTTTCATAGCAAATTCTTTAAACTCTGAAATAAATCCCATAATTTTGTTTTTTTTAGTTAATTTAGATTACTAATTACAGCTAATTTAACATTTTATTCGTAAAAAACAAATTGTATATATTATTCTCTATAAAAGACTCTTTTTACTCTTTCTGAAATACTAGTAAGAATTTCATAAGGGATTGTTTTAATTTCTTTTGCAATAGTAACAACTGATGGATCTTTTCCAAAAATAATTACGGAAGTACCTTCTGTGCAATTAATTCCTGTAACATCAACCATTAGCATATCCATACATATACTACCTATAATAGGTGCTTGTTGATTATTTATAACCACATATCCTACTCCATTGCCCCATGCTCTTGAAATACCATCAGCATAACCAATAGGGATTGTCGCCACATTTGTCTTACCTTCGGCTAAAAATCTTCTACTATACCCTACACTCTCACCCTCATTTATTTCCCGAATTTGTGATATAACAGATTTTAATGTTCCAACATTTTCTAAATGAATCATTTCTCCTTCATCATTTGAAACACCATATAAACCAATTCCTAGTCTAACCATATCATATTGAGCTTCTGGATAATTGCTTATTCCTGAAGTATTACAAATATGTCTAATAGGATTTATCTTTAATTCTTTCATTATAAATGAAGAATCATTTTCAAAATCTGAAATTTGTTTCAACGTAAATTCATTATGTGAAGGGACATCACTAGATGCTAAGTGAGATAAAATACTCTTAACTTTTACAGAAGTAACTCCTTGTAAAATAGATGTTAATTCGGGTAGGATTTCTGAATCAAACCCCAAGCGATTCATACCTGTATTAATTTTCACATGAATTGGATAATTAACCAGTTCTTTTTGATCAGCAATTTTTAAAAAAGCCTTTAACTGTCTAATACCATAAATCTCTGGTTCTAAATTGTACTGAATCATAGAACTAAAGCTAGTCATCTCGGGATTTAAGACCATTATAGGTAATTCAATTCCAGCTTTTCGTAAATCGATTCCTTCATCAGCAAAAGCAACTCCTAAATAATCTACTTTATGATGAGCTAATAGCTTTGCAATTTCATAACTTCCACTACCATATCCAAAAGCCTTAACCATTACCATAACTTTAGTTTTAGGCTTTAGTTTAGATTTAAAATAATTTAAATTATGACTGATTGCATTTAGGTTTATTTCTAAAACTGTTTCATGAGTTTTTTCTTCAAGTAATGAAACAATATTTTCAAATTCAAATTGTCTCGATCCCTTAATGAGTATCGTTTCATTATAAAACTCTAAACTTTCAAATGCTTTTATAAAATCTTTAGTTGATTGAAATGAAACTGAATTTAAAAATTTGTGTTTGTACTTTACAACTGTATTTCCTATACAAATTACTCTTTTAATTTTATGCGAAATAATTAATTGAGAAACACGTGCATATAATTCATCATCTGACAAACCAGACTGAAAAATATCCGATAGAATTAATGTTCTTTTCTTATGTTGCTTTTGATGTTCTAGAAAATCCAATGCTATTTTAAGTGATTGAAAATCTGAACTATAACTATCATCAATTAAAGTACAATTGTTGATGCCGTTTTTAACTTTTAAACGCATCTCGACTGGGAAAAGTTCAGAAACTCTAGCTTGTATTATCTCGTCGCTGTAACCCAAATACAACATCGTTAAAACACAATGCATACAGTTTTCTAAAGAAGCATCATCAGTAAAAGGAATTGAAATAGAAAAGCATAAATTCTTGTACGTTATATTCAGCACTGAGTGATCATCAAAAGATTTTTTTTGATAATAAACATCAGCGCTACGATCTTGAGAACTCCAAGTAAAGGTCTTTACCTCCGATTTCAAGAATGCTTCAATTGTCTTATTTTTATGAAGGATTAAAACTTCAACATCTGAAAACAGCTTTAACTTTTCTTTAATTTTTTGAGAAATATCAACAAAACCTTCATCATGTGCAGAGCCAATATTGGTTAAAATTCCTATGGTGGGTTGTATGACTTTTTGCAATCTAACCATTTCCCCAATAGTCGAAATTCCTGCCTCAAAAATTCCAAGATTATGGTGTTCATTAATAGCAATTATTGATAATGGAACTCCAACTTGTGAGTTATAACTCTTAGGGCTTCTAATGATATTGTAATCAGGACTTAACAAAAAATTAAGCCATTCTTTAACTATTGTTTTTCCGTTACTTCCTGTGATTCCAATAACTGGAAAAGAAAACAAAGACCTGTAATAAGATGCAAAATTTTGTAATGCATAGAGTGTATTATCAACAACTAAAAAATTTGCTTTATCATTACTATTTTCAGGTATATAATTAACAACAAAATTATTTACGCCTTTATCAATCAAATCATTGATGTAAATATGCGCGTCATGATTAGGCCCTACCAATGCAAAAAACAACGTTTTATTATTATTTTGTTGTGAACGGCTATCGATAGAAACATTTTCTATAATTCCTTCTGCTAACTCAATATTTGCTTTAGCCTCTATAACAGGAATAATATTATGTATAGAAATACTCAACTCTTTTATTTTCTTTTTTGTTGTTTTTCTTCTTCTAATTTTTTCATAGCATTATAATATGCTGCACGGCTTAAAGGTTCATATTCCTCTGTTTCACCTAATAAAACTAAATTCTCGTTTTGTGTTTTTCTAAAACTATAATTTGCTAAGTTTCCTGTTCTGGTACAAACCGCGTGAACTTTGGTAACATATTCGGCAGTTGCCATAAGCGCTGGCATAGGGCCAAAAGGATTTCCTTTAAAATCCATGTCTAATCCTGCTACAATTACTC
>CAZMCP010000003.1:0-111405 GCA_964565035.1 uncultured Flavobacterium sp. | reverse complement strand
AATAACCGCCTACATGAAAATCGCCCTCCGCGATTTCACGTGACTGCTCGTCTCCCGGGTCATTTTTAGAGAAATCGTTGATATAGTCAGTGAGTTTGAATTTTTCTGTAGCACCTAAAACTAAATCCACTCCATCTACAGCTGCAAGCTCTTCTGGTTTTAACTGTGCATAACACCCAACAGCGGCAACAAAAGCCTTTTCATTAAGCTTCATTGCTTTTTTTACTATCTGTTTGAATTGTTTGTCTGCATTTTCAGTTACTGAACAGGTATTGATTACATAAATATCAGCAACTTCTTCGAAATCGACACGGTCAAAACCTTCATCTTTAAAATTTCTCGCAATAGTAGAAGTTTCGGAGAAATTTAATTTACAGCCCAAAGTATAAAAGGCTACTTTCTTTTTATTTTCCATATAATAGCTCAATCAATGAAATCGTTGTCAAAAAATTGAGGATGCAAATTTACATACAAAATTTGATTAAAAGAAACATCTTATTGATTTATCGAATGAAAACCAAAAATCTAACATATTGTTATTCAAAACATTCATTCGTCTATTTAAAACTTCATTCGTCTATTTCCGCTTTCAGTATTAAAATCGCAACTATACTTTTACATCAAATAAATCAAACACTATGAAAAATTTAATCATTAAAGGAGCATTATTTGCCCTATTATTTACAGGAATTATTGGATGTAGTAAAGATGATAATGATTCTCAATCCCCAGCTGTAGCAGCTGAAGAAAACCCATTACAAAAATACATCACTGAATCAGGCTTTAGTACAACAACTAACTTTGTTAACTCTGGAAATTATGAGTTTGGAATGCGCTTTAAACCAACTACAAATGGAACAATAAACAAAATATTTGTAAAAATTCCAGATTCTCAAACTAATGTAAGGGTAACAATTTGGGATGTTACTGAAGGTATTATTTATAGAACTGAAAAAATAGCATCTGTAACTTCTGGAGTTGAGGCTTCTAAAACAATCTCACCTCTAGCTCTTGTAAAAGACAAAGAATATATGATTACCTATAACACTAATGATTGGTACAAAAGAAATAAAGCAGACAATAGCGCTGCAACTTATCCAATCACTGCTGGAAACATTTCGATTACTGGCTATGGTTGGATATCTGGTACAGCACAAGTGTATCCAACAAATTTTGAAACCACATATTATGCTGGTGATTTAAGCTTTGCTTTTCAACCATCTTTATAAAAATTAAAAGGGAGATTTATAAAATCTCCCTTTTTCTTATTCTTTCCTATATTTCTTAGTCTCTTCAAAAACGTGCTCTAAAATTTTAGCATCTTCATCAGTAAATTCTACCTGTCTTCTTGCCATTACTATTTTTGCTGTTTGAAAAGCTTTATTAGTCATATATGTAGTAAATCCTGAAGCGCCTCCCCAAGAATAACTTGGCACAAAATTGCGTGGAAAGCCTGAACCAAAAATATTGGCTGAAACTCCAACAACAGTTCCTGTATTAAACATGGTATTGATCCCACACTTACTATGATCACCCATCATTAAACCACAAAACTGCAAACCAGTTTTAGCAAAACTATCTGTTTCATAGCTCCAAAGTTTAACTTCTTCGTAATTATTT
The DNA here is from genome assembly GCA_964565035.1 of uncultured Flavobacterium sp. Lineage (GTDB taxonomy): Bacteria > Bacteroidota > Bacteroidia > Flavobacteriales > Flavobacteriaceae > Flavobacterium. The sequence continues at coordinate 109,785 of CAZMCP010000003.1, read as the reverse complement.
TTAAGATTCGAATTATTACTATCGGCTCCAATATTACACCATTCGCCTAAAACTGAGTTGCCTAAGAAACCATCATGACCTTTATTAGAATACCCAAACAACACCGAATTATTCACTTCACCTCCAATCACAGAATGAGGACCTACCGTTGTTGCTCCATATACCTTTGTTGCTAATTTTACTTTTCCATTATCACAAAGTGCAAATGGGCCACGAATTACAGAACCTTCCATAATTTCGGCATTTTTCCCAATGTATATAGGACCAGTAGATGCATTTAGTGTTACAAATTCTAATTTTGCTCCTTCTTCTATAAAAATATTTTCTGGAGATAAAACATTAACAGATTTTGGAATGGGTTGTGAATGTCTACCATCAGTAATCAACTCGAAATCTTCTCGCAAAGCAGCATCATTTTTTGAGAAGATATCCCAAGTATGCTCAATTCTAAGACATTCATCAGTAAATTCTATTATCTCAAAACTATCGAAATCAACCTCTTGATTTTCTTTACTGTAAAACGCAACGACTTCTTCTTTATAAAAAATAGCTTGATTTTCTTCTAAAGACTTCACCATTTCAATCAAAACATCATTTGGTAAAAATGAAGCATTAATCATTATATTATCTTCCATCTCTACCATTGGATATTTCTCTGAAAGATATTCTTCTGTTATAGTTGTAGTAGTATATCCTAAATATTTCTCCCATTTTTCTCTAATTGTCAAAATACCTACACGAATATCTGCAACTGGACGAGTAAAAGTAAACGGAAGTAATGCGTTACGAACTGTTCCGTCAAAAAGTATATAGTTCATTTCTTAAATTTCAGAGTTATGATGTTGCTAAGTTACAAAGTTTAGAAGTAAAATGACAACTGTAAAAAATAAAAAAGCCTTTCCGATTGGAAAGGCTTTATATTATAAAAAATTCTAAAATTATTTTTGGAATTTTGCGTATTTGTTTTTGAATTTATCAATACGACCAGCAGTATCAATAAGTTTAGATTTACCTGTGTAAAAAGGGTGAGACGTTCTTGATATCTCCATTTTGTAAACTGGATACTCTACACCTTCATGAGTGATAGTTTCTTTAGTTTCAACAGTAGACTTAGTGATAAAAATATCGTCATTTGACATATCTTTAAACGCAACTAATCTGTAATTTTCTGGGTGAATTCCTTTTTTCATGATAAATCTTTTTTATGTTTTGTTACTTTGGGCTTTGATGCTTTTTATGACTAAAAAGGTATTAACTTACAGTAACTTTTGTTTTTACTAATTTTATTTTAGGGTGCAAATGTACAACTATTTTTCTAAAAACAAATCTTTCGTAACATTTTTTGATTTTAACACACTAATACTGGTACTTTAATTATTATTATATTTGCAAACTAAACAAACTTTGAATCATGGAAAACAAAACTTCGACTAAAAAACCTGGATTAGAATATGGCTGCTATTTTGGACTAGCTGTTATTGTATCTTTTGTTATTATTTATGCTTTAAACATTGATCCAATAAGCAACCCTTTAGCAGGAACGTTATCAAGCTTATTCAGTTACCTAGTTTTTCCAGTGACTTTTATAACCCTAGCAATCAATACTTTTAAAAAAAACAACAACGGATTTGTTTCACTTGGCGAAGCTATCAAAACAGGTATTACAGTAGCTTTTATAGGAGCAGTTATTTTTGGTGTTTTTAGTGTTATTTTCAACATGCTCTTTCCTGAATATATGGATGAAATTTTAAATCAAACTAGACGATTGATGATGAAACAAAATCCAAATATGACAAGTGCACAACTAGAAGCTGCAATTTCTATGACTAAAAAGTTTTCGTCTCCAGTATTTTCTGTGCCATTATCAATTGTAATGTTCTCATTTATTGGACTAATTTACTCTTTAATTATTGGAGCAATTGTAAAAAAGGACAAACCAGTTTTTAACTAATTCAATTTAATGAATATTTCAATCATAATTCCTTTATTAAACGAACAAGAGTCGTTACCTGAATTAACATCATGGATTACAAAAGTCATGACTGAAAACAATTTTAGTTATGAAGTTATTTTTATTGATGATGGAAGTACTGATAATTCTTGGGAAACAATCCAGAATTTAGCTTCAGAAAATTCAAACATAAAAGGAATTAAGTTTCTAACAAATTTTGGAAAATCACAAGCATTACATGCTGGTTTTGCAAAAGCTCAAGGTGATGTAGTAATTACAATGGACGCCGATTTACAGGATAGTCCAGATGAAATTCCTGAGTTATACAACATGATTACTAAGCAAAACTACGATTTGGTTTCTGGTTGGAAAAAAAAGAGATATGACTCTGTAGTTGCTAAAAATTTACCTTCAAAGTTATTTAACTGGGCAGCAAGAAAAACATCTAATGTTCAACTTAATGATTTCAATTGTGGGTTAAAAGCTTACAAAAATGTAGTTATTAAAAACATTGAAGTCTCTGGCGAAATGCACCGTTATATTCCAGTTCTAGCAAAAAATGCAGGATTTGGAAATATTGGTGAAAAAATTGTTATACATCAAGCCAGAAAATACGGAGAGTCAAAATTTGGCATCAATCGTTTTATAAATGGTTTTTTAGACCTCATCACTATTTGGTTTTTATCAAAGTACGGAAAACGCCCAATGCATTTATTTGGAGCAGCTGGTGTTTTGATGTTTATCATTGGATTTGTATCTACATTTTTAATTATTGGATTAAAATTATTTAAATTGTATACTGGCTACGAAACTATTTTGGTTACTAGCAATCCATTATTTTACATTGCACTTACCGCAATGATAATAGGTACTCAACTGTTTTTAGCTGGCTTTTTAGGAGAAATTATACTTCGAACAAAAAACAACGAAGAAAGATATAAGGTTTCTAAAGAGATTAATCTTTAGAATACAATTAGTATTAACAATTCTAAAATTAAGATAATGCATATAGATAAGGCAATTTTAGACAAAGTAAACGTTTGGCTTACCCCAACCTTCGACAATCAAACACAAGAAGCCATCAAAGAAATGATGACATCTTCACCAAAAGAGCTAGAAGATAGTTTTTATAAAAATCTTGAATTTGGAACTGGAGGAATGCGAGGCATCATGGGTGTTGGAACAAATAGAATCAACAAATATACCCTAGGCAAAAACACACAAGGCTTATCTGATTATTTAAAAAAATGCTTTCCTGGTGAAGAGCTAAAAGCTGCCATTGCATATGATTGCAGAAATAACAGTAACACTTTAGCCAAAGTTGTAGCTGACGTTTTTTCAGCAAATGGAATCAAAGTATTCCTTTTTTCAGACATGCGTCCTACTCCTGAGCTTTCGTTTGCAGTTAAACATTTAAATTGCCACGTTGGAATTGTTCTTACGGCTTCTCATAACCCACCAGAATACAACGGATACAAAGTATACTGGCAAGATGGAGGTCAAATTGTACCACCACAAGATGGAGAAGTAATCAAGATTATTGAAAATTTAGAATATACTGATGTCAATTTTAATGCTAACGAAAATTTAATAGAATATATAGATGTTGCTGTTGATGAAGCCTTTAGGGACTCAACAGTTGCTAATGCAAGTTTTGACACATCAAAGTCTGCAAGAGAAAATTTAAAAATTGTTTACACTCCACTTCATGGAACTTCTATAAAAGCAATTCCAGGAGTTTTAGCAAAAGCAGGATATACTGATGTTAACATTGTAAAAGAACAAGAAGTTCCCAATGGAAACTTTCCTACTGTAAAATCTCCAAACCCAGAAGAACCAGAGGCACTAGAGATGGCAATGCAACTAGCCGAAGAAATAAATGCTGACATTGTTGTGGGTACCGATCCTGATTCAGACCGTTTAGGTGTTGCTGTTAGAAACACAAAAGGAGAAATGATACTTTTAAATGGCAATCAAACCATGGTTATTATGACTGCTTTCCTTTTAGAGCAATGGAAAAAACAAGGCAAACTTACTGGTAAAGAATTTATAGGATCGACCATTGTATCTACTCCTATGATGCTTGATTTAGCCGAAGCCTATGGTGTAGAATGTAAAGTAGGATTAACAGGGTTTAAATGGATTGCTAAATTCATTAAAGATTTTCCTAATCAAAAATTTATTGGTGGTGGTGAAGAAAGTTTTGGCTTTATGGTTGGCGACGCAGTACGAGATAAAGATGGTGTTGGAGCTATTTTGTTAGTATGTGAAATTGCTGCACAAGCTAAAGAAAAAGGCAGTTCTTTATACCAAGAATTACTTCAAATGTATGTCGATTTTGGCTTCTACAAGGAACATTTAATTTCAATTACTAAAAAAGGAATTGAAGGTGCAAACGAAATTAAACAAATGATGATTGACTTGCGCGAAAATCCACTTACTGAAATAAATGGTCAACGAGTAGTTTGTGTAGAAGACTATCAGAGTTCTAAAGGAAAAGACTTTATGAATAATGAAGAGTTTGAAATTACAATACCTAAATCAAATGTTTTAATATATTATTTAGAAGACGGAAGTAAAATTTGTGCTCGCCCAAGTGGTACTGAGCCTAAAATCAAATTTTATTTTAGCGTGAATTGTGCCGTAGAAAATCTTTCAGACATTACCGAAGCAGAACAACTTTTAGATGCAAAAATCACAAACATTATTAAAGAACTTAATCTTAATTAATGGATAATAACTTAAAAAAAATAATCCCTTTCACTTTACACTACAAGAGAAATGTAGTGATGAACATTATTTTTAATGTACTCTATGCCTTATTTAGTACATTATTAATGGTTTCATTAATGCCTACTCTGGATGTAATTTTTGATAAAGGAAAACCAGTTACCACAAAACCAATTTATTCGGGAATTGAAAACCTGAAAGATTATGGTGCCGATTATTTAAACTACACTATAACTAGTATTTCACAAACTGGAGGTAAGCAAACAGCATTACTTTTTGTTATAGGAATTGTTTTATTAACAGCATTACTTAAAAATCTATTTAATTATTTAGCATCGAGACATGTAACTGCATTAAGAAATGGAGTTTTAAGGGATTTGCGTCAAAAATTGTATCATAAAATAATTCATCTTCCGGTATCTTACTACTCTGATCAACGCAAAGGAGATGTAATGGCCAGAATGTTAGGCGATGTTGGTGAAGTTCAAAATTCATTTTTTCAAATTCTAGAATTAATAGTACGTGAGCCACTAACTATTTTGTTTTCAATTATAACAATGTTTGCCATCAGTTCAGAACTAACATTGTTCGTTTTTATATTTATACCTATTTCAGGATTCATTATTTCAAGAATTGGTAAAAGTTTAAAATCAAAATCACAACGCGCTCAACAAGAATCTGGAATTTTCATTTCAACGTTAGATGAAACTTTAACTGGACTAAAAGTCTTAAAAGGCTTCAATGCAGAAAATATTTTTATCCAAAAGTTTAATGATTCAATTAACCGATTGCTAAAGTTATCAAATAGTATTTCTAACAAAAATAATTTGGCATCGCCAATGAGTGAGTTTTTAGGAATTTTGACAATAGGAACTTTACTTTGGTATGGTGGAAAACTCGTTTTGATTGATCAAACATTAAGTAGCACAGCGTTTATAACATATATCGCTTTAGCCTACACTATTCTTACACCTGCAAAAGCAATTTCTAAAGCTTCATATCAGGTTAAAAGTGGATTAGCTGCAGCTGAAAGAGTTTTTGTTTTATTAGAACAACAAAATACTATTACAGACAAACCAGATGCAATTGTTAAAACTTCTTTTGATGATAAAATAACTGTAGAGAATATCGATTTTGCTTATGCTGAAGAAAAAGTATTAAAAAACTTCTCATTAGATATTCCTAAAGGAAAAACGGTAGCACTAGTTGGCCAATCTGGAAGTGGAAAAAGTACAATAGCCAACCTACTTACTCGTTTTTATGATGTTCAAGATGGAAACATATCGATTGATGGAATCAACATCAAAGACATGAATATGCACTCTCTTAGAGGCTTAATGGGCTTAGTGACGCAAGATTCTATTCTATTTAATGACACAATAAAAAACAACTTACTTATTGGCAAACCTACAGCATCTGATGAAGAAATTATTGATGCTCTTAAAGTTGCAAATGCTTACGAGTTTGTTAAAGATTTACCTAACGGAATAGAAACTAATATTGGAGATGCTGGAGGAAAATTATCTGGTGGACAAAAACAACGTTTATCTATTGCTAGAGCTGTTTTGAAGAATCCTCCAATAATGATTTTAGACGAAGCTACTTCAGCACTTGACACAGAAAGCGAAAAATTTGTTCAAGTTGCACTAGAAAACATGATGCAAAACAGAACATCTATTGTTATTGCACATAGACTTTCTACAATTCAAAAAGCTGACAAAATTGTAGTGATGCAAAAAGGCGAAATTGTCGAACAAGGAACACATGATGAGCTTTTAGCAAAAAACGGCACATACTCAAAATTAGTGATGATGCAGTCCTTTGAATAACTTAATCCCGACTCGTTCGGGATTTTTTATTATATAAAGAATATCTATCTTAGTAAAAAAATCAATTCATGAATCAAAACACCATCACTATTCTTTTTATAATATGTTCTGGAACTCTCTTTTATTTGATTAACGAGTTTGTAGGAGAATATTTTCTTTCAAAATTTATTCTTGTTTTTACACTTGGTGCATTTTTTCTTGGTAAATATTCTGCAAAATTCCCAAAGTAACTAAACATGTACACGTCAAATAACAATATAAAACTTCCCGAAAATCCTGATACTGTTGTTTGGAAATATCTTGACTTATCAAAATTTTTAGATATTTTACTATCTGGCAAAATGTTTATGTCTCGTTCAGACAAATTTGAAGATCAATACGAAGGCACCTTTAGCGAGCCTACCTTTGAAGAAATTAAAAAAATTTCTCAAAATAATCCTAAATTTCTAGATTATTACAAATCACATCGTGAAAATGTAGTAGTTAGCAGTTGGCATGCTAATGAGTATGAAAGCTTTGCAATGTGGCAAATCTTCACTAAAAATAACGAGGGTCTTGCTATACAATCTACCATTGGAAGATTAAAAGAAGCTTTACAAAAAGAAAGACACTTTGAACAATACATAGGAGAAGTTAACTACATAGACTATAAAAAAGAATACATCCCATTTGATGATGCTTTTTTCCCTTTTTTATTTAAAAGAAAGAGTTTTCAGTATGAAAAGGAGATTCGAGTTATTTCTGATGTTACTAGTCACAACTTCAGCATCAATGATGGACTTAAAATACAAGTTGATATAAATACTCTAATAGAAAAAATTTACATCCACCCAAAAAGTGAAAACTGGTATAAAAAACTGGTTATTGAGCTTGTTGAAAGACTTGGTTTTGATTTTGAAATAGAAAAATCAGATCTAGAAAGTGATATTTTGATTTAAAATTTTTAATCAAATTATTTTACTACCTTAAATTCCTCTGCTTTCCAATCCTTGTTTACATTTACTGCGAAGTAATGTATATAATCGTTTTTATCAAAAGCTCCATTTTTATTGCGATCATCAATCGATCTAAAGAAAATTTTATTGGCTGCTTCTACATAATTCCAATCAATAAGCTCCTGAAGTTCTGGAGATACTTTGGTAAAGTTTTTTCCCATATCGGTACTAAGATACAAAGACTTAATATCATCAGAATCTACTTTACTGTCCTGATTTGTATCTGCATCTGCAAGCACATAAACTAGTATTTTTTTAGATTTCAAAAAAGTCATTCTTTCAATCATTACCACTTTATCTGTTAGTACATGTAATGAGTCTGTACCTATCTCCTGAAACTTAACGTTCTGCAAATAACCAGTCAACTCATCTTCAAGAACATTTGAAACATTATAAGTAACTCCAGCTTCCATTTTTTCTGAATAACTACTTTTTTGAAAGTTGCTAACTTGTAATGCACCTATTGCATATAAAAGTACATTAGAATTTGAAAACTGAATAGGTAAATCAGCTACTAATAATTTTGAAGTATCTTTTTTAACCTCAACTTTATTAAGTGGTTTATCATACTTCACTTTTGGCTTTTGTTCATCCTTACAATTCCAAAAAAGTGAAAATAATGGAAGCACATAAACAATTATCTTTTTCATCCTTGTGAATTTTAATCAAATATATTCTAAAAATTACAACTTAGCCACCAACTTAACACTAAAAACACGAGATGTTAAGTAATTTGGCACTCCATACTGCTGTTTTGTATAAACGTCTCTAACCCAAGTATTGGTTATAGCATTTTGATTATTAAACATATTAAATATTTCCAGACCTAATGACAGTTCTTTAAATTTATATAACCAACTCCCTTCCTCTTTAGCTCTAGCTCTATCAGTGAATACATATGAAAAACCAGCATCAGCTCTTCGATAATCTCTTAACCTTAGTTGGTAATCATATGGATTAGCATAAGATGGAGATCCACCTGGCAACCCTGTATTGTAAACTAAATTAAGATACATTTTTAAAGCTGGAATATTTGGCACATAATCCTGAAAAAGAATTCCAAATTTTAATCTTTGATCTGTTGGTCTTGCGATAAATCCTTTATTATCAATATTTTCTTCTGTTTTTAAATAGCCAAAACTTAACCATGATTCTGTACCAGGTACAAACTCTCCATTTAAACGTAAATCTAGTCCTTCAGCGTATGCTTTTGCATTATTATTTGCAGCATAACGAATTCTAACATTATCTAATGTATACGGATTTACATCTGACAATGATTTGTAATATACTTCAGAGACCAATCGAAAAGGCCTATTCCACATTTTAAAACTATAATCGTTCCCTAAAACAACATGAACAGATTGTTGCGCTTTAACATTTGGCTGAACTACACCTTCTTTATCCCTTAACTCTCTATAAAAAGGAGGCTGATGGTATAAACCACCTGAAAGTCTAAAAAGCATATCCATATCCCAATTAGGTTTGATAGCAAATTGAGCACGAGGACTAAAAGTCATTTGACTTTTACCATTAATATTGTCTCCACTTACTTGCCATTGATGTGCACGTATTCCTATGTTGGTAAAAATATCATGTTCATTCCATTTAGTTCTTCTACTCCATTGTGTGTAACCCGAAATTCTATTAATATCCGCAAAATTCTTTGCTCTCACATTACTATATGGAACTAGAGGTCCTACATACGGTGTGTAAGGCTGCTCGTTTACAGGAGTGTCTAAAATGGGATCATTTAAAGAAAAACCTGCCGAATCCACGACTTCCCATTCTCTTAAACGATCGCGAATACTTTCTCTTGTATATTTTATACCCCACTCTATTTGATTGTCATTTTTTTTATGAAAACCTTTTACTTCTGCGTTTACGATTAATGCATCTAAATCGTTTCTAGCATGTGATAATTGAGAACCTACGCCACGAGTATATTCTACATTCCCAAAATTATCATCACCTAAATTAGAATTTACTTCTCCCAGTCTATATTGTGCTAGAATATCAAAATACTCTTGTTCTGTAGTATGATAGGCAGAGCCTATAAATTTTAAATCAAAATTTTCATTTACAGCATAAGTTCCTTTATAAGCACCAAAAACAGTAGTGTACTTATCTTTTTCCTGACCTTGATATTCTATAAGTAAAGCAATAGGCTCACTAATAGTTCCAAAATTTGTTTTACTAAAAAGAGGCTTATAATCGTACTTATTTTGAGAAATATTTCCTAAAAAACTATGTTGCCATTTAGCATTGGGTGTAAATGTTATATAAGTTTGAATATCAGCAAAACGCGGCTTAAAATCAGTTTCTGTTTTTTGACTATTTACTAATAATCTATTATCTCTATATCTTACTCCTGTAATTGCAGTCCATTTTTGATTTTTGGAAGCATTCTCAACTGCTAAACTAGCTCCAAGAAAACTAGCCTCTAATGAGGCTCCAAATTTTGTCGGTCTTCTATAAGTAATATCCAAAACTGAAGATAATTTATCACCAAATTTTGCTTGGAATCCTCCAGCTGAAAAATCAACATTTTGAACTAAATCTGTATTTGTAAAACTCAATCCTTCTTGTTGTCCAGAACGAATCAAAAAGGGTCTATACACTTCAATTTCGTTAACATATACTAAGTTTTCATCATAATTCCCACCGCGAACTGCATATTGTGTACTCAATTCATTATTTGAATAAACCCCTGGAAGAGTTTTTAAAATATTTTCAACTCCTGCATTGGCGCCAGGTATTAAACGAATTGCCTTAGGAGAAATAGTTGTTACTCCTTCTACTCTTTTACGTTTGTTATTTGTAATAACAACCTCTCCTATTTGCTCTACATTACTTTTGAGAATAATATTGAATTCATAATCCTCATTAGGTTTTAACTCTAATGTGATTACCGCAGCTTTAAGAGACAAATGTGAGAACTTAAGGTTTGATTTAACGTTTGAAGGTACTGAAAGGAGATAAAATCCATTCGAATTAGTTACCGTTTTATTTTCTTGGAAAGAGACATTTACATTCTCTACTGGTTGATTATTTTCATCTAAAACTATTCCTTTAACCCTTGCTGTTTGAGCAAATGTGAAAATTGACACTAGAAAAAAGAAGATGGAATATAAGGTTTTCAAAATATTTTATTTGGTTTTGGTAAAATAGGATTCAAATGTAGTAGAATTTCCCATATTATCTTTTACAATTAGTTTAAAATCATTTCTACCATTAATAAAAACATCATCAGAAAAATTATGAGTCAATCTATTTAGCTTGGTTTCATATTCCATTAAAATCCAATTTCCATTTAAGTAAGCATTATATTCTTTTATCCCTGATAAATTATCCGAAATAGAAATTTTTAAAGTTTTAGCATCGTCTAAAATATCTCCTTCTTTAAAACTTGGATTATAAATTCGTGGAGCTTCTTCGTCTTTAAATAAAAAAAACTTTCCCAACTTTTTAGTATAGATAGTAAATGTATTCTCTTTTTTGTAGGTAGTGTTAAACTCTGTTCGACCTCTATCTAAATTAGCAATAAACATTTTTTCTCTTTCATTAGCTGGAATTTTAGCCACATCAAATGTTATTGTAATATTTCCGCTCACTGCTACAGAATCATTATGTAAAAACAATTCATTATTTTTGACATCAAAATTTAAATAAAAATCTTCATAAAAAGTTTTTTCTGGAATAAAAACAGAAATATCATCCTTTACATAACTATGCTCATTTAAAGCTTTAAGAAAGTATGGTGTTATTTTTTCCTTTTTTTTCTGAGTTAAAGGCAATATTCCATAAGTTACCGGAATGATAACTTCCGTTTTGTTTTGATTAAAATCCTCTATTATAATTTTATAATTTGTTGTAAGATTAGACGAAACGTTAATAACACCATCATCTTTTTTATTCTTTATGATATTTGGCGGAAAGAAATAACCAACAAACAATTTTTGAAAACGTTGTTTTTGAGACTGATATCTAGGATAGTCTATAAAAGTATTTATAAGCTTTGTTTCATCAAACGAAAATGTTTCGAATTCATACTCAAAATAGGGCAATCCATTTACAAAAGAAGTCATTTTAAAGATCCCATTTTTTCCATAGCTATTATTTGCTACATCATATGCATTCACTGCAAAGCTTACTTTTCCATTAGCTACTATTTTATTAGCAATATAATTACCGTCCTTTAGCAAATTTAAATTTAAGAAAACAGGTTCAGCAGACCCATTGATTTGAGAATTAGCATCTAAAGGATAGGCTAAAATTGAATTTAAGATTGGCTTTTTAGTATCTTTCAAACTATCACATAGACCAAAATAAAGCGGATTAATAATATACTCAGATTTAGTATCTCTAACTTCAAAATGAAGATGTGGTCCGCTTGAACCCCCGGTATTTCCTGAATAAGCAATTAAATCTCCTTTCTTTACCAATAATTCATTGGGCTTTGGTTTTATTTCAATTTCATAATTTTGTTTTTCATAATGCTCTTTATTTAAAAGAATTTGTATTTGAGGTGCATAACGCTGCAAGTGTGCATAAACAGTTGTAAAACCATTAGGATGATCTATATAAATTGATTTACCATATCCTGCAGTAGATATTTTAATTCTCGAAATAAATCCATCAGCACTTGCATATACAGGCAATCCTTCTTTTTGTTGTGTTCTGAAATCAATACCAGAGTGAAAATGATTTGGACGTAACTCTCCAAAAGAACCAGCTAATGACAAAGGTATGTCTAGTGGTGAGCCAAAGTAATCTTTAGGATATTTATCTTGTGCAGATAAAAAATTTGTTAGTAAAAATATTGCTACAACTGCAATTCTCATAAAAAACATTTTTGCTAATATAACGAATTTGTTTAATAAACTTTTACTTATAAATTTAAAGATGTAACTACATAACAGCAAACAAATTAATTATCAAAATTGCAAAAAAATAATTTTTTTTCTAAAAGATATTGCTATAATTCGTCAGGAATATTAACTTTGTGAAGTTATGTAATGAATTTTTATTGTAATGAGTGATATTGGAGGAATAGTTGATTCTCTTGAGATTAGATTTCAAAAACTCCTTAAAAAAATGGAGGATTTGAAACAATCAAATCAAGAAACACAACAAAAGCTTAACCAAGCAGAAGAAATAATCCAACATCAAGCTCAAGAAATAAGAGATTTAAAGTCAAATTTTGACTCAATTAAAATCACAAATTCATTACTTGGTAGTGACGAATACAAAAGAGATACTAAGCTTAAAATAAATTCATTGATTAGAGAAATTGATTACTGTATAGCTCAATTATCTGATTAAAAAGCATAATGAGTGATAAACTAAAAATTAAAATATCTATTGCTGACAGAGTTTACCCATTAACGGTAGACGCTAGCCAAGAAGAAGGACTTAGAAGTGCTTCCAAAAAAATAGATGCTATGATTAAACAGTTTGAACAAAATTATGCAGTACGTGACAAACAAGATGTTTTAGCCATGTGCGCTTTACAATTTGCAGCTCAAGTTGAACAAAGACAAATAGACAAATCTACTGTCGAAGAAACAACTAAACTGAAATTGGAAAAATTAAATGATTTATTAGCAGAGTATTTAGATAAATAACGTTCTTAACATACACTAAAAATACTACCTACATTAGTACTTATTTGATAAACTCAACACTAACAAATTAGAATGAGCAAATCTTCGTGACTATAGCAGGCCTTTAAGTAGGAAGCTTGAAAAACGAGTTAGCTCAAAACTTGTCTATACGAGTTTATGCAATTCTCCTAATGTAGGTTTTTTTATATATAAACATTCAAATAAACTATGGACATTTTAACAATAATTATTGCTGGAATTATAGGATTAGCAGGCGGATTTGGGATTGCAAAATTCATTGAAAAAAGTAATGTGTCAAACTTGATTAAAAACGCTAAAAAAGAAGCTGCATCAATTTTAAAAGATGCTAATCAAGAAGCAGAAAACATTAAAAAAGATAAAATTTTACAAGCCAAAGAAAAATTCATCGAATTAAAAGCAGAACACGAACAAGTAATCTTGTCAAGAGATAGAAAAGTTGCCGAAGTTGAAAAAAGAGTAAGAGATAAAGAATCTCAAATATCAAATGAATTAGCTAAAGCAAAAAAAGTAAACGACGAGTTCGAATCAAAAGCAGCAGAATATCAAACTAAAATTGAAGCTCTTGATAAGAAATCTGCTGAGATTGAAAAGATGCACAAATCTCAAGTTGAACAACTTGAAGTTATATCTGGCCTATCAGCTGAAGAAGCAAAAAATCAATTAGTTGAAAGCTTAAAAGCTGAAGCTAAGACAAACGCCATGGCTTATATCCAAGAAACACTTGAAGAAGCTAAGTTAACAGCTCAGCAAGAGGCTAAAAAAGTTATCATCAATACGATTCAAAGAGTTGGTACTGAAGAAGCAGTTGAAAACTGTGTATCAGTTTTCAACATTGAATCTGATGATGTAAAAGGACGAATTATTGGTCGTGAAGGACGTAACATTAGAGCAATCGAAGCTGCAACTGGAGTTGAGATTATTGTTGATGATACTCCTGAAGCTATCATATTATCATGTTTTGACCCAGTTCGTCGTGAAATTGCACGTCTTGCATTACACAAATTAGTAACTGATGGTCGTATTCACCCTGCTCGTATTGAAGAGGTTGTTGCGAAGACTCAAAAACAAATTGAAGACGAAATCATTGAAGTTGGTAAACGTACAGTAATCGACCTTGGAATTCATGGATTACATCCAGAATTAATTAAAATTGTTGGTCGTATGAAATATAGATCTTCATACGGACAGAACTTATTACAACACTCTCGTGAAGTAGCTAAACTTTGTGGCTTAATGGCTGCTGAACTTGGATTAAATGTTAAACTTGCAAAAAGAGCTGGTTTATTACATGATATAGGAAAAGTTCCAGATACAGAGAGTGATTTACCTCACGCATTATTAGGTATGCAATGGGCTGAAAAATATGGCGAAAAAGAAGAAGTTTGTAATGCCATTGGAGCTCACCATGATGAGATTGAAATGAAATCATTACTATCTCCTATCATTCAGGTATGTGATGCAATTTCTGGGGCTCGCCCAGGAGCACGTCGTCAAGTATTAGACTCTTACATTCAAAGACTTAAAGATCTTGAAGATATTGCATACGGATTTGGTGGTGTAAAAAGTGCATACGCTATTCAAGCTGGACGTGAATTACGTGTAATTGTAGAAAGTGAAAAAGTTTCTGATGAAATGGCATCAAAACTATCTTTCGATATTTCTCACAAAATTCAAACAGAAATGACTTATCCTGGTCAAGTTAAAATTACGGTTATTAGAGAAACTAGAGCCGTTAATATTGCAAAATAACATATTTATACAACAAAAAAGACCGCTTTAAAAGCGGTCTTTTTTGTATTCCTTATTGAGATTTCTTTTTAAAATAAACTTTAAAAGTAGTCCCTTTACCCACAGTACTTTCTACACTTATTTTACCATCCATCGCTTCAACTTGATTTTTGGTTATATAGAGACCAATTCCTGTAGAGTTTTCATTTCGATGAAATGTTTTATATAAACCAAAAACTGAGTCCTTATACTTATCTAAATCGATCCCTAATCCATTATCTCTTACACATAACACATCAAAACCTTCTTCTTCCTCCACAAAATACTCAATTAACGCATTTTTAGATGGATCTGAATACTTTATCGCATTAGTCGTAAGATTAAGCAAAATACTATCTAAATAAGCAGGAATAAACCAAACTTTTAATTCATCGGGAATATTATTAACTATAGTTATTTCTCCTTTTTTAATATCATCAGTTAAAAGCAAAATAACTTTATTAAAATAATCTGAAATTTTTAAGTTTTGACTTTCTACATTAGTAGACACTTGAATGTTTACTAATTCGACTAAGTTTTCAATAGTAGTAGTTAACTCATCAGACACTATTCGAATACTTGACAAGGTTTCGTCTGTAGTTAAATATTCATCTGCATGCATTTTTAACAGGGAACTTAAATTACCAGTATGATTTTTTAAATTATGCGAAACGATATGAGCAAAATTAAGCAACTTACTTTTTTGATTATTTACTAAATCAAGTGTTTCTTGCAGTTTTTGTTCTCTAATTTTTTGAGAAGTTACATCCGTATGAGTACCAATTATTCTGAGCGGATTACCGTTTGCATCTCTAGAAATTACTTTTCCTCGATCAAGAATCCATTTATATTTTCCGTTACATAAAACCCTGTGATATGTTTCATAATATGGCACTCTCCCTTCAAAATGCTCTTTGATATTTCCAAAATAAACATCAAGATCATCTGGATGGACTAACTCATCCCATTTTTCAGGATTAGAAATCAAATCTAGCTCACTATTTTCTAATTCAAGTATTTTTAAAGACTGAGCAGAATAAAAAACTTCATTTGTCACCATATTCCAATCCCAAACACCAATTCCTGAAGCTAAATTTGCAAACTGACTCCTCGCTTCTGATATTTTATACTCAGTTTCTTGATGCTTAAGCGATGTTACATCACTATTAGTTCCATAAAAAGCAATGCCGTCATGAGTTCGTTCACAAGTTCCTACAACCCTATACCATCTTTCTCCTCGTTTTGGCAAAGTCACTCTATAATCAAATTCACAATTTTTAAGAGTATCTATACTCTCAAAAAACACCTTCTTCATTTTTTGAAGATCTTGCTTATTGATTCTATTCTCAAAAATTAAATTAGGATTATTATTAATCTGTTCTAAGGAATATTCAAAAAATTCATCAACAAATCCTCTTAAAAAATTAATTGATACCGATAAATTTGGTGCAAGAGTAAACTGAAAGAACAAATCTTTCTGTTGAGATACTATTTTTTTTAAATAATCATTCTCTAAATCTTCTAAGTAGCCGCTATTCATAAAGAGAAATTTACGAAGCAATGTACCTAAAAAAACTTAATTTTACCAATTTATCAAATACAAATTACTGAAAATGAAAAAAGCCCAGTAAAAACTGGGCTTTTTTTTGTAGCGAAGACGGGAGTTGAACCCGTGACCTCAGGGTTATGAATCCTGAGACCTACCTATACAATGCCGTGTAATATCAATAAAATCAATGCTTTACAAATTCTGTAAAATTGGCAATTTGGTTAAAAATTAGTGTTTCATTGTCGTTTTACATTGTCGGCAACATAGCCGTTAGTATGTTGTATTTGTTGAGGTTTTGAATCTAAAAACATATTTTCTTCTAATCCAAAAACCCAATTAGCGTTTACATAATAAATTTGACAGATAGTTTCTATTTGAATTATAGTAAAATGATTTTTACCTTTTTGTATTTTAGATAGAGTTTGTTCTAACATGCCGACTGATAAGCAAAATTGCTTGGCTGTTTTAATTTCTTTAATACTTTTTAAGTATTCAATTAACTCTAGTATCTTAACATCAATGTTATTCAAAACTTATTATTAATTTTCAGTTGATTCTATTTCAATAAATGAATATTCATTATTAGATTTTACATAAACATCCTGAAGTACCAATGTATTAAAAGAGTTTTTGCCTCTGAATGTTAATTTAAAAATAAGAAACTCAGGCTTTGAAGCATCATATCCCTCTACCCCTTTCATTCCTTTATTGAAATCTTGTTCTTTTTCTATATCTTCTTTAAAACTAACAAACTCATAACTATCTGGATCTTTCATTGTTGCCTTAACATCCGATTCGGCATCTTTAATCAATTGTTCCTTTTTATCTATAGATGTTTCTAATTCATTTTTTTTACCAAATTTTTGAAATAGAAACATTGCTAAAATGATAACAATAACTAGCGATATTATAGGAGTAAATCTTTTCATCTTATATCAAGTTTAAAATGTTCTTTTTATTACTTTAAAAATCTGTAAAACATCATTTAGTGGATATGGAAAATCTGAATATTCAGGACTTGTATTTCTGCTATGACATATTATAGTTCCATCATCTTTATTTAAACCAACAATGTCTTTAAAAAGCATATTGTCTTTTGTGATGATAATCCATCCATGATCTGTCATTTTAAATCCATCCTTCCAATGTTGTCTACCTAATTCGCGGCCTAATACAATTGCTTTATCTGGAGTGTCCATTATATTGTTTCCATTCATACTATCTCCTTTTATTCTAAAGCCTAAATAGTTTCCTCTCCCAACTTTATCCACAATAAATGTGACTTTCTCCCATTCACCAAATAATTCAGCATCACCATCAGAGTATTCAGAAACATAACGAGCATGAGCAGAAAAAGGAACAACATTTACTTCAATAGAAAAACTTCCCTCAGATAATTGTCTAAAGACATTTCCATTCTTATTTATTATTTCATTATTGGATTCAATTGTTGGATTACTTAATTGTTGGGTAACATTTTTTTCTTTTGTTATGTTTTTTGTTAAGTAATCTTCTAAAATCAATAAAGTTGATTTTCTTGGATTTACTGTCTCTCCATTTAAAATTTTATTTATGCCAACCTCTGTCAACACAGTGTTTTTAGCTATTTCATAAGCAGTAATACCAGTGTCTTTAATGATTTTAACTATCTCTTTTACTTCCATTTTTATTTAGAATCATTTTAAATTACGCATTTGTTACGCAACTTTAGCATAATTTGTTTTGTAATTACATAATAAGTTATGTATATTTGAACTGTAATTAAAATACGAAGCGAAATTACATAAGTTAATTGACATATTGGGATGGTTGAAGCAAAAAAATTTTGCGAAGCGATAAAACTGCTCAAGTTTAACCATCAATATACCAGTTGGTAACGTAAAAACCTTTTGATGGTTTTGGTATATAAAAGCAAGGTGGTGGGTTGAAATTCCCTTTTGAAAAAGCCTGAAAAATAAAAATAGTCTATGGGTTATTTGAAACCTGCTAAATGACTGAAAAGCAAAAACAATACATAATATGTTGAGGTTGAATTAAGATAACATCAGGAATTCATTCAGTTCGAGTCTGACAACCTCTCAAAGTCAAAAAACATAATACAATGATTAAGAAGCAAATAATGAGACAAGAAATCTTTGATTTAATAAGAGAAGATTTACCGCTTAGACAAGCAATTGCAATGATTACTGGAACTACTGATAATAATATCAGAGTACTATGCATCAATAGCAGTAAAAAACTATCAGAATATAATGTTGTGAATGTAATTAAACATCACACAGGATATAAAGACGAACAAATTTTTAAAGACGAAGAATCATGATAAATAATACTAACTATCAAAAAGACAAAATCATTAGAAGGTATTCATTTTTAATTGCAATACTCTCTATTATATGTTTTGCACTCGGATTCGGACTAATAATTCTATACCTACTTTATTATGGTGGATTTAGATTTCATAATTGAAGCTTGTTTGTTCCTAATAGGAATTTTAGGCTTTATCAACTTGATAAAATGGATAATTGATAAACTCAATTGGAAATGAATAAGTCAGCACAAATACAATTTTATAAAAAACAAATCGAATCTGCTAAACTCATGAAAGAAGGAGCAAAGCAATTAGAAGCAAACGCTACACGTCTCGAAAGTGAAGCAACTCGCGCTCTGGAATTGTTGGGGAATAATCCAGAGCGCATTTTAAAGGCCAAAAACGCATTAACAGATGAATTTAGATTCATTCTGAGTGCAAGTTTAACAAAATAAAAAACCACTTCGAGCAGGAAGTGGTTTTGATCAAATTTTAATAGCCGAGCAGGCATAAATTTTTAATCATGGCGACAAATTTAATTCAAAGATTCCACAAAACAACACTTACAAATGACAAAACAAAATTTCTTTTAGGTAAGTGTCTTCAGAAAGCATTCAATGAAAACATATCAAATGCATTAGAGTGCGAAGAAATTCTCGGATTAGCTTGGAAATTTCAAGTACCTCAATTCGACGAAATGTTTCAAGATCATCAGAACCATGATTATCTACCATTCCCAGATTCAAATTAAAAAATCAAATTTTAAAAAATAGAGCAAATGAAAACAGTTATTCTTAACAAGTTAATGGTTAAAAATTTCAAGGGAGCAAAAGAACTTGAAGTTGTTTTTAATGATCATGTAACAAGTCTTTATGGAAAAAATGGAACATTTAAAAGCACTACTTATGATGCTTTTTTATGGCTTTTATTCGGTAAAAATTCCGATGATCGTAAAGATTTTAATATCAAAAACACAGTTGACACTAACCTAAATAGACAAGATCATGAAGTTCAAATGATTTTATCTATAAACGGAGAAACAAATTCATTAAAGAGGATTTATAAAGAAAAGTGGCAAAAAATTAAAGGAGAAGAAACCCAAAGATATACTGGAAATGAAACTCTTTTCTATTGGAATGATGTTCCAATGCAACAAAAAGAATTTGTTGCCAAAATAAATTCAATAATTGATGAAAGTGTTTTTAAATTAATTACAAATCCTCTTGCTTTTAATGAACTCAAATGGACTGATCGAAGAAATGTTTTAATGCAAATTTGTGGTGATGTTTCAGATGAAGAAACTGCAGGTAACAATGTAGAATATAAAGCTTTGGTCGCCAACTTGACTCAAGGAAAAACAATGTCTGATTATTTAAAGCAAATTATTGCTTCAATAAAAAAGGCTAAAGATGATTTGAAAGCAATTCCTACTAGAATTGATGAAATATTGAGAAGTAAGCCTGAAGCATTAGATTTTGAATCATTAAAAAATGAGTTATCAGAAAATGAAGAAAAATTAAAAAATGTTGATGCTAAAATTTCAGATGCAAATACAGCTTTTCAATCAAAATTAGACTCTCAAAAAGATAAGCGTATAAAAGCTAATAATTTGAAATCTGAAATACAGATTATAGAGCAAAACACTGTTTCAGAAATAGAAGCTAGTTTAAAACCAGATACAACTCTTTTGGATTCTGCAAAAAGAGATTTGGAAACCAAAAAAATAGAATTTTCTGCGGCAGAAAATGAACTAAATATTTTGAATTCAAAAATCGTAACCCTAGATGGAGAAATTAATGGGACCGATGTAAAATTGAATAATTTAAGGAATGAATGGGAGTTAGAAAATGCTAAAGAATTTAAGTTTGAGGGTGATTGCAAATGTCCTCATTGTTTGGTTGATTTTGATATTGATTTGATTGAGCCAAAAAGAAGTGAAATGCTTTCAAATATTGAAGTTAAGAGAGCAGAAATGTTAAATTCATTTAATTCTCAAAAAAGACTAAATCTAGATATGATAAATACTAGAGGAGGCAATTTAACCAAAGAAAAAGAAGCTTTCCAAAAAAATCTTGAGTCTGTAAAAGAAAGAATTGAAACTTGTAAAACTAATGTTAGTACTCTGAAAAAAGAAGTTCAAATTTTAGAAGAAAAAGTTATTTCAGAACAATCAAAATTTGCTAAATCTGATTTTATAGATAAAAGATTACTAATTGATGAAAAACTACTGCAAAATACAGTTTATCAATCTAAAAAAGTAGAATTATCAACTTTGGAATCAACAATTGAAGAAACTCCAGAAGTCAAAAATTCTGAATTAGTTGAAGAGAGAAACAATCTTGTCTGTAAAATAGATGAAATTAAAGCTAAGCTTTTAACAGAAGCTCAAATTATTTCTGTTGATGAAAGAGTTTCAAAACTTAAATCAGAAGAGACTTCTTTATCTCAGCAAATAGCTGATGTAGAAAAAACACAATTTTTGATTGAGAATTTTGAGAAATTGAAAATGGAAACTTTAGAAAAGAAAGTTAATTCAAAATTCAAGATTGTTACTTTCAAAATGTTCGAATCTCAAGTCAATGGAGGCGAATCCCCAGCTTGTGAAATTTTAGTTAATGGAGTTCCATTTTCTGATGCAAACACAGCTTCTAAAATTAATGCTGGATTAGATATTATCAATATACTTTGCGAGTACTACCAAATTTCTGCTCCTATTTTCATTGATAACAGAGAAAGTGTCACTGAAATAATTGATACTCAATCACAAATTGTAAATTTAATTGTTTCAGAGGCAGATAAAACATTGAGAGTTGCTTAATGAACTCCTATTTGGTTAAAAGAAATTCCGACGGATTACTTATTGAAAATTGTACTGTAAACGTCGGAATTAAAATTGGCAGCTTTGACTGTACAGCCAATTGTTCACACAATAAAAACACCAAGAAAGAAATACAAGAACAGGCTTTTGATTTAAAAGAAGTCAAATGTTCTATGATTTCAAATAGTCAATTAACAATAGAATTATAAAATGAAAAAAGGAGATAAAGTATCTAAAAACTTTGTTTTAGATGAACAAGTAAAAACAATTGATGATTTGATTTTTATTTTATTAAATAGAAAGTCCATTTTTTGGAGACATAGAGTTCACCCTACTTCATTTTTCTTAGGATGGCCTTTAAGATTAATTATTCAAACTATCGAAGGAGGCTATTTTTGGTCAATAACAAAAATTTAATATTTATAAAAATGAGTACAGAAAACACACAAGTTACAGTTGCAGATAAAGGAACTATTACATATCAAGTAGCAGGTCAAGATGTAAAACTATCATATCAAATTGTAAGAGACTTTTTAACAAAGGGCACTGGAGCTGTATCTGATCAAGATTTAACACAATTTATATCTATTTGTAAATACAATCAGTTAAATCCATTCTTAGGAGAAGCTTATTTAGTAAAGTTTGGAAATGCTCCAGCTCAAATGATTGTTTCAAAAGAGGCTTTTTTCAAAAGAGCAGATGCCAATGAAAATTTTGAAGGTATCAGAGCTGGAGTAATAGTAATTAGAGAAGGAAATGCCATAGAGCTTGAAGGGGCCTTTTTCTTAAAAACGGATGAGTTAGTAGGTGGATGGGCTGAAGTTTATAGAAAAGATAGAAAGCATCCAATTATAGCTAAAGTTTCATTAGATGAGTATGATAAAAAGCAATCTACTTGGAATGAAAAAAAATCAACTATGATTTCAAAGGTGGCAAAAGTTCAGGCTTTAAGAGAAGCTTTTCCTGCTCAATTAGGTGCAATGTACACTCAGGAAGAACAAACTCAAGCAATTGAAATTACTCATGAAGAAATTTCTTCTGAAATTCAACAAAATGGTAATAAAACACCTCTTGATTTCGCGGAAGAAGCTACTGTTATAGAATCTAATGTTGTTGAACCAAGTAAAGAAGAAAAACCTAAATTTTAATGGTTCTTAAAATAATTGGAACTGGTTCCAAAGGTAATGCCTACGTGCTCAAAAATGAGCACGAGGCTCTTTTGATAGAAACAGGGGTAAACATCAAAGAAATCAAACGAGCTTTAGATTTTGATTATTCTAAAATTGTTGGATGCATCGTAACACATGAGCATCTTGATCACTCAAAATCAATGTATGATGTAATGAGATTAGGAATTGATGTTTATTCTTCGAGAGGTACATTGAATTCTAGAAATCTTTTAAATGAAAAAAGAGCTCATATTTTAAAAAGCAAAGATTCAATTCAAATAGGAAATTTCAAGATTCTTGCTTTTGATGTAAAACACGATGCTAACGAACCATTGGGATTTCTTATTGAGCACCCAGAATGTGGAAAAACACTCTTTCTTACCGATACTTACTATTGCAAATACACTTTTCCCGGCTTGAATAATATTATCATTGAAGCCAACTATTCAAAAGAAATTATAGATCAAAAATTTGGTCCTGAAAGCGAAAAAGAATTCTTAAGAAATAGAGTTTTAAAATCTCACTTTTCATTGGCCAACTGCAAAGACATGCTTTCAGCAAATGATTTATCAAAAGTTAACAATATTGTTCTTATACACTTATCAGAATCAAATTCTAATGAGAAGCAATTTGTAAAAGAAGTTTATGAGTTGACAGGAAAAAATGTTGCCGCAGCATTTAATGGAATGAAAATTAATTTCAACAAAACACCTTTTTAAAATGGAAACATTACAAATCAACAAATCAGATGCTTTAAAAGCACATGAAGAAGCCACACCAAAAGGCAAAATTTTACTTGAAAATCTTTTAGGTAAAAAAACATTCTTGAAAAACATTAAGGAAAGAATCAAAAATTTTGATGATGTCTTAGAAGAAAATGGAATTACTAGAGATGAATTTGAAAAGTCATGTAAAGGTTTAGAACCAGATGAAATTGCTTATAGAATGGCAAAATTAGTTTGTAAAGCTTTCAATGAAGGTTGGGTTCCTGATTGGACAAATGGCCAATATGACAAATACTTTCTATGGTTCAAAATGGGTTCTTCTTCGGGCGTCGGTTTCGCGTACAGCGACTACGATTACTGGCACTCGTCTTCGCATGTCGGCTCGCGCCTTTGCTTCAAATCAAAAGATCTTGCAGAATATGCAGGAAAGCTTTTCGAACAAGAAATTTATAAACCATTATTCACTATTTAATTAAAAATTATGTACACAGATATCAAAACATTTGAAGATGCTTGCAATGCTCTAAACCTTGATGCATCAAAAGTAATTCCTGATTTTTCTTTGTTCCCAAAAGAAGAACAAAATGCTATGATAGCACATGCAAAACTTATAATCATTGCTAAAGCTATTAATGGTAATTGGATTCCAGATTGGGAAAATGGTGAGTGGGATAAATATTATCCATGGTTTGAAATGGGTTCTTCTTCGGGCGTCGGTTTCGCGTGCCACGGCTGCGATCACCGGGGCACGTTTTCGGATGTCGGCTCGCGCCTTTGCTTCGAAAGTGCAGAAAAGGCAAAATATGCAGGAACACAATTTCTAGAATTGTACAAGGAATATTTTGTAAAAGGATAACAAAATAAGGTTGTGTGATGTAGTTGCTGTAGTTCTTCTTCAGGCGTCAGTTTCGCGTACAACGACTACGATAACTGGAACACGAATTCGAATGTCAGCTCGCACCTGAGCTAAAATAAAAGCATCACAGACCCTGCTAACATAGCAAAAAACAACAAAATTAAAAAGGCGTTGGTAGTTAAGGCGAAAACGACTTATTAAAAGCAAAGACATGAAAAGAATAGGTAATCTATTTTCTAAAATAATCAGTATCGAAAACCTTATAATTGCTGATGAAAAAGCTCAAAAAGGTAAACAGAATCAGTATGGTGTTTTGCTGCATAATAAATCTAAAGAAGAAAACATTATGCAGCTTCACCAAATGCTGAAAACCAAAACTTATAAAACATCTCCTTATGATATTTTTAAAGTTTATGAACCTAAAGAACGTGAAGTATATCGGCTTCCCTATTTTCCAGATAGAATAACTCATCATGCAATAATGCATATTCTTGAACCAATTTTTGTTTCAACTTTTACAACTGATACTTATAGCTGTATTAAAGGAAAAGGAATTCATGCAGCAACATCTTCTTTGAAAGAAAACTTAAAAGATGTTCATGGTACATCCTACTGTTTAAAATTGGATATTAAAAAGTTTTATCCAAATGTTGATCACGATATACTGAAATAATTGTTAAGAAAAAAGTTTAAAGACAATGATTTACTATGGTTACTAGATGAAATTATTGATAGTGCCAATGGTTTACCAATAGGAAATTATTTAAGTCAATATTTTGCCAACTTTTATCTAACATATTTTGATCATTGGATAAAAGAAACAAAAAAGGTAAAATATTATTACAGATATGCTGATGATATAGTGATATTATCTTATAGTAAAACAGAACTTCATAATTTATTAGCTGAAATAAAAACCTATTTCTCTGAAAATTTAAAGTTAACAGTTAAAAATAACTATCAGATTTTCCCTGTTTCATCACGTGGTATTGACTTTTTAGGATATAGATTTTATCACACTCATGTTTTGCTTCGAAAATCTATTAAAAAACGATTTGCTAAAGCAGTTTCAAAGAATAAATCCAATGCAACAATAGATTCCTATTTAGGTTGGGCTATTCATTGTAACTCGCAAAATTTATTAAAAAAACTAATTTCAGATGAACACCTTCAAAGACTTCGGAATAAAAGCCAAAATAGAAAATTTTACAGGAGACAAAATCAAAATTGAAAAAATAATTGATCAAGAAATAACAATCAAAGATTTTAAAATAGGACCATCAAATTATGAAGGCATTCGTCTTGATTTACAAATAATATTTAAAGACGAATATAGAGTAGTTTGGACCAAAGCCAAATATTTAATACAAGCCATTGAACAAATTCCGAAAGATAAATTCCCTTTTAAAACTACAATTAAAAAAGTAGATGAACATTTAGAATTTACATAAATGCTATACGATGCAAACAAACAAATCGATGTTCAAAACGCTTTAACTAAACTCAATTTTTTAATTGAAAAAAAAGTACTTTTTGAATTAACTGAAAAGCGTAAAAAAAGAACATATAGTCAAAATAATTATCAACACTTACTATTTTCCTGGTTTGCAATTCATACAGGTTACACACCTGAAGAAGTAAAACAAGAGATCTATAAAAAAATAGTTAATCCAAATATTTTTTATGAAGGTGAATTTGGGAAAATAGTAAAGATTGAAAGATGGCGTAGTACAAGCGATTTAGATACTTCCGAAACTACTATTGCAATCAATCGTTTTAGAGATTATTCTTCTAAAGAGGCCGGAATATATCTTCCTGAACCTGATGATTTACTCTCTCTTCAAGAAATAGAAATTCAAGTAAAAAATAATCAACAATACTTATGAAAAAGCAAGAAATTAATTTCAAGGAACTTTCTCATATTGAGAATAAAATAAGTAATCAAGAGCATTTTGAAAGAAATAAAGGAAAATTTTCAAATCAATGTAGAATTGTTTACGAGGCCCTATTAAGAGGTGAAAAATTAACCACAACTTCAGCACTCATACAATACAAAATTGGTGATTTAAGAAGGCGTATTAAAGATTTAAAAGATATGTGGAATGTTCCTGTTCAATCCGAAATTATTGGAGGAAAATTCAAAGAATATTTTTTAAGAGAAGAAGTATAATTATCATGAAAGATATCAGAGATATAAATAATGAGAACGAAATTATTTTCGATGTAGCTATGGCTCCAGCTCATATTATATCGAAAGATATTTACTTCATTTTTAGAAGTAATGGTGAAGAAGTTGAGATAAATGTTAAGGAAAGAACATCAACTTATCAACTAACTTTTAAAGAAATGACATTTATTGAAAAACACTATCCACATATAGATATTTTCAAATACAAAGTGATACAAAAAATATACATCTAATGGCTGAGAATAAAAAATCATTTGTCGCATACTGTGACTGGAAAAGCATATTTGATATGCTATCAGATGAAGAAGCTGGACTTCTGGTTAAACATCTTTTTTCATACGTGAATGATGAAGATCCAGTTCTTGAAGATAGAGTTTTAAAAATGGCCTTTGAATCGATAAAGCTTCAACTAAAAAGGGATTTGAAGAAATATGAAGGTGAAATAGAAAAGAAAAGTTTAAACGGCAGAATTGGAAATTTAAAGCGTTGGTATCCAGATATTCACAATGAATTTTTACTAAACAAAATAACACTTGAAGAAGCTGAAAAAATCGCAGAAGATCGCAAAGCATCGCATAGCGATAATTTTATCGCACCAATCGCTGATACTGATAATGTTACTGTTACTGATAATGTAACTGATACTGATAATAATTCTAAATCTCATTGTGATGCTTTCGCATCACCTGCTAATTTATCAACAACAGCTAATTCAAACACATTAAAAAATTCAAATAAAAAAGAAAAAAAAGTTGCGCCAAAAAAAGAAAAAGAAACTAAGCATTTTAAGGCACTTGTAGAAGTATGGTTTAAGTTCTATAAATCAAAATTTATTATTGATCCAACATTTAATGCTGTACAAGGAAAATTGCTAAAATCAATAATAGAGCAATTTGAAAAGTTAACTGAAGCAATGGATAAGGCTGAGAGTACAGAATTTAATTGGAGTGAAGACAGAGCAATTAGAATTTTCTTAAAGTTTTTGGAAAATGCATGGCAAGACAAATGGCTTCAAGAACATTTCCTCCTTAAAAATCTACTTTCAAATTTTGATGCAATAATTAATAAAAAAGTAACTGATAATGGAAACCAACAACAATCTTCCGGCTCAAAAAAACAGTTCAGATTTAGTACTGCACAAGCAATCAAGACCATTACTAGCAAAGATTAGTGAAGACTATCCAAAAATAAAGAATGTTACTGATAATGCTCAAACAGACAACCTGTTAAATTACTTAATCACAATGTTGAACATAAAAGTGTCATCACCAGAAGAAGAACAGGATCTTCAAATACAAATGTTGGTTGTAATGGATTTCATAAAATCAATGTTTGGATTTTTAACAATTGAAGAAATAAAGCAAGCATTCAAAATGTATGTTTCAAAAGAATTTCCTGAAATAAAAGTTTTCAGGCTTTTGGATTGTGTTTCAATCGGTGAAGTTCTTTCTGCTTATACTGAATACCGAAATCAATCATTACGTATTTATACTGACAAAAAACATGCTTTGCTTAATGCACCAACTCAACCATCAGATGAAGAAAAGCTAAAAATTAGAGAGTCATTTTTAAAAGTAATTTTTAAAGACATCACTGAAAATGGATTTTGTAATGATGCTTGGCAATTATTTTTTGATTTGGAAAAATCAGGAAAGATAAATGTTACTACTGAAGCCAAAAAGGAATTATACAATCAGGAACTGAAAAAATACATTCCGGCACATGAAGAAGAATTAAAAGGCCGGGGTGCTTATGCTGCAAAGAGTTTGTTGAAAGATTTTCATTTGAAAATTGAATCAGGTAAAAACCTCATTGCAGTTCAAAATAAATGCCGAAGTATTCTTGTGTCCAATTATCTGAAAGAACATTTGACAGATTTTGAAACATTTAAAAAAGAAATTGAAGATGAAAAATAACATGTTAATTGGAATAGATCCAGATGTATATAAATCTGGAGTAGCTTTTATAAATGAAAAAACAATAACACTTAAGAACCTTACATTTTTTGAGCTTTTTGATTTTCTTAGTTTTTATAAAGAAAAAATCAACAAACCAATTGTTTACATAGAATGTGGCTTTCTAAATAAATCTAACTGGCATAAAAAA
The DNA here is from genome assembly GCA_964565035.1 of uncultured Flavobacterium sp. Taxonomy (GTDB): domain Bacteria; phylum Bacteroidota; class Bacteroidia; order Flavobacteriales; family Flavobacteriaceae; genus Flavobacterium. The sequence continues at coordinate 81,143 of CAZMCP010000003.1, read as the reverse complement.
GCTGGTAAGTCAGCAGCTTTCAATACTAAAATTGGAGAATATACAGGGGCAAACTTTGAAACTGCCAAAAAAATAGTTGAAATGTGTGAATATTTAAACATTCCATATCAACCTATAAAGCCTACAGCCTCAAAGGTAGATTCCAATTTATTCAAACAAATTACTGGTCTAAAAATTAGAACTAACCAGGAACAACGAGACGCATATATGCTCATTCACGGAAGATAATTCCTTTCCTTTTTACTTAAAACATACAAAATGGCTAAATCTCAAGATTTTCCGCCATCAATTCGTGATTTTGGAATGACACTTTCTAGATTCTCGAATAGATACTATGACTATGATATTTTTTCAGATTTTATTGATTACATGATTTGTTGTCTTTTATGGCATGGAAATCCTGAAACAGTTGAAAGATTAAAGTCAAAATACAAAGAAGATTATCCAAAATTTATTGAATTATACAAATGCTTTCTTTTAACTCAGCATAAAAACTTAGGTGATGATGGAAGTTTTGATTGGTATGATGTGCTTGGAGAGATTTATGAAACAATTGCTTCAAGATCTAAAGCTTCAGCATTAGGACAGTTTTTTACACCTAAATCAGTTTGTGATTTCATGTCTGGAATAGTTGCTCCTATTGAGTGTGAAGAATTATACAATAAAAAAATAATGAGAGTTAATGATTGTGCTAGCGGTTCAGGAAGAACACTTTTAGCATTCAATAAAAAATATCCTGGTCAAGAACTATATGCAGATGATTTTGACCAAATATGCTCAAAAATGTCTGCTATAAACTTAGCAATTCATGGTTGCAAAGGACAAGTTTGTAATATGAATAGTTTGAATCCTGATGAATGGTATTTTGGGTATCAAATAAATCCTTGGCAACACACATATAATGGAATGCCTCACATTGTGCCAATAATTAAAGAACAATCTTTTTCTTGGATTCATTGGCAGAATCAAAAAATGGAATTCAACCAAAAAAATACTCCAAAAATTAAAACTGAAGAACCTATCGCAAAATCTATTGATATAGGAGAACAAATAACCTTTTTTTAATTATGAAAGTAGAAACTAAAATAACCGATGAACAAAAAAAGGAAATCAGACGAAAATGGAAAACATTAAGTAATGATCAACTATTAAAACATCTTATTGAGAATTTTGGATATACCGGATGTAAGACAACTGTTCGAACTTTTATGTATAAAAATGGCATGAAAAAAACGAATTGTTTACGCTGGACACCAAAAGAAACTGAATACTTACTCAATAACTACAAAACAAAAGGAAATATCGAAATAGCTACAAAACTATCAACAAAGAAAAGGCCTGTTACGAAGAAAAATGTTGAGAAGAAAATGAAGCTTTTGAAGATAAGTCCAACTATAGAAGAAAAATTAAAAATAATTCAAAATCATCAAAAAAAGGGCACTTATTCCAAAGCAAATTATAAGCGCTGGGAAGAATTAAAAATTAAAGAAGGAGATAAAACAATTTCTGTAGTATGTGGAAGACCAACTTACTTAATTAAAGTAAATAACATTTTAATTCCTTATGCTAGACATAGATATATTGAATTGAATGGCCCTATAGAAAAAGGAATGAGAGTTCATTATAAAGACTGTAACCCTTTAAATGTTAGTGATGAAAATTTAGAGATTAGAAAAGGATGTTCTTACTCAAAAGAAGAACGCCTAAAATATAATCGCTTCTGCAGAGAATATGTCATTAACAATAAAATGAAAGATAAACTTCAAAAATCTGTTCCAACTTCTCCTATAAAAAACAAACCAGAAGTCACGAAAGGATTAGTTACTCTTAGAATAAATGAGAAAACAGTTATTCAAGTTAGACCAGGAACAAACATTGAACATATCAAAGAAAAGTACGGAATAGCTAGAATGCTAAGCAATGCTAAAACTTTAAATATTTAAAACCATGAAAGCATCAAATCCATTTAAGAATGCAATAAAAGCTTATCTAGATAAGAGAGCTTCAGAAGACAAACTATTTGCTGAAACATATAAAAAACCAAACAAAACACTTGATGAATGCTGTAATTATGTAATGCAGTGTGCGAAAAAAGGAGGTTATCAGGCCTATACAGATGATGAAGTTTTTGGATGGGCTGTTCACTATTATGATGAAGATAGTATCAAAGATGTAAAACCTGTAAACGGCAAAGTTTCTACTAGTAAAGATTCCAAAAAACCAACTAAAGAGAAAGTGCTTGTTGATCAAGTTTTGAACCACAAAAAAACTAAAAAGGCAAAAGAAGAAACTTTTATTGATCAAACTTCATTATATGATTAGTTATGAAGCCAAGAAATAAACATCACCGCAGAATTGTTGATTTAGGTAATAAAGCTTTTGGGATATCTAAACAACAAAAAGAATGGGCATTTAAAGAATGCTTAGAACACAAAGGTTTTGCTACAAAAAGTAGAGTAATATGTTTAGATTGTGGAGATTCATTTTCTCCACAATTAGTAAAAAGGAAAAAAGCTACTTGTCCACATTGCAATACAAGAATTAATGTTGAAAATTCAAGATGTACTACGGATAAACAAATAAATTATTTCGCAATTGCTGAAGTAGTCGAAGAATTTCAAGTTATTAGAAATTTTGAACTTATAGCTTATTATAAAAAAGGCAAACCAGTCAAGTATTTTCTACAGGAAATTATCCAATATTGGATTGATTCAGATCTAAAAACAACAATGTTTGGATTAGCTCATAATATTCAAGGATTTTGTGATAATTGGCATGGAAGTATGGAAATTAGAGTTGATAATGGTTATTATCAAAGCAAATATGATGTCTATGCTAGAAAGTATCATCCAAAATCAGTTTTTAAACCCGAATATGTAAAAATAGGTATAAATCATAGACTTAGAGGATTAACTTTTTTAGAAGCAGCTAAATTGATTCCTAGAGAACCAAAACTAGAAACTTTGATAAAAGCGAAACAATACGGTTTATTAGGGTTAATTCATAATTCATATAAACTGAATGTTTTTTGGCCATCAATTAAAATTTGTTTGAGAAATAATTATTTAGTTGATGATTATATTATTTACACTGATTATTTAGAGCTTCTTCGTCACTTCAATAAAGATCTTAGAAACCCTAAATATGTTTGTCCTAAAAATCTAAAATTAGAGCATGATCGATTAGTTAAAAAGAAGCGAGACATTGAAAGAAAGCAAGAATTAGCTAAACAAAGAAAAGAAATTGAAAAATCAGAAAAAATATACAACGAATTAAAATCAAATTTCTTCAATCTACAATTTTCAAGTGGGTCTTTAATAGTTGTTCCTCTTAAATCTGTTCAAGAATTCATGGAAGAGGGAGACATACTTCAACATTGTGTCTTTACAAATAAATACTATAATCGAAAAGAATCATTAATTCTTTCTGCTAGAATAGACAATAAACCTATTGAGACAATTGAAGTAGATCTTCATGATTTAAAAATTATTCAATCAAGAGGATTAAAAAATACACCAACAGAGCATCATGACAAAATTGTCAAGTTAGTGCGAAAAAACATGCCTTTAATTAAGGAATGTTTGGAATCAACAAAATTTAAAAATCAACCAAATATTGCAGCAGCATAAAAATATGGAAAACATCAATTTTTACAAAAAATCGACAATCTTAAAGGAATTGTTGATGATGAAACTGTTATAGACTTATATAGTTCAGCAGAAGAAGTTTTTGATAATCATGAAGATAAAATCAATGATTATAAAGACAAGATTAATTCTTTAAAAGAAGACAGAAGAGAATTAAATAATACAATAACAGATTTAGAAGATGAAATTGGAAAATTAAATTCTTCAATAAAATTAGAGCTTCCTCCAGATTTAGACAACATAAATACAGAACTAGTTTTCGAAAAATTACTCAATAATCTAAATCGTATTCCAATACAATCTTTAGAAACTTTTATAAATCAATTTATCCTATGAAATTATCAATAAACAGTAAAGACTTACTAAGAACTACAAATACACTTGCTGGGTTAATTAAAAATCAAAACACTCTTCCAATTTTAGACAATATACTCTTAGAAGTAGTTAATGGAAAAATTATTTTCACAGTTGACAATTTAGAAACAAGAGGAAAAATTGAATTAAATGTGGAAACTACTGAAGAAGTGAAAGTTTGCGTTCCTTTTAAGTTATTCAGCAATATCATAAAGGTTTTTCCTAATGCACCTGTTGAATTAGTATTTACAGATAAAAATTTATCTCTAAATTCTGCAACTGGTAGCTACAATATACCAATAGTAGATGCAAAAGATTACCCTCAAGCAAAAGAAAAAGAAGAAACTATACCAATAAAATTAAATGCTTTGGACCTTAAAGAAGGTTTAAAGAAAGCACTTTTATTCACAGAAAAAATAAATGTGACTAATTGTGACAATGTATTAATTGGAATTGATACTTCTGGAATTAGAATCGCTAGTACTAATGGAGGTTCTATAATTTTTGAATACTCCATGAAAGGATCTGGAGAAACAAAAGATATTGTTATCTCGAGAAGTGTTGCTTCATTTATAAGTAACTCTATTGTTCATGATGAAGAAATTGAACTTTCATATTCAGATAACAGTATTTTCTTGAAACTTGAAAACATTGAAATTAATTCAATTGTTCTTGATATAACATTTCCAAATTATAGGGGTGTTTTTGAAAAATGCAAATTTGATAAAATTTTAAATGTTGATAAGGATATAATTTCTTCTGCAATAAAAAGACTTTACAGCATATCTGACGAGTCCAACAGAACTGTAATTTTTGATGTTGATCAAAACAACATAGAAATATCATTCAAAAATGATTTTCAAAAATATGATGCAAAAGAAACTTTAAACTGTGATTACACAGGAGAAAAAGTAAAGATTGGATTTAATTCTAACTACATGAATAACATTTTAACTTCAATAGAAGATGATATTCAAATGCATATCCTAGAATCAGATAAGCCGTGCTTATTCAAAGCTGAAAACATTAGAGCCATTCTTGCTCCAATACGTATTCATCAATAAAAATTATAAACACTTAAATTTTATTAACCTAAAAATCCATTTAAAAATGAAAACATGAAACATTTATTGATTTTTGGAAGTCCATTAATTCTAGTTATTGAGATTTATATTTTCAATACAATTTTAGAGTTAATAAGACTTCCTTCTGACTTAGCGGTTATTGCAGCACTAATTTTAGTATGCATAACCGCTTTTTTAAACTATTTACTAATCAAATTTATTTACAAAAAATTCAAAAAAAAGTAGCATGAAAAAAACTTTAATTATTGTAGCATTGGTTTTAGTAGCCCTATTCTTTCTTCCAATTTCTTGCACTAGAGTAGATGCTGGATATGATGGCATTTTGGTAAAACAATATGGAACTGATAAAGGTGTACAAGATGTTTCATTAGTAACTGGACGAGTTTGGTATAATCCATGGACTGAAGACGTTTTTCAATATCCAACATTTGTTCAAACACTTGATTATGTTCCATTCAATGTTAATGCAAAAGATGGTAGTTCATTTACTGTAGATCCTACTCTCTCTTTTGGAGTTGTTAAAGGAAATAGCCCAAAGATATTTTCTAAATATCGAAAGGATATTGAAGAAGTTTCAAATACAACTATTTACAATTATGTAAAAGATGCTTTTAGGCTTCAGATGAATAAATATTCTACAGACGAAATTGTAAGTAATAGAGAAAAATTCGAAACAGATGTTCAATCAACTCTTGAGAAAGAACTTCAAAAAGAAGGGTTTTATCTTGAACAGTTAACTAGTGGTTTGCAATATCCAAAAACTATTGTTGATGCTGTAAACAATAAAAACAAAGCTGTTCAGGAAGCAATGATGGTTGAAAATCAACTTAGAGTTGCAGAAGCGCAAGCCAAAAAACTATTGATTCAAGCAGAAGCGGAAAAGAAAGCAAATGAATTGAAACAACAATCATTAACCTCTCTTCTTATTCAACAAGAGTTTATTAAAAAGTGGGATGGTAAAACACCTCTTTATGGTAGTAATCCTGTAATGTTTAAGAATGTAAACTAAAATTAAAAGGACCAATAAATATTGGTCCTTTTTTAATCAAATAAAAAATCAATTCAATGTCAAAACATCATGATTTGAAAACGACAAAAGAATTACTGCAGTTACTACTATCCGAGTGTATTCAAAGAGACTTTAAAACAATGTGTTCTGATGGTAAAATGCGCTACACTGGAATGTGTTCTATTGCTGATGATATGACAAAAGAAAAGATCATTTCAAAGGACGAATATTGGATATTAAAAAAAATAATAGGTGAGAATAGGCCTAATGATGCTAATGCTGCTCATTGGTATAACTCTACTCCTGAAGGAAATGGGAAAAGAATTGAATTTTTAGAAAACAATATAAACAAACTATAATGGAAGTAGTAGGAACAATAAAAGTAATTAATCGAACACAAGAAGTAAGTGCTTCATTCAAGAAAAGAGAGTTGGTAGTTACCACTGATGAGCAATACCCTCAGCATATAATGATTGAGTTTACTCAAGATAAATGCGATTTATTGGATAGATATCGAATTGGTGAAGAAGTTCGTGTATTAATCAATTTACGTGGCCGTGAATGGATCAACCCACAAGGAGAAGCAAAATACTTCAATTCTATTCAAGGATGGCGAATTGAAGGAAGACAAAATCAACCACAACCCTATTCACCAGCTTCAACACCAGAACCTGAAAGTGCTGTTAATAAATACATGGATGCTCGAAATAATTTCAAAGAAGAAGAGCATGATGATTTGCCATTTTAAAGAATATGAATCCACAACACGAACTAGACAAAATTAATGACGAATTAGATAGACTACTTTCTCATGGAGCTAATGATGAAAAATTAGTTTCTCGTAAAAGAGAGCTCGAAGCAATAATTCGTAAATCAAAAAAATGAATAACATGGAAAAAATATTAATAATTGATATCGAAACCACTCACTTTACTCCAAAAACAGGAAAAATTGTAGAAATAGGAATTGTTGAATTAGATCTTTCAAATGGAGAGAAAAAAATACTTTTTGATGAAGTAGTTCATGAAGAAGGAATTACTCTTGAAGAAGTTGAGAAATCATGGATCGTTGCCAATTCAACACTTACTGTTGAGGCTGTAAGACTATCTCAAAAATTGGATAAAGTAAAACCTCAAATACAACAAATAATTAACTGCTACCCTGCTGGTGCTACAGCTTTCAACAATGTATTTGATTTTAGTTTCTTAGACGATAGAGGATTCACTTTCCCCAAAAAATTAGCGTGTCCAATGAAGTTAGCCACTAACATCTGTAAAATTCCAAATGCACGTGGAGGATATAAGTGGCCAAAAGTTCAGGAAGCCTGGGAATTCTTTTTTGGACATACCGGATATATCGAAACTCACCGAGGAGCTGATGATGCTTTCCACGAAGCAGATATAGTTTACGAACTGTACAAAAGAGGAATATTCACATTAAACTAAAATCATGTTAAAAGTATTTTATACCAACCCAACAATTAAAACCATAGCCGATGATGGTTCTGAAAAATACGGCGCTCAAGCAATTACAAAAATGTGGACAGATGAAAACCCAAATATGAAAATGGAAGTTACAATGTCTGGAAAAACCAAAGAAGAATCCAAAACTAAATTATTGAACTTTCTTTCTTCAGGAGGTCAGAACGAAATAATCGAATTGGAATCTGAATCGCCAAAATTGATTGAGTATGAAGAATCGCAAATTTGAACAAAAAAGGGCTATTTGTGAGAGTAAAATAAAATATGAAAATGTCATTGCTGCAGAATATGTTATTCAGACCAATCACCGAGAAAGGTGCCAAGATTACTACCAATGTGAAATATGCAATGGTTATCATATTTATACTACAAACAAGAAAGTAAGTCGTAAACGCGCCCAAAAAGACGAAAACAAACACTTCAAAAAATTCAATAATCTTCGAAAAAATGGAAGAAAACGAAGAAAAGGTAAAAGATAAGTCTATGGCAAACTACCACGAAATTTTAAAAGTTCTACATGATAACTTAGGCTGGAATTTAACAGATTCTCTAACTGATACTGGTAAGAAGCTTGTATTTGACACCTTAAGAGCTCAAGAAATAATTAAAAACAACAATCAAATGGAAACAACTAAAAAAGATAAAAGAGTATCCCGATTACTATGGTTAGTAATCGGGTTTTTATTGGCAACAATGATGTTTGCCTGTTCAAATGATGATGGAGATGATTGTCAAGCTAAAAAGGACCAGATAAACCAACATTTTGATGCTCAAGTTGAATATGTTATGAATAATCCGGAACCAGGAGGAGTTGATTACAATCAAATTTCATTATTGGAGCAAGAAAGAAGTAGAAAATTATCTGAAGCTTGTAATTAATCACTAAACACAACAAATATGATAGTTTCAGAAATTTTTTACGGAGTAAAATGTGATAGATGTGGTGAAATGCATGATGATGGTGAACACACATTTTGGAATGATGAAGGCTCTTCAATAGAAAATGCAATGGAATCTGAATGGATTACAGAGAAGCACAAACATTATTGTCCTAATTGTTATGAATTTAATGAAGATAAAGATGATAATGTTCCTAAGCCTGATTTTCCTCTACATTTAAAACATCTATTAAAATTCATCAATAAAGCCACTACTCATATCTCAGAAGTTGATGAACAAGATGATTTATTTCAAGTTTCAGCTCATTCCTATAAAAAGGACAAACTTGAAACTTTTGAAGAAAATTATATTAAACAATTGTTAGGTGACAATTTAATTTCTTTTGAGTATAAAAAACATGAGAGATATACTAGGATTGATTGTATCATTCAATTAAAAAAATAAATCATGAAGCCAAAAGTTCTATTACTAAAACCAGGTATAAAATCCAGTCTTTCAGATCTAAGCAAAGAAACAGTTCAAACTCTGCTTAAAACAGGTGATGCTATTTTAGTTTCTGTTGAAAGGCTTAATGAGTTCTGCTGTTCTTTAGAGACTTTTAAAGTAGCTTCTGAAGATGCTACCAAAAAAGCAATCGAATTGGGTGAAGAATTAAAAGCATCCAAAAAATTACCTCCAAAAGATAGAGGTTCATCTTACATAAATAAACCAAAGTTTAATTTTAAAAGACACAGATGATTAAAGTAGCAGAACTAAGGATAGGTAATTTAATCCAATATAATGGAAATCATAAAGAGATTGGTATTGTTACTTCATTTCAACCAAAAATATGTTTTTGGAATTCTCAGACTTCAAAAGATATAAAAATAGGTATAAACGGTAGATTTGATATTGTTTATGATGGTGAAAAAATAAAACCAATACCACTAACAGAAGAATGGTTAAAAAAGTTTGATTTTAAAAAACAAAATTCAATAAAACATTGTTTGTTGTATACTGTTAAAACAAAACAACGACAATATTTTAGTGTTAGTGAAATGCTAGATGGTTACGAAGATCCAAATGAATTATCTCTAAAAGAGATTAAAAGATATTGGTCATTCGATGGTAATAAGTATGATGTAAAAATCAAATATGTTCACCAACTACAGAACTTATACTTTGCTTTAACTGGCGAAGAACTTCAACTTAAAAATTAAATTATGAAAAGAACAGATATCGATTTTTCAAAACACGAAGTTATTGAAACTCATTTCAAAAATGACAATCACTCATTAGATATTTGGGATTTAAAGCTACCTAATAGTAACTATTATCATAGAGTTACTTTTATTAATTCTTGTGGTGTTTTAACTGTTACAGGAGATTTTGGAAGATGGTCGTTTTGTAGAGAATTTCACCCTAGTTCAGATGGTAAAGTGTCTGATGGATATTGGAGTGAAAAACTTCAAATTTCAAGTAAACAAGAATCTGCTAAATACGATTCAGAAAAAACACAAAAGGAAATTAACAAACTTATTAAAAGCGGACTAAAAGACTATGGTTATTCAGGAACTGAATTGAAAGAGGCCAAAGAATGGTTTAAAGAACTTCTATCATATACGGAAGATGAATTTGAATATATTTATCAAGCCTATAGAGACAGCTCTAAACCTTCTTTTTTAGATCATGAATTAATTCCATTTTGTAAAACAAGACATTTCTGGTTATCTGTTATATATGATGCTTTTGATGAATTATGTAAAAGATCCAGCAAAAAAAACATAACCAAAAAATCAGGAATAGAAATAATTGCTGAAGAAAGAAAACGTCAAATTGAAGTTGAAGGCTGGACACCTGAACATGATGCGCAGCACGATACTGATGATTTAGCACACGCCGCCGCCGCTTATGCTTCTGCCGAGCTTTACAGACGAACAACATCAGAAGGTTATGACAACACACCGCATATCTGGCCATTTGAAAGAAAGTGGTGGAAACCAACTCCAGAAAATAGAGTTCGTGAACTTGTAAAAGCTGGAGCCTTAATTGCTGCTGAAATTGATAGAATAAATAATATTTCATCTTAATTACGGAAAACCGTAATGATGTAAAAAAAGCTCTATTTATCTTTGAATATGAGTTTACATCAAATCACAGAAATTTACATAAAGTCTCAAAAAAGACATTCATTTATCCAAGGTTTACTTACTGGATTTATGATATCAGCATTAGTTATGCTGCTTATATGCATCTTAAACTAATTTTTCATTTTTCTTAAAACCTGATGAACTTTGTACACTCATCAGGTTTTTTTATTTTTGGCAAATGATACTAGCTGATATAAATTTCAAATGGAAATTCGATTATGAAATGAGCCCAGAAGAGCAAACTTTTCATGAGCAATTCATATCTGCATTTGAATCAAAGTTTAGTCGTTGGCTTCAAAATTGTGGTGTAAATTCAAACTATCGAGTAACATTCGAAATAAACTACTATCCTCACATCCGCAAGTTCTACTTTGTCAAAATATCAAGCCAAGAAGATCTTATTCTAAATGCATTGAAAATAGATCGAAGTTTCTCAAAAGATTACATCATTGATTCAATAACATAATTCTACAACATAAACATAAAGCTGTCTCAAAAGGACAGCTTTTTTTGTTATAACATATTTTGCAACTAAATAACATATTTTGCTACTTTTGTTTGTAATTATTACTCAAATGAAAACTAACAACCTCACAATAAAGCAAGAAGAGTTTTGTCAAGCATATATTCGCTTAGGAGAAGCAACTGCAGCTTACAAACAAGCTGGGTATTCTTGGATAAATAAAAAGGATAAACTAATCCATGAGGCCGCTTGTAGAATACTGAAAAACAGCAATGTATCGGCAAGGATAAAAGAACTTCAAGAGAAAGTTGCAAAGATAGCTGAAGAAAAATTCAACATCACAGCTGAAGAAATGCTTCGACACTTGGACATATTAAGAAATTCAAGAATTGATGAATATGTAAACTTGATGTATGAAAAGGTTGAAACACAGAGAAGAGACGAAAATGGAGAGATAATTTTTACTGAAGTACCAAGAATAGTTTTTAAACCATTTGAGGAATTGAGCCAAGAGCAATTGATGTGTATTGAAAGCATAAAATTAAACCGGTATGGTGAAATCGAACTAAAGCTTCATGGCAAGGAATGGACAATTGAAAAGATAAACCGACACATCGGGTTCTATGAAAAAGACAATGAACAAAAAACACCAGGTCAAGGACTTGAAAGTAGAGAAGAGATTCAAAACAGAATAGCAGAATTACTTAAAAAGAAAGGAGGTTGAAAATGATCTAGTTCCAAGGAGGCAGGAAACAAAAAAAGCCCTCCAGCATAAAAAAATCTCTTACCACTTTTTTAACAAACGAGCCATAGGCTACTGGAGGACTAAATATCTTCTAGTTGTCTGTGGCTTTTCTGTTTTAGGGTGGTAAGAGGTTACAAATATACAATCATCAATCAAAAAACGAATATCAAAAATGAATAAATATCATCAAATCTTAAGCAAGATTATCGTAAAAGGAAAGGTCCAAAAAAATAATAAAGGATCTATTATTCGCCTACTAAATGAAAAATTGGACTTAAAGCCAATAGATTTACTCGAATTGTTTGAAAGTCATGCAATGGCTAAAAAGAAACTACGTGATGAGCTAGATTTATTTATGTCTGGTGAGCGACTAACTGAGGCTTATAGAAACATTGGAGTTTCATGGTGGGATTACTGTGGTCCTATTTTGGTAAACAGCTACCCTACTTACTTTGAACAGTTGCCAAAGCTTATTGAGAAAATCAACAAAGAGAAACGCACATCAAAGAATTATGTTCTTTTTCTCGGATCCAACAACACCGAATCAAATCAGCAACCATGTCTGAGTCTTATACAATTCCAAATTGACAATGGAAAATTAGTAGTAAGTGCATATCAGCGAAGCTCAGATGCCAGTTTAGGACTTCCTTCAGACATCTATCACCTTTATCTTATCAGTAAACAAATAAATGTGCCACTAAAACAAATAACATTATTTCTTGGTAATGTTCATATCTATGACAACAATATCGAGGGAACTAAACGATTACTCAATGGGGAGTCGGTTAAGTTCACTTTGAATGTTGGTTAATAAGATTTTTAATAAATACAAATAACATATTTTGCAATTAAGTTGTAAAATATGTTATTTTTGATTAACACATAATTTATTAGATATGAAAAAGATAGTTAAGGTTTTAATGTTAATAGGAATATTATTTATGACTTCAGGAGTTATTGATATTTTTTTTAAACAAAATAAAGGTTATTATTCAGTAATTCTTGGCACTATGTACGTGTTATTCTGCATTTTATTCTCAGAAATTCAAAAAATAAAGGAAAGTGTAAATAATCTTTCAAACTCACGCACAAGCGAACTGGATAAGATTGTGGAATAATCTAGTGTTTAAGGTGATCCACACAACTTGAAAGAAACAGGGCCATTGATTCTAAACCTTAAAATGGAGAATCCCTTTCGTTATCAGAGAAGCCGTTTCCTTTAGGTAAAAGTGAAAGAGTGATCCGGGGGATTAGCTCAGTTGGTTAGAGCGGTTGAAAGTAAATCTTTAGGAGTGTTTCAACAACGGTCACAGGTTCGAGCCCTGTATCCTCCACCAAAAACAAATTGATATGATCCAAATAGCAAACGGCAGAATATTTATTGACGGAAAAGAAACAATCAATCCAGAACTAATTGGATATGCATTTCTAGATTATGCAGAAACTAATTCTCAAGATAAAACAATCACTGAATTTGTTTTTTTGATTGATAAAGAAGTTGTCAAAGAAAAATACTTCAACTACCTTAAGGAAAACGCTTTCAGATGCACTTCAGAAAGAAAAGTTCTTCTTGATCTAATCTTAGAAATGAATGATTTCAGCTCAAATGAGTTTGTGAAAAAAGCAATGGTTTTAAATGTTAGCTACCCTACTTGTTACAACTTCTTACAAACCTGTGTTGATTCAGATATCTTATCAGTTAATCCAAAGAGATACAACTTCAAAAACTAAATGGAGGACTTAACAAATGAAGAATTACTTGAACTTGAATCACTTTTAATCAAAGAAAGAGCCTTTGAATTAAAAGCAAGTCTTTTTGAATTTGTTAAAGAGTTTTGGAACATAATAATTACTGATGAATATGTTCATAATTTCCATATTGAGTATCTATGCGATGAAATACAACTAGTTGTTGATAAATACGTTTTGGATAGAGAACCTCATATTCCTTTTGATAAATGGTATGAAGGCATTACAGAAAACATACAAAAAAACTTGGTTATTAATGTTCCTCCAGGTACTTCTAAAAGTACAATTACATCAAGAATGTTACCAGCATGGATTTGGGCCGTTGATAGTTCTAAAACTGTAATGACTAACACGGTATCTTCTAGTAATGCCAATGAGTTTTCTTCTAAATCAAAAGACATTATTCAAAGTGAATTATTCAAAAAGTATTTCCCAAATGTAAAGATTAGACGGGATGTGTCTGCAAAAACATTCTATCAAACAGAAACTGGCGGTGTTAGATTTTCTTATTCAACAAATGGATCTGTTACAGGAAAACATGCCAGTATATTAATAGATGATGATAGAATGGATGTTGGTATTGCAAGTAGTCCAGCTGATAGAAAAAGAGCAATTAATCAATTTAAAGCTTTTCAAACCAGAAAGAAAGATAAAGCTAAAACTCCATATATTTTAGTTGAACAAAGGTTATCAAATAAAGACACAACTGCACATTGTTTAGGCGTTTTTAAAGATGAATGTAGACACATTTGTTTGCCGGCTGAAAATATTTACAACAATATAGAGCCAAAAGGCATTAAAGAATTTTACATTAATGGACTATTAGATCCAGTTCGTTTAAGCCCTGAAATATTAAAATCAACTAAAATGGGTTTAACAGACGAATCTAAACCCATATCTGACATTGCATATAATGTTCAATTTAATCAATCATCAGAATCAGAAGATGGATTAATGTATGGTAAGTTAAAAGTTGTAGAACATCTTCCTGGCAATCGTGATGGAGTTATGCGTTACTCGTTTACTGATGTCGCTGATACTGGAGCAGATTACCTATGTACATGGTTCTTTGAAGTGAATCAAGGAAAAATTTATGTTTTTGATGCTATTTACACTCAAGAAGGTAGTAAAATTACACCAGGTAAAATGAAACTTAAGATTGAGCATCATGGAACCCATGTCAATAAAATGGAGGTTAACAACCAAGGGAGTGTTTTTATAACTGTAATGCAAAATTTAGGGGTTAATGTGTCAGGATATTATAGTAGTGGAAATAAAAATGAACGCATAAGCGCCTATGCTCAGTTTATTGATTTTATTCATTTTGTAAGACCTGGCACACAAGAATATCATACCCCAGAATATAATATGGCATTCAAACACATAGAGGCGTACCCAAAACAAGGTGAATCAGAAGATGGCCATGATGATGCAGAAGATGCTCTAACAGAGGGTATGAGATACTTGTACACAAATGCTAAATATTTATTTCAACCACAAAATCAATAATCATTATTTAGAATGATTCTAAATAATAATATTTTTATATATTTGTCTCTGAATTGTAACTGTTTATGTCAAACTCACTCATTTTAAATATTGCTTTTGTCGAGGTGAAATGTCCATGTTGTGGCAGACACTTGGATAAATTTAAGGTAGTTGGAGAAATGGCTGTTTCAAGAAAGTGTAAGTCTTGTAAGAACAACATTATTACTGAGATTAAAAATGACAAAATTGTGTCTAATGAAATAGATGCAAGAGAAAATTCAAGAGACATAATCAGCCCAAATCGTTACGCTCAAAAAAATAATACTACTACAAATCGTAATCCATTAAGGATAAATAAAGATCATAAGCTTCTGGGATAGTTTAAGGTTATTTAGATTTGGTATTGAAACCAAAAATGAAACAATCAGTGGCCAACCTGTTAGGATGGAAATTGATTCTTTTGGTATTGGTAGTGGTGAAAAGAAAACATTTTATCCTGAATCGACAAAATTTGTAAAACTTCAAGAACAAAATTTTGTACTAAATAGTGTTTTCAACAAAATTGCAAGTAAGTTTTCTAGTGGTCAATTCAATAGCGAAACTGAAAATAATGAACTTCTTGATAAGTTAAATAATCCAAACGATACACAATCGAAAGAAGAATTCATGAAAGAATTCGCAATCTTTATTTTATCGTCTGGGTATACTATCATTTGGAAAAAATATAAGTCATACGGCAACTTCAAAACAATGGAGTGGATAAACTTAAATCCTGATAAAACGGATATTGGTACCACCACAGTTACAACAGAAATAGACGGAAAATCAGAAACAATCAATTTTATTGATCTTATTTTCTTTTATGATAGTGTTAGAAAGAATAATACCAAAAAAGGGTATTCAAGAATTACACCTTTACGTTCTCAAATCAATAATATTATGGATGCCCAAGTTGCAAAGGGTATTCAAATTGAAAATTCAGGAACTACAATTGTATCTCCAAAGGTATCAGCAAATTCAAATAATATAGATGAAGGTCTTAATGCTCCTGTTCCAACTTTAGGTGGTGGAATAAAAACACAAAAGGAGGAAATGGAGGATCGTTTCAATACGCGAGGTATACAAAACAGAATCATTGTTTCTTCTAAGGGCCTAGATGCTAAAAATCTTTCATCTGAACTAAATACTGTAAAATTCTACGAGATCGTTGAAACAGACATTCTTGCTGTTTATGATGCTTATAACTTTCCAGTTGAATTAAGTCCGTATGGAAAAGATGCAACATTTGAGAATAAACAAGTTGCAGAGGTAAGTCTTGTTGAAAGCGAAGTACTTCCACTTGCTGAAAATCTAATCAATACTCTTAATTCTGAATTCCCTAACAAAAAGCCTGTTGATGTGAATTATAATCATTTGAACTCTATGTCAATAATCCAGGAAAGAATTCAAAATACAAATGGAAAAACTATTGAACAATATGGAGTTCTTTTCGACAAGAAGATTATAACTGACAAAGAATATAAAGAAATTCTAGTAGGCAAAAACATTTTGACATGAAACAGATAGATGAAAATTCGAGAACAAGTATTGAAAAGTTGCAAAAAATAGCTGATCAATCACAAGATCCTCAGGTCAAAAAAGCAATAGAGGAAAAGATAAAAACAATTGGAAACGATAAAATAGTACGAAAATGATTTACTGTAAAGAACTAGACAAAAGCTTCACAACAAAAGAAGAAATGTTTGAAGCATTATCGAAAAAGCTTCCTGAAATTATTGAGGCTAAAAAATCGATTCTAAAACATGCTGATGGATATGGTGTTCAGGTAACCGTTGATGGTGTGACTGATGAAGTGTTGAAATCACTAAACAACATCACAATAAAGTCATTCAATCAAACTGACAAATCAATTGATTATACCAAAGAGGAGAACTTACCAAATCTTGTAGTAACTGTAATTTCAAATACTACAAATTACTTTGATTCTCACCGTGATGTTCATTTAGATAATATTTGGAACAAAACAGTATCAGACAACAAAAAAGGATTTGATCACCTTCAGGAGCACAAGAATGGTTTTGCAAACATCATTGCTGAAGATTGTAAAACTAAAATTCTTAAAACAACTTTCAAAGATTTAGGATTTGATTTTGAAGGTAAAACACAAGCATTACAGCATGTATCAATAATTGATCCAGTAAGAAATCTTTTCATGTACAATCAATATGCAAATGGTTGGGTAAAAAATCACTCTGTAGGGATGCGCTATGTAGGAGAGATTTTCTACTGTGCCAACTCTGAGGTTGAATGGATGAAAGAATACAAAGAAAATTGGGATAAATACTATCCAGTAATTGCCAATAAAGATGATGTAGATGAAGTAGGATATTTCTGGGCAGTTAAAGAGGCCCGATTAATGGAGTTTTCTGCTATTCCGAAAGGAAGTAACCCTATCACACCCACTCAAAGTGTTGAAATACAAGCCGACAAATCACTTGGCAATGGTCAAGCCGATGAATCACTTGACAAGAATGAGCCGCCGACAAGCACTCATGAAGAGAAAAAAAACGAATTTATTAATGTAAATCTAATTTAACATGTTTAAGTACAAAAACGAATCAGAATTAAAAGCTATGTCGGAAGCGGAACGCGACCAATATGCTACTGAAAAAAGAGAGCACGAAGCAAATGAAGCTAAAAAAGCCGCTGAAGCTGCAGCAAAAACAGCTGTTGAAGAAGCAAATAAAGAATTTGCTAAAAAATCTGAAGAGCAATCAAAAGAAATTGAAACTCTAAAAGAAACAGTTGAAACTCAAGGGAAAAAAATTGTTGAAATGTCTAAAGAGACGTCAGAAACAAAAATGGAATCTCTTGAAAATATTTTCAAAGAAAAATATGAAGCTGCTGTTTCTGGTGAAGCTCACACAGTAAAAGAAGGTTTCTCAATTGATACATCAAAAGCTATTGCTTCTACTGATGTAATGTCAGTTGATACAATTAACAGTACTGATTTTCCTGCAGCTGGTTCTACAGGAGTAGTTGGAGCTGGTGTAAAAACTCTTATGGGTAAATTATTAGGTTATTTTGGTTACAGAAGTCCTGCTTCTAAAATCCTTGATTTAGTTGATGTTCAACCAATGGATTCAGCTACACTTATTGTGATTAATGAAACTGTAACAGGTACTGCAGAAATCACAACTGAATGTAAATTGAAACCAATTGTGAAAGAATCTTTTGTAACTCAAGAGAAATCTGCTGAAGCAGTTGCTGTAATGTGGTTTACAACTACAAAATTAAGAAGATTCTTCCCTGCTTTAGTTAATCGTATGATTCAGAAGTTTGGAGAATTGGTTAATGACAAATTACCAAATGTTGTTCTTGATGCTGTTAAAGCTGGTGCGAGTGCCTTCACTCCAGATGCTGCTTTAGCTATCAACACTAATCCAAACAACTATGATGCAATGGGAGCTGTAATTGCTACAATTGAAAACTTAGGTTTCAATGTAACAGCATTTATGATGAATCCAATTGCTTGGAGAAATATGAAACAGGAAAAAACTGCTGATGGTGTTTATACACTTCAAAACGGGCAATCTGTTAATATTCTTCAAAATGGTTTAGACTGGGGCGGTGTTTATATTCCAATCATCAAGGATCCAAAATTAGGAGTTGACGAGTTTGTTACTGGAGATATCTTCTCTACTGTAAAAGTTGGGGTGGATTCAATTCTTATGTACATGGAAACTGATGGACGTACTGATGCAGTTGCAACAAATGCAGCAACAGGACTTTCAAGAAACATCAGAACACACGTATTGGAGAAATTCTTTGCTGTAATCATTCCTGATGCTACAAAAATCGGATTGGTTAAAGATACTTTCACAAACGTGAAAACTTTGATTACTGCAACTCCGTAATCTCAGTAATTTTTGAAATTTAAAAACGCCTGCTCATTATTTGGGCAGGCTAATAAAAACAATCAATAAAAATAGAAATCATGTTTGTAGAAAAAACGAAAGAGGAAATTGCAGCATTAAGTCCAGAAGAGTTAAAAGCTTACAATGCTGAGAAAAAGGCAAATGATGCAGCTAATAAAAATGCTAATTCAAGTGCAGGAGTTGTAAAAAACTTCATGGAGAAAAAAGCTGATGAATCATTAGAGAACATTAGAAAAGGTGGTTCTGCTGTGACTGTTAATTTAACCAATAAAACAATGGTTGAATTTACTCAAGATTTTGGCTTCTTCAAAAAAGGTCATAGACAAGAAGTTTCAGATGTAGCTCTTGCTATATATGAAGAGAAAAAAGTTATCAAAAAACTGTAATTCATGTTTACTAGAGTCTCAAACTTTACATACGGTAGTTACCAAATAGCCAATCTCGATGTTGACGATCAAAACAACAATATTGAGTTAGTTCTTCATATCAAAAAATATGAAGAAGAATTTCTGAGAATGGTTTTAGGTGAGTGCCTATATTCAGATTTAATGGATAATGTAGAAGAAGGAGACGATAATTATTATAAACTGAAAAATACTGCAACTGAGAAATGGGGTTGGTTGTTAAATGGTAGAACCTATACTGCATCAGATGTTGATACAGGATGCAGTTGTGGTTTTCATTCTAGTTCATGTAAGAAACATAAATGGGATGGTTTAGTTAGAAAAGTAGCCACTATTACTGATAAGGATATTTACGAAACAGTAATGGCTTCATACATCTTTTTTCATTGGTCTCTAGGTAAAAGAACAATGAATTTTGGTGTAGGAGAAGGCAAAGGAACGGCTCAAAATTCTACACAAGAATCAACAGCAAACAAAAGAGTCGATGCATGGAACAAATTAGTTCAAGAAATCGATTATGGTTATCCTAACACTCGAGTATCATTAAATCAGTTTTTAAAAGAACATGAAACAGAATTTGAGAATGCTCAAACTATCTGTTTAAAAACAATGACTTATTATGATGTTTAGTTTAGATACAGCTTTAATTCAGGTTGCCACAAAAGTAATCCATGAAAATGAACCAGTTGCTTATAGCTGGGGGAGTGAAGCGGCATTACATCAATGGATTGAGTATATGAACAAAAAGCAAATAAATAAATCATTAGGAATAACAGGCTCAAAAAAATATCCTTTAATCTGGCTGGTTGAAGGATGGAAAGCTAAAAAAAATATTCCAGGATGGAAGTTTGATAAAGTTGCATTTTACATTGCTTATAATTCCAAAATAGAAATTATAAGTGAAAAAAGAGTTCCAAATTTTGAAATACTTTATAAAGCAGGAAATGATTTTATAAATCAATTGAAACTTTCAGGATTAAAGATTGCTGAAAATTCAATAGAGTATTCTCAAAAAGGAAATTTTAGTGTTAAAAAAGGAAAAGACGGGAAAACGATTTCCTATGATGTTTGGGATGCTTTAATTGTTGAAATGGAATTAATTGCAAACACAAATTGTTTAAAAAAATTATGTAGCCTATAGAGGGCAATAAACCATAATGTCAGTTTACCAAGAATGTAAAGGTTCAGGTGGCGAAAGCAAAAACACAGGAGCAAAAGAACAATGCCTTGAAGGCTTGTTTATAAAACCTGCATTAGCTATTCCAGGATTTACGTTTGCCTCAGCTACTGCAGCAAAAGATAAAACCAATTGGGATACAGCTATTGCAGAAAAGAAAATAATCCCTCTTTATGATGTTGAAGAATTAGCTTCTGCAAATACAGAAGACACATTTTTCGAGGGAAGAACAAGACAATACCGTACAGCTTCAGGAAAAAAGGTATCAACTTTTTCAAGCTTTTTAGGTTTATGCTCACATGTAGCATTAAAGTCTTACCACGGTAAAGAAATGCAATTGTTTGAATTCACAGAAGATGGCGCTATCAAAGGTGTAATCAATGATGATGGAACAATCAAAGGTCAAGATGTTGTATTAAATGTTGGAAAACGTTTAGATGCGACTGCAGATCGTCCACCTAGTACATTAGTTACAGTTAACTATAAAGATCACAATCAACTTGAAGATAATGGTGCTATTCTACGTCCTGATGGATGGGGAGCGACTGATATTTTCGGAATCTTCGATGTGAATATTGTACAGGTTTCAGCTTCAGCTACAGTAATCAAAGTAAAAGTTCAAGAAGGATGTGCTGGTGGAGGAGAAAATTTAACTTCTCTAGAAGATGGCGACTTAGTTGTTAAAAATCTTGCTGGAGCGGTTCAAACTGTCTCTTTTGTTTCAGCAGATGCTGATGGTATTTACACACTTACCGGAACAAGCTTCGCTTCAAACTTTACTGTAGGACTTAATGGAGTGGTAACTCAAACTGGTATTTCTTATGAATCACCAGAGCCTCTTAAAATTACTGTAACGTAATGAAAAAGACCTATGGGGGAATAACTTTCGCGGAGGGCTATAACAAGACCTTCGCGGAATTTAAAGACGATTTTGCTTCAACACACGTCTTTAATGCAATCCCAAGCGCACAGAGAGAAGCAGAACTTAAAAAAGCTTACAAAATAGCTACATCAGGCAATGGCAACGTTTCAGCAACAGTTAGTGAAAGCAAAGAAATTGACTCCCAAAAGTCAGCTTAATGACCTGTTCAGATTCATTAAAAGTATTGAAAAAGAGTTTTTAGACAGAAACAGAAAACAAATCAAAGAAGATAGTAAAGACATTTTTGGAAATCCAATTGGTTTTTACTCATACTGGACCGAAGTAATCACTGATGGTAAGAAAAAACAAGGAGAACCATTTGATGGTGAAAGCACAGGAAAATGGCTTAAAGGTTTTTATCTAGAAATTGATACTGAAGAAGGTGCTCTAAGAATTTTTTCAAAAGACCCTAAAACTCATGATATACTGGAAAGTGATAATTGGTTGTCTGATGAACTATTTGGATTGTCTGATAAAAACTTAAAGGAAGTAATCAGAACACGATTGCTTCCTTTTTTTATTCAAAACCTACGCAACAAACTTGATATATGATTTACGATTCTCTTGATATTATCCCTTATAAGACATTCTTAAAAATTGCTGATACAGGCAATATCAAATTATTAGTGTCTTCCAAAACGCCAACAGATGATGTTGATGAAAAAAAATTAGCTGAAATCTGGGAAATGTTGAAAAAAGAGCATGAAGATAATGAGGATCCAAACGAATCAACAGAATCAAAAAAAGTATTCCGGTTATCAAAGGAAATAGATTACCTGGAGACACAATACTCTCAAGTATTAATGGCTTGTGTTGCATTAAGATTTGATTGGCATGATGAATTGGTTGAGCTATTACAAGGTTATGGATATAAGCTAAGAAACACAGACACCCAAACATATTACGATGATATTGATAGAATTGAAAGAGAAGCAAAAGGATTGGTTTTTAAAGTAAGTCTATTAAAAAAACAATTACCAAAACCAAATGAGAATAATGAATTCAATATTGATGATATCATGGCTGGTTATTGCGCAATTCTTGGTTTCGACATAGGAGACTTTAATGAGGTCACCTATAACAAATTTAAAGGAATGAGAAAGCAAGTTCATGCTAAAATGAAAGTTTTCGAAAAAGAAGAACAGGAACGAAAAAACAATAAATCCAATGGCAGTAAATAAAGGTGGAGTAATCACAAAAAAAGATGTTATCGAAGATGAAGTTTTGGAGTTTGGTCCTGTATATGCAAAAAATTTACAGATTGCCGTAGATAAAAACAAAGAATTCGTCTCAAGTATATTAGAAGTAGGTGGTGCTATGAAAAGCATCAAAAATGCCTATGATAATTCAGCATACCTAAAAGCCAAAGAGGAAATAAGATTAGCTAATCTTAAAGCAATCCTAAGTATTAGAGAACAAAATGAAGCGGAAAAAGGATTAGAAAAAACACGTCAAGAAAGCTTACGCACTCAAAAGTTAGAGTTAGATATCAAGAAAAAAGAAGAAGCTGCTAAAAAGCAAATCATACCATTAACAATTGAAGAACGTGTTCAAAACGAAATAAACAATAGAGCATTAAAGCAAGCTACTCTTGAGAAGCTAGGATTAATTAGTGCTTACCAAAAGCTAAACAAACAGAGAACAGATGCTAAAAATACGTTGCGAGATTTAATCGCAACTGAAGGAGCTTCTACTGCCGAAATAAAAAAGGCACAAGTAGAATTTGACAGACTTGATGCCAAGGTAAAACAAGCCGATAAAGCTGTAGGTGACTTTACAAAAAACGTGGGTAATTACCCTCAAATTGGAAAACTAAAAGATAGTCTTAAAGATCTTATTGCGGCCTTTGGATTAACTGCTGGAATAGGTGCTTTTGTGACTGTGTTGAAAGGAGCTTTTGATACCATTAGACAATTTGATCAATCCATTGCAGACTTAAAAGCAATTACCGGAGCATCTGGAGAAGATTTAGATTTTCTTAAAAAGAAAGCTATTGAATTAGGTGTTGAAGTAAAAGGTGGAGCAAAAAATGTTGTTGAAGCTTACAAGTTAATTGCGTCAGCAAAACCTGAATTGCTTTCAAATGTAGAAGATTTGAATAAAGTAACAGAAGCTGTTATTACTTTATCTCAGGCTTCTGGTTTAGAATTACCAGACGCAGCAACTAGATTGACTGATGCGTTAAATCAATTTGGTGCTCCTGCAGAAGAAGCAGCAAAATTTGTTGATGCCTTGGCAGCTGGAGCGAAATTCGGTTCTGCTGAGATTCCAGAAATAACAGATGCCTTATTGAAATTTGGAGCTGTTGCAAGGTCTTCAAACATTGATATCAAACAAAGTACAGCTTTAATCGAGTTATTAGCAGAGAATGGACTTAAAGGAGCAGAAGCGGGTACTGCTTTACGTAATGTATTATTAAACATTAGTGCTCCTGATGCTTTACCAAAAGAAGCACAAAAAGAGTTTAAAAAGTTAGGAATTTCATTAGAGTTCTTGAAGGATAAATCTATCCCATTAGAAAAGAAATTGGAGGCTTTAAAACCATTATTGAAAAACAATGCTTCAGTAGTAAATGTTTTTGGAAAAGAAAACTCTGTAGCAGCTATTAATATCCTGGAACACACTGAAAGATTAAAAGAACTTAATCTTCAGTTAGGAGAAAATGGTGTTGGTGCCAAACAAGCAGAAGAAAGAACTAATACAATGAATTTTGCAATTCAAAAAATATTAGGTTCATGGGATTCTTATATTTTGAAATTATCTGAATCAAACTCAACTACGAGTTCTTTTACAAGAGTATTGTTTTTTCTAGCTAATAATTTCGAAAAAATATTGGATTTAGTTGTTAAAGTAGGGTCTGTATTTCTTACATATTTAGCTACAATGAAAGCTGTAAACTTCACTATTTCTGTTTACAAAGCACTTCAGGAAGCTTCTACTGCAGCTCAAATAGCTTTCACAACTTATACTGGTCTTGGTACTGCAGCAATGAAAGCTCAAGCATTAGCGGCTGAAGAAGCAGCTGTTGCAACTAAAGCTTTAAATGTAGCTACAAAAGCAACTCCTTGGGGTGTAATTCTTGGATTACTTACTGCTGTTGTTGCAGCTTACATTGCGTTTAATGACTCATTAACTGCTACTGAAGAATCTCAAGCCAGAGTTAATGCAGTATTGAAAGAGCAACAAAAACAAGCTTCGTTGACTGCTAAAGCAAATAAAGCATTCCATGACCAACAAATGAAACAGATTGAGGAAGAGTTTGCAATTAAAAGAGCTAGATCCGGAGCAAGTGTTCAATTGGACCAACAAGAAATTGATTCTAAAAAGAAAGTTTTAGAGATTGATATTGATTTTAATAATGCTCAGATTGAATCAAATACAAAGTTGTTAAATCAGATTCGTAAAAATTCAGATGCTAAATTAAAAATTCTAAGAGAAGAATTTGAAAAAGCAGATAAAGCAGCTGCTGCAAGTACTCATTATGGAGCACAACTTAATGCTCAAAAAGCTGAAAATGAATATTTGACATTTAAAGAAGCAACTCAGAGAAGTAAAAACGCATTGATTGTTTCTAATAATCAACTTCTTAAAGAGAATAAATCCTATCTGGATGAATTAGAAGCATTAAATCAACAAAAATCAATTAAAGATGCTGAAACCAAAGCGGAATTAGATGCAAAAGAGAAAGCGAGACTTAAAAAATTACGTGAGGATTATTTAAAATTTCTTAAAGATCGAGATAAAGATGAATTTGAATTAAATCAATTTAGACTTCAACGTGCTAGGGATTTGACTCAAGAAATTGTTGACGATGAAAAGAAAAAAAGTGATGAAAGAATTGAATCATACTTAATGGTGAATCAATTGGATATTGCTTTGGCTGAAAATGCTACTGCTCAAAAATTGAAAGAAATAAGCAGATATGATGATAAAGTTCGCGATTTAACTGACAAGCAAATTCAAACATTAATTACCGGAACTGAAGCTGATAAAAAAGCATTAGCTACTAAGGTAAAATTATCAAATGATGAAATTCTAGTGCTTGAACAATTACAAGCCAAACGCGACGATATTGAAAGAAAGCGTAAAGAAAACACTCAAAAACTTATTGATTTTGATGTAGAAGCATTAAAGAAAAAAATAGATGCTGAGGTACAATCTCAAAATACTGAGCTAAATAACGCAATAGCATTTGAGAATGGAAAATTCAATGCTGTTCGTGAAGGAATTCTTAACAGACATTTATTAGTTGATCAGGAAAACAAATTGATTAAAGATGCTACTGAAGAACATGAGCGTCAAGTATTCGAGATAAAAAAACTTTATGCAAAACAGGCTTTAGAAACTCAAATTAAAGCAATTGAGGATTTATTAAAAGCTCAAGATGCTTTACCAGAAAGCGAAAGAATTTCGGCAGAGAAAAGAAAAGAAATTGAAAATCAATTATCTCAAGCAAAGCGTTTGCTTTCTGAAGAAGATTTAAACCTTTTCAACTCAAATTCAGAAAAGAGATTGTTTTTTGAACAAGAGAATTTCAAAAAAATTGAAGAAGCTTCTACTCAATTATCGAATGCTCTTCAAGATTTGGCCAATTCAATTTTTGATGCAAGAATTTCTCAAATAGACCAAGAGATTGCGGCTGAACAAAGTAAATATGATAAACAATTAGAGTTTGCTGGAAATGATCAACGTCAAAAAGATTTAATTCAAAAAGAATCTGAGAAAAAACGTGAAGAGTTAGAGAATAAAAAACGTAAAGAACAACATAAACAAGCTGTTTTCAATAAAGCTTTAGCAATAACTGATGCGGGTATCAATACCGCCAAAGCAGTTACAGCCGCTTTATCTGCAGGACCAGGTGTTGGTTTAGCATTAGCAATTATTACTGCAGCAGTAGCAGCAGTACAATTGGCTGCAATTGTTGCTACCCCGATACCAAAATATAAAGGTGGTAGAAAAGGTGGTCCAGCTGAGTTTGCATACGTTGGTGATGGTGGACGCGCTGAGGTTATTGAAAAAAGAGACGGTCGTGCATTTGTTACTCCTTCAACCACTACTCTAACCTATTTGGAAAAAGGTGATAAAGTCCATAGTTCAGTTGAGGATTACAATAGATTACAAAGAGCTGCTATGATGGCTAGTATTGATATGGAAGGCCGAAAGCTTTCACATTTTCAAGCAACACAAAGTTTTGAAAAAGCCTATGGAAAAGAAATTGTTGATGAATTAAAGAAAAACACTAAGGCAGTAGAAAAACAAAGACCAATTTATATTGAAAACAAAGTTGATATCCCTCATAAAATTTGGGCTTCAAAAAACACTAATTGGAATTAACTATGGGAAGCATTAATCCAACATATAATGATCGTGTCAGATATATTCTGAAGAACAAAAATATGGGTTCTCTTATAGTTACAGAGCCTATAGGTTGGCAAACTGATGAAAAAGAATTAGCAAGACATGAAGAATATCATGGCATCATGGCCAAGTTTTCTAATTCACTTAAATTCATTCACTCAGGAGCTGACTATATACAATTTGTTAAAGATGTATATGGTATCAATGAGCAAATAGAATTATTAAGAGAGCAAAAACATCCAATAACCGATGAATGGACTTTTACTTATTCTGGTTTTCTTGATTTATCAACTTGGCAAAGAGAGAATAATCAAGTAGCTGTAAAGTTTAATTCAGGTGGTCTTGAACAATTATTAAAATCCAGAGAAAGTAATCAAGTAGAGGTTGATCGATTAACTACAATGGATGGTCAAATCATTCCTGAATTAAACCCTATTAGTGTTGAATTATCTGGGAGAAGAATTTTTCTTAAAACAAAATATGAGAAAGATAAAGGTACAAGTTTAGTAACTCTTGATGTTCAATCAGATGCAGGAAATACTCGTCGAGTAACAACCGGATTTCCTTTAAAGCTGATTAATAAATCACATGAGAATGCCCAAAATACAATTTATGGTAGTGAGGGAAGTTCTAATGCTGGTGAAACAGGAATTATGTTTTTTGCTGTATCTGACAGAGTTAGGCATGTTAAAATTAAGGGAGAAAAAATACAGTTTAAACCTGTTGTTACAGCTTGGGATTTTGATTGGGCCATTATATCTGTGTGTTTAACAACATATAAAGATGGTGTTGCTTATAATTTGAAATCAAGAGATTATTTATTTTCTTCTCAAAGTTTGCCAGGATCTTCATTTGGTCAAATTGTACAAACTCATAATAATCTAAGAGAGTTGAATTTTGATAAAAACATCACTCTATTAGAAGGAGAAAGTTTGGCTTTGGAATTCTACATAGAAGCAGATTTGTCTTCTGGTTCAAACAGACATTTCAGAGTAGATTTTACTGAAATGAAAGGAAATTTGTTTGTTGATGAAGATAGTTTTTTTGAAAAAACAACAACTAAAGCCGTTTTGGCTCACGAATTAGGTGAGCGTTTAATCAGAATTGCTACAAATGAAGAGAAAGGATTGTATTCTGAGTTTTTAGGTAGAACTGATATTGGTTATACAGATGATGGCAAAGGAGCTTTAACTGCAATTACACATGGTTTCTGGGTTAGAGGCTTTGATAAATTGCCATTACCATCAGAAGGACCTCCAAAAATTGAGAATATGTTCAAGCCAATGACAACATCTTTCAAGGATTATATTAGTTCGTTATCAGCTGTTTGGAATGTCGGATTAGGTATTGAAAAAATCGGAAAAGGTGAGAGAATTAGAATTGAAGATAAAAGATATTTCTATAATAGAAATGTTTTAATAAAACTACCTAACCAAGTAAAAAATGTAAAAAGATCTGTTGCAACTGATAAGTATTATTCAGCTTTAGAATTCGGCTATGAATTTCCAGTTGACTATGAAGAAGCATGTGGACTAGATGAATATAATGCTAAAACAAATTTCTCAACTGTTATAAGTAGAATAACAAAAACTTATAGTGCTCTTTCAAAATATGTTGCTGCAGTATATGCAATTGAATTTGCAAGAAGAAAACAAAAATATTTGAATGATACTGAGGATACTAGATATGATAATTTGAATTTTTTACTTGATGTAAAAAGAGGAATAAGTAATATTTTCCAGCAACGTAAATGGCAAGATGATTTTTCACAAGAGCCAAAAGGAGTTTTTTCTCCAGAAACTGCAACTAATTTAAGGTTTTCACCATTTAATTGCTTTTTACGTCATACATGGTGGTTCTCTGGTGGATTTAAAACTTATATGTCTGATTATGTAAGATATGGTAGTTCAACCGCTAATAGTAATTTAAAAACAAAACTGATTGGTGGCAACGAATATGCAGAAAATCAAGATATCATAAATTCAGAATTACAAACAGCTTTATTTCTTCCTGAAGAAATAGAATTTGAACATGAATGCACTTTTGATGTAATGCAAATGGTTGAAGGTTCAACTAAAATTCTGGGTAAAGAGATTCCAAATTTTTATGGAACAGTAGAATTTATTAATGAAAAAAATGAGTTAGAGAGAGGCTTCCTTTTCAATTTAAAACCAAACGGAAAAGGACAGTGGAAATTATTAAAAGCTAATAGATAGAAGATATGAGTGCATCAGTTATGGAAATTACGTTTACTGAAGATTTATCTCCAGGTGCTGTATTGAGTTTCAATGTTATTAATGATGGAGGAGATTGGGGTGTTCCAGTAGGTTACACATTGTTTTTTAATTGGGTAACTTTAAGAAGTGCTGCATATCAAGTTACAGCAGGAACTCCAACAATTATTCCTGGAGAAAGAGCTGCAATAAATTTTGTAACTGCATTTAATCTAGATAGTGGAGGAATGTATATTGTAACAAGACCTTCTGCAAATGTTGTTAGAATTGTTGCTACAAATCAATACAGTATAACGGAATTTTATGAAACTGCTCCTGGTTCTTCCCATGATCCAAGTATTTTATTCAGTATCACTAATGGTACATCAACAGCTTTTTCAATAAGTTCTATTACTTTTTCTCAAGCGGCTAGCAATCCATGTTCAAATATTGACATGACTGTTACAACAAATGAATTAGCGACTAAAGTTTTAGAACCTGTATTAATAGATCCAAACACAAATAATCCTTTCACAATCACAGTATTGAGAAGTCAAATTTTTGGCTTAAAATTGGAAAATGCAACAGGAGATACAATAAATGAATTAGTTGAGACTCCACCCCTATTGAATGCTTCAAATTTTACATTACAAATCAATAACTCTCCTAATGGAGCGACAGTAGTTGTTGAGAATATAAATTCTGATGGTTTAAATTTGGAATATTCTCTTGATAATTCTACTTGGCAAACTTCAAATCTTTTTAGTGGATTGGTTCAAGGAGATTACAATTTATATGTTCGAGATCAATATGGATGTTCTTTTACAAAAGATTTTACAATCAATGAATTTGGTGTATATACACCATCTTTTTATATAAGTAAATCGAATAGTTTTCGTTTTGCTAATAGAATAACTTGGGGAGACAGTGCTAATTATAAAAATGATGAAAATACGTTAAGTTGTGAAGTTGATGTTTTAGAACCATTTCAAGAAATTCAACAATTTCAAAGTGCTGATATTATCACAACACAATTCAAATCAAATTATGAATTGAATGAAGCTAAAATTATAAAAGAAGATTTGACAGAAATCAATGTACCAGTTGTAAAAAAAACGAGTAACATTGGAATAAAAAACAAACGTGATGCTAGAAAATACGATTTAGGTGGTGGAAAAACTGGAGTGTATTTTATTTCTGGTAATGTTTATGACTATGATACAAATGCAATTACAGGACCATACACCTTAAATGGATTGTTACCTGAATGGGCAGTTATCGGGAATTATATTTCAATTGGTTTAGTTTGGTATTTAATTGAAGATGTAGTATTTGATGAATCTAAAAATGCAGATGTAATTGTATTTACAAATACATACACAGGTCCTGAAGTAAACATCATAGCCGGTTCTATTTATAATAGATTTAACTATGAAGTTTATGAATTTACTATAGATATGAATGCATATATTGACGAATATTTTAGAGTTAAGATAATAGCAACAGATCCTCACTTTGTAACTCTCACACATTTATCAGAATTGATTTGGTGTAAAGTAAAACATGAAGATGTCAAAGAAATAGCTTATTACAATACTACTAACACCGATATACTTTACAGTACAGGTATTAAACATAAAATAAGAATTCCTTATATTTCAGTTGATGGAGCCATTGAAGAAGAAAGTGAAGTTCATAAAACAGATAGTAATGCAATTTTACTTAATGCTGATCTTTTTGAAAGTGATATTTTTAAATTTGAACCAGTAACAAAAGAGATCTGGAGAAAGTTAATGCAAGCTCTGTCACATGAAATAGTAACAATTGATGGTGTTGGCTATGTTAAAAATGGAAATTTTAACACTGAAGGTCCTCTTGGAAAATCAAATTTATATGTTTTAACAGCAACAATGCTTAAAACTGGAAACGTTTATAACAGCCAAACTAGTGCAAATACTGATTTTGACGGTAACGAAGTAGAAGTGCCTGGATTAATTGAAACAGATTCTGGATTTGTTAAGTATTAATTCTCGAATGCAAATAAATTTTGCACACGAAAAAGCCCCTTAATTTGGGGCTTTAATATTTTTCTGTTGGAAATATTCTAATAATTGATTGTTTGCTTTAGTAAGCTCTTCAGAAGTGATAGATGCTAAATGAACTCTTCTTTTAATTTCAGAATTAAATTTATCAAAATTTATTGGAGATGGAATTTTTATTTTTTCTCCATTTGTTTTTACAAAATATTCTTCTCTATCTTCTCCAGTAATTACATCACAAACAATTTTGGGTCCATTACTTCCTAATTTATATTTTGGTATAGATTGAGAAGATAAATAGGCTAACATTTGGCTTCTTCGGATGGCTTTATTTACAACTTCAGTAGCAAGTCTTATACATTCAATCACTTTAGGGTGTAATCCTTTTGGAAGCTTTTTATTTGGTTTTTTGTTCTTGTGAACATTGTAGTAATTTTTCTTTTTGCTCATGACTTATTAATTTAAGTTGAACTTATCCAAAGCTTTTTTATGAGTATCTTCATCAATCACAGTCATATTTTGATGGTGATGTGTATGGTGATGATGGTGATGATGTATAGATTTATCAATATAATTTGGCTTTTCTTTTGAACTTCCAAATAAAATTCTACCAAATAATTTTCCTACAAGCCACCCTCCTCCTGCAAAGAGAATAAACAATTGAAAAATAAATATTAAAAAATCCATGAGAGCAAAGATAAACAAAGGATTATTGTAAAATATGTTATTTTATTATTTAGAATCATTCTAAATAAGTATTTTATTTCTACATTTGTGAGATAAAATATTAATACTCATGAGTTTTCAAACATTTGTAACACAACAATTAGCATCAATTAATGCAGCAATTAATGCTATAACAACAAATGGGAAAAAAATTGACGAATTACCACCACAAACTACATTAAATCCAAATTCAAGGATACATGCTTCAATTGATGGTGTTTCTCAAAGATTAGATATTTCTCAGATTATTCAAGCTGCTACAAATGGTAATTATAATCAATTACTCAGCATTGGAAATATCACAGTTGTTAGTGGTGAAATAAAAGTACCAGCAGGGGCAACATGGGTTATAGATAATGTAAACTATACTACATCTTCAGAAACATCAATTCCTATATCATTGGCTGATACAGGAATGAACAGAATAGATATTTTAGTTGCAAATAATTTAGGACAAATTGTTTTGATTAATGGAATTGAAACTTCATCAATTGCTGTTAGGCCAAATATTCCACCAGATAATGTTTTAGTAACGCAAGTTAATGTTTCTGATTCTGATATTGGAAGTCCAACGGATCCATTTATTGGAGTACAATTTCAAACTAAACTTGAAAAATCAGAAGTAGAAATTACTGACACAGGAGTTTTAACTGAAGTAAATGTTGGTTTTGAAAACTCCGCATTTAGATTTGTTGGAGCAATAACTGAAATTCATTCATTTAGTTTTGAACCAGAATTTTTAGTTTATAATGGAAAAGAAGTTGTATTTAAAAACTTTCAATCAATTCCTTTTACAATTAAACATTTAAGTGTTTCTGGAACTGGAACACATCAATTTTATAATCCAACTGAAACAGATCTTATTGTTCAACCGGGTGAAATTGTAATTTATAGTATTAGTGATAATAGCAATAGGTTAGAATTAATTAACATTAATAGGGTTTACAATGATAGATTCAAAGGAAAATATACCTCCCTTGTAAACCTTCAATCAGCACATCCTACATCAAATGATGGTGATTCTGCAATTGTAGATGCTGGAGCAGGAACAAATGCTTTAGAATATATTTGGGATTCAGAGGAAGGATGGGTTCAGGGCAATTCTGTGGGTGCTACAACCACTGATGCTTTAGCAGAAGGTTCTACAAATTTATATTTTACTACTGCTCGTGTTCTAGCAACTGTTTTAACAGGAATTTCATTTGCTACTGGAGGTGCAATTGTTTCAACTGACACAGTTTTACAGGCTTTTGGTAAAATACAAAAACAAATAACTGATTTAAGTGCTTTATTGGGAAATGCAACTGAAACTGTTGCTGGAATTGTTTCTACAGGAACTCAAACCTTTGGAGGTAACAAAACAATTGTTGGTGAAAGTTCTACTACAGGTAGTGCTTTAACTATTCAGAATTTATCACACAATAATATTATACAGTTTTTAAATAACAGAACTGCATATGTGGATGATTCATTTATATTTCACTTATTTAGATCTTCTTCTTTAGAAGCAAACTCCCCTCGTCTTAGATGGTCTGGCTCAAACATATCAGGAAATAAAGACTTTTATGCAGATCAAGGTGGTTTTAAAATGAATGGTAGCTTAGCTATTTCTGGTGTCTTAAGTGGTATTACTGATATTAATTTTCTTAACGGAAATGGTTTAAAATCAACAAACTCAAGATATGTATTAAAGGTCAATGAAATGGTTGCTGCTCCTGATGGAGGAGGTACTAGATATGGAAGACTTACAATTGGAGAAACGGACATTTCTATTGTCACAGGAGGGCTTGATTTCGGAAATATATTTGCACTTGGTCTTGTTATTAATAGCCTTGTAGGTTCACAAACAACTTCTTCTCCAACAGGGAAAATTGGAACTTATCAAAATCAAACTTTACATGCTAGTAAGAATAATGATGTTTTGATAGGACATTTATTAAAACCAATTTATACAGATAATGGATATACTGGTTTAACAAAAATTGCTCATGGAATAGAAGCTACAACAGGGTTTGGATATTATCAAATAGGCAATATCATAAATTACTATGAAGGTGTTGTTGGTATTGGAACGAAAACTCCGCATTCATCAGCCAAGCTAGAAGTAGAAAGCACCACACAAGGAACAATTCCACATCCTAAAATGACTCAAGCTCAAAGAACTGCAATTTCTTCTCCAGGAACTGGATTACACGTGTATCAAACTGACGGCACTGAAGGAGTTTATGTATATAAATCAACAGGTTGGCAATTTGCCTATTAAATATAAAAGTTTATGATAAAGTCAAATATTCCAGTATTAGCATTAAGTAGAAGTGGAAAATATGCAGTTGTTTTCATAGAAATTCTTTCTGAAGAGAATGACATAAACAACAATCAATATATTTTCATAATTCGAGATTATATAATAAATCCGGATGATTCAAAGTATGAAATAGGACGAAAAACAGTAATTCTTTCTTATGCTCAAAGAGATTCTTTAAAACAATACATAATAAGTCAAAATAACATACAGGGAACAGAGAGTGAAGTAAACAATCAAATTCGTCCTTATGCTTTGTTGTATTATGTTCAAACAGACTTTGTTAATGAGCAAAATCAGTGTATATATATGACAAATCCACAAAATTGGGTAATTGCATAATATGGGCTTAATTCTTTACATAACAGCTTATATTTTATTATTGCCAATGACGATTATAAACTTTTTTGTTGTTTGGAATAAAGGTTATTTCAAGAGTACAGCTATATCAATAGACATATTTGCAAATCGTGAATTTCGTGCATCCTGGAATAAGTTTTTAAGAAAGCCAAATGGATATTCCTTTGGCAAATTAAATGAAACAATATCTAGTGCACTTGGTAAAAATCAACGAGATGGAAATTTAACTAAAACTGGAAAAATATTGTGCTGGATTTTGGACACAATAGACAAAGAGCATTGTAAAAAATCAATAAACGATAATATATGAATAACTCTACTTAATACTAAAAAATGAAGCCATGAAAATAATTCAAATTTTAACACCTATCAAAACCATGATACGAAAAATATTGTGCGATGTACTATTAATCGCTGACAACCATCCAACATTTATAGAAAAAGTAAAATATTTCATCACAATTATATCGGCTTTTGCTCCAGTTGCTTATGTATTAAATACTGTCAGTTATTGGTTTGAAAACAATCATCAGTTTGCTTCATTTGTAATGGTGGCTATTCTGTTTAATATAGTTATTGGTTGTCGTTTTCATTTGAAAATGAATACTTTTTCATGGGAACTATTTATAAAAAGAAATTCTTTAATGATAGCTGTTTTAATAGCTGCATATATTTTATTGGAGCAATTAAGAATAG
This sequence comes from uncultured Flavobacterium sp., assembly GCA_964565035.1. GTDB lineage: Bacteria > Bacteroidota > Bacteroidia > Flavobacteriales > Flavobacteriaceae > Flavobacterium. The sequence goes on along the minus strand of CAZMCP010000003.1, from coordinate 45,958 downwards.
TTATTGGAGACAATGTAATAGGAGACGGTTTAAAAGTTGTTATTCAAGTTTCTACTTTATTATATCCTACTTCTAAAGCTTTAAAAAATCTATACATCTTATCAAACAATCAATTTCCTCCAGGTTTTATAATGGAGCGACTTTACAATTTTGAAAAGACTGGTGATTTGAATGATTTATATCCTGTAAAACAAGGAAAAGATGAATAAAATAACTGAACAGTCATTCGTAAATGCAGCTAAAAAAATAGGTTGTAGTGTTGCTATGGTTAAAGCTATTTATGAAGTTGAAAGTCAAGGATCTGGTTTTTTGGCTACTGGTGAAGTAAAGATTCTTTTTGAACCTCATATTTTTTGGAAGGAATTAAGAAATAAAGGGATAGATCCTCAGAAAGTTTTGAATAGTAAACCAATACTTAATGATAAAAAACAAGTGATTGGCTCAGAGTATGATAATATTCTATATCCTACATGGGGAACTAAGCCTTATGGTAAAATATCAGAGCAACACAAAAGATTAGATAAAGCTGTTAAAATTGATCGTGATGCAGCATTAAAATCGGCTAGTTGGGGGTTATTTCAAATCCTTGGTAACAATTACAAATTATGTGGTTGTGCATCACTTCAAGGTTTTATCAATAAAATGTCTGAGGGTGAAGAATCACAATTAGAATTGTTTGTAAACTACATTATAAATTCTCATTTAGATGATGAAATGAGAGAAGAAGATTGTGTTGGATTTGCAAGAGCTTATAACGGTCCAATGTATTACAAAAACAGTTATGATAAGAAGATAAAAATTGCTTTAAAAAAGAATAAATAAAATATGGAAAATCAAGATATAAACTACGAATTCAACCAAAGTTTAAAAAGATTAAAAGACACTTTTATGGGCTTTTTTTTAGCTTTTTTGACTTTCTTATTTATTCATAAATGTACTGGTGATGTATCGCCTTCAGTTGCAACGACAAAAATTAAAGAGGAAAAAGGAAAATTTGAAGCTATTAAGCCAATCAATATTCCAATTATGGCGAATTCGCCACAATTAAAAAAAGGACAAAAATTGTCCAAAAATAACAAGTCAGAAAATGATAAGTGGTCAAATTCGACCACTTTAGAAAATGAAGATTATATTGCTGAATTGGAGAAAGAAAATGAACAATTATCAAGAGCCTATTACTTAGCTAATGACAGTGTTAAAAAGTTGATGTTTGAAAAAGCTAATCAATTAAATAAATTCTCTCAAACCTTTGATGATGATAAAGTAAAAATTGATGTTTCTGGAGTTTCAAGAGGAACAGTAGAAAGCATTAAAGCTGACTATACAATAAAAGAAAGACAAATACCAACTAAAGAACAAATCTTTGCTTTGCGTGGAGGATTGGAAGTAGGTTCACAGCTTCCAATTTCTTCACCAATTTTTAAAGGAAATATTGAATTTGAGAACAGAAAAGGCAATTCTTTCAGTTATGGGTATGATACTAATAAAACTCATTGGATAGGAGCTAAAATGACAGTATTTCGAATAAAAAAGTAAACGTTCTTATATAAATTTTGTTTGGTTATGTAATGCGAGGTTAGGAATAGCTTCGCATTTTTTTTATGCTAGAAAAAATATTTTATTAAAAGTTTGTATAATACAAACTTTTGTTTTATATTTACATCAGAATTAACAGCAAGGGTTCTTTGAAATTAATGTTTAACAAAAAAAGTTACAAAAATGAATGACTTAATAGTAAGAGTTTGGGAGTACTCACAAAACAATCCTGATGGTTTCACAATAAATATTGATACAATGAAACCTTTAAAATTTGGTTTAATAGTCGCTTACAAAGAAACCCAAAATCATTTTGGAAAAGAGCAACTTCAGAATGTCATTAACCACGCTTTACAACATCAAAAAATAGTCGGTGGGTGGTTAAATAGTGAAAACGGACTTTTCTACTTCGATAGTGTAAAAGTTTTCAGAAATTCAGAACTCAAAGAAGCAATGAAATTTGGAATTGAAAATGAACAAATAGCAATCTTTGACTTAACAAACTTAAAAGAAATAAAAATAAAATAGAGAGCCGAAAGGCTCTCACCCTTGCTTTTTAAACATTATAATTATGAATATAATAATATTTAAAGGCTCAAATTTAGAAGCTACAATTAATGAAGTCAATTACAAAGAAGGTTTAGAAAATTATAAAATTGCTTGTGAAAACGCTGTTGAACATTGGATAGAGCAAAAGAAAAAAAATGCTAAATATTCAGATGAAAACATAAAGTATTTTTCTGAAGGAGTAGAACTAACTAACAAAAAACTTAAAAAATTAAAATAAATACACTTATGAACACTTACGCAAAATATACAGCAAATGTTTTTGTAGCAAAATGCCCAGAAAGACATCAAAAAGGTGAAACTATTACATTGACAACCAAATATGGTAAAGAAAATGAATGTGTAGTTTTCAATTTAGTAGCTCAAAAAGATGGATTTTATTATTACTCAATTGTGCGTGCAGATGGTTTTAATATGCAAGAATATGCAAAACAAAAAGCAGAACGATACCAAAAATGGGCAGTGGCCAGAGAAAAAAAATCGGATGAATATTATGAAGCATCACAGGAAGGAAAAGATTTTCTTGTTTTAGCAGAACCAATAAAAATTGGACACCATTCAGAAAAAAGACATCGAGCATTAATAGAACGAAACCATAATCGAATGGGCAAATGTATTGAAAACAGCAAAATTGCCGAACAGCATGAAAGTAAAGCTGAATATTGGCAACGAAAAGCAAATGATATAAATTTGTCAATGCCTGAGAGTATAGAATTTTATGAATATAAATTTGAAGAAGCCAAAGAATATCATGAGGGTTTAAAATCAGGAAAATATGAACGTTCACATTCTTATTCCTTAACTTATGCAAAAAAAGAAGTTAATAAATTTGAAGATTTATTAAAAGATGCAAGAAAGCTTTGGGGTGAATAAACAAAATAAAGTATGAAAACATCTAATTTAACAAAAGAACAAATCATTTCAATTTCCAACTATAAAAAAGTTGGAATTGAAATTGAAGTGTCAGATATTGTAAAAATAACTCAAACTAAATTGGTTAATGGTTTTATTTTAAATCAAAAACAATTACATGAAAGAGCCAGGGAAATTTTCCCAAAAGAGAAAATAATACCAGTTGCCTTTTCTTTACAAGTTGATGACATTACTGAAGAATGGATTGAAGCAAAAATGATTGAATTTGGTATCAAAAGAAATGATTTAGTAAAGCAATTAGCAATTACTAAAGATTATCTCAGTTTGATTTTTGCAAATCCAGAAAACAAAAGAAAAGTACATCTATCAAAACCAATGAAAGCAACATTCTTTTATTACTTTTTGACTTATGAATTGAATCGTGATTTTAGAGAACAATTAAGCAATGAATAATTACAAAATAATAGAATTTCCAGAAGAATGGTTTTATGATATTTTTTATCAAGTAAGAAAATCAATTCATGAAGTTATAGAGCAATTTAATTATGATGAAAAATTATTTATTCAAATACCAGATTATTTTGTGAAAATATGTTATCAAAACCCAAATTTAATTGAAAGAAATCCTTTTGAATATGATGATGAAACAAAAGGATTTAAAATGTTTGGATATAAAGTGATTCCTGGATATGAAAATTTTATTATTGTTTTTCATTCAGATATGCCTTTAAAAAACAATACATCTTATAAGGTAATTAATTTGAAACTAAAAAGCGATCGTTAGTGATCGCTTTTTATTCATCTTAAAGGCTATAAATAATGTTTATAGCCAAAATAGGCTATTTCTTTTTTTTCCAACTTCTATTGTAATTGCTAAAAGGATTATTTTCTCTACAATATCCATATAATAACAATCCAGCTAACCAAACTATTATTGCCAAAACTATTTCGTACCACTTCATTATGCAAAATTGTTATTTACTGTTTGTAATCTCATAAATTGACGCTCCTGTTCTCCAACAGCATAGTGCTTTTCAACCATTGCAGTAGATTTATGATTTGCCATAGCTGCTGCATCTTTTAATGAAAGCATTGCGGCTGTTTCATCCAAATTTAAGTGTTTTAAAGCATAAAAATCTGCAGTAACTCCTAATTTTTTCTTTACATGTGTTCTCCAGCGTCTATCAATTTGTTCTCTTCGAATAGTTTTAGGACCAGGAACCAATCCATTAGAAAATAAATAATCTCCTTTTTTTGCTCCATATAATGATTTTATCCAAATATCAATAGCCACATCTTTAATTACCCTTTCCACCCATTTATATTGCTTTCCTTTTTTGATAAAAACACGATATCGTTGATTGACCAAAGAAATATCATCAACTTTTAAATTTAACAATTCACTTATACGACCACCAGAATGGAAGAATAAAATTGTGAATCGCCAAAAATCAGGAAAGTTTGTTTTTAAATGCTCATTAACTAATTTTCTTTGTTCTTCAGTGAGTACTTCACGCACTTTTGTCTCATGAACTCTTTTCTTTATTTCTAAAACAATATCATTTTCTACAGCTTCATATTCCATAAGTTCCTTATATAATGTGGATAAATAGCCTCTGTATTTATTGAATTTGTGTGCTGAGAAACTTTCTTCTGTATTTTCTAATTGGTCCAAGGTAAATCGAATATGTTTTCTCTGTACTTCTGAGATTTTCAATTCGTCATATCTTAATTGTTCAGCTGCTGGTTTAAATCGATCCAACATATACTTAATATCATTATAAGTAGTTTCTGCAACCTTAACGCTTTTATGAGCTAAATCTAAAGCAATTAAAAAAGGTGTATCTGGAGTAATTTCTGTAAGTGATTTATCTTCCGGAATAATTTCTGGTTCCGGTTCAATCATAAAAGTTTTTGTTATTGGATTATATCCCTTATCTAAAAAAAGATTTGGAATCTCCTGAAGAAAATATTCTGCAGCAATTTTTCTTTGTTCTATAGTTTTATATTTATTAAGCTTCTTTCTAAAAGGAAAACCTTTAGGGTATTTCTCTTTAAATAAAGGATCATAAAAATTACATTGAACATACCATTGAACTGATAATGCTTTTTTATCAGAGATAGTTTTCCAGTTAGCTGGTGACACCCACGCATCTGTGCATGTGCATCCAAAATGAAGTTGTTTCATGATGTGTGTAGTTACATTGCCGTTTACATTGTCGTTTTGTAAACTACACGTCTCGAAAGTATTTTTAACAAGACTTTAAAACCCTAGTTGGGATAGGGTTTTAAGTCCTAGTAGCGAGGACGGGAGTTGAACCCGTGACCTCAGGGTTATGAATCCTGCGCTCTAACCAACTGAGCTACCTCGCCATTGTTGGTATTGCATCTCTCAATGCGGGTGCAAATATAACACTATATTTAAAGCTTGCAAATATATTTTGAAAAAAATATTTATTTAAAAAATTATTTTTTTTTCTATCCTATATTATATATATTACGCCAAAATTAACACCTATGGATAGTAAAATACGTTACGAACTAGAATTCCCGATACATTCATCGCCACAATTACTTTATCAATACATTTCCACTCCATCAGGACTTCAAGAATGGTTTGCAAACAATGTTAACTCAAGAGGTGAGTTTTATACTTTTATTTGGGACGATTCTCAAGAAAAAGCAAGACTTTACTCAAAGAAAACAGGTGAGAAAGTAAAATTTAAATGGGTTGACGAACAAAATCACGACACAGAATACTTTTTTGAAATGAGAATACTAGTAGATGATATTACTAAAGATGTATCTCTAATGGTTGTTGATTATGCAGAAGAAGACGAAATGGAAGAAGCAAAAATGTTATGGGAAAATCAAATCTCTGATTTAAAACATGTCATTGGTTCTGTTTAATATTTAAAATTATAAGACTTATATTTGCCCCGCTTTATCACTAAGAACAAAGCGGGATTTTTTTATGACAAATTCACTACTTAACAATCGTGGCTTTCTATACGGAGACGCATTATTTGAAACTGTAAAAATTCTAGACGGGAAAATCCTTTTTTTAGAAGACCACTATTTCAGATTAATGTCTTCTATGCGAATATTAAGAATGGAGATCCCAATGAACTTTACCATGGAATTCTTTGAAAGTGAGATATTAAACGAGGTAAAAAAAGAACAATTAGAGGCGTCTGCAAGAGCCAGAATAACAGTATATCGCAAAGAAGGAGGGCTTTATTTACCAGAAAATAATACAATAAATTATGTTATTTCTGTTTCAAAAATTGACAAACCAATATATGAAATCGAAAACAGCACTTACGAGGTTGACATTTACAAAGACTTTTATGTAGCAAAACAGCTAATCTCAACTCTAAAAAGCACCAACAAAATTGTTCAAATTACTGGCAGTATTTATGCCAAAGAAAACGCATTAGACAATTGTATTTTACTTAATCAAGATAAAAATGTTGTAGAAGCACTTAATGGCAACATTTTTATGCTAAAAGACAAAACATTAATTACCCCTCCTATTAATGAAGGTTGTCTTAATGGAATAATGAGAAAACAAATCATTGCTTTAGCTAAAACAATTGACGGTATTACATTTACCGAAAGCAGCATTTCTCCTTTCGATTTACAAAAAGCAGACGAAATATTTATTACAAACGTAATTAAAGGAATTCAGCCCATAACAAAATACAGAAAAAAGGAATTTGAAACTAACTTATCTCAATCTCTAATTTCTAAATTAAACGCAAAAATACGTTTAAACTAGTTGTATATTGGGTTTTCAGGAGCATTCGACCAAATCAAATATTCACCACCCTGTTCTATGATTTTTTCTTTCCAAAAATCAGTAGCAGATTTACCTATGATTTTATTTCTAAGACCATTTTCAGAAATAATCCATGAGTTAGATTCAAGCTCATTTTGTAATTGCTCTGCATCCCATCCAGAGTAACCGAGAAAGAATCGAACATTTGTTCTACCGATTTTACCTTGATTAATAAGATTTTTAGCATGTTCAAAATCACCTCCCCAATAAATACCTTCTGCAATTTCAATACTCTCGGGTATCAATTGAGGTACATTATGAATAAAATAAAGATTATCCTGCTCAATTGGTCCGCCATTATAAATCTTGAAAGTTGCGTCAATTTCAGGAATTAAATCGTGAAGTGTATAACCAAGTGGCTTGTTAAGGATAAATCCAACAGAACCATCTTCGTTATGATCTGCCAACAAAACCACAGATCTATTAAAAGACAAATCGCCTGTAATAGATGGTTCTGCTACCAGTAAGTGCCCTTTTTTTGGTCGTACAGAAATCATAACAATAAGAATTAGACTTAAATTTAACAATTAATTTATCTAATTCCCAAATAAAATCGTTAAAAAGCAAAAAAAAAGCCACGCAGGGCGTGGCTCTATTTCTTTATGCAAACTATTATTTGTTTACTGCACCTTCTAATTCAGCACCAGCTTTGAATTTTACTACGTTTTTAGCAGCAATTTTGATAGTTTTTCCTGTTTGAGGGTTTCTTCCATCTCTTGCAGCTCTCTTAGATACTGACCAAGATCCAAATCCAACTAAAGATACTCTTCCACCTTTTTTCAAAGTACCTTCAACATTTTCTAAAAATGATTCTAAAGCTAATTTAGCAGCAGCTTTTGTAATCCCTGCGTGAGCAGCCATAGCATCGATTAAATCTGATTTGTTCATAATTGTTATTAATTGATTGGTTAATATTAATACTTACACCTACAAATTTAATAGGATTTCCTTACTATACAACAGTTAAGGCGTTTTTTTATTGTTTTTGTTAATAACTCAAGTAATTTGTTGATAAACAACTCTTTTTTATATAAAAAATTTGCCAATGCTTGTTTTTACTGGGTTTAAAAAACTTTCGCTTGATTAGAAAAAGTCATTCCATTAAGCAATTCATGGATTAACATTTTCTTTTTTCCTGGAAATTGCAACGCAACTAAGTGAATAAATCCTCCAGAAACAGCTATTTTCATTTCTTTTTTTGTTGAAATTACTGAACCTAATTCATAGTCATGATTAACGACTTCTTTAGTCACTTCATAAATCTTAACATTCCACTCTAAATCTCCGTCTTTAAAAAAACAATAAGCTGCAGGATAAGGGCTTAGACCTCTTATTAAATTATAAATTTGATCAATCCCTTGATTAAAATCAATTTTACAATTCTCACGATCTAGTTTATAAGCTGTTTTAATTTCTGGAGTATCTTCCTGAATTGTTGTAGTTACAGATCCTAAACTTATTTTTTCTAAAGTTTCTAAAACAGCATCGCATCCTAGAACCATCAATTTATCGTGTAATACTCCTGCTGTTTCATTTTCTGCAATAGCAACTTCTTTACTAAGAATCATAGCCCCAGTATCAATTTTATCGTCTATAAAAAAAGTTGTAACTCCTGTTTTTGACTCACCATTTATAATAGCCCAATTTATAGGTGCAGCACCTCTATAATTAGGTAACAATGAAGCATGCAGATTAAAAGTACCGTATTTAGGCATTTGCCAAACAGCCTGTGGAAGCATTCTAAAAGCAACTACAACCTGTAAATTAGCATTTAATGATTGTAATTCTTGTAAAAAATCTTCACTTTTTAAGTTTGATGGCTGTAATAACCTTAATCCTTTTTCAATTGCGTATTCTTTTACTGCTGAATATTTAATTTTTTGACCACGTCCTGCGGGTTTATCTACTGCTGTAATAACCCCAACAATCTCATGCTTATTTTCCTTTACTATTGCATCTAGGATTCCCACAGCAAATTCTGGAGTACCCATAAAAACAATTCTTAATTTTTCCATTATTTTACTATTGTAAACTGATTTCTACTATTAATCGATACTATATTATATTCCAATAAACTCTTAATCACTTCCAAAACTTGTTTTTCATCAATCCCTAGTAAAGAAACAATTTCTCTAACAGTCATTTCATTTTGTCTTAGAAGTTTAATTATCTCACTTTTTAAATCTCCTTTAGGAATAACCTTTCGCATTTTTGAAAGACAATAGGAACAAACTCCACATTCTTCACTATTTTTTTCTCCAAAATAATTTAACAATAATTGACTTCTGCAGTTAGTCTCATTAGAAACATAATCTAGCATAGCTTTCATTTGTTCTTTTTTAACCAAATTCTGGCTTTCTAGGTGTTTAGAAACTCTATTAATTGTCCTTTCATCTTCACGCACTTCTAAAAAAACAATTTTAGATTCATTAAATTGAGAAAAACATTCAATTATATTCAAACTTTTAAGTTTCTCAAGCAAATGTAGAACTTTACCTTCTGAAGTTCCGGATTTCTTTGCAACAAAAGCCGAATTAATATTAATTTGAAGATCAAAAATACCTGGATAGCTTCTTAAAATTGTAGAAATTATTGGTTCATCCTCAGGGTTTAAGCTTATATAACGTATTACTTCTTTAGATTCTAATAAAAATTGAACCTGAAGTTTTTCGGAAAACTCCTGCGTAAGATTAATTATTCCTTGTCTATCCAAAAACTGAAGCGCGTTAAAAGTTTTTAGCACAGGAAAATCATATTGCATACAAAATTGATTTAAACCGAAAGGATATTCTTCATTGATCCCTTCACCATATGCTATTCTAAAGTAATTGCAAAGTTTAATATAAACATTTTTAACAAACTTAACATCTGGCAAAACATTAATAAATTGATTTTCAGCCTGAATTATATCAGATGGTGAGTTTATCAAAATAGCAAATGCCTTTTCTTCATTTCTACCTGCTCTACCCGCTTCTTGATAATAACTTTCTAGATTTTCAGGTAAATTAATATGAATAATCGTTTTTACATTTGGCTTATCTATACCCATTCCAAAAGCGCTAGTGGCAATCATTACAGGAGTTTTATCACTCATCCAAGAGTCCATGTTTTTTTCTTTCTCTTTTAATGGTAATCCTCCATGATAATAAGTTGTCTTAAAACCAAAATCGGCAAGCTTTTGAGCAAAAACATGACAGTTTTTTCTATTACGAACATAAATGATTGACGGCTCAGGGTTTTTTTTAAGAATTTGATTTAGCTTAAACAATTTATCTTCTGATTTAATAACATGATAACCTAAATTTTTTCTAGCAAAAGACTTCGAAAAAAAACTTGGATTTTCTAATCCTAATAAATCAATTATATCTGCCTGAACTCTAGGAGTAGCTGAAGCTGTTAAAGCTACAAATGGGATTTTTGGAAAATGAGTCTTTAAATTTTTAATTTTTAAATATGATGGCCTAAAATCATGCCCCCATTGTGAAACACAGTGAGCTTCGTCAATAGCAATCATACTTATTGGTAAACTTTTAATACGTTCTAAAACCCAGTCTTGTTCCAGTCGCTCTGGTGATAGATACAAAAATTTATAATTCCCAAATTGACAGTTGTCTAATAATTGTATTATTTCGTCAGATTTAATCCCTCCAGTTAAAGCAATAGCTTTAATGTTTTTAGTCTGCAATTGTGCAACCTGATCTTTCATTAAGGCAATTAATGGTGAAACTACAAGACAAAGTCCTTCAAAGACCATTCCTGGAACTTGAAAACATAATGACTTCCCTCCACCAGTTGGCATTAAGCCAAATGTATCTTTCTTATCTAATATCGATTGAATTATTTCATCCTGAACAGGTCTAAAAGAAGAATAGTTCCAATATTTTTCTAGAATTTGTAATGCTTGTTGCATTCAAAAGTATTTAAAGTCTAAAAATAAACAGTTTACTTATTTAAAGCAAGACTATTTAAATTTTAACTACAAATTATTTAAGGTGAGTAAAAATAAAGTCTATACGCTCACTAACAGTACCAACAGGCACTTCGATAAGCTCATAACCATACTTAGCATATGTTTCTTTGAGATGATCGTAAATTATTTTTGCTTGTTCGAAATTTTCATAACGTGCTTCGTCACTCACATAAATTTCTTCCCAAGGTGGTAAAACAAAAACTTTACTATACTTGCTTTCATGACAACTTTCATCAAAATGTTGCGGATAGGTATCTCCTATAAAATGCATGTAAGCTAAAATATCTGGCACACCTCTATCAATAAATACAGGAGAATTTTCTTCTTGACTAGCGTTTTGATACTGCTTTAATCTTCCATCTAAAAGCATTTGACTAAAGAGCAAAGGTTCTGTTAAAAACAACTGATCTATCCCTTGCCTTTGTGCCTCTAAGGTTACTTCACGGGAAATTTCAGGATAACACGTAAATCCTTTTTCGATTAATCCTTCAATAATCGTTGTCTTTCCAGTCCCAGGTCCACCGGTAATTACAATAATTTCCTTTTTCAAAACTCTAAAAATAAAGGTGCAAACTTAATTAAACTTATTGGTTTTTGAAAATTGAATTTACATTCGATAATTTCTAATTTCAAAAAGCTTATATTTGCGTTTATTTTAATGCAGAAGATGGATAAGAAAACAACTGAGTTTTACGAAAGATTAAAGGAAGAACTTAATTCGACCACAAAAAAATGGCCTTCTGAATACTTATACAAATTTATTGTTCCAAGCGATATTGAAAAAATAGCGCAAGTAGAAGGAGCTTTTAATAGAATGGGAGCTATCATTGATACTCGACAATCTAAAAATGGAAAATTTACAAGTATTTCAATAAGTGTACACTTAAATAACGCTGACGAGGTAATTAAAAAATACCAAGAAGTGTCAACAATTGAAGGGATAATATCTTTATAAATGGATACAAAATACATTAGAGAAAATGCTGGCGATGTGGTACATAATTTAGAATACAATTCTGAAAGAAAATCGCTTATCATTCCTGAATACGGTCGTCATTTGCAAAAATTGATTGACCAAGCGCTTGCAATTCAAGATAGAGAGGAACGTAATAAAATGGCAAAATACATTATTTCTGTCATGGGAAGTATGAATCCTCACTTACGCGATGTGCCAGATTTTCAACATAAGTTATGGGATCAATTGTTCATCATGTCTGATTTTTCATTAGATGTTGATTCCCCCTACCCAATACCTTCAAAAGAGGTATTAAAAATGAAACCTGACACACTAAGATACCCACAAAATTTCCCAAAATATCGTTTTTACGGAAATAATATTACTTATATGATTGCTAAAGCAAATGAGTGGGAAGAAGGAGATATGAAAAATGCTCTGGTTAGAGTTATTGCCAATCATATGAAAAAATCATACTTGAGTTGGAATAAAGATACAGTTACAGATGCTGTTATATTTGAACACCTTTTTGAGTTATCAGGAGGTAAATTAAATCTTACCACTTCTAGTGAAGAACTTTCAAATACTCAGGATTTAATGCGTACAAACAAGCGCATGTCTAATAAAATCCAAAACAACAACAATAATAACGGTAAGCTAAAAAATCAAAAAAATGGCCCTAAAAAACCATTTATAAAAAATAATAATAATCCTAAATAATTAAGAGTGAAAACTCATAATTAGTAACTCATAACTCATAATTTAAAATGGGAACATTTAAAATTGAAGGTGGTATACCACTAAAAGGGACTGTTCAGCCTCAGGGTGCAAAAAATGAAGCATTACAAATATTATGTCCAGTTTTATTAACTTCAGAAAAAGTAAGGATTACTAATATTCCTGACATTATCGATGTTAACAAACTAATTGTCCTTTTAGGAAATTTAGGTGTAAAAATTCAAAAAAACGGTCCTGGCGATTATACTTTTCAGGCTGATGAAGTAAACATAGACTACCTTAAAACAGAAGCTTTTAAAAAAGAAGGTGGAAGCTTAAGAGGATCAATCATGATTGTTGGACCACTTTTAGCACGTTTTGGTTGCGGATATATCCCTAAACCTGGAGGAGATAAAATTGGTCGTCGTCGTTTAGATACTCACTTTGAAGGTTTTATTAATCTTGGAGCAAAATTCAGATATGAAAGAGCTGACCATTTTTATGGTGTAGAAATAGACGGAAGACTTCAAGGAACTTATATGCTACTTGATGAAGCTTCGGTTACTGGAACAGCTAATATTGTAATGGCTGCTGTTCTTGCGGAAGGCACAACAACAATATACAACGCAGCTTGTGAACCTTATTTACAGCAACTTTGCAAAATGTTGAATTCAATGGGTGCTAAAATCACTGGAATTGGATCTAACTTACTAACTATAGAAGGCGTTGATAGTCTAGGAGGTTGCGAACACAGAGTTTTACCAGACATGATTGAAATAGGCTCATGGATTGGTCTTGCCGCAATGACAAGAAGCGAAATTACCATAAAAGATGTAAGCTGGGAAAATTTAGGCGTTATCCCTAATGTTTTCAGAAAACTAGGAATTACTTTAGAAAAAAGAGGTGATGATATTTACATTCCAGCACATACAGATGGTTATGAAATCAAAACTGACATTGATGGTTCAATTCTAACAGTTGCTGATGCTCCTTGGCCAGGATTTACTCCTGACTTATTGAGTATTGTGTTAGTAGTTGCTACTCAAGCTAAAGGGGACGTATTAATTCACCAAAAAATGTTTGAAAGTCGTTTATTCTTTGTGGATAAATTGATTGACATGGGAGCAAAAATTATGTTATGTGACCCGCACAGAGCGGTTGTTATGGGACACAACTTCCAATCACAACTTAAAGCTACTACCATGAGTTCGCCAGACATTAGAGCTGGTATTTCATTATTGATTGCGGCTTTGACGGCAAAAGGAACAAGTACCATTCAAAATATCGAACAAATAGACAGAGGTTACGAACGTATCGATGAGCGTTTAAGAGCTTTAGGTGCTAACATTGTTAGAGCGTAATCAATAAGTATGTAATCATATAAATTCCAAATTCCAATATTTCTTTCGGAATTTGGAATTTTCTTTTTTAACCCAACTAGAAATGGAAACCTACATTATTATATTTCTTTGTATTGCATCTTTTTTTGCAGGATTTATTGATGCTATAGCTGGCGGTGGAGGATTAATTCAAACGCCAATTGCTTTGATTCTTTTACCACATCAACCTATCGCTAATTTATCTGGATCTTTAAAAGTTCCTGGAATAACTGGAACCAGTATTGCTTCTATTCAATATTTAAAAAATGTGGATATGAATTGGAGACTTTTATTTATAATGACTATTTTTTCTTGTATCAGTGCCTTTTTAGGTTCTTATGTACTTACGATTGTCAACAATGATTTCATGAAACCTCTATTACTAATAATCTTAATTTTATTAGCTATATATACTTTTATAAAAAAAGATTTTGGCAGCCATCAGCCTAAAGAAATTTCAAACAGTAAAGCCATTCTATACGGAATATTAATTAGTGCTTTTGTAGGCTTTTATGATGGATTTATTGGCCCAGGCACTGGAAGTTTTCTTATTGTTGCTTTTATCTTTGTCCTTGGACTAGACTTTCTTCATGCTTCGGCCAATGCAAAATTGGTAAATATCGCTTCAAACATTGGTTCACTAGCTTTATTTATTTCTAAAGGAAAAATTCTTTGGCTTATGGCCCTACCAATGGCAGCTTGTAATGGTTTTGGCGGATGGTTAGGTGCAAAGTTAGCCATTAAAAAAGGAAACGGTTTTATTCGCATCTTTTTCCTTATTGTGGTTATTGGCACACTAATTAGATTAAGTTATGATGTGTTTTTAAAGAATTAATTAAGAGCGTTTAATATTTTTAATCCAAAAACAATTCCTTCCCTTTGAATTGTACTTTGGTATGAACGAACATAATCAATTCTAAACAATTTAAATTTCCCAAAACCTAAATTATCTAATCCCACAGAAAATTCTTGATACGGATTGATTCCTGGCAGTGATAAATTATGGTATCCTAAAATCATATTTACTTTTAATAAATTTATTAAAGGAATTTTATTTGCAATAAAGCCTTTATCATCATATTCTGCATGAGCTTCAAAAAAAGAATCATTTGTACTATATCGATAATATGGCATCATATTAAATACATTCAAATACCTATCCGATTGACCGATGTGGGTTTGGTTTCCATTAAAATGTTTATAATCCACAAAAGAAATATTGTCTCCATTAAAAAACTTACCCGCTGAAACATTCACCCCTAAATTCCCCTTATTACCCAGAGAAAAATCATGAAAAACCCTTGAAGCTACATAATCAAAATTATATTGTGATTCGTTTCCAGCAAAGCCTTTTTCATAAGTTAAATAAACAGTTGGATACTTATCATTAGATAAATTAAACTTACCATCAGGTCTAGACCAATATTCTTGAGCAAAATTTAGCTTCCCTGTGATTCTAGCTTTTATCAAATTATGCTTGTTGATAATTGGTGTTTCGTAATCAAAAGGCAGTAATGGATTGTTTGAAGTATACACTTTATCTTTCTTGACGACAGTATAATCTGTTGTATTAAATAGTGGCTTCCTTTCGGAATATTCCATATTGGTATAAACCGAAAAACCATTTATAACCTCTTGGCTATACCCTACATTTACAAAACTCTTGTCATAAAGTTTCATAAAGTTATTTTTGAAAAACAAAGTACTTACAGTATTTACAAAAGTCGAAATTGGATTATTTGGATTAAACTGAACAATATCTCTTCCTCCTGAAAAACTTAATAAAGCATCGTTTACATTATTAAACTTTTGAGAATACTCCCCTTTTATCCTAAGCTTTTTTTCTTCTAAACCATAATTTAAAATAATACCAGCAGAAGTATAAGTCCTATTTTCTCTATTGTTTTTTAAATAATTGAAACCTGTACTTAAAGCGTACCCTTGGACTGTATTAAATCGTAAATTGGTTAAAACTCCAGTATAACTTAAAGTCCAGTCTTTATATGAATTTTTATAATTGTATCCACTAACTAAATCAAATAAAGAAAATTTATTATTCTTTCTATCAATAGAGTCTAAATACTCTTTAGATTGTCTTAGTGTTTGTATACTATCTTTTCTTGTATAATCTGTACTTTCTTCTAAAGTTAATGGAACCGGCCTAATGGAATTCCAAAAATCATTGTCCTTTTTATTGGAATCTTTTTCAAAGGTTAACACTTCACGTGTGAATGTTTTTTTATCAAAAGAGGGTTCAAATTCAAAATTACTATAGACATATGTGAATCTTCCTGATAAATTGATTCCAAAAATTCCTGCAACAAAATCAAGGCTTTGCGTATTTTTAGTCCAAATTTTATCATTTTGATTGTAACTAAAACTTTGTTTTAAAACCAAATTATCTAAAGCTGGCGTTTGCATCCTGTACCCTTTAATATTGACATCTATAGCATAAATTGCCCAAGAATCTTCAACTATGTAGATATAACCTTCAACTACCGGTTCAGTATCTCTACGTGGAATTACTTTTATTTTATTTACTTGTTGTTTGTCTTCAGTATAAAAACTGCCATCAATTTTAAATTTATAATATGAAAAAGCATTATCACTAATTGGTGAAATTATATTTACTTGAAAAGGCAAATAATTTTCATAAAAATCAAATTCGACACTAGCGGCATTATTAAAGCTAAAACCATTGTTTTTACCAGCTACTTTTGAAGCTACAATTGTTTCTTTCATTTTATCGGGCTTTTGAAAATTCAGCTTAGATACTGTTTCTGATAAATATAAAATACCTGTACGAGTTGAATCTAGAGCTCCATCAAAATCCCCTAATTCCTGTCCTAAAATTTTTTTAGGAGCATCCTTAATACGCATTAGCCCTCTTGAATAAAAATCTGCTTTATATTTAGCTGTTCTTTCAGAGTTTTCTTTTTTAGCTGCAATAGCATTTCGAATAATTTGCTTAGCAGGATCTTCTTGATTAGACACAACAACTTCATTCAATGTATATTTTTCCTCAACTAACTTTATATTAAGTTCATGAGGAAAAGTTTCAATATTTATTGTAACCTTTTTAGTCTTGAATCCTAGAAACTGAAAAATTATAGTATGCTTCCCTTTTTGCTTTACATTCAATTCATAATAACCTTTTTCATTAGTTGTTGTACTATTATAAGTATTATCTAACAAAACTGTTACTAATGGTAGAGGTTGATTATTTTCGTCGGTAACCAAACCTTTTATTTGAGAGTTTGAAACAATTGAAAACAAGAATAAGGAAAGAAGAAATAAATTTTTCATTTAGTTTTTTTCTTAGTAGACGTAATAATAAAGGAAAGGGTTGCTTTATAAAAAAGATTGAATCGCTAATTCATAACTTTGGAGTCCAAATCCAATAATCACTCCTTTTGAATTTGGAGAAATATAAGACTGATGTCTAAACGATTCTCTAGAAAAAGTATTAGAAATATGAACTTCAACTACAGGAGTATTGATTGCTTTAATACAATCACCAATACCTATAGAGGTATGTGTGTAGGCTCCTGCATTCAATATGATACCATCATATGAAAAACCTACATCTTGTAGTTTGTTAATAATTTCACCTTCAATATTACTTTGAAAGTATTCTAATTCGATATTTAAATATTTAGATTTCAACACTTTAAAATAAGCATCAAAATCCTGATTTCCATAAATACTAGGCTCTCTCTTTCCTAACAAATTTAGGTTAGGTCCATTCAAAACAAGCACCTTCATGATTAATAATTTCAGTAAATATAAAGGTTTATTAAGAAATAACTTTAAAAAATACTACAATAAATCAATTGCAATTTTTCAAGTAAAAATCAGTAAAAATCCCTTTCAACTATTTTTTCTTAGAAAAATTAACCTAACAAACTAACTAAAAAGTAAGAAAAAACAAATGAAAAGCCATGTTTAAACTTACAAAACATTAATTAACAATCAGATAAAAAATTGTTAATAACTATTTTATTCACTCTGAATTTATCTTACATTATATGATAATTTCGCTCAGTTAATTTTAAATTTAAAAACAAATGAAAAGAGTTTTACTATCTGCAATCGCGGTTTTAGCAATTGGAACTGCAAGTGCTCAATCTCACCAAAAAGGAACTATGCAAATTAATGTATTAGGTGGTTTTATGACTGGTTCAGGTACTCATAAATATGACGAGGCTGGTTCAACTAAAGACAAATTCGATGCTGCTGGTGCTCAATTTGGCGTAAACTTCCAATATGGTATCGCTGAAAGCTTCAGTGCTGGTGTTGGTTTAGAATTAGGTACTGCTGTATTAACACCAAAAAGCGTTGATTATGGTTACACTTCAGATCCATCAATATCTACATTCAAAGTAAATGTATCAGGAAGATATTATTTTGTAAATAATGAAAAATTAAACTTCTATGCTGGGCCTTCAATCGGCTTTACGACTGGTAAAGATAAAACTCTTGGGTATATCGATACAGGTGTTGAAAAAACTAAATACTCTGGATTAAACTATGGTGTTAACGCTGGTGGTAACTACTTCTTTACTGATGTAGTAGGTGTTATCTTAAACCTAGGTTATGAAGGAAACAGCTTAAAATCAAGCCAAAAAGATAATGGTGTTGAATACAAAGGAACATCAACCCTTGGTGGAGTTAAAGTTATGGCAGGTCTTGCTTTAAAATTCTAATACAAGAAATAAAATTATAAAAGAGAGCTAATCGCTCTCTTTTTTTGTTTAAATAATTGATAATCAGTTTATTTATTTTTATACGTAAATTTTTACATTATTTTTATTATTTATATAAAAAATTCATTCTATCTTCGCACCGAAATTTTTAAAATAAATTAAAAAAATGAAAAAAGTTTTATTAACTGCTGTAGCAGTATTCGCGTTTGGATTTGCTAACGCACAAGAATCTACTTCTTACAAACCAACAAAAGGAACAGTTACTACAGAAGTTCAATTGGTTGGAGGGTTACTTAACACTGACTTTGATAATTCTAACTTTGGTGGAGCTAAATTTAGATATTTTTTAAAAGATGATTTAGCAGTAAGAGCTGGTTTATTGCTAAACAATAGCAAAGAAGTAGACAATGTTAACCAAACTAACACAACTACAGATATAGATAATAATTTTAAATTCAACGCTGGTATTGAAAAACATTTTGCTGGCACTGAAAGATTATCAACTTATGCTGGTTTAGACTTAAGTGTTGGTTTTGGGAAAGAATCATTTGAAGAAACTGATACAAACTTTTCAGAAGTAACTGAACAAAAATTTAGTTCATTTGGATTTAACATCTTTTCAGGAGCTGATTATTACATTGCTAAAAAAGTATTTTTAGGAGTTGAAGCAGGTTTACAGTTTAGCACAAATAAAGCTAAAGACCAAACTACTACAACTACAACTGGTGGCACAACAGTATCTGTTACAGTTCCAGGAGGAAAAAACAACGGATTAAACACTCAAGTTTTTGGTGGAGTTAGAATTGGTTACCAATTCTAATTTGTAAACATACAAACTAAAAAACCACGCTATGAGCGTGGTTTTTTTTATGCATCATATGAAAGAAGATTACATTTTAAATCCAATTCCTGCTTGGATTACCATATTTTTTGATCCAGAATCTTTTACGACTTCATTTAAACTTTGGGTAAAACGACCAAAAATAAAAGCGCCTCCTGCAAAATTTAAAGAAATCCCTCCTGCAATTGCAGTATCAAAACTATTTACATCATTTTGATCAGACACATTATTGTCTGATTCAACTTTTTCAGAAACTTTCATTCCAAATTGCGGACCTGCTTCTATAGCAAAAACATTTCCTAATTTTACTTTGGCCAAAACAGGCACATTAATGTAATCTATCTTATAAGTCACCTTATATGAATTTCCAAGTATTGGCTGTATCGTGTTTTCAAACCCTTGTCTAGAATATAACAACTCTGGTTGTAACGATAAAATTTTTGGAACTAAAGGAACTTCTCCCATAAAACCTACATGAAAACTTGTTCTTGGATCTGGTCCTTCGTCAAAATCTCCTTTAGACACGGTTGCATAATTAAGACCTCCTTTTATACCAAAACTTGCTCCTCCATCTTGAGCAAAAACATTACTCGATAATGTCAATAAAAAAACTCCTAATGTTAAATTTTTAATTAATTTCATATCCGAAAAGTTTTAGTTTATAAATATTGAACGCTAAAATTTTTAAAAAATTATACTTTGTAATGAACAACAATTGGACCAAATTTATTAAGAATTTTCAAGATTACCTTAAAATAGAGCGTGGTTTATCACAAAATTCTATTGACAATTACACTCTTGATATAGAAAAATTAAATATTTATCTAACTGAAAATCAAATAGAAAAAACACCAATCACGATTACCGAAGAAATCGTTCAAGAATTCATTTACGATGTATCAAAAAAAGTTAATCCAAGAAGTCAAGCAAGAATCATCTCTGGATTAAAAAGTTTTTTTAACTATTTAATTTTTGAAGATTATAGGCCAGACAACCCGCTAGAATTGATAGAAGCACCACGCTTAGGAAGAAAACTCCCAGATACTCTAAACATTGAAGATATTGACAACCTCATCAATGCAATTGACTTATCCAGTAATGAGGGAGAACGCAACAGAGCCATGCTTGAAACCTTATATGGTTGCGGGCTTCGTGTTTCTGAGTTGGTTTCAATTAAAATATCTGATTTGTTTTTTGATGAAGGTTTTATCAAGATAACAGGAAAGGGTAATAAGCAACGCTTTGTCCCTATAAGTCCGCTAACTCAAAAATATATTGGAATTTACAAAAATGAAGTTCGTCCTCATTTACCAATCCAAAAGGAATTTGGAGATACTTTGTTTTTAAATCGACGAGGCAAACAACTTACCCGTGCAATGATTTTCACTATTATAAAAGATTTGGCAAAAAAAATAAACCTCAACAAAACAATAAGTCCGCATACGTTCCGTCATTCATTTGCGACTCATTTACTAGAAAATGGAGCCGATTTACGTTCAATACAATTAATGCTTGGCCACGAATCGATTACAACTACTGAAATTTACATGCATGTTGATCGTAAACATTTAAATCAAGTCATGCAGACTTTTCATCCTAGAAATAAATAAAAAATCCTTCTTTCGAAGGATTTTAATTATTGTAAAATATTTTTTAATGATTCGAAATCTAAAATTTGCTGTTCACCAGATGTCAATTCTTTTAGATTGTAAACATTATTCTGAAGCTCTTCTCCTCCTACAATAATTGCATAAGGAATTCCTCTTTTATCTGCATACTGAAATTGTTTACCAATTTTAGCATTGTCAGGATACATTTCTACTTTAATTCCAGCAGCACGTAATTTAGCAATTGCTTTCATAGCATATTTAGCTTCAGATTCGCCAAAATTCAAGAAAATAGCTTTTGAAGTTGAAGTTACTGTCTCAGGAAACAGTCCTAACTCTTCTACAACTAGATAAATTCTATCTAAACCAAAAGAAATTCCCACTCCACTCATGTTTTTCAAGCCAAAAATACCAGTTAAATCATCATAACGACCTCCACCGCCGATAGATCCCATAGAAACCCCATCTGGCGCAGAAACTTCAAAAATAGCTCCTGTATAATAATTAAGTCCTCTAGCTAAAGTAACATCCAAATCAAGTTTTGAATCTTTTAATCCAATTTCTAATACATTTTCACATATAAAACGCAACTCCTCTACTCCTTTTAGCCCCTCTTGAGAGCCAGCTAATAATTGTGATAATTTTTCTAACTTTTCAGTAGTTGTTCCAGTGAAATTAAATAGAGGCTGCACTTTTACTATTGCTTCTTCTGAAATGCCTTTTTCGAGCATTTCTTTTTTCACACCTTCTTCCCCTATTTTATCTAACTTATCAAGTGCAACAGTAAAATCGATTAGTTTATCAGAAGCACCAATAACCTCAGCAATACCAGATAAAATCTTACGATTATTTATTTTAATGGTAACTCCTTTCAATCCTAAATCAAAAAAAACAGAGTCGTATAATTGTACCAACTCTACTTCTTGCCACAATGAAGTTGAACCTACTACATCTGCATCACACTGATAAAACTCTCTAAAACGACCTTTTTGCGGCCTATCTGCTCTCCATACAGGTTGAATTTGATATCGTTTAAAGGGAAATTCAATTTCATTTTGATGTTGTACTACATAACGTGCAAAAGGTACAGTTAAATCGTAACGAAGTGCTTTTTCTGAAATTTTGTTAGTGAACTGATTTAGTTGAACTAACTCTTCTACCGAAATTGTCTCAGCAGAATTTACTTGTAACGATTCAATCGATTTTGGTAACTCAATCTTTTGTTTATTAAAAAAATAATTACCTGAATTTAAAATTTTAAAAATTAAACGATCACCTTCTTCACCATATTTACCCATCAAGGTTTCTGAATTTTCAAAAGTAGGCGTTTCGATAGGCTGATAACCAAATCTCTCAAAATGGGCACGTATAGTATTAAAAATATAATTACGTTTTGCCACTTCAATAGGAGAAAAATCTCTAGTTCCTTTTGGAATACTTGGTTTTTGTGCCATTTTTTTAAATTATGAGTTATGAATTATAAATTATTTAGTTAGAAAAAGAAAAAGTTAACCAACTCTAATTTCCAACTTCTAATTTTACTCGCAAATATCTTACATTTTGAAAGAATACTAAAATTTTAAAATGAATTGTAACAAAAAACATCTTTTAATGACTTATTAACCATGATAGGATTGTTTAGTGAAAATGTAAAAATTGCATTGGGCTCTATAAGAACTCAGTTATTACGAACTATTTTAACTGTGCTTATTATTGGTATAGGTATTATGGCTCTGGTTGGTATCTTAACAGTTGTTTCTGCACTTGAAAATACCATTTCTAAAGATTTTGCTTCAATGGGTTCCAATACATTTACCCTAAATCAATACGACAATTTAACAAGAAGTGAAGGAAGAGGAGAAGTAAAAAAAATAAATCCTATTATATCCTATCCTGAAGCCATTGCTTTTAAAAAGAACTACAATTACCCTTTTACACATACTTCGGTTTCTTTTACTGCCACAGCTAATGCAGAGGTCAAATTTGAAAGCAAAAAAACTGACCCTGAAGTTACGGTACTTGGTGTTGATGATTATTACACCGTTAATTCTGGATTAGAAGTTGTTAAAGGAAGAAATTTTACAGGCTTTGATATTGAAAACAATAACTATGTTTGTATTCTTGGAGCAGATTTTGAAAAAGAACTTTTAGCAGATGTAAACCCAATTGACAAAACGATATCTATAAGAGGTGCTAAATTTAAAGTTATAGGCGTATTAAAAGAAAAAGGATCTACTTTTGGAAAAAGTCAAGATTTACGAGTTTTAGTTCCAATACAAGTAGCGAGAACACTTTTTACAGCACCCAATATCAATTATTCAACAAGTGTGATGATTGAAAAAAAAGAACTTCTTGACCAAGCTGTTGACAATGCTACTATTGCAATGCGAAAGGTAAGAAAATTAAGCCCTATTGAAGATAACAACTTTGGAATATCAAGAAGTGATGACTTGATTAATAAAATTTTAGGGATTACTCAATACTTAGGAGTTTCTGCCTGGATTATTGGTGTTATTACCATTTTTGGTTCTACTATAGCTTTAATGAATATCATGTTAGTATCAGTAACCGAAAGAACACGTGAAATAGGAACCAGAAAAGCTTTAGGAGCCAAAAGAAGTACTATTGCTATGCAGTTTTTCATGGAAACTTTAATTATTGGTCAACTTGGTGGTTTAGTAGGAACTTTACTTGGAATACTCATAGGTTTTGGATTTGCTTCCTTATTAGAATTTAAATTTGTAATTCCTTGGCTAGCCATAACATCTGCATTTTCAGTATGTTTCTTGGTTGCAATAATTTCTGGTTTGTATCCTGCTTTAAAAGCTGCAAAACTAGACCCTATCGAAGCATTACGTTACGAATAATCAACGGCAAAAATGGAGCAAAAAGATTACGTTGAAAAAGAGATTGAAAAACTTAGTTTAATTCTTAACAAACTACTTTCTAAAATCATTAAAAGCAATAAAACTGAATCTTTAAATCATCTAGCTGAAGAAGTTAATACAACATTAATTGACAAATTCAATTTAAACAATATTGAATTTGATGAAATAAATCCAGATGATTTAATTGAGATTCTTCTTAATAAAAAAGAGATTAATCCCTTACATTTGGAAGATTTAGCGAATATTTTCTATAATCTGGCTAAAACATCAACAAATCAAACCAAGAAAAATACTTTCAAAAACTGTTTAATAATTTATAATTATTTAGAAAAATCAGAAGGTAATTTCTCATTCGAAAGAAATCAAAAAATCAATGACATTAAAAACCTATTGATCCTTTAATCATTCGATCATTAGTATAAATATCTTTTCTAAGTTCTATTGCTGAAAAATTATAGTCTTCCAAAAGTTTAATCATTTCTTTTCCTAAATACTGATTAATTTCAAAAAACAACATACCATTTTCGGAAAGATTTTTTTGAGCCAATTGCGTTATTTTTCTATAAAACAACAACGGATCATTATCTTCTACAAACAAAGCTAGATGAGGCTCAAAAGCTAATACATTCTTCTTAATCTCATGTTTTTCTAAGTTACGAACATAGGGCGGATTTGAGACGATTATATCAAAATTATCCAATAAACCTTCGATGTCTAATATACTTTGACTCAAAAAAGTAATGGATACATCATTTCTTTTGGCATTTTTACGAGCAATATCTAAGGCCTTTTCAGAAACATCTAGCGCATAAACTTCTGCATTTATCAAATTCTTGGCTAATGAAATTGCAATACATCCTGTTCCTGTTCCTATATCTAGAATTTTAATTTTCTCTATTTTAAATTTTTCATTTACACATTGAATAACCCAATCTACCAATTCTTCAGTTTCTGGCCTAGGAATTAATGTATTTTCGTTTACATAAAATGGTAATCCAAAAAATTCTGTTTCTCCTAAAATATATTGTAATGGTTTTTCTTCTTTAAGTTGAGATAAAACAGTTTCCCATTGCAATAGCTGCATAGTATCTAACTCTAAAGTATCATTAAGTACTAAATCGACTCTTCTCATTTGATGAAAAGCTTCTAATAGTATGTAGAAAAAACTGTCAATCTCTTGTGAATCATAAATTCCTGACAGCTCATTAGCAAATTGAATTTTATACTCTTTTAAATACATTCAAATATTTTTTATCATCCAAACTGGGCATGCCGAATGTCCTGTACACCCCATAGGCTCGTCTAGATATTCAAATCCAGATTTTTTGTATAATTTTTGAGCAGCTTCCATATAAGGCATGGTCTCTAGATAGCACTGTTTAAAACCAAATTCTTTTGCTTTAGCTAAACAAGTCTCCATCATTTTCCCACCAAGTCCTAAACCTCTAGTTTCAGGCAAAAAATACATTTTTTGTAACTCACATACGTCTTCTTTACCATTAGCTAAAGGAGAAATTCCCGCAACACCTATTATTTTCCCCTCATTCTCTACAACAAAGTATGCTGATCTTGGCTTTTGATATGCTTCATACATTAAATCTAACTCAGGGTCTGCATAAGCTGTCCCTACTTTAGGCACGTTAAATTCCTCTAAAACAGTTCTAACAACTTTGGCTACTTGAATATTATCTTGCTGTTGTATTTCTCTAATCAACATAAAATTAAAAGCTTATTTTTGTGATGTGAAGATACATGAAAAATACATATCTAGATGTATAGAATTAGCTAAAAATGGACTAGGCACTACCTATCCAAACCCTTTAGTTGGTAGTATAATTGTATATGATGGTAAAATAATTGGAGAAGGCTGGCACAAAAAGGCTGGAGAACCTCATGCCGAAGTTAATGCCATAAATTCAGTAAAAGACCAATCATTACTTTCAAAATCGACTATCTATGTGAGTTTAGAACCATGCAGCCATTTTGGAAAAACTCCACCTTGTTCAGATTTAATTATTCGTCACAAAATACCCAATGTAGTGATTGGAACAATTGATCCATTTGCTAAAGTTGCTGGAAATGGCATAAAAAAACTAATTGAAGCTGGTGCAAATGTAACTATAGGAATACTAGAAGAAGAGTGCAATTTACTTAATAAACGTTTCTTTACTTTTCATAATAAAAAGAGACCCTATATAATTTTAAAATGGGCAGAAACTCAAGATGGCTTTATTGCACCAAAAACAAAAGAAAATCGAAGTCCTGTTTGGATAACTAATAAGTACTCGAGACAGCTAGTTCACAAATGGAGAACTGAAGAGCAAGGGATCTTGGCAGGAACTCAGACAATAATAGACGACAACCCAAATTTAACAGCTAGAGACTGGAAAGGCAACCAGCCTGTAAGAATAGTTTTAGACAAAAATAAAAGAATTTCAAAAGAAAGTGCTATATTTGATAGTTCGGCTCATACCCTTTTAATTACTGAGAATGAAATTAATTTCTCAAAAGATGTTGCAAATCAAATCTGCAACTTCCTATTTGAAAATGAAATTCAATCTGTAATTATAGAAGGCGGAAGCAGAACTTTACAAACTTTTATCGACTCTCAATTGTGGGATGAAGCACGAGTTTTTAAAGGTTTGACAATTTTTTATGAAGGAACAAAAGCACCTGTAATTAATGCAAAAATTATCAAACGGCATAAAATATCAAATGATGAACTTTTAATTTTTTCAAATTATGATTAATACCATTATTTTCGATTTTGGCGATGTTTTCATGAATTTAGACAAAAATGCCTCTTTAGAAGCATTAAAAAAACTAGGACTCCAATCATGGAACGATGAAATAGATAAGGTAAATCAACAATTTGAAAAAGGAAAAATATCTGAAGTGCAGTTCATGATTGAAATGAAAAAAATCATACCTAATGCTTCCATAGATGATATAAGAGAAGCCTGGAACTCTGTTTTAATAGATTTTCCTTTAAATCGTCTAGAATTTCTTCAAAAACTTTCCCATAAATACCGCTTATTCCTTTTAAGTAATACTGACGAAATTCATATTGCAAAATTTGAACACAGAGTAGGAATGACTTTTGCTCGTGAATTTTATCAATGTTTTGAGAAAGTCTATTTCTCATTCGAAATAGGTCATCGTAAACCTGAACCAGAAGCTTTCAGCTTTATTATCAAGAAACACGAGTTAAATCCTAAGCGAACATTATTTGTAGATGATAAAAAAACAAATACAGACATAGCCGCCTCATTAGGCATGCATGTTTGGAATTTACAAGTAGGAAAAGAAGACGTAACAGAACTCTTCACAAAAAAAGAACTACCCTTTTCTTAGTTACCTAAATATATAAAAGATTATTTTTGCACTCAAATAACAATTTTGAGTACTGCTACTGACACATACAAAACTATAGAAGAAGCTTCTCCAGAAGTACTTTACAAAGAAAAAAACAGTAAGTTTTTTGGCTATGCTTTCCCTATTACTTCTGAAGACGAAGTTAGACATCATATTGAAAGGCTAAAAAAAGAACATTTCTCTGCGCGTCATTGGTGTTATGCTTGGCAACTGGGCACAACTAAAATTTCATACAGAGCAAATGATGATGGTGAACCAAACAATAGTGCCGGAATGCCTATTTACGGTCAAATACAATCCTTTGACATTACTAACATTTTAGTAGTTGTTGTTCGTTATTTTGGAGGAGTTAAGCTTGGGGTTGGCGGATTAATTTCAGCTTATCGCGAAGGAGCTAAACTAGCACTAGAAGCATCTACCATAATAGAAAAAACAATCGATGTCCATTACAATATAACTTTTGATTATAAAAACATGAATAAAGTAATGAGAATAATAAAAGAGAAAAACCTCAACATTGTATCTCAAAAAATGGAAGAAAATTGTCAAATTGAAATAAGTACACGAAAAAAAAATGCCGAAATGGTTTTCGACATTTTCACAAACTTATTTGAAGTAGAAATTAAAGAAATCTAAATTTGATCAACCAACTCTTTAATATATTTTGGAGGCAATGTTGGTCTACCAGTTTTAACATCTACAAATACCAAAACTGAATTACCAATTGTTAATAACTCATTTAATTGATTATAAATTTCATAATCAAATTCGATCTTCACAGATTCTTGTTTTTTGAATATTGTTCTCACAGTTAATTCATCATCATATCTTGCAGGTCTCTTATAATTCATTGTTAATGAAACAACAGGAAGCATTATTCCATTTCCTTCCATTGATTTGTAAGAAATTCCTTTGTTTCTAAGCCATTCAACCCTACCCATCTCAAAAAATTGAGCATAATTTCCATGATAAACTACACCCATTTGATCGGTTTCAGCATATCTTACTCTTAGTTTCAAATCATAATATTTCATTCTTTTTTCTTTTAAATAAATTAACACTCTGTTAACCCCAATAAAATGCTTTACAACAATTTTTTTACAAAATCAATATCAAAAAAATTTTTTTATAAGAATTTTATAAGGCATATTTGCTATCCCAATCGACCCAAAAACTTGTGCCGAATTTAACAAGTTTAATCTTTTAAAAATTAACAATTTAGATGCATACAATGAATAAAACTGCGGAATCAGTCTGGGAGAATTGTCTGTCTTTCATAAAAGATAATATTCAAGAGCAAGCATACAAAACTTGGTTTGAACCAATCAAGTCTGTTGAGCTTACTGACAACGCACTTTACATTCAAGTTCCTAGTAAATTCTTTTACGAATGGCTAGAAGAGCATTATGTTAAGTTGTTAAAAGTTGCTTTACAAAAAGAGCTTGGAAAAAACGCTAAGTTACTCTATAAAATTAAAATGGAGAATACTTACGGAAACAAACTTCCATTTACTGAGCAAATACCAAGTAACAATAGACCCGCGGTAAAAACTCAAGAAATCGATGTTCCTGTTCAACAAAAAAATCCAGAATTAAAAAACCCATTTATCATACCTGGGATTAGAAATATTAAAATCGAATCTCAATTAAATGCAAACTATAGTTTTGAAAACTTCCTTGAAGGTGATTCAAACCGTTTAGCAAGATCTGCTGGTATGGCTGTTGCAAATAAGCCAGGAGGAACTTCATTCAATCCACTATTAATTTTTGGCGGTGTTGGATTAGGAAAAACTCACTTGGCACATGCTATTGGAGTTGAAATTAAAGACAAATATCCAGATAAAACTGTTTTATATATATCTGCTGAAATATTCACTCAACAATATATAGATTCTGTTAAGAAAAATACTCGAAATGATTTTATACACTTCTATCAATTGATTGATGTATTAATTATTGATGACGTTCAGTTCCTTTCAGGAAAAACAGGAACTCAAGATGTATTTTTCCACATATTTAACCATTTACATCAAAATGGAAAACAGGTAATTTTAACATCAGACAAAGCGCCTGTAGACATGCAAGATATCGAACAACGTTTATTATCTCGTTTTAAATGGGGGTTATCTGCAGAATTACATCAGCCAGATTACGAAACTAGAGTATCTATCTTGAAAAACATCTTATTCCGTGATGGTGTAGAAATGCCAGAAGAAATCATAGAATATGTTGCTCGTAACATAAAATCAAATGTTAGAGAGCTTGAAGGCGCAATTATCTCTTTAATCGCACAATCGTCTTTTAATAAAAAAGAAGTAACAATTGACTTAGCTAAGCAAGTAGTTGAGAAATTTGTTAAAAATGTTAAACGTGAAATATCAATAGACTACATTCAGAAAGTAGTTTCAGATTATTTCCAGCTGGATGTTGACACTCTTCAATCTCAAACTAGAAAACGTCACGTAGTTCAAGCACGTCAATTAGCCATGTTTTTTGCAAAAAAATACACTAAAGCATCTTTAGCTAATATTGGTTCACAGATAGGAGATAGAGATCATGCCACTGTACTACATGCTTGTAAAACTGTTGACAATTTAGTAACAACAGACAAACAGTTCAAAAAATTTGTTGATGATATCAACAAAAAACTTTCGTTATAATGTCAAAAAAAATCCTGATGGTATGCTTGGGGAATATTTGCCGTTCCCCACTTGCCGAGGGTATATTACGCTCAAAACTAAACAATAACTTTATAGTAGATTCTGCTGGTACCGGCGGATGGCATGCAGGTGAACAACCTGACAAACGATCCATACTCACTGCAAAAAACAGAGGAATTGACATTACTCATCAAAGAGCTAGAAAATTTCAAAAAACTGATTTTGAAAATTTTGATTACATTTATGTAATGGATAATCAAAACTATAAAGATGTATCTTCTCTTGCAGAAAACGAAGATCACAAGACTAAAATTCAGCTTATCCTAGAAGAAATTTTTCCTGGCGAACGAGTTGATGTTCCAGACCCTTATTATGGAGGCCAAGACGGCTTTGAAAAAGTGTTCTACATGCTTGATGAAGCTTGCGAAATAATAGCAAAAAAATTAGAAAATCAACAATAATGAAACCAATTACTTTTTTAGGAAAACTATACTTGATTCCAACTACTCTTGGAGAGATGAATCCTGAAGATGTTTTACCCCAAACCATAAAACGAAGTATTGATTTTATCGACCATTATATTGTTGAAAACGAAAAAACAGCTCGTCGGTTTATAAAAAGTGTACATCCTGAAAAAAAACAACCTGATTTAAAAATTTCTGTTTTAAACAAACATACCGAGATTCATGAACATCAAGAATTTATAAAACCTTTATTAAATGGTATAAATGTTGGTCTAATGAGCGAAGCCGGATGTCCTGGGGTGGCTGATCCTGGGGCAGTAATTGTGAAGTTAGCACATGAAAAAGGGATTCAAGTTGTTCCATTAGTAGGACCAAGCTCTATTTTATTAGCCATAATGGCTTCTGGCATGAATGGTCAAAGCTTCGCTTTTAATGGTTATTTACCTATTGATAAAGGTGAAAAAAAATCGGCATTAAAGAATTTTGAAAAAATATCTTTTGAGAAAAATCAATCACAGTTATTTATCGAAACTCCGTACCGAAACAATAAACTTTTAGAAGACATTCTAAACACATTACAACCCAACACCAACTTGTGTATTGCATGTGATATAACACTTCCAACCGAGTTTATAAAAACAATGACCGTAAAAGACTGGAAAAAACAAAAGGTCGATTTACAAAACCGACCTTCTATCTTTATTATTCATAAAAGCTATTAATACTGCTTAACTTTAGCTTTTTTATTTGCTTCTATGAAACTGGTATCATAACCAGCAAATTCTCTTAAATATTCTGTTATTGAAGTACCATAACCGTCTTTGAATTTTCTTTGACCGTTACTTCTCAAGAATTTTTTTACTGCTCCTGGTCCACCTAAATGGGCTGCTGCTAAAATACCTGACTCTGTAATAGTTATGCCTCTTATAACCTTACCTGTGTATTTTGCAATTTCTTTTCTTAGCTCCCATTTATTACGTGCTAAATAGGCCATAAAAGCCTTTTCCTGCAGTTTTCTGCTTTCTAGAAAATGTTGCTCATCATTTACTCCTAAACTCTCAAGTGTTTCAGAACCAAATTGATACTTACCTAAATATCCTAAAGTATTAACCTTATGGTATTTTCCTTGTGATTCTCTTACTGCTAACCTTTGCTGAAAACCAACAAAAGTTTTACCTGTAAAAGGAACATCAAAATACGTTTGGTCAACTTCTATTTCGGTAGGTACTTTGTAAATTATCTCTTTGTCAAAAACATGGAACCAAGGAAATAATTCAGATTTGAATGGTCTAAAACCAGAACTTAGAGTAATAATTGAGGCAAATAATCCTAGATAAAATATCTGTTTTTTTGTCATAAAATGAATTTCTTCTAGCTAGGAAACACGATAGTATAACATGTTCAAACCATCATCACTAGAAAATTTCTACGGGGCAAAGGTAAGTCTTAAATATAGAAAGCACTGTTAATAATTTCAAAAAATAGACAAAAAGCAAATTAAATCGTTGATTTACAATGCTTTCGCCTATTTTTTATTTATCACAAAAAAAGCCGATTTAGTTAAAATCGGCTTTTTTTGTGATAGTTGTTAACAATTACAATCCAAGTTTTGTAACCCATTCTGCATATTTTTTTGCATAAACTTGATGTTGCTCATAGGTACTCGCAAAATCATGGTAACCCTGTCTCTCTACGCTTGCACAGAAATACACATAATCGTGTTTTTCTGCATTAAGAACCGCATCAATAGCAGTAATATCTGGCATCGCTATTGGACCAGGAGGTAATCCTATATTCACATAAGTGTTATATGGTGAACGAAGTCTTAACATATCGCCCTTTACTCTTTTTATAACTTGGCTAAAATCTCCGGTTTCTCTTTTTACTGCATAAATAACTGTTGGATCAGCTTGTAATGGCATTTCTAATTTTAATCTATTAAGATAAACCCCAGCAACACGAGGTCTTTCATCAGTCTTAACCGTCTCTTTGTGAACAATTGCTGCTAAAGTTATTACTTCTGCTGGAGTCATACCTAAAGTTTTAGCTTTAGCTTTTCTTTCATCATTCCAGAAACGATTAAACTCATCTGCCATTTTATCTCTAAACTTATCTGCCGAAGTATTCCATTTTAGTTCGTAAGTATTAGGAATAAACATACCTAGCACAGTTTCTTTATTAAAGCCATTCTTTTCCATAAAAGCAGAATCAGTAATAGACTTCATTAAACTAACACTATCGGCTTCGATTTGAGATGAAACACGTGAAACCAATTTCTCAAGACTCTCCTGATTATTGAAAGCTAAATTTAAAGGCATATTGTGACGCAATGAGGATACCATTGCAAAACTCCCCATGCCTCTCTTAAATAAAAAACGCCCCGGAAAAACATTTTGATCGTATGATCTCTTTTCTGCAACAAATTTAAACTTATCAACATCATCTACATAGGGCTCTAGAATGTGAAGCACATCTTGATATGTTGAGCCAGTAGGCACATAAACATAAACCTCGTCTTTATCAAACTTAGTATTTTCTGAAAACAAATTGATGTAAGCATAAATGGCCACAGCCAAAATCGCTACAAAAAAAGCTATTGCTATTCTCTTTTTATTCAAAACTTTAAATTTAGTAGGTTGTATTAATTAACTGAAACATACACTCATCATTAAATCTATGATTAGCATAATTCCAATCTTTTTTGGTACCAATTTTTTGAAAACCAAATGTAGTAAAAAGCTTTATACTTGGTTCATTATCTAAACCAATATTTGCATATAGCTGATGAAGATCTAACTGTTTAAAACTGTAGTTAAGTAGCAATGCCAGAGATTCCTTACCTACCCCTTGGTTTCTGTCTATTTGATTTTGGATAACTATTCCAACTCCTGCCCTTTTATTTTTTGGATCAAAATCAAATAAATCTATAAGTCCAATTGCTTCAAAAGTATCATTTTTACAAATTGCTAAGCGAAGCTGCTTTGCTATGTAAATATCCTGATGGGCATTTTCTAAATACTGATGAATGAGAAATCTTGAGTACGGAGTTTGAGTATTACTAACTTCCCAGATTTCCTCATTGTTTTCTATAGCAAAAACAAAGTCTAAATCTTCTGGTTCTAATGCTCTTAAATATATGTTTTCTCCTTTTAAAGTAATCATTGTTTATATAAAAATTTGTCCTTCATAAACAAAATTTGCTGGCCCCTTTAAAAACACTTGAGTAAAAAATCCATTTTTTTCAATAAAAGAAACTTCCAGCTCTCCTCCTTCAACTTTTAATTGAATCACAGAACTATTTGTTTTACCAATAGTCTTCATTGCAATGGCAACAGCAGTAGCTCCAGTCCCACACGAGAGTGTCTCATCTTCAACACCTCTTTCATAAGTTCGTAATGAGAACTTATTCTCATCTGTTTGGGTTACAAAGTTTACATTACTACCTGCTTGCCCGTAAAGATTTCCGTAACGTATTTTTGAACCTTCGTTTTTAACATCGAAAATATGTAAATCTTCTACCAATTGAACGTGGTGTGGTGAACCTGTATTTAAGAAGATATGATTTTCGTGTTGTTGCACCTCATCTACATCCTTCATTTGCAGTGACACAATGTCATTTTCATCTATGGTAGCATGATGCAAACCATCGACAGCTATAAAAGTTGCCGAATCTGAAATTACTTTCAATTTCTTAGCAAAAGCAACTAAACATCGTCCACCATTTCCACACATTGAACTTTCGTTTCCATCAGAATTATAGTAAACCATTTTAAAATCTGTCGATTCGTCATTTTCAAGCAAGATTAAACCATCTGCTCCTATCCCAAAACGTCTATCACATAGTCGCTCAATCAGTTTGGTATCATTTTTGGTAAAAATAAGAGAACGGTTATCAATCATGACAAAGTCATTACCTGTTCCTTGATATTTATAAAATGTAAATTGCATAGTGAAATGTAATGTAGTTAAATAGCCCTGATGCAAGCGACATCCTTTTTGTTGGTCATTTCGACTCAGCTCAATGACCAACAAAAAGATATAGCGAACAGCAGGACAAATGCTGAACTGGAACACAAATGTAGTGCTCCTAAACAACATATCAAATGTACAAATATTAATAAGAAGTTAAAGACTGTTAAAGAGCGTTAAACTCGATTTTAATTATATCTGAAAATTATATTTTTACGTTAACATATTAAATTTAAATACTAACACCTATGAAAAAATTTGGAAGTTTATTTTTGGTTTCTTTATTGAGCGGAGCCACTACTTTAGGGGCTTACAAATTATTTTTTGATAATAGCTCTCCTTCATCTAAACTATCTGTTTCAAGCGAAAACTATGCTAGAAATGTAAGTTTAGGAGCCGAAGGCGTTGACTTTACAGCTGCCGCAGATAATGCAATTCACACTGTTGTTCACGTTAAGAATAAGACTGTTTACAATGTTCCTAACAACCCCTTGATGGAATTCTTTTATGGTTATCAAGGAGAAGGAAGACAGCAAACACAAGTAGGAACTGGTTCAGGAGTTATTATTAGTGAAGACGGTTACATTGTAACCAACAACCATGTGGTTAAAGATGCTACTGAATTAGAAGTCACCTTAAATAACAACAAAACTTATAAAGCTAAACTAGTAGGCACTGATAGTAAAATGGATATCGCTTTACTTAAAGTACAAGCTGATACTAAATTACCATACGCAACTTTTGGAAACTCAGACAATATAAAAGTAGGTGAATGGGTATTAGCAGTTGGAAATCCTTACAACTTAACATCTACAGTAACTGCTGGTATTATATCGGCAAAAGCTAGAGATTTAAGCAATCAAGGAATCCAGTCGTTTATACAAACAGATGCTGCGGTAAACCCCGGAAATAGTGGAGGTGCATTAGTAAACACTCGTGGTGAATTAGTGGGTATTAATACAATGATTTCTTCTCCAACAGGAAGTTATACTGGTTATTCCTTTGCGGTGCCTTCTAATCTTACACGTAAAATTGTAGAAGATTTAATGGAATATGGTAACGTTCAAAGAGGGGTTTTAGGTATTAAACTTGGCGAATTGAATAGTGTTTCTTCAAAAGAATATGGAGTAAAAGAAACTTCAGGTGTCTTAATTGCTGGAGTCTCTAAAAACACAGGTGCAGAAAAAGCTGGTCTAAGAAAAGGAGACATCATCAATAAAATTGACGATAAAAACATTATCACTTTTGCTGATTTAACTTCATACATTAATACAAAAAGACCAAACGACGAAGTAAAAGTTGGCTTTTTAAGAGATGGAAAATTAATGAGTACCACAGTTAAACTAACAAAAAAAGAACTCATAAATTATGACTTGAAAGGTCTAGAACTAGAGGATATTGATGAAGCCGATAAGAAGAATTTTAGAGTAAACTACGGTGTAAAAATTAAAGATATTACTAATGATGAATTAGTAGAATACGCTGATCAACTAAAAGGCGGAATTATTTTGAGTGTTGACAATGTAAAAGCAACTGATATAGAAACTATCACAAGAGTACTTTCTAAAAAAGGTGAAAATCAACGCTCTCAAATAGAATTACTAACAAATAGCGGTCAAATACTACGTTTCTTATTATAAGAAAAAAAAAAAAACCTTAAAAACCAATCAAAACTTGATTGGTTTTTTTATTAGAAAAAATATCCTAAATAATTTTACGAAAACGTTTGAAATTAATAATTTTGCGCCATTAAAAACATAAACTCTTTTATAACAATGAGCAACAACACAACGGTTTACGAAAAAGAATTAGCTTTTCAGGCGGATAGGAGAAGAGCTGCTGTTGAATTTATTAAAATCATAAGCGATTTATGGTATGACAAATCAATAGAACTAGTTCTTTTTAGAAATCAATTAATCGACAGAAACGTAAGTGACATCATTAACTTACATGAATATGCAGGAGAATTTGTTCAAAAACCAATCAATGTTTTTGATTCAGTCGAAATTGCTCGCGCTATCAATAAATTAGATTTACCTCCTTCAAGACTTGACATTGGAAAATTAACTTACGAATATCATTTAGAAGATAACAAATACAACGATGCTATGGCATTTGTTGTTGATAAATTAAAAAATGCTAAAGACACTTCTGAAATCAAACCAAAAGATGTTGTATTATATGGTTTTGGTCGTATTGGTCGTTTATTAGCTCGCGAAATGTCATCGAAAGTTGGAAAAGGGCAACAATTACGTTTACGTGCAATTGTAACTCGTGATAAAAACGACGCTGTTTTATTAGAGAAACGTGCTTCATTATTACGTTATGATTCTGTACATGGTGATTTTGAAGGTTCTGTACAAGCAGATCCTGAAAATAATGCATTAATCATCAATGGCGCTACTGTACATATCATCACAGCAAATTCACCAGAAGAAATTGATTATACAAAATACGGCATTAACGACGCTCTAGTTATAGACAATACAGGGGCTTTCACAACTGAAGAGGCTTTAGCAAGGCATTTAACTTCTAAAGGAGTTGAAAAAGTATTATTAACAGCACCTGGGAAAGGAGTTCCAAATATCGTTTACGGAGTAAATCACGAAGATTATAACCCAGAAGAAGTAAAAATTTGGTCAGCAGCATCATGTACAACCAATGCAATTACTCCAATATTAAAGGTAATTGAAGACACATTAGGTGTTGTGAAAGGACATATCGAAACCATACACGCATATACAAACGACCAAAATTTGGTTGACAACATGCACAAAAAATACCGTCGTGGACGTTCTGCTGCCTTAAACATGGTAATTACAGAAACTGGTGCTGGAAGTGCTGTTGCAAAAGCATTACCAAGTCTTGCTGGAAAATTAACTTCAAACGCTATTCGTGTACCAGTTCCTAATGGATCATTAGTAGTTTTAAATCTTGAAGTGGGAGCAGCAACTTCTGTAGCAGAATTAAACAACATCATGAAAAAATATGCTTTAGAAGGTGCTTTAGTAGAACAAATAAAATATTCATTAAACAATGAATTAGTTTCTTCTGACATCGTAGGAACTGCACAGCCATCTATTTACGATAGCAATGCTACACTTGTTTCTAATGATGGTAAAAATATTGTTTTATACGTTTGGTATGATAACGAATATGGTTATAGTCACCAAGTTATTCGCTTAGCAAAATATATCGCAAAGGTTAGACGTTATACTTACTATTAGTAGGTTAGAATTAATTGAATGGTAAAAATCCGCTTCAAAATTTTTGAAGCGGATTTTTTATTTATTGCAATAATTACTATCTTTCTTACAAATTAAAACACTAATCTATTTATTATGGGAAAATTTGTAATTTCTAAAAGAGCTAATGGCGAGTTTCAATTTAATTTAAAAGCAGGTAATGGTCAAGTAATTTTAACTAGCGAAGGTTATTCTGCAAAAGCTGGATGTGAAAACGGCATCGAATCTGTTAGAAAAAATTCACAAGACGAATCAAACTTTGATAAAAAAACAGCTGCAAATGGTAAGTTTTATTTCAACTTAAAAGCTGGAAACGGACAAATCATTGGTTCTAGTCAAATGTACGAAAGTGAGCAAGGAAGAGATAACGGAGTTAATTCTGTAGGCGAAAATGCTCCTAATGCATCTATAGAAGACGAAACTGTTTAAAAAATAAATTCATAAAATCCGTTTCTTTCGAAGCGGATTTTTTTATACAAAGTGCTTAATTACAATAAAAAATATCAAAGTATTGAAGAATATATCTCTGATTTCCCAGAAGATAAAGCTTTAATTTTATCCAATATCAGACATTTAATAAAAACGACTGCTCCACAAGCAACTGAATGTATTAGTTATAACATGCCGGCGTTTAAAACAAAGAAAGTATTGGTCTACTTTGCAGCATTCAAAAATCATATAGGTTTTTACGCCTTACCTTCGGGCA
Organism: uncultured Flavobacterium sp.; assembly: GCA_964565035.1. Taxonomy (GTDB): domain Bacteria; phylum Bacteroidota; class Bacteroidia; order Flavobacteriales; family Flavobacteriaceae; genus Flavobacterium. The sequence goes on along the minus strand of CAZMCP010000003.1, from coordinate 7,660 downwards.
ACAAAGCATTTCAAGAAGAACTTAAAAACTATAAAACTGGAAAAGGATCAATACAGTTTCCTTTATCACAACCCATACCCTACGATTTAATTCAAAAAATTATTGAATTTAGAATTAAAGAAGTAGCTCAATAAACCTAAAATGGATTTACAACCACAATTACAAAACGAGTTAGTTGTTTTACAACCTTTATCAATAAACGATTTTGAAGAATTATATGAAGTCGCTAGTGACCCATTAGTATGGGAGCAACATCCCAATAAAGACCGTTACAAAAAAGAAGTATTCCAAAACTTTTTTGATGGCGCTATAGAATCGAAAGGTGCCTTTAAAATTGTAGATATAGTTACAGGCAAAACAATAGGAAGTACGCGTTTTTACGATTTAGATAGTAATAACAAATCGGTTTTGATAGGCTACACTTTTTACGGAAGAAACTACTGGGGAACATCATACAATCCAAGTGTAAAAAAACTCATGTTGGACTATGCTTTTCAATTTGTTGACATAGTTTATTTCCATATTGGAGCAACTAATATACGTTCTCAAAAAGCAATTGAAAAACTTGGAGCTATCAAAGTGCGAGAAATTGAAGTGGCTTATCATGGAGAACCCGAAAAGCTAAATTTTGAATATTCTATTACCAAAAAAGACTGGAAATAACTAAACTAAAAAGCTATGTTATTAAAATGCCAAGCCATGCTGTTACTAGCAGTTGTCGCATCACAATGCGAAAACAAAAATCTAATCAAAGATTGTCCTCAAGAGAAAATAATCAACAAAATGCCAAGTGTTGGTAACTCAAGTAAACCCAACCAATACTACATTTACAAAGGAGAAAGACGTGAAATTAATGAGTTTGATTCTACTTGGGTTTCAAACAATTGCAAAGTTCCAGTAACGATTGTTCACTAATTTAACACTCTGTTCACTTGTACAAAACGTCTTGAATAATAAGGCTCTTTAACTGATGAAATTATTACCCCTGAACTAGTGGATGAGTGGATGAATTTTATATCATCTTCTGATACTTCGGTTATCATACCCACATGACTTACACCACTTCCACGAGTTGCAAAGAAAATTAAATCCCCTTTCTGTGCTTGGCTTTTGTCTATTTTAACACCAGCATTTGCTGCCATATCACGAGATGAACGTGGCAAAGTCATTTCAATATTTTTAAAAGTAGCAAACATTAACCCTGAACAATCAAAACCACCATTTCCTGTTGCACCACTTCTGTATCTTGCTCCTAAATTTTCAGAAGCTTTTGCTATCAAAAATTCGGCTTTAGTCATATTTTCTGGTGTCAAAGGAGCCACTTCTTCAGCAATTGCCACCGCTTCTTCTACCAACTCATCTGATTCTTCTCCAGATTCCTCCATTTGAGGCTTTACGTTTGCTATTTCATTATTTTTATCAGACTCAACTTTACCTATAATTTTAAACTGACTTTTAGGTTTGTCAGAATCTTTAGATTTTTCAACTTCTTTTTCCTCATTTGAGGCTTTTGCTAATTCTTTTGTTTGTGATTTAGCAATAGCTAATTGAGTTTCTTTCTCTTTCGAGAAAGGAACCTCTTTGATCTCTCCTTTTCTAACAATCAGTTTGACTCCAATAGCTAAACCGTTTTTAATTTCAGGATTAAGCTCTTCTAATTGAGCAACTGTTATTCCATATTTTCTTGAAATTCCGTACTTAGTTTCTTTTGCCTGAACTTCATGAACAATTTGTTCGTTACTTTCGTTTTTAACTACTTCTTTTGGCGCTACAACCTCTTTTACTTTAGACTTTTCTTCTTTTTTTGCTACAGCAACCTCAACTTTGTTTTCTACAACAGGTATTTTTAGCTTAGTCCCTATTTTAACACCTTCTGTCTCAATGATTGGGTTAGCTTCTTTAATTTTTTCTACAGTTGTGTTGTATTTTTTAGAAAGACCATACAATGTTTCTTTAGGAGCTACTTCATGCTCTACAATTTCAGGTTGTTTTACTTCAACTTTATTTTTAGATGGAATTTGTAAAACCATATTTAACTGAAGTGTTTTTTTAGCTTTAGGATTTAATGCTAAAATTTCAGCTGGTTTTACATTGTATTTCTGAGCAATACTATAAACAGATTCTCCTTTTGATACCGAGTGTTGAATTTTTTCTTGAGAAAAAACCACATTAGTAATTATAAAAACAATAAAGGTTAAAAGTTTTTGGAGCTTCATATATATTAAATTTTTACACAGTGAGAAAATACTGCTAAATTTTTAACGATGCACAAGATAGGAATTTTAAATCTTTGCCTTCTAATTTTTTAACATTTTTTAATAAATACAGAGCTTAAAAGTAAGATTTTATACCTAAAAAATAAATTTTGCAATAACATTCAATCAATTGATAATCAAAATAATACACACTTAAAAAGTCAGAAAAAACACAATAATTTGTTAATTACCAACAACTTAACTCATATCCTCTTTAAATTTGACACAATCAAGAAACAAACGGTTTTATTATGAAAAAATTGTTACTAGCGCTGAGCTTTTTATTCATTACCTATTCACACGCACAAAATGAACCTCAAAAATTCGAACCCTACATTATTTCAGACGGAGGTGTTTTTGGTTTAACTATTTCACCTGATTCAGAAACCGCACTTTGGGTACAATCCAAAGGAAAAAGAGATACTTTAATCATTATGGAATCTCACAAAAGAAACGGAAAATGGATGAAACCAGTTGTAGCTTCTTTTTCAAGCCAAAAAGGATTATGGAAAGACATCGATCCCGTTTTTAGTCCTGATGGAAAAATAGTCCTATTTCAATCCACCAGAAGCGTAGAAAATCACCCAGATCGAAAAGGATTTGATATTTGGGCGGTAAAAAAAGTAAAAAACGGCTGGAGCGAACCCTATCACTTAGGAAATACAATTAATACCGATGCCTCAGAATCTTTTGCTACGATGACCAAAAGTGGTAACATCTATTTTATGAAAGACAATGAAACCCAAAAAGGCAATTCAGACCTTTGGGTTTCCCGATTGGTGAAAGGCGAATACCAAAAACCTGAGAACTTAGGCAGTCCAATCAATACCGAAGAAAGAGAATCGAATCCTTTTATTTCGCCTAATGAAGATTATATGATTTATTTCTCGACCAATCCAAAAGGTCATGGAGAAATAGACTTGTACATCAGTTTCAATAAAAAAGGAAAATGGAGTGAACCAGTAAATCTAGGGAAACCAATCAATTCCGAATTGGCTGAATTCTGTCCATTTGTACACCAAAAAGAGAAAAAACTATATTTTGCTCGTCAGAAAAAAGCAGAAAACGGTCTAATGATTGAAGATCTTTTTTCGATTGATTTTGATGTTAAAAAGTATAAAAACAAAAATTAATTAAAATAGAAAACTCCTGCCAAAAACAGGAGTTTTTTTATTGTATTCAATTGTACACTTCGATACTTCGACAAGCTCAGTATAAACTTCTCAGTGTGCAATTATGCTTTTCCGGCAGCAATCAGATTTAACGCTGAACCAGCCACAAACCAGCCAATTTGGCTTTCGTTGTAGGTATGGTTCGCTAAAATAATATCTTTTGAACCGTCTGCGTGAACAAATTCTAAGGTTAATGGTTTCCCTGGCGCAAATTCGGTTAAATCCAAGAAGTTGATCGTGTCGTCTTCCTTGATTTTATCATAATCCGCTTCGTTAGCAAATGTTAAAGCCAACATACCTTGTTTTTTCAGGTTGGTTTCGTGGATACGAGCAAACGATTTGACCAATACTGCCTTTACACCCAAGAAACGTGGCTCCATTGCTGCATGTTCACGAGAAGAACCTTCTCCATAATTGTGATCACCCACGACAATTGAAGGAATCCCAGCCGCTTTATAGGCTCGTTGCACTTTTGGCACCTCATCATACCCTCCTGTCAATTGGTTTTTCACCGAATTCGCTTTGTTATTGAATGCGTTTTCGGCACCAATGAGCATGTTATTGGAAATATTGTCCAAATGTCCACGGTAACGCAACCAAGGTCCCGCCATCGAAATATGGTCGGTGGTACATTTTCCAAACGCCTTGATTAACAACTTCGCTCCTGTGATGTTTTTACCATCCCACGCTTCAAATGGCGCTAAAAGCTGCAAACGATCCGACGTAGGCGAAACCAACACTTCTACTGAAGAACCATCGGCTGCTGGCGGTTGAAAACCAGGATCTTCCACTTCGAAACCTTTGGTTGGCAATTCATCTCCTTTAGGTGGATTCAATTTTACTTCCTGACCGCTATCACTCAATAACGTATCTGTCAATGGATTGAAATCCAAACGTCCCGAAATAGCAATGGCAGCCACCATTTCTGGCGAGGTTACAAATGCGTGTGTATTTGGATTACCATCAGCTCTTTTCGAGAAGTTTCGGTTGAAAGAGTGAATAATGGTATTTTTCTCTTGTTTGTCGGCTCCTGCTCTATCCCACTGACCAATACACGGTCCGCAGGCATTGGTAAACACTTTGGTACCCATTTTTTCGAAGGTCGCAATAATTCCGTCTCTTTCGATGGTGTAACGGATTTGTTCCGAACCCGGATTGATACCAAATTCCGCTTTTGGGGTAATTCCGTGAGCGACCGCCTGCTCTACAATAGAAGCGGCTCTCGACATATCTTCATAAGAAGAATTCGTACACGAACCGATTAATCCCCACTCGACTTTTATAGGCCAACCGTTTGCCTCAGCTTCGGCTTTCATTTTAGAGACTGGTGTTCCTCTGTCAGGTGTGAATGGACCGTTGATGTGTGGTTCCAATTCGGATAAATTGATTTCTATTAATTGGTCGAAATACTGTGCTGGATTGGCATATACCTCAGCATCGGCAGTTAAGTACGAGGCTACTTTATCAGCAGCATTTACAACATCTTGACGACCGGTTGCGGCTAAATAGCGTCGCATCGAATCATCATAACCGAAGGTTGACGTGGTCGCACCAATTTCGGCACCCATATTACAAATCGTTCCTTTTCCAGTACACGACATCGACTCGGCACCTTCACCGAAATATTCTACAATAGCTCCTGTTCCTCCTTTTACGGTCAAAATATCGGCTACTTTTAAAATCACGTCTTTTGGCGCTGTCCAACCGTTTAGTTTTCCGGTTAGCTTCACTCCTATTAATTTCGGGAATTTCAATTCCCACGACATGCCCGACATCACATCAACCGCATCGGCACCACCAACCCCAATGGCTAACATTCCTAATCCGCCCGCGTTAACGGTATGCGAATCGGTACCAATCATCATTCCACCTGGGAACGCATAATTTTCCAATACGATTTGGTGGATAATTCCCGAGCCTGGTTTCCAGAACCCGATGCCGTATTTATTGGACACCGAAGACAAGAAATCGAACACTTCTTTGGATTGTTTGTTGGCAAATGCCAAATCCTCTGCCGCTCCGTTTTTTGCCTGAATCAAGTGATCACAATGCACGGTGGTAGGCACAGCGACCGTCTTTTTACCTGCATGCATAAATTGCAGCAACGCCATTTGCGCTGTGGCATCCTGACAGGCTACACGATCGGGAGCAAAATCGACATAATCTTTACCTCTGGTAAACGCTTGAGAAGGCGTTTTTTCCCAAAGATGAGAATATAAAATCTTTTCTGATAAAGTAAGCGGACGACCCACCAACTCACGTGCTTTATCGACACGCGAAGCCATAGTAGCGTACACTTTTTCAATCATTTCAATATCAAATGCCATAATACTACTTATTTATTGTTTGTTTTTTATTTGTTTTAACCCTACAAGTTACAAAAAAATAAAGCAGCTTTGACAAAAAAAGCCTGAGTTTAGAACTCGGGCTTTTTTGTTATGGCTTATAAAATGTAAAACTCTTTTTAAATATTTAACTGACCACCTAAAAATTTTACATAATAATATATTTACTATGATTGATCTTCAATTTTTGCATTTTGAACATTTTTAACTACAGACTCAATCCCTCTATCCCTACCAGCCTCAGCTTCATACATTTGACTAGAACCTATAATTTGTCCATTACTAGCTTTTAGGTTGAAATAAAACTTACCATTTGATGAAGTTTTTCTATCAAATCTAATTGATTCCAAAGCATTCATTCTAACTGATTCTATTCCATTTTCACATCCTGCTTTTGTTGAATACCCTTCGCTAGTCAAAATGACTTGCCCATTTTCTGCTAGTAAAGAAAACTGATACTCACCATTAGTTCTTTTAGTTATTACGAATTTGCTCATTATATTAATTCTTAATTAGGGTGTAAATTTAACTATTCTTTTGTAGAATCATACTTCCAATATTCATTAAAATGTTTAATATCTTCAAGTGCATTTGATTCCTCTTGTATTAATTCTTTACTAGTTTTAATACCAGCTATGTTTAATGCATTGGTAATACTATCAGTTAAACTAATTATAATTTTTCCGTTTTTTTTATGAAAATCTTTTTTTAGAAAATTTAAATTTCTTGTAAAAGTATTATCTCTACCAACAATAATTAAATCATCATTGACATTTTCCAACACAATTTCCCAATTAATTTCATCCCCTATAGAATATTTATCAGAAACAGGAGGATTACCAATTTTTTTTCTTTTTTCAGCTCGACTAATTATTTCATCTGTTGTATAAAAAATCATATTATGTTGGAAAGATTCATCAACAAACTCTTTAAAATAACTTGCAATTGGATCTTCTGAAGGATTTTGAATAATATCATTAATTTTATCTAACACTTCTTTCTGCTTTAATTTATAAGACTTTTGTATCTCTTTAAGTTGTTTGAACTCTTCTAAATTTTGCAGATAAGAGCTAGAAAAACTCTCAAGTTTTGACTCTAATTGAAATTTTTGTCTAACAGTAAATAACACACTTTCACGACTTCTCTCAAATTCTTGTATAATTTGATCTGTCATTATTATATACCCAATATTTTCTTTTAAAGCATTAAAAATATTTACAGTATGACTATTTGTTCTGTAAAAGTCTAAAAAAATATTTGTATCAATTAGTATTTTCATATGTTATTTTTTGCCAAAAGTAAATATAATCAAAATCTTACAATATAAATACAAAAAACCCGAGCTTTCACTCGGGTTCTTTTATTTATCTACTAAAGTATTATTTCACTAATAATTTGTGTGAAGGTGCGAACTTAGTCAAGTTAATTCCTTCTACCGCTTCAGTATATTCTTCGATGGAAGGTGTTCTACCTAAAATCGTTGATAAGACAACTACTGGCGTTGAAGACAATAATGATTCTCCTTTTTTCTCCGCAGAGTCTTCTACTACACGACCTTGGAACAAACGGGTTGATGTTGCCATAACCGTATCTCCTTTAGCTGCTTTTTCCTGGTTACCCATACACAGGTTACAACCTGGACGCTCTAAGTACAACATGTTTTCGTATTCGGTACGTGCTGCACCTTTAGGAGCATTGTCGTCGAACTCGAAACCTGAGTATTTCTGTAATACTTCCCAGTCACCTTCAGCTTTCAACTCATCAACGATGTTATACGTTGGAGGCGCAACAACCAATGGAGCGTTGAATTTCACTTCTCCTTTTTGTGCTTCCACATTTTTAAGCATTTGTGCTAAGATTTTCATATCTCCTTTGTGCACCATACACG
>CAZMCP010000002.1:0-127135 GCA_964565035.1 uncultured Flavobacterium sp. | reverse complement strand
TGGATGTAAGTTAGAAGATATTATTCATGCTTCGGGTAAAACTGGTTTTGGTGTTGAAAATATTTTAGCAGCTATTATTGAAAAAATACCTGCTCCAAAAGGAGATCCGGAAGAACCATTACAAGCTTTAATTTTTGACTCTGTTTACAATCCTTTTAGAGGAATTGAAGTTATTTTCCGAGTTAAAAATGGAGAAATTAAAAAGGGACAAAAAATCAAATTCATGGCTACTGGTAATGAATATTTTGCAGATGAAATTGGAACCCTTAAATTAAACCAAGTCCCTAAAGACAAAGTTTCGACTGGTGACGTAGGATACTTAATATCAGGAATTAAAGAAGCTAAAGAAGTAAAAGTTGGAGATACCATCACTGATGCTAAAACTCCTACAACAAATATGATCCACGGTTTTGAAGATGTAAAACCAATGGTATTTGCTGGTATATACCCTGTTGACACAGAAGATTACGAAGAATTACGTGCTTCGATGGAAAAATTACAGTTAAACGATGCTTCGTTAGTTTTTGCTGCCGAAAGTTCTGCTGCTTTAGGATTCGGTTTCCGATGTGGATTCTTAGGGATGCTTCACATGGAAATTATTCAAGAACGTTTAGAACGTGAATTCAACATGACTGTGATTACTACAGTTCCTAACGTATCATACTTAGCTTACACAAAAAAAGATCCTGAAACTTCTTTTATAGTTAATAACCCTTCAGATTTACCTGAACCTTCTAAACTGGATAGGGTTGAAGAACCTTTTATCAAAGCAACTATCATAACTAAGTCTGACTTTGTTGGTAACGTTATGAGTTTATGTATAGAAAAACGAGGACAAATTACAAATCAAACCTATTTAACAACGGAACGTGTTGAATTAAACTTTGACATGCCTCTTGCAGAAATTGTATTCGATTTTTATGACCGATTAAAAACAGTTTCTAAAGGTTATGCTTCTTTTGACTATCACCCTATAGGAATGAGAACTTCGAAGTTAGTACGTTTAGATGTTTTATTAAACGGTCAAAATGTCGATGCTCTTTCGGCATTAATACATGAAGACAATGCTTACCATATTGGTAAAAAAATGTGTGAAAAATTACGTGAATTAATCCCAAGACAACAATTTGATATCCCAATTCAAGCTGCTATTGGTGCCAAAATTATTGCGCGTGAAACTATCAAGGCTTTACGTAAAGATGTAACTGCAAAATGTTATGGTGGAGATATTTCTCGTAAAAGGAAACTATTAGAAAAGCAAAAAGCTGGTAAAAAACGAATGCGACAAGTAGGAAATGTAGAGATACCTCAGTCAGCATTCATGGCGGTATTGAAACTCAACGATTAAAAAATAACAACATATTTCGAAGTCCAATTGCAAAACAATTGGACTTTTTTTCCCTTAAACCCAAATCTTAACCTTAAAAACCTACTTGCAAAATGGTAAATTTTGTATCTTTAGTAAACCCAAAGCTTATTAATATGAGGAGAATTTTTTTTACTTTACTACTTTGCTTTGGAGGTAATGTTTTTTCCCAAAGCATTACTGTCGACAACACCACAAACAATGCAAGTGATCTTGTAAACTTATTGCTTGGTAACTCTTGTGTAACCGTTTCTAACATTGGAATTTCCTCATCACAGTCTGTAGCCTATTTCAACAGAAATGGATCTACCTTTCCTATAAATGAAGGAATCATACTTAGAAATGGTCAAGCTATATTTTCTCAAGGAAGTTATACTGGAGCCAATATGAGTTCTACAGCAACAGGAGGAGGAAGTGATGCTTTTTTACAAAATTTAAGTAATACAAGTAGCGGTCAAACTACCGCAATTACTGACCTTTCATTTTTACAATTTGACTTTGTTCCTATTTCTAGCGCATTCAGTTTTGATTTTTTATTTGCTTCTAATGAATATGGACAATTTCAATGTCTATCTAACGATATTTTTGCATTTGAATTGACAAATTTATCAACAGGAGTTACAACAAATCTAGCTGTTATTCCAAGTACCATAACACCTGTATCAGTTAAGACAATTAAAAATGCATTGTACAACAACACTTGTGGTTCATCTAACCCCAACTTATTCTCTGTTTATAATGTAAATAATCCTGGAGCATCTACTTTAAACATGAGGGGACACACTGTTGTTTTAAATGCATCCTCTGCTGTAACACCAAACACACCCTATCGTTTAAAGCTTGTGATTGCTGATTATGGAGATTCTGATTATGATTCAGCAGTTTTTATTGGAGCAGGTAGCTTTGAAAACAATCTTGATTTAGGCCCTGACAGAATTATTTGCACTGGTGACACTTACACTTTAGACACTAATCTTGATACATCTTACACTTTCGATTGGCTTTTAGATGGATCTTCAACAGGTCAAACTGGCCCAACGTATACCGTTACTCAACCAGGAACATACACTGTTAATATAACAAAAGGGAGTTGTAGTTTAACCGACACCATAGTTTTTAATCCGCTAGCAGTTAATTCTCCTTCAGACTTATACGTTTGTGGTGACGGAAGTACAAGTTATAATTTCAACTTAACCACAAATAATGAAACAAGTCTCGGTATAGATAACACTATTTATGATGTTTTTTATTACGATTCAATTGCAAATGCAAATAGTAACAGCCCAATACCATCATCAAATTTAAATCCGTATTCGAGTCCTGGTGGTCAAACCATATTCATTAAAATATTTAATACGCAAACCGGCCAATTTTGCGATGCTGAATATTCATTTGATTTAATTACAACAAGTCCTGTTGTTGCAGGAACTAATATTACAGATTCTATATGTGATAACGCAATAGGACAAAGTTACAATTTGACTAATTTTAATTTAGACGTTTTAAATGGTCAACCTGCAGGCAATTTCAGTATCACATACTATACAAATCAATCAGATGCTCAACAAGGAATCAATAACATTGGGAGCTCATTAAATATTCCAGCTGGATCAACATCTATAACTGTTTGGATACGTATGCAAAATATATCAAACTCAAACTGTTTTGATGTAACAAACGCAGTAATTACTATAAATCCTTTGCCAATAGTTTCAACATTAAATCAAATTATAGAATGTAACAATTATACTTTGCCAACTATTGCAAATGGCACGTATTATACTGGCCCCAATGGAACTGGAACACAATTAAATCCTGGAGATATCATTGATCTTTCAGGAACATATTACATCTTTGCTGGCCCAGACGCAAATGGTTGTACTAATGAATCGCAATTTTACGCACATTTTGTTGATGAATACGAACCAACACTTGACAACTGTGGTTCATTTACAGTACCTCAACCAGACTATAACATTGGTGCATTTTATACTGCTCCTGGTGGTCCAACTGGATCTGGCACACTAATCCCTGTTGGAACCGTTTTCACCAATCCTTCATCAACAACATCAATTACGCAAGACATTTATTACTACGCAGATGTAAATGGAACATTTTGTACGGACAGATTATTTGTCATAAACATCCATCCATTACCTTTAGCAGATGACCCTGCAGATGTAATTACATGTGATTCATACACTTTACCTGCACTAACAAATGGAAGCTATTATAGTTTATCTGGCGGGCCAACAGCAGCTGGTCAAGTTCCCCTTTCGGCTGGAAACAGCATAACAACTACACAAACTATTTATGTTTATAATGAAAATGTTTATACAGATGTAAATGGAAATTCTGCTCTTTGTATTACTGAAAACGCAGTAAACATTAGCATAATAGACACTTCTCTTTTTACTCCACAACAAGCTTGCGGAAGCTATACTTTACCAGCAATTACGATAGGTGGATTCTATGATGCACCTAGTGGTGGTGGAAATCCAATTGATCCAAATATACCTATAACAACATCACAAACGGTATATTATTATGCACCAACAACTATAATCCCAAATTGTACAGAAGCTAATAATTTAAATTACCAAATTACAATTAATCCTAAACCCGCAGTTGACACAATACCAAGCGGCACACATTGTGGTGAATTTATATTACCTATTCCCACTAACGGTAGCTACTATATGCTACAAGGCGGACCCACTGTTACTGGACAGACTGCAATACCCGCGGGTTCAATAATAGATCTAACGGGATCAAATTTAAATCCAGGAACATATTGGATATATACTAATCCTGATGCTAACGGATGTGATAATGAAAGCTCATTTACAATTGATATTATACCCTATCCTGTAACTGACGAACCAATTAATAGAATTGAATGTTTACCCTACTCTATTCCTACTCCAACAAACGGAACAGTTTATACTGCTCCTGGAGGACCAAATGGAAGCGGAACTATTGTAACATCTACTCAAGTATTTACAACCGACAATACTTTTTATATTTACAATGTAAATCCTGCAAATGGATGTGTATTTGACAAGCCTTTTGAGGTATATTACAACGGAATTAATCTTCCTGATTTTCAAGACATAAATATTTGTGATACTTACACTCTTCCTGTATTAACACATCAACCACCTGAGCCAAGTAACAGTTATACAATAGGCTATTTTTATAATTCAAACGGTGTAAATCCTGTGCCTAATGGAACTGTTTTTACATCAGCTAACACCCCAGTAACAATTTATGTTTATGCAGTAAACTCAGGCAGATTTGGTTCAACTTGTATCGAGGAAAAATCTTTTACCATAACCGTATCTGACACCCCAGTAATCACACCACAGGTATTTGATGCAGAAGAATGTGGCTCATATACTCTACCTGCACTTCCTACCGTTAATTACAATATCAATTATTATTCAAGCCCTGGCGGTATTGGATTAATTTCTCCTGCAAATTACACCTATAGCACCCCTGGAACGTACACGGTTTACAGATATGCAACAGCCACAAACAATCCTAATTGTAATGATGAAGATTCCTTTACATTTACTGTACATCCTTTATTAGACTTATCATTACCGAATGGCATTATTTGTGTTGATCCAGTCACAAGCCAAGGATTAACTACTCATACAGTCAATACTGGGCTAAATCCTGCTATATTTAGTGCAAATTGGTCTTTGAATGGAACTTTAATGGGAACTGGTGTTAGCTACACAGCAACAGAGCCTGGAACCTATGACGTTGAGTTCATAAAATTAACTCCAGATGTTGGAGCAAATTGCAATTACAATCCTACAACTGTTACAATTGATAAATCTAGTAAAGCTGTCGCATCAGTTTATGTTTCTGGAGCTTTTGAAGAACAAATAGACATAACTGTAACGATTGAACATGGTTTTGGAATATACACCTATCAACTTGACAATGGACCTATTCAATCAGGAAATATTTTTACTAATGTTCCTGCTGGTCCTCACACAATCACAATTACGGACACACTTAATAATTGTGGAAGTATCACTGTAATAGCCTATGTTCTTAACTACCCACGATATTTCACCCCAAATGGTGACGGGTATAATGAAACATGGAATATTAAAAGCTTAGCTGACCAACCTGAATCATATATTTATATCTATGATCGTTTTGGTAAATTCTTAAAACAAATTAGACCTGCTACTCAAGGATGGGACGGTACCTTTAATGGTGAACCATTACCTTCTACAGATTATTGGTTCCAAGTATTCTATAAATTTAATGGACAAGACCAAGAATTTAAGGCGCATTTTAGTTTGAAAAGATAGTTTATACAAAATAGAAAGGCACAACTATCAATTAGATGGCGTGCCTTTTCTTATTTCTTTATAATCGTTACAAACAGAAAACTTATCTTTGAGACAAAAGTTTAAAATCCTGTCATGGACGATTCTCTTAACAAATTCGACAGAATAATTGCTATTTTGATTCAATTACAATCCAAAAAGATTATTAGAGCACAGGATTTGGCCGATCGTTTTGCTGTAAGTCTAAGAACCATATATAGAGACATAAGAACCCTTGAAGCTTCTGGCGTTCCCATTTATAGTGAAGCTGGAATTGGTTACTCGTTAATGGATGGCTACCGCTTACCTCCTATTATGTTTAGCAGGGAAGAAGCAAGTAGCTTTATTGCTGCAGAAAAACTAATGCAAAAATTTACAGATACCGCTTTAGATCAACATTACAAATCTGCAATGTACAAACTGAAAGCCGTTTTGAAAAATAGTGATAAAGATTGGCTCGACGCAATAGAATCAAAAGTAATAATGCAATCCAATCAACAGTTATTTAATGAAAATGCACCAAATGCTTTAGTTTTATTCTTTGAAAGCATAGCAGAAAAAAAACAAATTTTACTTTCGTACCAAACATTTGACACAGAAGAAATCAACGAAAGAAAAATAGAACCGGTTGGCATATTTCATCAAAACAACTTTTGGTATGTTTTAGGTTTTTGTCATTTAAGAAACGATTATCGACAATTTCGAACAGACCGTGTTCAGAAAATTTGGAAAACAGATTTGGATTTTACACTAGAGCATAAAACACTTGACGAATTACTTAACAAAGAAAAATCCTTTCATACACTAACCAAAGTTCGCGTATTAGTCGATAAAAAAATATCTAGATATCTCTCTTGGGAAAGAAAGCAGTATGGTTTTGTTTCAGAAAAAAACAGAGACAATCAAGTCGAAATGACCTTTATGTGTTTTGAAATTAAAGAAAGCTTCCCAAGATGGTTTTTAATGTTTGCAGATCATGCAGATATACTTGAACCTGAAGCATTAAAAGATCGTGTACTTGAATTGCTTGAAATGAATAGAAATAGATTACTTCAAAAAAAATAATCCTGAAGCTAATTATCAGGATTATTTATAACTCTTATCGCATTATCTTTCCCAGAAAAAGGGTGGCGCTATATTCAAAGCTCTCAAATACACATAACCTTGTCCTCGATGATGAATTTCATTGTCAATGAAATATAGAATATTTTGAATAATAGGGAATTCATATTGCCCAAAAAGATTAAATGTTTCACTAAAATCCTCTATCGACAACTGTTGCCAAAGCGTATCAATTTCTTTTGTGTCTTTGTCCCATTGTTCTAAATATTGCGCTTTTGTAGTGAAACCTTGTGTTAAACCTTCTGTAAAAGGTTGTACATCTCTATTCACAATGCCTCTTAAAGCTGGAGCTGCAATTGCTAAAAGTTCATCTGTTAATTTTGCAAACGAACGCATTCCTCCAACTGAAAATTCGAAGAAATCTTTTTCAGGAAATAATTCAATTACACGTCTTGTCAATGCTCTATGCCCCTGCCAGTGTTTTAATAAATCTTCTTGACTGATTACCTGTGAAACTGTTTCTGTGTTCATATTATTAGTATTTTAATGATTACTGAAACAAAATTAAGGGAGGCGAGTGACAACAGTTTGTCAGTAGAAAAATAGAAATTTTAAAAATTTTAAGCCTAAAAAAACTTTGTACCTTTGTGCCTTCAGAAAATGAATAGCAATGATAGAAGATAAAACACCACAAAGAACAAGTATTGCACAACTAGGCGAGTTTGGTCTAATTGACCATTTAACAAAACATTTCGAAATAAAAAATTCTTCAACCCTAAAAGGCATTGGAGATGATGCCGCAGTTTTAGACTTTCAAAACAAAAAGACTATTGTTTCGACTGATTTATTAATTGAAGGTGTTCATTTTGATTTAGCTTATATGCCATTAAAGCATTTAGGATACAAAGCTGTAGTTGTAAATATTTCAGATATTTATGCTATGAACGCTAAAGCAAGTCAAATTACGGTTTCTGTTGCCGTTTCCAATCGTTTTCCATTAGAAGCTTTAGAAGAATTGTATGAAGGAATCACATTAGCAGCAAAACAATACAATGTTGATGTTATTGGTGGTGATACCACCTCATCTCAAAAAGGATTAATTTTATCAATTACTGCTATAGGTGAAGCTGATGCCGAAGATATTGTTTACCGTAACGGAGCAAAGCTAGGCGACTTATTAGTAGTTTCTGGTGATTTAGGAGCTGCATATATGGGATTACAAGTTTTAGAGAGAGAAAAACAGGTGTTTCAAGTTAATCCAAACAACCAACCTGATTTAGACAATTATACTTATTTAATTGAGCGACAACTTAAACCAGAAGCACGTAAAGACGTTTCTGAAATACTAAAAGCACTAGATATTAAACCTACATCTATGATTGATATTTCTGATGGATTATCTTCAGAAATCATGCATTTGTGCAAACAATCAAATGTGGGATGTAATGTATATGAAGACAAATTACCACTGGATCCCCAATTCATTAGTGTTTGTGAAGAATTTAATATTGATTCAAC
The DNA here is from genome assembly GCA_964565035.1 of uncultured Flavobacterium sp. Classification (GTDB taxonomy): domain Bacteria; phylum Bacteroidota; class Bacteroidia; order Flavobacteriales; family Flavobacteriaceae; genus Flavobacterium. The sequence continues at coordinate 118,837 of CAZMCP010000002.1, read as the reverse complement.
TACCATTGCTTTAAATGGTGGGGAAGACTACGAATTACTTTTCACTATAAAAATGGATGATTTTGACAAAATAAAAGGAAATCCAAACTTCACAGTTATCGGTCACATGACACAAGAAAGTGAAGGTATTCATTTAGTCACTCGTGCCAATACTAAAATTGCATTAAAAGCAAGAGGTTGGAATGCTTTACAGGAAGAATAAAAACAAACTTTAGCATAAAAAAATCCCGAATTTCACTTCGACAAGCTCAGTGATCATTCGGGATTTTATATTTTATTAAGTTTTATCTAGTAGCCAAGTTTTGTTCTAACTCTTTTCAATACGCCATCAGCCACTGCAGATGCTTTTTGAGCTCCCTGAAGTAACAAAGCTTCAAGCTCATCCAGATTGTTCATGTAATAATTATAACGCTCTCTTTCAGCAGCAAACTTGTCAATGATTAATTCAAACAAAGCTTGTTTAGCATGACCATATCCAAAATCACGATTTACATTTTTATACTTCTCTTTCATTTCGGCAATTTGTTCTTCGTTAGCCAATAATTTAAAGATTGTAAATATTTTACACGTATCAGGATTTTTAGGTTCTTCAAGTGGTGTACTATCTGTTTCTATACTCATTACTTGCTTACGCAGTGCTTTGTCCTCAAGGAAAATATTGATAATATTATTTCGAGATTTACTCATTTTTTCACCATCTGTACCAGGAACTAATTTAGTGTCTTCACTAGTCAAAGCCTCAGGCAATACAAATGTTTCTCCCATTTGATGATTAAAACGAGAGGCAACATCACGAGTAATTTCTAGATGTTGCAATTGGTCTTTACCTACTGGAACAACTTCTGCATCATATAATAAAATATCGGCAGCCATAAGCATAGGATATGTAAATAAACCTGCATTTACATCTTCCAATCTATCCGCTTTATCCTTGAATGAATGTGCTAACGTTAAACGCTGAAAAGGGAAAAAACAACTTAAATACCAAGATAATTCTGCTGTTTGAGGCACATCACTCTGGCGATAGAAAATTACTTTTTCAGGATCTAATCCACAAGCAAGCCACACAGCCGCAGTACTATTAGTGTTGCTTCTTAAAGTTTCGCCATTTTTAATTTGTGTAATCGAATGTAAATCGGCGATAAAAAGAAACGATTCATTAGCTGAATTTTTTGCCATTTCAATTGCTGGTAAAATAGCTCCTAATAAATTGCCTAAATGTGGTGTTCCTGTACTTTGAATCCCTGTAAGTATTTTTGCCATTGTAAATTTTATCTATTTTTAGCAAAGTTAATTCTTTTGTGAGATTTTTAAAGCGAATGTGTATTTTTGACACTATGAAAATAATTAAAATACCTTTTTGGATTCTTTGGCGTGTATGGTTTTACATTTTAGTATTACTTCCCATCATTGTAATGTTCCCTTTTTTATTCCTTTCTTTTTTAAAAGAAAGTTGGTATCCTCACTTTTTTAAGATGGCAAGAATCTGGGCCAAAGTGATTCTATACGGAATGGGGTTTTACCCCAAAATTGAAAAAGAAGAAGAAATCATACCAAACAAAAGTTACATGTTTATTGGGAATCATACCTCAATGCTTGATATAATGCTGATGCTAGTAACTGTAAAAAATCCTTTTGTATTTGTAGGAAAAAAAGAATTGGTGAAAATTCCTCTTTTTGGATTCTTTTATAAAAGAGCTGTAATTATGGTTGATAGAGACAGTCCAAAAAGTAGACAACAGGTATACGAACGTGCACAGAAGAGAATCAACCAAAAACTCAGTATTTGTATTTTCCCAGAAGGTAAAGTTCCAGATGATGAAAGCATTGTTTTAGATGCTTTTAAAACGGGTGCTTTTAATTTGGCGGTAGATCACAACTTACCAATTGTACCAATGCTTTTTCCTGACAACAAAAGAAGATTTTCGTATACTTTTTTTAGCGGAAGCCCAGGAAAACTTAGAGTAAAAATTTTAAAGTTTATAGAAACTGAAAACAAAGACCATCACGATCGAAAAATAATTCGAGATGATGCTCATAAAATTATGTATGAAGAATTACTTCGTTTAGAAAAAGAAATCAATTAATAGTTTAAGGAACTACTGGGATTTCAACTTCGTCATAAATATCATTACCATTTGCATCTTCACCCTTCCATAATTTAAACACATAACTATCCTCTGTGGTAGGTTTAAATCGTAATATTTCAGTTAAAGGGTTTATTGAAGCTGTAGTACAATTGTCTTGTTCAAAAACACCATTTACAATAGCAACTGTTCTGATATTAGAGTTTTTATCATAATAAAAACCATCAAAAAAATGACAAGTACTTGGTCTAACATAAGTAAAAGGCAACTCATAAACACTATCTCTCTTAAACTCTATAGGTAATTGAGCACTATCTACTGGAATGTATTCATAACGAACTTGCGTATCGTCATCTTTTGAGCAACCAAAAGCAACAATTGCTATAACAAAAAACAATAACTTTTTCATAGCCTTCTCATTTTTAAAGTACTAAGTTACACAAGCAAATTATAAAACAAAAGCCTCAAAAGTTAAATTTGAGGCTTTACATTTATTAATTTTCATTTTCTTTAATAAGTTGCTTGATTTTAACTTCAAGCTCGTCTGCTAATTCAGGATTGTCTTTAATTAAAGCTTTAACGGCATCACGTCCTTGTCCTAATTTAGTATCTCCATAACTAAACCATGAACCTGCTTTTTTAATAATTTCAAACTCAACTGCTAAATCTAAAATTTCACCTGTTTTTGATACTCCTTCTCCATACATAATATCGAACTCTGCTGTTCTAAATGGTGGTGCCACTTTGTTTTTAACAACTTTAACTTTAGTTCTGTTTCCTAAAACATTTTCTCCATCTTTAATTTGAGAAGAACGTCTAATATCTAAACGTACAGAAGCATAAAATTTTAACGCATTACCTCCAGTAGTCGTTTCAGGGTTTCCAAACATCACACCAATTTTTTCACGAAGCTGGTTGATAAAGAAAACCGTACAATGTGTTTTACTAATAGTAGCTGTTAATTTTCTTAAGGCTTGTGACATTAATCGAGCATGTAGACCCATTTTTGAATCTCCCATTTCACCTTCGATTTCACTTTTTGGTGTTAATGCCGCAACCGAGTCAATAACTACAATATCGATTGCCCCTGAACGAATTAGGTTTTCGGCAATTTCTAATGCTTGTTCTCCATTATCTGGTTGTGAAATGATTAAGTTATCAATATCTACACCAAGTTTTTCAGCATAAAAACGATCAAAAGCATGCTCTGCATCAATAAAAGCAGCAATTCCTCCAGCTTTTTGAGCTTCAGCAATTGCGTGTAATGTTAATGTAGTCTTACCTGATGATTCAGGTCCAAAAATTTCTATGATTCTTCCTTTTGGATACCCATTTACCCCTAAAGCCAAATCTAATCCTAGTGAACCAGAAGCAATTACTTCTACTTCTTCGATAGCTTTATCTCCCATTTTCATTACGGTTCCTTTACCGTAAGCTTTGTCTAATTTATCTAAAGTAAGCTGTAACGCTTTTAGTTTGGCTTCTTTTTCTGAACTCATTATTCCTAAATTTTAAATCAAATTATTTTTAGTAAAAATAGTTGTTTTTTACTTCATTGAAGTAACAAGTTTTCAACAAAAAAAGAAAATCCCTCATTTGAGGGATTTCTATTCTTATTTAACTAAAAAATTAATACATAACTTTTTTAGTGATTGTTTTTCCATTTTCTAAAATCACTTTCACAATGAGAGCTTGACTACCTTTTTGTAGCGATGTTTCTTCGGTTTTGTTTACTCTCAATTGCTTTTTAGAAATTAATGTTTGACCTAATACATTATAAATTTCATACGCCTTGATTGGCTCAATATTAGAATTTATAACAATACTATTGTCTGAAGCATATATTCTAACACTATTATCTGAAACTTCAAACTGATCGTTTCCTAAAGTTTGATTTGTATAACGCAACACAAATCTTTGAGCAAATTCTCCACTTGTGCTTGTAAAATAATATGGAGACAAACGCAAATCATGTACAAAGTTGGTTTGTTTGTCCTCAAGATAAATAGGCTGATTTGGGTTATTAAAGAAACCATCAACATCTTTAATAGCAATAGTATAATTACCATTAGATGGTATTTTTATAGCTAATGGAACTTGATCATTTTGATCAAAAGGCAAACTTCTTCCTTGAATAACATGTCTGTCAAACCCTTCAAGTAATGAATAAATACTAAAGTTAGCTTTTAAATTTGCTTGAGCATCATACATTAAATCTTTTCCGTTAGTAGCACCATCAACATAAGCAATAAGTGTTGAACTACTTGCTGTTGATGAAACTAAATCAATCCAAATTCTTCCTTTAGAAGTAACATTTGAGGATTTGTAAAATTGATCATTTCTGTACGTTTTGCTTCTCATACTATTATCGAAAACAGCATTTGCTGAAGTAGAAGCACTAGTAGCCGACATTCTAGTAATAAAACCTTGTCCAGCGCCAATATAACCATCAAAAACACCAGGAGTTGAAGGCCCTGAAAGATTATAAGTTAAATAATCATTAGGATCATAATTATATCCATAATTGTTATAAAACGGGTCTAATGCAGATGTACTTGGTGCAATTCCATGCAGCCAAATTTTCACAAAACCATCCAGATTACTTGAATTTGCTGTTAAAAATGCATCTGCTGATATTGCTGACGGATAAGGATTTCCTAACAAATTCCAATTATCATCATCTTGTGTAGCATTAGTAGGAGAATAAGGAGATGTATAAGTACCTACAGTGTTGTATGTTCCTCTTGAAATAGGAGTTGATATACTTCCATTATTTGGCACCCCTATAAAAGTACTAGTGAAGTTGACTGGCGAATTTAATGGCGCATTATTAAGTCCTCTTTCTATATATCCTTTTCCTAAAACCATTGTTTCTGTGCCATTTGTCCAATTACCAAAATCACCAACTCCATTGCCCGAAACAGTTGGAATCCATTTATATAGATTATTATTACTAGAATAACTAGATATATTTGCCGAATTAAAGTTAGCAACTGGACTTGACCAATACACATAATCTCTATAATCTACAAAAGCAGTTCTTTCCAAGTTGATAGCACCAGTATTTACAGCAGTATCGTCAACTTGAACCAAAGATCCATTATTTAAAACATTAAATATTCCATTATTAGTAATATTGCTTTGAACTTCAATATAATTATTACTGTTTACAGTTAAAGAGCCAGTTGCATTTATTTGACATTCACAAGCTTCAACATTTCCTGTTGCTGTTGAATAGCTACCATCAAAAATAGCCTTGGTACTTGTTGTAGGAACTCCAGCTGACCAAGTGCTACCATTCCAAGTAGTACTTTGTGGCAACTGACCTTGAAGATTCAAATTATCCAGAGCCCAAATTTCTGCAGTTCCTCCTGAACTACTGAAATTAAAAGTGAATTTTATCTTTAACTGACTAACAGATGGCAAACCAGTTATTGTAAAACTATTTGCAAAAGTATTTGTTGATCCTATTGCCATTCCATATCGTTTACCAGCCACTAAGGTGTTATCATATATTACAGAAACAGCTGTACCAGTTGAAGTATTAATATCAGAAATAGCATTGTTATTACCTGTCAAAATAAACTGTTCTGACCATGTAGTTCCTCCATCTTCACTTATTGACACTAAAACTTTATCTGCAGTTTCCATTCCTTGAGCAGAGGAAGTAGCATAAGCACCTAGTCTAAAACTAAATTGTGTGTTTTTGTAAGTAGAAGTGTCAACATTATTAAATTCTAAAGTATGAGTGGTAGCTCCTGTAACTTGATAGCTATTTGTACCTATAAACATATTAGTTGTAGTTGTTCTATTGTCAGCATAGTTTTGACCCCCTGCTGTTGCAAATGTTCCGCCAGTACTTGTTCCAGTTAACGTACCCGCTCCTTCATAATCTTGATATGCTATTGTGCTTAATGGCATCAAAGAACATTTAATGTAATTATTTGAATAGCATGAAACAACAAAATCAAACGGATTTTCATCACTGTCATCATTGACAATATTTATACTAGCTGATTTTAATCCAGTACTACTAGAAGAAAATGAAACAGTAAATGTTGCACTCGCACCAGCAGCTAAACTTGTCGAAGATAAAACCCCAACTGAGAAATCAGCAGAACCTGATAAAGTTGGATTAGATAAAGTTAATGTCCCAGAACCGTAATTAGTTACTGTAAATGTTTTCACAATTGCTGGGTCTCCAACAAAATAAGTATCTCCAAAATTAGTATGATTAAGTAACTTTGTTGTAGTACTACCATCTAAAACAGTTGTACTGTTACCAAAAACTTCAATTTCACTAGCTGTTGAATAAGGACATAATTGAATATTATCAATATTAACTCTATGAGTAGTACTTGTTGTTCCAGATTTATATTTAATTCTGAATTTCACATTACCTGATTGATTTACTGTAGCCGAAAAAGTTTGAATGGTTGCAGAAGGTGCAATTGTTCCAATTTCAATCCAAGAATTACCATTATCTTTAGAAATATCAACAGAAAATATTGCGACAATCGCATCTGTACCATAACGTCTATAGGTAAAATCAACAGTAGAAAGACCAGTTGTTAGCTGGTTATTTAATTCAATCACAGCATTTGCATTTGCTCTCATTCTGGCAGAATCTGTTCCAACAAAATAATCTGATCCTGAGTTTCCAATTAAAGTCTCACCTAAAATCCATTCACTACCTGCTATAGTCACAATATCTTCAACATAAGAAGTTTTTACAACTCCATCGAAAGAAGCTGTATAACATGATGCTGAAAGAGTTATGACTAATGTTTTGGAATCACTCCCAGCAGCATTACTTGCACCAATAGGCACATTAAAAGTACCGCTAACTGTTGGTGTTCCTGAAATAACACCTGTACTTGTATTAATAGACAAACCTGCTGGTAAACCACTTGCAGAAAATGAGGTTGGTGAATTTGTAGCGGTTATTGTATAATTATAAGGACTATTCTGAGCACCACTTGACACTAAAGAACTTGTAATAGTTGGCGGTGTTGAAACCGCCCATTGTGCGTATAATGTAGTATTTGCTAAAATTGTAAAAGTAGCAGCAGGAGCATACGAAAATCCGGTTCCATCAGAAGCAGTATTCCAACCACTAAAAGTATAACCAGTTCTGGTTAAAGTTCCAGAACTCAAAACTGTAACGGTAGACCCTGAAGTATATGGACTACTTGGATCAACCGGTGCTGTACCCCCATCGTTACCATTACCATTGTAAGTTACTGCATATCCAGAAAGAAGGCTTGCATTAACTGTAACATCATCTACAGCTAATAAATGATCATTGCCTGCATCATTTAAATCCTCCCAACGTAACATTATTTCATTACCAGCTGGAATATTAACTGAAATTGTAACAGAAATATTTGCTGTTCTGTTGACTGCCGCATTACCATCTAACGCAGTTGCTGCAGCCAAAACTTGCGGAGAAGTGAATGTAGATGACGCTGCGGTCCATGTTCCTCCTGTAAGAGATGTTACTGTAGCACCTGTTTGGTAAAACAAATTTAATATGTTGGCAGCAACATTTTCTCTTCGCCATTGCTCCCCTGTCCAAGTTACTGTAATAGAACTAATTGCCGATCCAGTGGTGTTTTTTAATCTCCAACCAATATATGCTTTTCCAGTTCCTGAAGTTCCAGTAAATGCGTTACTTATTCCCCAACCTAAAGCTCTATCAGATAAAGGATTTGTACCAAGAATTCCAAAAGCATATAAACCAGCAGTTGTAGTAGTTCCAGTATTTGCAGCATATGATACAATTGCGGGGGTTAAGTCAGTTCTAGCATACCATCCTGTTAGAGTTGTATTATCCACCCACACCCCAGAAGTTAAAGTATTGAAGTCTTGAGTATAATTTGTACCACCTGCAGCTATGTTAAACTGTCCCCATCCAATAACACTAAAAAGTAAAGAAAAAATAAGTAATTTAATTCTCATCGTATCTGTTTTAATTGTGTAAAACGATTTATTGAAAACCAACTACTAATTTATTAAAATAAAGCTTATAAATATACTATAAATTCAATATATAAATAACAATTAAAGTTAAATTTATCGTTAAATCTTACAGATCGTCGATAAAACTTGGTTATTTCATAATTTTATTTTCGAAAGAATTTTCTTTCTTTTTTAAATATATTACTTTTTTGGTACTTTTACTTCATGAATTCAAAAAGCTACAGCGTAGAGGAAGCTACAAAAAAGTTAGAATATTACTGCACTTATCAAGACAGGTGTCATGATGAAGTAATAACAAAATTGAAATCTTTTGGTATGATTCCTTTAGCAATTGATCATATTATTGTTCATCTTATTGAACATAATTTCTTGAACGAAGAACGTTTTGCTTGTAGTTTTGCCAGAGGAAAACACAATATTAAAAAATGGGGGAAATTTAGAATTGAAAACGAACTAAAATTACGAAATATTTCTAAATATAACATTACCAAAGCTTTAAAAGAAATAACTCCTGAAACTTATTTAGAAAACTTCCATCAATTAGCAGAAAAACAATGGAACGTTATTTTAGAACAGAATTTGCAAAAGAAAAAGAAAAAACTTGGAGATTATCTTCTCCGAAAGGGTTGGGAAAGTTATTTAGTGTATGAAAAATTAGAAGAATTAAGTAGAAAACATTAATCTTTACTTAATAAAACACTAACTGCATTTCCGCCAAAACCAACTGCATTTACCAATACCTTTTTTATAGGCCTTTGTACTAATTGTTTTGAAACAAATGGAACTGATATTAAGGTATTATGTTGTATCATTAGGATCGCTAATTCGACACTTAACATTCCTGAAGCGCCAAAAGTATGACCTAATTTCCATTTATTGGTTGTCAGCATTGGCAACTGATCACCAAAGACTTTTTGAATGGCTTTGTATTCAGACAAATCACCTTTAATTGTGCCAGGCGCATGCATTACGATAGCATCTATTTCTTCTAATGGAGTATTTTGCAAAGCCATTTTCATTGATTCCTGAAAGCATTTAGCTTCTTCAGATATTGAAATATTATGTTCCAAATCATCAGTTGCATATCCTATTCCTTCCACATAAGCCAAAGCATTATCTTTCTCCCCAATTTCTAAACAAGCTACCGAAACACCTTCTCCTAAAACCATGGTGTTTTTCTTTTTGTCTAAATCAAATGCACGACAGGGATACTCATCTTGTTCTTTACTATAAATTTTAAGGGCTTCCATTTGTGCCAAAGTAAAGTCAGTTAAAGGCGCTTCACTTGCTCCTACTAAAAACTTTGTTGCCATCCCTGATTGTAGCCATGCTACTGCGTTTAAAATAGCATGCAATCCTGTTGAACAAGTGATAGAATGTGAAATTGCTAATCTTTTGCTTTTTAAATCATGAGCCACCCAAGAAGAAATATTTCCTAAAGTTGTTGTGGGCGATGTTAAAGTGGCTGTTTTTCCTGTTTCAATAAATTCTTTATGATGACTTTCAAACAATTGAGTAGCACCTCTTGAAGAACCTATGTTAATACCAAAGTTTTCCCCTGAGTTCCATCTGGCTTTTTTTACTGCTTCTCTTGAAGCTAAAATAGCCATCAAAACTGTTTCATCTAAAGCTTTGTATTTAGAATCTGAATTTCGTAGCTCATTTAATTCAGATTTTACTACTTGCGGGATTTGTGCCACTGGTTTATGCTGCCCATTAAATTCTTTATGTTCTATAAAAGATTTGTTGGACAAATAATTATTCCAAATCTCATCAGGAGCATTTCCCAATGCCGATATAGAACTCAAAGAAGTTATGGCAATTTTTTGTTTCAAACCAGTAGATTTTAATTACAAAGGTCGCAAAGGTTTTGCAAAGTACCCAATGAAAACTATACTATTTCTAGTACTTTCTCAATAGTTACATATACTTTATTCAACTGATCTTTCGTAATGATGTAAGGTGGTAAGATGTAAACAATATTCCCTACTGGTCGCAAAATAATTCCGTTATCTATAAAGAAATTATACAGTTTGTTACGCAAACTTCCGTAGTAACTTTCCTGACCTTCAGTCTTTATTTCTAGAGCAAAAATAACTCCTAAAGCTCTAGTGGTTTTTACTTTAGGATGATTCTTTATTTTTTGTTGAAATACTAAATGTGATTCATGAATTTGTTGAATACTTTGCTGAATTTCATCAGACTCCAACAATTCGATACTTGCAAGAGCCGCTGCACATCCTGTTGGATTAGCAGTAAATGTATGTCCGTGAAACAATGCTTTATTTACATCATCATTATAAAATCCGTCGAAAATCTCTTGTGTAAAAGTGGTAATCGCCATAGGAATAGTACCACCAGTTAATGCTTTTGACAAGCACATCATGTCAGGTTTTTGAGAAAGATAATTGCAAGCAAATGTTTTACCTGTTTTCCCGAAGCCTGTCATTACTTCGTCTGCAATTGTAAAAACCTGATACTCTTTACAAATTGCAATCAATCTATCTAATGATGATGCATTGTACATGACCATTCCTGCTGCCCCTAACACCAGAGGTTCAAAAATAAAAGCAGCAAATTGATTAGTCACTAATAAGTTTCTCAATTGTTGACAAACATCATCCTCATTCTCGCTTGTAGTTACAGGGATTCTAACTACTTCAAGCAATGAACCTTGAAAAGCTTCGGTGAAAAACGAGATTCCACTTGCCGCCATCGCTCCAAAAGTATCCCCATGAAAAGCATCTTCAAAAGCAATAATCTTTGTTCTTCTTTCTTCTTTATTGTAAAAAAACTGTAAAGCAGCTTTTAGAGCTATCTCTACAGCAGTTGAACCATTATCAGAATAAAAAACTTTTTTTTGATTACTAGGTAAAATAGACAAAAGTTTTTCAGAAAGTTGAACAGCTTTATTATGAGTAAATCCACCAAACAGCACATGTTCTAATGTAGTTAGCTGATCATAAATAGCATCTGCAATGATTCTATTTGAATGACCAAAAGGATTAACCCACCAGGACGCAATAGCATCAATGTATTCTTTATCATTTTCATCCCACAATAATGCATCTTTCCCTTTAACAATTGCAGGAAAATCAGCAGCCGTTTTATGTTGTGTGTATGGATGCCAATTGTATAATTTGTCTTTTTCAGATAAGTTCATTTTTCTAGATTATAGATAATAGACTAAGAGATAATAAATAAATATAGACAGAAAGACGGAAGAGGGTTTTAAAAACTCTTTCATCTATCAGTCTCTTATCTTTTATTCTTAAAGGTTTAATAGATTCTCTTTAAATTTTTCTGCATAATATCTTACCACATTTTGATCAAAATAAGGCTCAATATCGATACGCCCAATCATTTTCAGTCCAGTTTTCTTCAAAATAATTTCTTCAGTTGAAGGATTTTCATCTCCGCTAAAAACAATTCCTGCTATATCACAACCTCTGTTTTTTAAAGCTTCTATAGTTAACAATGTGTGATTAATACTCCCCAAATAATGTCTTGAAACCACAATTACCTTATAATCTGATTGAATCAAATCAATTACACAATCATTGTCATTCAAAGGAACATAAACTCCACCTGCTCCCTCAATTACCAAATGATTATTGGTTTTAGGTTCTTTTATTTGTTTTACATCAATAACAACATTATCTATACTTGCTGCTAAGTGTGGGCTAGCGGGAGTATTTAACGCATAACTATTATTATGAACTGTAGTTTTTGAATTTGATAAATATCGTTTGATTTTATGAGAATCTGAATTATCCAAATCTCCTGCCTGAACAGGTTTCCAGTAATCTGCTTCAAGAGCTTCGGTTATTATGGCAGATGTAATTGTTTTTCCTACATCAGTACCTATACCTGTAATAAATAATTTCATTTACAAATTTTATACAAAAGTAAAAAACCCATCGCAAAGATGGGCTTTAGTTTATTCTTTTAATTCATCTATTATCTTTCTAATTTCCTTAGCATACTTTCCATAAAAATGATTCACCCACCATTCTGTTAAAAGTGCTATTGTCACAATCACAAAAACAAAAACTCCAAGTAAAACTCCAACAAAAACACCACTAGATTTTTCATTCGAAAAAGCTGTCAATTGTTCAATTGTAAAATCATTTACAAAAATCATTCCAATAAAAATCAATGCAAACGGGACAATCGAATAAGTGAAAGATTTGTACAATTCCATATTAAGCCTAATATCATAATATGTCTCGTAAAGATTGTCTTTTGTAGAAGCATTCGCCTTGTTCAAACGTTTAAAAAACCAATAAAGTTTTACCAAAAAATAAGTACAAATTACAACAAGAAGAACATAAAGGCCATAATACCCTATTTTCATCAAATTTGAAAAATGAAACTGAAAAGGAAAAAACCCAATAAAAACTATAGCCAATATTTGATATATAAATTCATTTTTTAAATTTTTTCGAATTTTATCCAGAGGGGTGTTTGCTGACTGCAGTTTTTCTAAATTATCCGGAAGTTTGACCTCTTTATTTTGATCGTTATTCCATGCTGATTGTATATCATTAAAGTCCATAACCTTGCTGTTTTATAATTTCTTTTAATTTTTCTTTTGCTCTATTGAGCTTCACTCTAGCATTCACTTCAGAAATACCTAAGTTTTCTGCAATTTCTCTATGCGAAAATCCTTGAAGTTGATAAAATATAATCGCTTTATCAATTTTATCTAATTTTTGTACTGCTCTATAAAAATGCTCAATTTGATTTTCCTTAATATGTGCATCATTTTCTTCTTCTTTTATGTTTTCTGAAGCAATTTCATACTTGTCAATTTTACGTTTCTCTTTTTTCAAAAAGACGATAGAAGTATTGATTGCTACACGGTACATCCAAGTAGAAAACTGACTCTCTCCTTTGAAAGTATCATAGGCTTTCCAGAGCTGACAAACAATTTCCTGAAACAAATCGTCTTGATCGTCTCGATTGTCCATATACATTTTAGAAACCTTGAAGAGTATTCCTTTATGAATTTCAATTCGGCTTAAAAATTCTTTTTCTTTCGAGTCCAAAATGCTTTTTAGTTCATTATAGGTTTTACATTATATCCGGCTTTTTTCAATAGTTGTATTACACCTTGTTCACCATCTAAATGTGCCGCACCTACTGCAAAGAAAACACTTTCTTTTTCCATTAATTCAGGCATTTTTTTTACCCAATTATTGTTACGAATATCTAACATCCATTTTTTGCCTTCCTTGTCCATAAATTTTGCATCAGTAGTTAATTCGTATATTTTTTGAATCTGTTCCGAATTATATACAGGTATTAATTCTTTAAAATAATCTGACCCATAATGTTTTAACTGATCAATCATTTCATGGTCAGAATATGCTTTACTTAGAAAATCCAATTGATCATTTAGTTTTTCTAAACCTATGGTTTCTATTTTTTCCTCCTTAGCCATTTTCATAAATTCAAACTCATACATTTTTGGTGGACAGTTTAATGATTTGAACATCACCATGCTCATTATAGTCATTAGAGTATAGTTATCAAAAGTTTTAGCACTTTGGCCTAATTTTTCTTGTAGAAAAGCATCAAGCTTTTTATAATCCTCAGTATTTAACGTTTTACTGAGCGGTTCTTTACTCATTGCTGATTGTTGCATAGCCATTAATTCAGATGGGTCATCCATATCAATTTCTAATGCAAGTTTTTCTGATTTCGAGAAAGCTTTTATTGTCTTATCAGTTATTTTAAAATCAGACTCACACATCATATGCACAGTACCATATAAGTAAGATGGTTTAGTTAATCCTTTCCCTGAAATTTCCCATAGTAAAGTATTTTCAGTAGATTTTGTTTGTGCATTTGTAGTTCCTCCTAATAAAGAAGTTAAAATTAAAAGCGAAGATTGAATTAAATTTTTCATTTTGTTAGTTTGTTTAAAAAAATTGATGATTATTTTGATTGATGTGAAACTCTTATTTTTTGTTTTCTGCCTTTTCTCTTTTTTTGGAAGCAAAACTCGCTACTAAAAGACAAATCATGATGGCTATTAATTCTCTTTTGGGTCTCCCAAAAGCAAATTCACTCACTAAAGAATAACTAATCCCAAATGAAGCTAAAAAAAGTATAACCGAATTAACTGAAGAATTTTTTGAGGCATTTATAGTTTTCATAATGTTTTGTTTTAATTTGTTTACGACTCGTAAGTAATTGAATTAACAAAACGTTACAAAAAAAATGAAAAAAAATTACAAAAGTGAGTAAAGACAAGCAATAACATCCGAAACTTCTTTTTCGGCATTATAACTATGAAGGCAAAAACGAAGTCTTTCCTGCCCTTCAGGAACAGTAGGAGAAAGTATAGGCTTTACATCAAATCCTTTTTCTTGTAATTGACAAGCAATGCGCTTTACATTATCATTCCCTTGTACGATAGCGCATTGAATAGCTGATTTACTATAAACAAACATAGGTTTTAAACCTAGTAGCATTTTTTCCTGATTAAAGAGTATAATTTTAGATTTCAACTCTCGAATTGCTTCAGGTTGTTTATATAATGTTTTATATCCTGTTAAAATTGTAGCGACTGAGTGAGGCGAAAGCCCAGTAGTATAGATAAAACTTCGAGCGAAGTTTATCAAATATGATTTAAGTTGATTACTTCCTAAAACAGCTGCACCATGACAACCAAGCCCTTTTCCAAAAGTCATTATTCGGGCAAAAAATTTGTCGTGTAACCCCAAGTGTTGAATTAAACCTTCTCCTCTTTCACCAAAAACTCCTAAGGCGTGCGCTTCGTCTACAATTAAATAACATTTATATTTTTCAGAAAGAGAAACCAAATCTTCTAAATTGGGAGAATCACCATCCATGGAATACACTGATTCAATTACAATAAATATGTTGTGAAATTGAAATTGAAATTTTGCAATTTTTAGCTCTAAATCTTCTAAATCATTATGTTCGAACTTATAGGACTTAGCATTTGAAAGTTGAATACCGTCACGAATTGAAGCATGACAAAATTCATCAAAGAGAATAACATCATTTCGTTGTGGTACACAACTGAAGAAGCCTACATTAGCATCATATCCAGAATTAAATATTAGTGCCGATTCCGATTTATGAAACTGTGCTATATAATCTTCTGCAATAGTATAAAGTTTGTGATTCCCTGAAATCAATCGGCTTCCAGTAGCTCCATTTGATTTAAAATCATTTTCAATCAAGAACTGATGTGCTTGATCAAAGATAATTTCTGATTTTGAAAAACCTAAATAATCGTTAGAAGAAAAATCTATTAACTCATTTGAAGACTTAAGTATCCTTAAAGCATTATTCGCTTCACGCAAATCAAGTTTTTCTTGTAAAGAATGAGGAAATTTTGCCATTAAAACACTACTCCTAATTTAGTTACTTGTTGTTCTTTATTTACCTGAGCAAAAATAACTGCTTTAGAATCTTTTACTTTAAAACGACGGTCACTTACAAATTTTGCATCATGCTTTTCATGAACAGCAGCAATTTCTTCTACATTAATACCTAAAGTAAATTTATTTAATTTCCACTTTTTATTTGTAATGGTAAGTAATTTCATTTGATCGTTTTGCATTTCCATAACTAAACCATCATAATTGAACGTAAAAACTGGCGCTTCCCCTTTTTCTAGAATCTCTTTATCTAAAGTAATGGCTTTACCTAAAAGAGCTTCTATTTTATCAGGGTTGTATTTTTCACAAACTTTAATACTCTTGTTAGTTTTAATATTTGTTAATGTTAAAACTGGCGAAGTTTGTTGCTTGAATGAATAGAGAGTGACACTCGCAATCATTAACAAAAGAAATGTAATTTTTGTTTTCATATACGTAGATTTAGTAATATAAAAATATAAAAAAAGCCAAACACTGCTGTTTGGCTTTTACTTTATTTCAAATTGTATTAGTCTGCCAATACAATTATTTTGTTATCATTCATTTCGATAGTTCCTGAATTGATTGGCAACCAAAATGTTTGCTCGTTTACTTTACTAAACTTTGCTACAAATTCTTTAGCAATTTTAATATTAGAACCAACGATTTTAACATTCCCTTTTCCTAATAACGACACGATTGGCGCGTGGTTATTTAACATTTGGAACTCACCATTTATTCCTGGAACAGATACCGAAGTAACTTCTCCTGAAAATAAAGTGGCTTCTGGTGATACGATTTCTACAATCATCTTTTATTTGCTTTAGCTTTAAGCTTTAGGCTTTAAGCAATTAAAATTATGCTTCAGTTAACATTTTTTGACCAGCTTCGATAACATCTTCGATAGTACCCTTCAAGTTGAAAGCTGCTTCTGGTAAGTGGTCTAACTCACCATCAATAATCATGTTAAATCCTTTGATAGTATCCTTAATATCCACTAATACACCTGGTATACCTGTAAATTGCTCAGCAACATGGAATGGTTGTGATAAGAAACGTTGTACACGACGTGCTCTTGATACCGCTAATTTATCATCTTCTGATAATTCCTCCATTCCTAAGATAGCGATGATATCTTGTAACTGTTTGTATTTTTGTAGAATCTCTTTTACTCTTTGTGCACAGTCATAATGTTCATTCCCTAAGATTTCTGGAGTTAAGATACGAGAAGTAGAATCTAGAGGATCTACCGCTGGATAAATACCTAACTCAGCAATTTTACGAGATAATACTGTTGTAGCATCTAAGTGAGCAAATGTTGTTGCTGGAGCAGGGTCAGTTAAGTCATCCGCAGGTACGTAAACCGCTTGTACAGATGTAATAGATCCTGTTTTTGTTGAAGTAATACGCTCTTGCATAACTCCCATCTCTGTTGCCAAAGTTGGTTGGTAACCTACAGCAGAAGGCATACGTCCTAAAAGTGCAGATACTTCAGAACCTGCTTGTGTAAAACGGAAAATGTTATCTACGAAGAAAAGTACGTCTTTTCCTTGTCCAGTTCCAGCTCCATCACGGAAATATTCCGCAATAGATAATCCTGATAAGGCTACACGAGCACGAGCTCCAGGAGGCTCATTCATTTGTCCGAAAACGAAAGTAGCTTTAGACTCTCTCATTCCTGGCATATCTACTTTAGATAAATCCCATCCTCCATTTTCCATAGAGTGCATGAAATCATCACCATATTTAATAATACCTGACTCTAACATCTCACGAAGTAAGTCATTTCCTTCACGTGTTCTTTCTCCTACTCCTGCGAATACTGAAAGTCCACCGTGACCTTTTGCGATATTGTTAATTAATTCTTGAATCAATACAGTTTTACCCACTCCAGCACCACCGAATAAACCAATTTTACCTCCTTTTGCATAAGGCTCAATTAAGTCGATTACTTTAATACCTGTAAATAAAACTTCTGATGAAGTTGATAAATCTTCGAATTTAGGTGCTTGTCTGTGGATTGGCAATCCGTTAGCACCTTCTTTTGGTAAATCTCCTAGACCATCAATTGCATCACCTACCACGTTAAACAAACGTCCATAGATATCACTACCAATTGGCATTTGAATTGGAGCACCAGTAGCTTTAACATCAGCTCCTCTACTCAAACCATCTGTAGAGTCCATAGAGATTGTACGTACTGTATTCTCACCAATGTGAGATTGTACTTCCAATACTAATTTAGTACCATCGTTTTTAGTGATTTCTAATGAATCATAAATTTTTGGCAACTCAGCATCTGCAGTGTTAAACACAACATCTACAACTGGTCCAATAATTTGAGCAACTTTTCCTATTACTTGAGACATGCTTATGTATTATTAAATAGCTATTTAGTTATCAAAAACAAAGTGTTTTTTCAGAGTGCAAAGATAATTTTATAATTTGAATTTCAATATAAAAAATTATGTTTTTTTTGTTAGTTGTTTACAACCACCAATATACATAATCATATAATAAAAAAACCATCGCAATAGCGATGGTTTTTTTTAAGATATAAAATCAAAATTATAAAGAAGCAGGAAATAACACTCTATATTTACCAACATCTACAGGCTTAATAGTTGAACCATATTTTTTATTAATTTCTTCAATAAATTTATTTGCAATCAATGCATATCCACGAGGTGATGGATGAACCCCATCCAAAGAAAACGCACCTCCTAAAACAAAATCTTCTGTTAATGTATATCCATTTACAGTAATTCCATTTGGCGACACTAATTGATCCATAATAGCTTTAGCATCAACAAAAGCTAAATTATGCGCAGAAGCTGCTGCTTGAATTGTTACATTGTAAGAATCAGTAGCTGCCTGAATAGCTGAAAGCTCAGAAGGTATTAATAAATGTTTATCTTGCAATGGAAAAGTAATTCCAAATTTATCCAACGGAGCTGGCGGCGCAAATCCCAAACCTGAATTTGAAGCTGTAGGTGCAGTACCAATAACAGATTGTGTAGGCAATAAAATCAAATCAGAAGAAGTTGCTTGTCTCGCCTGACCAAAAGTTGCAGAGAACAA
The DNA here is from genome assembly GCA_964565035.1 of uncultured Flavobacterium sp. GTDB lineage: Bacteria > Bacteroidota > Bacteroidia > Flavobacteriales > Flavobacteriaceae > Flavobacterium. The sequence goes on along the minus strand of CAZMCP010000002.1, from coordinate 100,287 downwards.
ACCTGCTTGAGCAGCTGACATATTGAATGGAGCTCCTTGAAAAATTACATTCAATTGAGGCGCTAAATTAGCCAAAGTTTCATCTTTAATTAACAATGGATTAGCACTAGTTGTTGAAAGTAAATTAATTCTTGCACCTTCACCAAGAGCATTCAAAGCTCCTTTTAAGGGCCCGTACAATTGTGAATTTAAAGCATTTATAGTAGCCACGCCAACAGTCTCACTTCCTGAGCCTAAAATTTTTGCTGTTAAAGGATTATAGGGAACAGTCGTAAAATGAGGCAAAGTACTCACATAAGGCAAGTTAGCCACAACACCTTTTCTTCCTGAAGCTGACAATTGAGTAGTTAAATCATTATAAACCGCATCAAAAGTTGCTGTAGGCGTAATTGGGTTTGAACCATCACCTCCCGACAACGCATAACCTAACACATCATTTCCTCCAATCCAGAGTGAAAAAAAAGTTGGTTGTTGAGTTAGGGCGTCTGCAAGTACCGAAGTAGTAGATGAAGAAGCAAATCTAACGAAGTATGGATTTGCAGATGGCGGGGAAGTAGCCAAACCTGCGATATTACCATAACCTCCTGCTACTAGGTGATAACTTTTGGCTCCAGGAATTCCTAAATTAGTAAAAGTACCAGATAAATGAGAAGACACATCTGTTGATGGAGTTCCAGATACTGGAGTTGGTGCCGTTCCGTTAAAATAAAGTCTTGGACCACCTAAAGCAGTAATTGTAAAACCTCCTATGTTATCATTCATAAAAGGAATAGTCATAGACCCTCCACCTGCAGCCATAAATTGTCCTGCCATTATAGCTGGATATGAAGTTTTTTGAGCTTCTATAAAAAGAGCACCATCACTATAGCCTGCTGCAAAAGAATCACCTAAAGCAACATATTTACTAAAATTTGCTGATCCAGGAGATACTGGTTCTTCAGTCACAACATCATCATCATTACAAGCTACTATACTCAACGAAGCAAATAATAGCCATTTTATATTTTTTATCATTTTTTCTACTTTATTAAATTAAACCTTGATTTACGGATTAATTGTCCAAGAAGCATAATATTGCTGACCAACATTACCCGCTCCAGGTACTTGAATATAGTCTTTACCACCTATATTAGCCCCACCAACTTTAACTACAGATCTTAAAAAAGGTATTGTATAGTTAATTTGGGCATCAAAAACCACATTTTCTGGAACCATAGCATCAACAAATGAAGACTGCCATAAATACTCAGTATTCCATCTAACATTAGTATTAAAACCAAAGTTTTTAAATAATTTTTCACTACCAAAAGTACCTTTAACTCTATGCTTCGGCGTATTAAAACCAGGTTCAAAACTTGGATCTGAAGCTTCGTCAAATTGAAAATCTGAGTAATTATAACTTGCACCTACATCAAACTTTCCAACTTTTCTATTTAAACCAACACCAAAACCTAAAGATGTAATATCTGCTTTAGAATTTGTATAAACCTGATAAACTCTTCTATCACCATTTGCCAATGCAAGAACTGCTTGAGGAGTTCCTACAGTACCATAATATGGTGCAATGACATTAGCAGTATTAATAAAATCTTTATACATATTGTAATAACCATTGATGTCTATACCAGTTTTCTCAAAATTAGTTCTATAACCAACTTCAAATGCCTGCACTTTTTCAGGCTTCACCAATCCATATGTAGATTTTTCTAATAAACCCGCATTTCCTGTTGCAGCAAAAGCTTGAACAGATGCTGAAGTAAACGAGTTGTAATATGCATTATTACCATCTAATGTATATTGATTACTATTAGAAGCAGTAACCGTTTCTCTAAAACGAACTAAATTTTCAGGAGCTGATCCAATTAAAGCAAAAGGCCCTAAGTCTAAACCAATATATTGATCTTGAGTTGTAGGATTTCTGAAACCTGTTTGATAAGACACGCGTAAATTGTGTTGTTTTTCACTACCTAGCGCATATGTTACAGATGCTCTTGGAGAAATATTACCATCGAAGTTTTTAGATTTATCATATCGAATAGATCCAGTAAACTTAAGTCTATCATCCATCATTTTCTTTTGCAATTGAGTATACACTCCGTATTCAGTGTATCGTAATGGGCGATCATAATCAGTAAAAATTGAACCCTCAGAATTCATAACATATTCTCTCATTGAACCACCTACTTGAATTTCTGCAAATTGAATTAAATCCCTAAAATTATAATTAACATCTGTGTGATATAATTTTGATTGATCAACAAATTTTGCTCCTTTTGTAAAATCTGCACTTTGGCTAACTGAATTTAAAGCAGCACTATATTCTGGCGAACCTGGTAAATATCTTCCAGTGTCTGCAGTATTTCTAGCTATTTTATGAGCATTTTCAGGCGTTTGACCTGCTAAAGTAGCTTGAACATATGCTCCTGCATATTGACCAAACCAAGTCTGATCTGACTTCCAAGCACGGTTAACATTCCAAGCAGCAAAACGCATATCATATGAATTTCCTGCATCCTCTGTTGTCATATATCCTCTTACAAAAAAGTTTTTTGATTTAACTTCTAGTTTTGTTTGGTCCATGTAAAAATCTTTCAAAAAATATCTATTAGCTCCTTGATAGATAGTATTACCAAAACCTAATTTATGCTGAGCTATAATTTCTATGTCTTTTGCAAAGTTACTTTCAGAAGTTGCCCATGGACGGAAATGTAATGAAGCATCAAACTTAACACTTTCAACTTTATTACTATTCAAATCCATTTCAGCATAACCTGTTCTTGCCACGTTATAATTAGGCAACAGATTAACAGCACCAGCCGGAATAAGACCTAAATTAGCTAAAGACTGACCGACAGCCTTAATATTAGTTGAAACTTCATCACCATAAGTATTTAAACCATCATAATTAGGATTAAAATCTAATCCTGAATTATTTCTTGCCAAATCTCTTCTATCATTAGCAATCCATTCGGTTGCCGATAAGACTGAAAAATTTGCTTTTGCAGCAAAATGATCTGTGAATTTTTTTGCCGCTCTAATACCAAAATCATATACAGGATTATCACCAGCAGTTTCTTGAACTGTTCTTCCATATTTAAAATAGGCTGAAATTCCTTCTTTAGCAAATGGACTTCTACTGTTCATAAAAATAATACCATTAAATGCATTTGCTCCATATAAAGCAGATGAAGCCCCAGGAAGAATCTCTACACTTCCAGCGTCTACGTCATTTAATCCCAATAAGTTACCCAAAATAAAATTCAATGCTGGCGAAGAGTTATCCATTCCATCTACCAATTGCATGAAACGAGTATTTGCCACAGTTGCAAAACCACGTGTATTAACAGATTTAAAAGAGAAACTACTTGTGTTAAAATGAACATCTTTTAGATTTTCAAGACCATCATAAAATGTAGCAGCAGTAGTGTTCTTAATTTCTTTTGCTCCCATTCTCTCAATTGTAACAGGAGATTCTAAAACTCTCTCTGGAGCTCTTGAAGCAGAAACAACAATTTCATTTAAAGCAGTAGATTCTTCAGAAAGAACCACTATTATTTCCTGATCTTTTGAAGCTACCTCTAATGTTTGTGGATTATATCCCATCATCGAAACTTCGATGGTAAATGGAAAAGCTGCACTTGTTTTAAGTGTAAACTTACCGTCAAAGCCACAAGAAGTTCCCGTGGAAGCCCCTACAACTTTAACATTTGCACCAGCAACCGGTTGCGAATTGGCATCCGTCACTGATCCTGAAATTGTATTTTGCGCAAAAGTAAGAGCACAAAAAAACAATGACAAAATAGTAAAATACATTCTCATTCTTTTGAATTTTGTTGGTTTATAAAGCCAATGTACAATAAATTTTGAAATAAATAAAAAAAGGAATAAAAAAATTGGCCATCGGTAATTTTTGTCTTATTTTTTTATCAATTCAGCGATTTCAAAGCAAATAAAAGACCATAAAATCCAATAAAAAAAGCACAAGATTTCTTGTGCTTTTTTTATTGGATTTTGTATGAAATTACTATTCTACAGTAACTGATTTTGCTAAATTTCTTGGCTGATCAACATTACAACCTCTCATTACAGCTATGTGATATGACAACAATTGAAGAGGAATTGTTGTAAGTAATGGAGACAATGCATCTGAAGTCTCAGGAACTTCAATCACATGGTCTGCAAGTGCCCTAACTTGTTCATCTCCTTTTGTTACAACGGCAATAATTTTACCGCTTCTTGATTTAATTTCTTGAATATTACTTACAACCTTGTCATAATGACCCTGCTTAGGCGCAATAACAACAACAGGCATTTGCTCGTCAATCAATGCTATTGGACCATGTTTCATTTCAGCAGCAGGATAACCTTCAGCATGAATATACGAAATTTCTTTTAACTTCAAAGCTCCTTCTAACGCAACAGGAAAGTTGTATCCTCTTCCAAGGTATAGACAATTTTGAGCATCTTTGTATACAGCAGCTATTTGCTTAGTAACTTCGTTAGTTTGAAGTGCCTCCTGAACTTTTTCAGGAATCATTTCTAATTCTGATAGATATCTATGATAGTCAGAGTTAGACAAAGTCCCTTTCAGTTTTGCTAAACGCAAGGCAATCATTGTAAGGACTGTAATCTGTGTTGTAAATGCTTTTGTAGAAGCAACCCCAATCTCAGGTCCAGCATGTGTATAAGCTCCAGCGTGAGTTTCTCTTGATATAGAAGACCCCACAACATTACAAACTCCAAATACAAAAGCGCCTTTTTCTTTGGCTAATTTAATTGCAGCTAAAGTATCTGCTGTCTCACCAGATTGAGAAATTGCAATTAAAACATCTTTATCGTTTATAATTGGATTTCTATACCTAAACTCTGAAGCATACTCAACTTCTACTGGGATTCTAGCAAATTCTTCAAATATATATTCTGCTACAAGACCTGCGTGCCATGATGTTCCGCAAGCCACAATTAAAATACGCTGCGCATTGGAGAAACGCTCAATATTATCATCAATTCCTGACATCTTTATAAGCCCCTCATTAGCATGAAGCCTACCTCTGTAAGTGTCTTTTATAACACTTGGTTGCTCATAAATTTCTTTCATCATAAAGTGATCATAACCACCTTTTTCAATTTGCTCAAGATTCATTTGAAGCTCTTGAACATAAGGATCTACTAACGAATCATCTTTAATTTTACGTATTTTAAGCGGTTTATGCAATCTAATGATTGCCATTTCTTCATCCTCTAAATAAATAGCATTAGCAGTATATTCTATGAAGGGTGAAGCATCTGAGGCTATAAAAAATTCATTATCTCCTAAACCAATAGCTAGAGGACTTCCTAATCGAGCTACTACAATTTCATCAGGATTATTTTTATCAAAAACACAAATAGCATAAGCCCCAACAACTTGATTAAGTGCAATTTGAACTGCTTTCCCAAGCTTTATGTTTTCTTTTTTCTGAACTTCTTCAATAAGATTAATCAAAACCTCAGTGTCCGTATCAGATTTAAAAGCATACCCTCTATTTATTAATTCTTTTTTTAATGGCTCATAATTTTCAATTATACCATTATGTACAATAACTAAATTACCAGAATTTGATACGTGTGGATGAGAATTTACATCATTAGGAACTCCATGAGTTGCCCATCTAGTATGCCCAATACCAATAGTACCATCAAAAGTTATTTCATTTGCAGCTCTTAATTCAAGATCTGAGACCTTCCCTTTTGTTTTAGATAACTTCAAGTCTTTGCCATCATAAATAACAACACCTGCACTATCATAACCTCTGTATTCTAAACGCTTTAATCCTTTTATCACAATTGGATAAGCCTCTCTATACCCTATATAACCTACTATTCCACACATAAATTATAATTTAATTAGGTTTTGTATAATAAATCTCAAACTTAACTTTTTTATCTGGATCAAGGCCTGAATCTGTACCGTACAATACTACTCCACTGGGGCTAACGACTGAACCTGAAGGTATTTTATCAAACTCTTTAACAAAACCAGAAGGTAATGCCGGAAGTGTGAATTTATTTTTCAAAGCGAGATTTGAAATGTTATTTATACTCTCTGTTACAACCAACCCTAATCTAACATTTTCTTTATTGTAATCTGTTGCCGCTAAAATTCTTCTTATATGATCAGTAATTCTAATTCTGTACCTTCTTGATCCATCACTATCTTTATACAATATTCCTCCAAAAATAAATTTATTTTTTTTAGGAGCAGTAGAAACAGAGGTAGGATCTATTGAGTAATCATACAAAACTCTATCATTGTTTGCATCATAAAGATAAATTCTATTTGGATTTCCAATCGATGAATCGACTGTAAAATATAGACTTGCGTCATTGATAAATACTTTTTTATCTCTTAATTCCTGCAATTCAGTACCAGAAAACAACTCAATAAAAGCCATAGAACCCTGACCGCCTTTTAAGTATATTCTTGAATCACCACTCGGTATGGAAACATTATTTTCAAATAGATTAACCATTTGTCCAGACATATTTAAAATAAGTTCTTTCATTTCTAATTCAGGATTAGGCGCTGTATCGTTATCCGTTTTATGCTGTTTATAATAAATCGTTACATTACCTTTAGTGAAATCCATCATCATAGATGTATACTTAGGGGAATTAAACTGTTCCACTTGAAAGTACAAACCTTTAAAATAGCTTCTAAAATTAGCGTTACTTGTAAAAAAATTTTTTGTAGCATCATTTTTAGCTACATCCAAAATATTAGTTTTGAAATAATTTTTATCTAATGCTAAACGCATTCTAGGATTACTTCTAGATTGCACATTTTCATTAGTTTTTGGCATCATATTTAAATTGTCATCTACTTTAAATCTAACATACTCTTTTTTATCCGGGACAAACTGAGTATTTTGTTTAACATCAGGATCATTATTAAGTTTGTTATCCACTATATTATTTGAAAACTTACTATTTTCATCAGAAAAATATTTTTTTGCAGTAACAAAATCCTCGTTAGGATCATAATTATTAAGAGTATATCCATTTCTAAACACTTTTAAATCGATAGGATCAAACTCTTGATCTGAAGTGTTAGAAGTATAAATTGAATCCAATTCATACTTACCCCAACCATTTGAATCGGTTGACAATTTTGTACTAAAATATGGAACCGTCAAAATAACACTATCAATAACAACTCCTGAATGAATTTCTGGCTCAAATTCAGCTAAAGACAATTGTGTAACAAAATGATTTTTTATAACTTCATTCGATCCTCCAAACAATGAATTATCAACAACTCCTAATTGGTGGATGTAAAGCCCATTAGTTTGAACTGGACCTGTAAGATAATTTGAAGACTTAACGGATAATGGCCCTGTATACTTTTCAAACAAAAAGTTTTCATTTCCAATGACATCAGAACCTATCGTATTGTAATCCTTATCACAAGAAACCATAAATAAAGCCATGAAAGCAAACGCCACAAGACCTTTTAAAAAATTAGTATTCGTCATTCGTTTAACCTAAAATTTGATTTTTATAAAACTCTGTATACGCTTCAGCGAACGTATCTTTAGAGGCGAAAGGTAGAAAAGGTTTTTTTGAAGCTTCTATAAATTTTGTTAAATTTGAAGAAATGTCTTCAGAGGCAATCACAACTCCATCTGAATGATTGATTGATGCCATCATAATATTTTCAAAAGTTGGATTATCTAACTCTAGGATAGCATCTTGAGGCACACCATCAAACTGAACTTTTTTACTCATCTCCATATCTAATGTACCATCAAAAGACTGACTAAAGACCGAAGTAACAATTTTTGTATCTGCAAACAAAGCTTCATCTTTATAGTAGTGCTTCATATAAATAGGTAGCATTGCAGCTAACCATCCATGAACATGAATAATATCTGGAACCCAGTTTAATTTTTTAACTGTCTCAACCACACCTTTAGCAAAAAATATTGCTCTTTCGTCATTATCAGGATAAAGCACACCTTCCTCATCTGTAAATGTTGCTTTTCTCTTGAAATACTCATCATTATCGATAAAATATACCTGAATTCTTTCCTTTGGAATCGAAGCTACTTTAATAATCAATGGCATATCTACATCATTCACCACCAAATTCATTCCTGAAAGCCTAATCACTTCGTGTAATTGATGTCTTCTTTCATTCACATTACCATATCTTGGCATAAAAATTCTTATTTGACCCCCACGATCATTAATCATTTTTGGTACGTCATAAGACATTAAAGAAACCTCATTTTCAGCAAGATAGGGCACTACTTCGGATGATACATATAAAATCCTTTTATCCTCCATGTTATTTTTTTAGTTTGTTTATTGGACACAAATCCATGCAAAATTACAAAAAATTACGAAGATATTGACGAAAATAGTAAGTTTGCATTGAATTTAATGATTACACATGACCGTTTTTGTCAAACAAAATGAACTAAAAGATTTTTTAAAGTCTTACTGGAACGATAAAAAATCCATTGGTTTCGTCCCAACAATGGGTGCCTTACATCAAGGACATCTTTCTTTAATGGGTGAATCGCTCAAAAAAAACACACTAACCGTAGTAAGTATTTTTGTTAATCCAACTCAGTTTAACAATCCAGAGGATTTAAAAAAATATCCCAGAACACTGGATGTAGATGTTGAGAAAATCAAAAGTTTAGACTCAAACATTGTAGTTTATGCGCCTTCAGTTGAGGACATTTATGAAGGAAAAACAGAGTCAACATCATTTAAGTATGATGGTCTTGAATTTCAAATGGAAGGAAAACATCGTCCAGGTCATTTTGACGGTGTAGGTACTATAGTAAAAAAGCTTTTTGACATTGTAAAACCTAACAATGCTTACTTTGGAGAGAAAGATTTTCAGCAGTTACAAATTGTAAAAAAGTTAGTTGAAAAATATAAAATTCCAGTAGATATAATAGGATGCAAAATTCATCGCGAAGCTAACGGTCTAGCAATGAGTTCACGCAATGAAAGACTTTCAAAAGAAGAGCGTTCAAAAGCTTCATTCATTTTTAAAACTATTTCTCAAGCAGCAAAACTTTTTACCAAGAAAAGCGCTCAAGAAGTAACAAATTGGGTAAATGAAGAATTCAAAAAACAAAACACATTTGAGCTTGAATATTTTGAAATTGCAGATGAAGCTACTTTACTACAATGTAAAAGAAAAAGCAAAAACAAAAAATACCGAGCGTTTATAGCTGTTTTTGTAAACAATATTAGATTGATTGATAACATTTCCCTAAAATAATATAACTTTGCATCATGCGAATTCAGGTAGTAAAATCTAAAATACACAGAGTTAGAGTAACTGGCGCCGATTTGAATTACATCGGTAGCATAACTATTGACGAGGCTCTGATGGAAGCTTCAAATATTTTTGAAGGCGAAAAAGTATCAATTGTAAATATTAATAATGGTGAACGTTTAGAAACGTATGCTATAACAGGACCAAGAAATAGTGGAGAAATTACACTTAATGGACCTGCAGCAAGAAAAGTTCACAAAGATGATATCATCATCATTATTGCTTATGGAAGTATTGATATGGAAGAAGCGAAAAACTTCAAACCGTCTATTATTTTCCCTAACGAAAAAGACAATTCGTTAAGATAATCGTGAAGAATAAAATAAGTTCTTACGCCAGTGTCATAATCCCAATTCTTTTAGGAGCTGGCTTAACTTATTACACTTACAATTCTTTTTCTAATGAGCAAATTGCTCAAATGAAAAGTTATTTTATAACGGCAAACTACAATTATGTTCTAATATCACTTGCAATAGCGATTTTGGGGTGTGTATTTAGAGCATATAGATGGAAATATACTTTAACTGAGATAGGAACTATCCCAGAATTCAAACTTAACTTTATAGCTGTTTGTATTGGTTACTTTGTTAATTTAACTATCCCTAGATCTGGGGAAGTATCAAGAGCACTTATACTTAAAAGATATAGAGACACTCCTTTTGATAAAGTTTTTGGAACAATTATAGCAGAGAGAATAGTTGATTTAGTATTCTTACTACTTTTTGTTTTTACTGCACTTGCTTTAGAATTTAAAACTCTCAAAAACTTTTTATTACTCTATATTCCCGTAGAAAAATTAGGTTGGATATTGATTTTTGGATTCATAGGTTTTGTTATTTTTCTGTTGATTTACAAATATTCTACATTGAAATTTGTTTTACTTTTAAAGTCAAAAGTAGAAGGATTAAAAGAAGGAATTTTTAGCGTATTAAACATGCCAAATAAATGGAAATTTTTATTTTTCACACTTCTAATTTGGTTGTCTTATGTACTCATGTTTTACATAACAGTTTTTGCACTTGAAGCTACAAGTAATATTAGCATTGGAACTATAATTGTCGCTTTTGTGATAGGCGGTTTAACCATGTCATTTACAAATGGTGGATTTGGTTTTTTTCCGGTATTAATTGCTAAAATTCTATTCCTTTACAACATACCTATAGAAGCAGGAAATGCTTTTGGTTGGATTATATGGACCTCTCAATTACTTATTACAATCGTTCTGGGTATTTTTGCCTTTTTAGTTTTACCAATCGTAGGGAAAAAGAAATAAATTAGTATCTTGGTCGTTAAATACAGTCAAAGACTAATTTATTTTTATTATGAAAAATGCACTTTACCTACTAGTACTTTTCTTTTCATTTTCAGTATTTGCACAAACTACAGAAAGTTTTCGTTCAGCAAAAATGGGAGGAAATAGAGATATAAGAGTAAAACTTCCTGCTTCTTACGAAAAAAATACTGAAAAAAAATATCCTTTAATTTTAGTCTTAGACAGCGAATTTTTATTCGATCCTTTTGCTGGAAATTTATCTTACGCAAACTATTGGGACGATGTACCTGAAGTTATACTTGTTGGTGTAAACCAAAACAAAAACAATGAACGTGAAGATGATTCTGACACCGACCCTAAAACTGGTTTGCCAGGAGGAAAAGGAGCTGCTTTTTTTGAATTCATTGGAACAGAATTACTTCCTTATTTAGAAACAAAATACAGAATTGCTCCTTTTAAAGTGATTGCAGGTCTAGATTTAACTGCAGGATTTCTAAACACCTATTTGTATAAAGACAATCCAATATTTCAAGGATACATTTCCTTTAGCCCTGAACTATACACAAACATGGAAACCAGAATTCCACAACGTTTAGCAGCTACAAAAGAACCAATTTTTTATTATCACGCAACAGCTGAAGGCGATTTGAAAAAAATGAGAACTCGAATTAATGCACTGAACGAAAACATGAAGGCGGTAAAAAACGAGTTGGTAAACTATAAATTTGAAGAATTCAAAGGTGGATCTCATTATTCTATTCCAACTAACGGAATCCCTAGTGCTTTATATCAATTCTTTGAAGTATATAGACCAATTTCATCTATCGAATACCAAGAAAAAATTGCTCCTTTAAAAGAAGGTTTCGTTGTGTATTTAAACAAAAAATATGAAATGATAGAAAAAGCATTGGGAATAAAAATGAATGTTCGAATAAACGATTTCAAGGCCATTGAAACTGCTATCATTAAAAATGAAGCTTGGAATGAATACGAAGAATTAGCACAAATTTCTGGCCAACAATATGAAAAAACCTTATTATATGATTATCATATGGGTAATTATTGGGAAAAAAGGAAAGAGATTAAAAGAGCAATCAAATGCTATCAAGACGGATTCACTAAACAAGAAATTGCTGGCATTACTAAAGACATGATGATGAATAAGGCTGAAGATTTAAAAGCTTTATTACCTAAAAAAGAAAAATTAAAAGGTGGAAAAGCTAAAGGAGAGGTAATTACTGAAGAAGCTCCTATAGAAGAAACACCAGCTACTGAAACACCAACAGAGACTCCAACTGAAGAAAAAAAACCAGAATAATTTCGAGAAAAATTTTAAATGGCTAAAATAAAAACCTCTTTCTTTTGTCAGAGTTGTGGTACTCAATTTGCAAAATGGCAAGGACAATGTACAGCTTGTAAAGAGTGGAATACTATTGTTGAAGAAGTTATTCAGAAAGAAGAAAAAACTGCTTGGAAATCTGAGCCATCTGCTGTAAAAAAAGCCGCAAAGCCTTTACGTATTCATGAAATCGATTCTACAGAAGAAATTAGAATGAATACCACTGATGATGAGTTGAATCGAGTATTAGGAGGTGGATTAGTTCCAGGATCTTTAACTCTTTTAGGAGGAGAGCCAGGTATTGGAAAAAGTACTTTGCTGCTCCAAATTTCATTAAAATTACCCTACAAAACCTTGTATGTTTCTGGGGAAGAAAGTCAAAAGCAAATAAAAATGCGTGCCGAACGCATTACACCAAATGGTGAAAACTGTTATATTCTTACTGAAACCAAAACTCAAAATATCTTCAGACAAATTGAAGAAATTGAACCTGAAATAGTAATCATTGATTCTATTCAAACGTTGCAAACTGATTATATAGAATCTTCGGCAGGAAGTATTTCTCAAATTCGAGAATGTACTGCCGAGTTAATTAAATTTGCTAAAGAGACAAATACGCCAGTAATCCTAATTGGTCATATTACAAAAGATGGAAACATTGCTGGGCCAAAAATTTTGGAACACATGGTCGATACTGTTTTACAATTTGAAGGCGACAGAAATCATGTGTATAGAATTTTGCGTTCACTAAAAAACCGTTTTGGCTCAACTGCCGAATTAGGAATTTACGAAATGCAAGGATCAGGACTTAGAGAAGTGTCTAATCCTTCCGAAATTTTGATTTCTCATAAAGAAGAGGAATTATCTGGGACTGCCATCGCAACTACTTTAGAAGGAATGAGACCTTTAATGATCGAAATTCAAGCGTTGGTTTCAACAGCAGTTTATGGAACTCCTCAACGTAGTACAACAGGTTATAATGCTAAACGATTAAACATGATTTTAGCCGTGCTGGAAAAACGTGCTGGCTTCCGTTTAGGGGCGAAAGACGTATTTTTAAATGTTACTGGGGGTATCTCTGTTGATGATCCAGCAATTGATCTTGCAGTTGTGGCGGCCATTTTATCATCTAACGAAGATATTCCTGTAGGTAAAGATTTTTGCTTTGCAGGTGAAGTAGGTCTTTCTGGCGAAATTCGACCAGTAAATAGAATTGAACAACGTATTCAAGAGGCAGAAAAATTAGGATTTTCTACCGTTTTCATTTCAAAATACAATAAAATTTCTACTAAATTTCCTGGAATAAAGGTGATTTTAGTAAGTAAAATAGAAGAAGTGGTAAGTGAATTATTTGGGTAAAATAATTAAGGGCTTCAAAAATGAAGCCCTTAATTTAAAAACTAATGTGTTATTTTATTGACTCGTCTTTTGAACGTATTGTTTTTGATAAGCTTTCAGGCATAGTTCCAAATTGAAGTTTTTTTCCATCCCACCATATTGCTTTACCTTGTCCTTTTAAATCAGCTCCATCATTAAATAAAACATCTTGGATATTTTTATCAAAATCTGATGAAGAAACCATTTTTGTAGCCTCATCAATTTTATTATCAATTCTATTACCTACAGAAATCCATGAAACAGCAACATTACTTGTTCCATTATTGATTTCCTTAACTCTGAAACCATTTTTATCAATAGAAGAAATATACACTCCATTACAATTTCCTCTTGCAGTAACTGTAACTTCTGGCTCTTCTCCTAATAATGAAGCATAGTTTTTATCAAATGATACATACGCTTCACCATTTACTAGCTGTATTTTTCCTTTTGCATAAATAGTTGATTCTATACTTGTTACAGCATAGACAGCTGTTTTAGAATCATTTAAACCCCCTACAAGCTCAACATTCTTACCTAAAGTATATACATTTCCTGAATTATAAGAAGAAAATACAGAACCAGAATTAATTTGACCTACCACATTTCCTTTACTCATAGTACCAATTACACCAAAAAATCCTCCTCCAACACCTTGAGCCATAGCATTTGCTGATTTTCCTGCACCATTACTGTATGCGTTAGAACCATAAACACCGTAAAAGGTAGACGAGCTAGATTTATATCCTAAAGACCCCCAATATGAGCCATAAATTTCACCACCAATTGTTCCACCTGTACGAACAAAATCATTATAATTCCATCCACCTACACCAAATGAGTAATCGTCACCCCAAAAAGAATGCCCAGTTACTCCAGTATTTGAGCCTACTTGACCATAGTTTGTTCCTTGGTTTTGAGTATTACGATCTCTATACCCCATTAGAGTACTTTGTCCATCGCCTGTTGCTGTCTGTTGTTGACGATATACAAAAAATTGAGAATTTGCTTGAACAGGATAATTAACACTTAATGTCGTTCCATTATCTTGTAGTAATGAATTTCCTAGTACAGAACCTCCTATTGTCCATTTCACATGATAATTTGCATTTCCTGACCCTGTAACACCAGCTGCTGGAACAGCAACAGCAGTTAGATTACCAGCATTATCAACTTGAACATTTCTTGTTCCTGAGCCTCCAAGAGCTGTTACAGCAGCGTTTGATGTAGATAATGTACTTGTAGTATTGTTCCAAGTCAAGTTTGCACTACCCGCTGTTACACCTGCGTTGTTATATGAAATTTGAGTATCTGCTCCAGCAGCGGCTGACGATCCTGATTTTGATGCATATAGAGCATAAGGAACACTCATCATTTGTGAAGTACCTGTAATTGTATACGATGAGCCACCAGTAGGGTCAGTTTCTGTTTTAATGAAATAGGGCCCAGCTGTCCAATCAATAGACGCCATAGAACCAGACACTACAGAACCAGAGCCTATAGAAACAGTTGCTAATCCGTTTAAATTGGTTGTTGGAGATTGCGTTTCAACATAAACAGCAGTTCCTGAAGAAGAACCTTGTAAGATACTTATACGCATACCAATTACAGAATTAGACACTAACGCATTTGAAGCATTGCGAACTACAGCTTGGTAATTAAATTTTTGAGGTGATTGAGCTAAAGCAGTAAATCCAAAAAGGACAGAAGCAAAAAGTAATTTTATATTATTCATAAAGTTGTTATTTAGTTGTTTTTGATTAGTTTAAAACTTTTAATTCTCTTTCCAGATTCAGTAAGATTGAAAAAGTATGTAGAAGTAGCTAAATCTGAAATACTAATTTCCATTTCTGAAGATGAAACTTTTCCATTGCGAAGGGTTTTACCAGTAACATCTATCAATTCATAAGAAAGGCTGTTGTAATCGATTCCGCTTCCAATGGATAAAATTACTGAATGTATAGCTGGATTTGGATACAAAATTGCCTGAAAGGAATATCCAAAATTTGGGGTAGAAAGTGTGTACACTTCATAAGGTTGCTGTACTCCTTGAGTGATTTCCCCATTTGAACCTGTAACTGTTTCAAAGGCAATTTGACCAACAGAGTAGCTAACTACTCCTCCTGAACCTGTTGCTTCACTTCCTGTAAAGACCAGATCTTGCTGACCAAAACTTATTGCACTAAAAAACAGAGATAAAATGATTAGATTTTTTCTCATAAGCCTATTTTTTTAAATTTACTATCAAATAAAATAAAATTTGCAAAATGTTGATTAGGTATAAACACCTGTTTTACAAAATTTCGACATATGACTTATAAATCCGATAAACTACATGAAACCCTACACTGAAATACTGCAACTTGTACAAACCTATCATGAGTTAGGGGAGACAATTGCTGCTGCAAATTTTGTTATTGAGGAATATGGTATCAAACATCCAAATTTTTTAAAATTTGAACTTCGCGAAAAAGCAAAGCCAGAGTATATTTTAATGACCACCGAAGGGTCTTTTGGAGAACCTAATATCATTCGCATACCTGAAAATACTTTTGAATTTGAGTTTGTGCTTATGCTCAACTTAATTGCTCATGAGATGATTCATATTAGTCAAAAAGCAGTGGGCAATTTTGTTGAAGACCGTAACGAAAGAGAATGGCAAGCTTATTATGAGATGTTATTTCACAAAACATATCCTCAAGTTCCTGATGTAGTACCTCACCAACAAAAATTTTTTGCCAACAAAGCGTTAGACTACTACAATAAAATGGGCAAAGATTCTGTTTTACAAGAAAAATATTCAAGTCAGAAAAAAGAAATAGAAGATTTTGTAGCTTCGCTTTCTTAAAACAATACCAAATTTAACACCAATGAGAACCAAAAAACAATGGTTTTTTCTGATTCTTAAAATAGTTATTATACTAATTATACTGCTTGTAGTATGTGTTTATTTCTTCCGAGATACTTTATTACAACAAGCTATAGACAAAGCAAAAAACAAATTCAATACCGAGTACAATTCAGATTTTAAGGTGGGTAGCGCTAAATTTTTAGGTACAACTGGAGTTGAATTGAACAATATAACGTTGATACCACACGAAGCAGATACTCTCTTATCTGTTGAAAAAATAAAGACCGAAGTAAGCTTATTGCAATTACTTACAGGTGACGTTCAATTGAATAATTTACAAATGCAAAACGGATTCATTCAATTGGTTAAAAATGAAAACGGAAGAAACTTTGACGCTTTTTTAAAGAAAGATAAGAACGAAGAAGCGACCAATGATAAAAGAGATTATGCAAAACTAGCCAATAGAATTTTAAACAAGTTATTGAATCTAGTCCCTGTACAAATGGATTTGACAAATTTATCACTTCGTATAAACGATATGGATAAAAAAGTCCATTTTCATATGGATGATTTGAAGTTAATAGACAATCAACTTGATACTAAAATTAAGGTTACAACAAATACATTCTCGCAAAACTGGAACATTAAAGGCTATGCCAACCCTCGTGATAAAAAAGCCGATTTATTATTTGCTTCGGCAGATACTTCAAAAATCCAAGTACCTTATATTGATGAAAAGTTTGGTTTAAAATCTAGTTTTGACAAAATTCGATTAAAACTGGACAACCTTGATATGTCTTTTGGTAAACTTCACATTGATGGAGTGGCGTCTATTGAAAATTTCACAATAAACCATCCGAAAATAGCTAAAAAAGACGTAGTTATTAAAAATGCTCAGTTTGATTACAGATTTTTATTAGGAAGTGATTTTATTGCCATTGATAGTACTTCTAAAGCTCAACTGAATAAGATAATAGTAAAACCATATTTAGAATACAATACTGAAGAAGATACGATTTATAAATTGAAACTGAATATTGACACTATGAAAGCACAAGATTTCATTACGTCATTACCAGATGGTTTGTTTTCACATTTTGTAGGCATGGAAGCTCAAGGAGAATTTGATTATAAACTCAATTTCCAGTTCAATAAAAACAAGCCACATAAACTTATTTTTGACAGTAATTTTAACAAACATAACTTAAGAATTGTAAAATACGGTGAAGCAAATCTGGAAAAACTAAACACAGAATTCACCTATAGAGCTATAGAAAACGGAGTGCCTCAACGACCAATTTTTGTAGGTTCTTCGAATCCAAATTTCACTCCTTTAGAATTAATTTCACCCTACCTGAAACATGCTGTCCTTACTAACGAAGACCCTTCTTTTATGCGTCATCGTGGTTTCATTTCTGAGGCTTTTAAACAATCTATTGCAAAAAATATTCGTACTAAAAAGTTTGCTCGCGGCGCGAGTACCATTAGCATGCAATTAGTTAAAAATGTATTTTTAACACGCGAAAAAACTTTGTCAAGAAAATTAGAAGAAATCCTTTTGGTTTACATCTTAGAAAACAATCGTATCGCTTCGAAAGAAAGAATGCTTGAAGTTTATTTCAATGTAATTGAATGGGGTCCAAATGTATACGGAATTGGGGAAGCAGCCGAATTTTACTTCCAGAAAAAACCAATAGATTTATCACTAAACGAATGTTTGTACTTAGCTTCAATCGTGCCAAAACCTAAAAAGTTTATGTATCAATTCAATGAGGAAGGCAAACAAAAATCATATGCTGAAAAGAATCAGAAGTTCATCAAAAATCTGATGCTTCGCAGAGGATTAATTACTAGTGATGATACCATTGGGCAATCGATACCAATTTATGTTTCGGGAAGAGCTCGATCGTTACTTCGCATAAAGGTTGTAAAAGATACAATACAAATTGACTCTACAGCTTCTGTAAACGAATTTGATTTTTAATTACTTAAAGTGTTTTAAAAATTGATCTTTGTATGTGGGTGAAACTTCGATTTCAGCCAAATCATTGAGCACAACATATCCACCTTTATTGTACGATTTCACATAATTTATGTTGATGATATGAGATTTGTGAACTCGTAAAAATGGAAATGGTAAAATTTCAGTAAAATGTTTTAGGAAGCGACAAACCATTTTTTTAGTACCATCTGCTAAATATAAATCTGTGAAATTGCCGTTGCCACGAAGCCTTACGATGTCTTCCATTTTTACCACTTCAAAACCTTCTAAAGTTGGCAAAATGACTTGCTTTTTCTCTGGTTGCGTTTCTCGGAAATTTTCTACTATAATTTTGTTACGATTGAATAATTCGTGGTTCAAAATATGTTGTTGTACTTTATTAACCGCAACTATTAATTCCTCAATACTAATCGGTTTGAGCAGATAATAGGCTGCGCTTTGATTGAGCGCTTTTAATGAATACTCAGAAAAAGCCGTTACGAAAATGGTTTCAAATTGTAAATCCTTACATGCTTCCAATACATCAAAAGCATTTCCAAATGGCATTTCTACATCCAAAAAAACCAATTGAGGCTTCACTTCATGCAACATGGGAACTGCTTCTTTTATATTTTGTGCTTCACCAATAACCTCTACTTGTGGACAATACTTCGTCAAATAATTTTTGAGTACTTCTCTTGCCGCCGATTCATCTTCAACAATAACAGCTTGTATTTTTTGTAAAGTCATCATATTTTTTCAAGCTTTGGAAAAGTAATTTCTACAATAGTCCCTGTATTCCCGCTGCTTTTTTCATTAATCGAGAATGATATATCAGATTTGTACAATTCGTTCAAAAGCCCAATCCTTTCCTTAGTATTTGTGACTCCTCTCGATTGATGTACTTTCTGATTACGAGTTTTAAGTGCTGCACTTTGCGTTAGTCCAATTCCGTTATCATCAACAATAACCGAAACTTTACCTCTATTCAATTCAAACTTCAATAATAACAATCCTTTGGTTTCACGATAACGCAAACCATGCCAAATAGCATTCTCTAAATGTGGTTGAATTAACATATTAGGTACTAAAACCGTTTCAGAATCCAAGGCATCATCAACAATAATTTGATAATCAAATTTATCCTGAAAACGCAAATGTTCTAAATCTAAATACTTTTTCAACTGTTCAATTTCATTGCCTAAACTAATAAAATCCTTATTAGAATTCTCCATCATATTCCTCATTAAGTGTGAGTATGACGAAAGATATTTATTGGCTTCCAATTCTTTATTCTGAGATATAAACTGGTTAACACTATTTAAACTATTAAAAATAAAGTGCGGATTCATTTCTCTGCGCAATGATTGCAAAGCAATTTCCTTATTTTTTGTTTTGATAGAATACAAAGCTTTAACAATAAACCCAAAGAACAACAGAAGCAACGCAATAGAACCCATCAATACATAATTGAAGACATTTTTCTTCGAAATCAATTCATCTTTCAGGGCTTTTTCCTTTTCTAGTTGACGGATTTTTTCTTCTGTTATTTGAAATGTTTTCTCATCGATCAGTGTACTATCTTTTTTAATCAATTGGTCAAAATTCTTGAAAAAGTCTTCATACAAAGCCATGCTTTCCTTCTCTTTACCACTCGATTTATAGTACTCCAATAATTGTTTCAAACTATTTTTAACCTCATCAGTTTTTCCATATTGAGAAGCTAAGCTGTAAGCTTTCTTTAAAGAAATTACCGCATTTTCAGGTTCTTCCTTTTTAAAATAGATAGTACTTAATGATTGTAATTGCTTAATTTGAGTGTTGAAATCATTTTGTTTTACAGCATCATCTAATAATTTTTGATTGATTGAGATCGCTTTCTCAAACTGATTATCGGCTACATATACTTTCGCTATTTCATTCTTAAGTTTTACTACTTCTTCTGGCTTGTCTTTAGAATATGTTATTGCTTTTTCTAGATTTTCAATCGCCGATTCTTTATCTTTTAGTTTCAAATCTACGGTAGCCTGTTGGACATAGGCATCAGCTACTTCTTCCTTTTTTGAACTTTCTTTTTCGAGAATATCAATATTTTTTCTCGAATAAGCAGATTGAACAGCAGGACTGTTACTATTTCTTAAACGATCTGCATCATTAGTATTGAGTTGCATATCTTTTTTTTCTTCGGCAGCTGCACCAGCCATTTCATAACTTTTGATAGCCGCATTTACTTTGTTTTGTGATTCCTGTACTTTAGCTAAACTACGTGCAACTCTTGTTTTATCTTCATTCAAATTAAGCTTTGTATAACTTGCTAAAGCTTTTTTAAGATATTCTTCAGCTTTCGCAAAATCCTGTTTGTCGGAAAACCCTTTTGCTAAGGTTTCATAATTTTTTGCAATCTTTAATTCATTATTTGAGTCTAATGATTCTTTTAAATCATCGGCAGCCTTGCTGATTTTTACTGGATATGTTTTTTTGCTTTTATACTTTGGTACAATACTATCTTGCTGCGCTATCATTTCAAATTGAAACCCTAACACAAAAACAACAGTCCAAAACATCCAATTTAATCGCATCATCATTTTGTAAATATTTGACAATGTAAAGAAACTATTTTAAAAAATGCTATCAAAACGGTTTCACCAAGTCAACTCCCTCATTCACCCATTCTGCAAAAAACGTGCAATTTCTTAGAATAATTTTGAGGTATAATCTTAAAACGAAAAGCTATGAAAACCGAAAAACTTTTAATTGCAATAGGTGGCACAGTGTTACTTACAGGAATAGTACTTGGTGCAAAAACTAATACTGAAAAACGATTTATTTCTAGATATGAAACACAAACTCCAGTAACAAAACCAACTGCTGAAGAAAAACCATGTGTGTTTATGTCTGTAATGGGAGAACAATCTGTAGAGAATCAATTTGCAAATAAAACAGATGCCAAAGTAAAAGTTGCTATTGATAAAGGAGAATTATGGCTTAGCAAAGCACAAAATCAAGATGGCGGATGGGGCGCAGGCTCACATTCTAATCAGGGAGAAATGAATCCGCATGCTGTAAGTTCTGATCCTGCAACAACAGCAATGGCATCAATGGCAATGTATCGCATGGGGTATTCGATTAATTCAGGAAAATACAAACAAGAATTATCTAATGCTCTAAATTATCTACTTAATGAAGTTGAAAAAAACAAAGACAATGAGTTCATTACACAAATAAGAGGTACTCAAATTCAAACCAAACTAGGTCAAAACATAGATGCTGTTTTAACGTTACAATTTCTAAACCAAATCATTCCAACTGTTACTGATCAAAAATTAGCCAAAAGAGTTGAAGATGCCATTCAAATATGTGTTGACAAAATTGAAAAATCATATGATGGCAATGGAAAAGTTTCTGGTGCTGGTTGGGCAGGTGTTTTACAATCTTCTTTTGCCAACTCGGGTCTAGAACAAGCGTCAAAAAACAAAAACATCAAAGTAAACAAAGACAAAATTGATGCGGCAAGAAAATATCAAAAAGACAATTATGATACCGATAGAAATACAGCAAAAACCGAAGACGGTGCTGGAGTTATGTTATATGCTGTGAGCAGTTCGGTAAGAGGAAGTGCAGCTGAAGCCAAAGAAGCTGAAGACTTGCTTGAAAATGCAAAAGCCACTGGAAAAATAGACAAAAAAGCAGTTATGAATAAAGAAAATCTAGAAAAAATAGGTGTTTCAAAAGAGAAAGCTTCTTCTTATGATGTAGCTACTAAAGTCTACAAAGCGGCAAAAACACAAGCAATGGATGATAATGTTATGAGTGGTTTTGGAAATAATGGAGGTGAAGAGTTCATGAGTTTCTTACAAACTGGAGAGTCTATGATGGTTAAAAAAGATGACGATTGGAAAAAATGGTACGACAATGTAAGTGGAAAAATGATTAAAATCCAAAATGAAAACGGAAGTTGGAATGGTCATCACTGCATTACAAGTCCTGTATTTTGTACCGCAACAAGCTTACTTATTTTAACCATAGAAAACGATATTAAAAATTTTCAACAATAATTTAAAAAATAAAATCATGAAAACTCAACTTATATTATCAGCAACATTATTAGCAACTTCATTATCATTTGCAGCTTGTAATTCATCAACTGTAAAACCTAAAGAACCTAAAAAAGTAGAAGTTGTAGACGAGACTACAAAAATACAAGTAGCACTTTTACTAGATACTTCTAACAGTATGGACGGATTGATAGAACAAGCCAAATCCCGTTTGTGGAATATTGTCAATACCTTGACTACTTTAAAATATAATGGAAAAACACCCGACATTGAAATTGGTTTATACGAATATGGCAATGATGGACTTTCTGCACAAGCAAATTATATCAGACAGGTAGCGCCATTGACAACCGATTTAGATTTGATTTCTGAAAAATTATTCTCTTTGAGAACCAATGGAGGTTCAGAATACTGTGGCGCAGTGATTTCTGATGCAACAAAACAATTATCATGGGGAAAAGACAATAACAATATGAAATTGATTTACATTGCAGGAAACGAACCTTTCAATCAAGGGAACATAAATTACAAAGAAGCCATAAGTGATGCATTGCGAAATGATATTTATGTAAACACCATTTTTTGTGGAGATCAAATGGAAGGAATTAGAACGTTTTGGAGAGATGGTGCCGATGCTGGTAAAGGAAAATACTTCAACATAGATTCTAATAGAGCTGTTCATTATATAGTAACGCCTTATGATGTGAGAATCTCAGAATGCAATGTTCAAATGAATGATACTTATATTGGTTATGGAAGCATGGGTTATGAGAAGAAAATGAATCAAGCTACACAAGACTCGAATGCAAAAGGTGTTTCTTCGGCTAATTATGCTGAAAGAGCAGTGAGTAAATCGAAAGCAGTATATAAAAATGAAAGTTGGGATTTAGTAGATAAAGCAAAAAAAGATAAAGATGTAGTTTCTAAACTAAAAAAAGAAGAACTCCCAAAAGAATTACAAAATAAATCGAAAGAAGAAATTCAAGCATACATAGATAAAAAATCAAAAGAAAGAGAATTACTTCAAAAAGAAATCACAGAGTTAGGCAAAAAACGTCAGGCATATATTGATGATGAAATGAAGAAAACAAAATCTCAAGACGATTTAGGAAATGCCATAAATACTTCTATCATTGGCTTTGCCAAAACAAAAGGCTACTCAGTAGAAAAATAATTTAATTCTATAAGAATTTCCCGACTTTTATGTCGGGTTTTTTTATAACTTTATCACAATCAAACCATTAACATCATGAAAGTAGTTTTCTTAATAATAGCCTTAATTTTCATTCAAAACGAAAGTAAATCACAAAGTGGTACGATTGCTTTGCAAAGTTTTGCTACTGGATTTGCATCTCCTGTAGACATAGAAAACTGTGGTGATAGCAGATTGTTTATTGTAGAACAAGATGGATTAATTAGAATTTTAAATAGTAATGGAACAATAAACCCTACTCCTTTCTTAAACATTACCTCACTTACAAATCAAAGTGGTGAACAAGGTTTGTTAGGACTTGCTTTTCATCCCAATTACAGCACTAATGGTTTCTTTTATATTAACTATACAAACACCAGTGGTAATACAGTAATCGCTCGATATTCAGTTAATCCTACAAATCCTGACCTTGCTAATACAACTGGAACAATTTTACTCACGGTTACCCAACCTTTTTCTAATCATAATGGCGGAAGTTTAAAATTTGGACCTGATGGCTATTTATATATAGGAATGGGTGATGGTGGAAGTGGTGGTGATCCTGGTAATAGAGCACAAAATATAAATGAATTATTAGGCAAAATGCTTCGAATTGATGTGAATTCAGGAACTCCTTATGGAATTCCACCAAATAATCCATATGCAAATATTGCGGGTGCTGATGAAATTTGGGCCATTGGTTTACGAAATCCATGGAAATTCTCATTTGACAGACAAACAGGTGATTTATGGATTGCCGATGTTGGTCAAAATCAATATGAAGAAGTTAATAGAGCTGCCTCTACTGAAAGCGGACTTAATTATGGTTGGCGATGTTATGAAGGCAATACAGCATATAATACGGGTGGTTGCGCTGCACAATCAACAATGAAATCTCCTTTATTTACTACAAATCACACTAATGGATTTTGTTCAATTACAGGAGGATATGTATATCGAGGTACACAATACCCAAATTTTCAAGGAAAGTACTTCTTTTCGGATTATTGCAAAGCACAAATTGGTTCAAGTGATGGACTAGGAAATGTCACTTTCTCGGCAACCTTTAGCGGCAATAATTTTGTAACATTTGGAGAAGATCTAAATGGAGAATTGTATATCGCATCAATAAGTGGTGCTATTTACAAAATAATAGATAGTTCTTTAAGTGTAGCAGAAAACAGCCTAAGCAATATTAAAATTTATCCTAATCCGGTAACTAATGAACTTCGTATTAGTAATTCAGATAATTCAAATCCTATAAACACAATAGAAATTTTAGATTTACAAGGAAAATCGATACTGAAAGAAACTAGAAAGAACCAGCCTATAACTTTAGTAAATACTAATCACCTCTCAAATGGCTTATATTTTTTAAAAATAACCAATGATGCTGGTTCACATTTTACCCATAAATTAATTAAGGAATAATTATGGTGCGGGATTTGGGATTAATTCCTGTATTTTCTCAATTTGATTAAGCACATCGTCTGTTAATCGAACATCAAAGGCATTAATATTTTCTTCCAATTGATCAAGTGAAGTCGCCCCTATTATTGTTGAAGCCACAAATTTTTGATGATGCACAAATGCTATTGACATTTCAGTCAGTGTAAGCCCTAAACTATGTGCCAATTCCTCATATAGTCTTGTTGCTTTGTAACAATTTTCATTAGTATAACGTACAAAATTAGGAAAAGTACCCATTCTTGATTTTTCAGGTGTCCCATTTAAATATTTACCCGTTAAAAAGCCAAAAGCCAAAGGAGAATAGGCTAACAAACCTACATTTTCTCTCATACATATTTCAGACAATCCTACCTCAAAAAGCCTATTCAAAAGTGAAAATGGATTTTGAATTGTTGCTATTTTAGGTAAGTTATGTTTTTCGGCTTCGCTTAAAAACTTCATCACACCCCAAGGATTCTCGTTTGAAACACCAATGTGTTTTATCTTACCCTCTTTGATTAATCCATCAAAAACAGTCAAAACTTCAAAAATATTTTCTTGCCAATTAGTGTCAATATCAGAAACTCCTCTTTTACCAAACATATTCATAACGCGTTCAGGCCAGTGCATTTGATACAAATCGATACAATCAATTTGCAGGTTTTTAAGACTCAATTCTACCGCTTCGTGAATGCTCTTCTTAGAAAAATCTAAAGGCTTTCTTATATAACTCATTCCGCGATTTGGTCCAGCAATTTTGGTTGCGACAATCATTTTATCTCTTTTGTGTTTGTTCTTTGCTAACCAAGTTCCAATAAATCTTTCTGTACTCCCAAAAATATGCTCATTCCCTCCTATTGGATACATTTCTGCCGTATCTAGAAAGTTGATACCTCTCTCAAAAGCATAATCAAGTTGCTGATGTGCTTCAACTTCAGAATTCTGATTACCAAAAGTCATAGTTCCTAAACAAATTTCACTAACTTCAAGATTGGTATTGGGAAGAATTATATTTTTCATCATTCGATTTTTAAAACAGTGCAAATTTAGAGAGTTTCTATCAATAAAAAATCCAGAACTTGTCTGGATTTTTTAAACTTTTTATTTATTAAATTTCGTTTAGCGCTTTACTTAACTCGTCTAATTTAGGTGTAAGAATTATTTCTATACGTCTATTTTTAGCCTTTCCATCATTTGAATCATTTGAAACCAATGGTGAATACTCACTACGACCAGCAGCTGTTAAATTTTCTTTTTTAACTTTAGGATTTGCAGATAAAATATTTACAATCGCCGTTGCTCGTTTTGTAGATAAATCCCAATTGTTTTCAATACCTCCTGCTAAAGTACCTGTAATTTTATCGTTGTCAGTATGACCTTCAATTAACACTGAAATCTCTGGATTATCACCTAGTACTTTACCTACTAAATCAACTGCTTTTTTACCTTCAGTACCAACAGTCCAACTTCCAGATTCGAAAAGTAATTTGTTATCCATAGATACATATACTTTTCCATCTTTCTGATGAACCATCAATCCCTTGCCTTCAAAAGCCTTTAAAGATTTTGATAAAGTTTCACGAAGTTTTTTCATTGAGGCTTCTTTAGCAGCAATTAAACCTTCTAATTCTGCAACTCTATCCGAACGATCTTTAAAATCTCTGCCTAATTTATCCAAACGAGCTTTTTCATCAGCCAATGCTTTTTCTTTACCTTCTAATTGTGCTAATAACTCACGGTTTTTATCCATGTTAGCTTTTAAAGCGGCATCACTATTTTTTTCTAATGCATCATAAGAACTTTGAAGCGTTTTAAGATTATTGCTTGAAGCAGCATAATCTGCAGCTAATTTATCACGTTCTGATTTTAATTTATCTAATTCTGATTTTAAGTTTGCATTATCTAAATCTGATTGACTTTTGCCAGATTTCAATAATTCATTCTCATCTGCCAAGGCATTTCTTTCCTTCTTTAATTCGGCGAATTTATTTTCTAAATCTGTATAGATTTTTTTAGAAACACATGAGGTACTTAGTGCTAACACTAATAATCCTGCGGAAATTTTTTTTATCATTTTATTAACTTGTTAGTTAGAACTTGTTTTGCTTTTATTAATACACTCTTAAAAGATTTAACAAAAATGCAAACTAGAATCTAAAATTATTATTCAATCTCAACTAAAATTGGGCAATGGTCAGAGTGTTTAGCTTCAGGCAAAATTAAAGCTCTTCTCATTCTTTCTTTCATAGGCTCAGAAACTAGATTGTAATCAATCCTCCATCCTTTATTGTTTTCTCTAGCATTTGCCCTGTAACTCCACCAACTGTAATTATGAGGTTCCTTATTAAAATGACGAAAACTATCTACAAAACCAGATTTCATAAAACCATCTAACCACGCTCGTTCTTCTGGTAGAAATCCTGAAACCTTAGCATTACGAATTGGGTCATGAATATCTATTGCTTCGTGACAAATATTGTAATCACCACCAATTACTAGATTTGGAACTTCTTTTTTCAGTTTATTTATATATTCCTGAAAATCGTCCATATATTTAAACTTATGATCCAATCGATCAATATTAGTTCCAGAAGGCAAATACAAGCTCATTACAGAAAAATCTTCAAAGTCAGCACGAACATTTCGTCCTTCAAAATCCATATGAGGAATTCCTGTACCAAAAACAACTTGTTTAGGTTCAATTTTAGACAAAATAGCTACACCACTGTATCCCTTTTTTTGAGCAGGAAAATAATACTGGAAAGGATAACCAGCCATTTCAATTTCCATAACAGGTATTTGATCTTGAGTAGCTTTTATTTCCTGAAGACAGATAACATCAGGATTTGCAGCTTTTAACCAATCCAGAAAACCTTTTGTTATAGCGGCACGGATTCCGTTTACATTGTAGGAAATAATCTTCATTTGGGAACTTGTTTTTTCAAAAGTATTGAAAAATCATTCAAATAAAAACAAGATTTTTAATTATATTCTAAGTTACTTAAAATCAACGTATTTAATTGTTAAATAAAATAAAAAGTGAATACTTACAAAACCACTTAGGAAGTTACATCATTTTTGTATCTTTGTTTTTCGCATAAAATCAAAAAATTAATGGGTTTAGTTACCGCTAAGGAAGTTGCAAAAGCAATAAAGACAGATAAATACGGAGTTCTTGGAACTTTTTCTGGTTGGCTGCTAATGAAAGTGCTTCAAATTTCAACTCTAAACAAGATATATAATAGAAACAAGCATTTGAATGATCTTGAGTTTTTGAATGCTATCTTGGATGAGTTTCAAATAAAGTTTGAAATTCCAGAAGAAGATTTAAAAAGACTACCTAAAGAAGGTCCTTATATCACTATTTCCAATCACCCTTTAGGAGGTATTGATGGTATATTACTATTGAAATTAATGCTTGAAAGAGAACCAAATTTCAAGATCATTGCTAATTTTCTTTTACACAGAATTGAGCCATTAAAACCTTATATTATGCCTGTAAATCCTTTTGAAAATCACAAGGATGCTAAATCAAGTGTAATTGGTTTAAAAGAAACGTTTCGCCATTTAAGTGACGGCAAACCTTTAGGAATGTTCCCGGCCGGTGAAGTTTCTACTTACAGAGATGGCAAGTTAGTTGTTGATAAAGAATGGGAAGAAGGTGCTATTAAAGTAATTCGTAAAGCACAAGTTCCTGTGATACCAATTTATTTTCATGCAAAAAACAGTAAGTTTTTTTACATGTTATCTAAATTAGGTGACACACTGAGAACTGCTAAACTCCCTTCTGAATTATTAACTCAAAAGGATCGTGTAATTAAAGTTAGAATTGGAAAACCAATTTCTGTTGCTGAACAAAACGAACACGATACATTAGAAGCATATTCTGAGTTTTTACGTAAAAAAACCTATATGTTAGCTAATCCTTTCGAGAAAGAATCTAAATTAATAAACACACAAAGTTTAAAAATCCCTAAACCTGTCAAGGAAATCGTAACTGGCGCTAATCAAGATAAAATGATTGCAGAGGTTGAAAAACTTCGTCAAATGGACACGCGTCTTTTACAGAGTAAAAATTACGAAGTCTTTTTAGTAAAAGCTCAAGAAATTCCAAACATACTTCATGAAATTGGCCGTTTAAGAGAAGTTACCTTTAGAGAAGTTGGCGAAGGAACAAACGAATCTATTGACATTGATAAATTTGACCAGTATTATGACCATATGTTCCTATGGGACGATGATACCAAACAAATTGCCGGAGCATATCGTATGGGATTAGGTTCTCAAATTTTTGCAAAATATGGTATAAATGGTTTTTATCTTCAGGATCTATTTAGATTTGAACCAGAACTTTATGATATGATGAGCAAGTCTATCGAAATGGGACGTGCTTTTATTGTTAAAGAATACCAGCAAAAACCAATGCCTTTATTCTTATTATGGAAAGGTATTGTTCATACTACTTTACGCTATCCAGAACACAAATTCTTAATTGGCGGAGTTAGTATTAGTAATCAGTTTTCTGATTTTTCTAAATCATTGATGATTGAGTTTATGAAGTCAAATTACTATGACCCTTATGTAGCTCAATACATTCATCCTAAAAAAGAATTTAAGGTAAAACTAAAAGATGCCGACAAAGATTTTATATTCAACGAAACTGAGGCAGATTTAAATAAATTTGATAAAATTATTGATGAAGTAGAACCTGGAAACTTACGTTTACCTGTTTTAATCAAAAAATACATTAAGCAAAACGCTCGTGTTGTAGCTTTTAATGTTGATCCTTTGTTCAATAATGCCGTTGACGGTTTAATGTACATTAGAATTGCTGATTTACCTGAAAGCACTGTAAAACCAGTAATGGAGGAATTTCAAGCAGAACTTGAACGAAAACTTGCCGAAAAAGGTGAAGAATCACTATAATAAAAATGCCAGCTAAAAGCTGGCATTTTTATTATAAACCTTTATTAGTTTGCTTAAAATCATTCCATTCATTTTCAGATAAAATCAATTTATAAGTTCTTTTTTTTCCTTTAATGTATTCTAAAACATATTTCGCTCTCTCTTCTGCTTCAGGATGAGAACTTACCCATGATAATGCACTTGACAAAGAGGAATTAGTATCATATGACATTTCATATAAAAAGTCGCCAAAAGAGGTTGGGTTTACATCTGCATTTAACATATATTCGACACTTTTTAGGTCTGCTTCTCTTTCTAAAGATCTGTCATAAGCTGATGAGGATAAATTATGGAAAATATCTTTCATTACTTGAGCACTTCCGTTGCCACCAGTTAAAGACAAAAGGACTGAAAAACCAATTTCTTTAGAAAGTTTTTTCATGACATGCTTGTTTTCGATATGAGCAATTTCATGACCTAAAACTCCAATTAATGCGGATTCATTTTTTGAAGCATTTATTAATCCTGTGTACACTACTAAATGATTACCAGGCAATGCAAATGCATTAATTTCATCATTTTTTAAAACATGAATCTTTAGACTATCTTGCTCAATACCATTTTCAGTACATAATGGTTTAATCAGTTTATTAATAGTTTCAGTTATTGTATCATTTACAATAATTTTTTCAGTTGATTTTATTTCATCCCAAATAATGTCTCCAAGTGTCTCTTCTGTATTAGACTTAGCTTCTTTAACTCCAAAAATAGAGACAAAATCTATCTGTGCTAGTAACAACCAAACTGCAATAAAAATTGCAACAACACTAATACCTTTAAATAGAACTTTCATTTTTAATAGGATGAGTTAAATTAGTAATGTCTCCAACAAAATACATTTCGATATGATTTCCTTTTCTTGTCTGGGTTGCCAAATAAAGAGTAGCAAAGAATTCAAATAAATTAAATAAGACTATAGTAATAATGTAGGCGATGTAATAATTAGTAGCTTTAGCTTCTTTGAAAATAACTGAAATTGTCCACCAAAAACCAATTGTATTAAAAAAGAACATGCTTAATTGAGCAAATAGTGCTTGTGTACAATGCCATTTTACAAAAGGTGTGCTTTTTTTATTTCCCAAATAAAAAAGGACAGATGCAAGCAGATTCATTATAGGTAGTGGTAAACCTCCCAACACTGCTACAAGCGACATTAAGTAACTGTTTGAGGCTCTCTCCAATTCACTATCCGCCGGTTTGTAACCAAAATATAAGTGTGCATTCATAGCTGTTTGTAAATATTCCAAACCCAATTAATAAGCACTAGAAGAATTAAACATATTGCTACTTTCTTCAATCTAATAAAGGATTCAGCTTTTAGGTAAAATGTATAAAACGTTTCTTTTTTTGCAAAAAAATCATAGGCAATCCAAACTGGAGCACATATCATTATAAAAGCTACAATAATACCAAATGGATTTATAAATAAAGATGACATCAAATCACCTTTTGCAATCTCTTGAACTGCTCTTGTTGTACCACAAGATGGGCAAGGTATAGTGGTTATTCTTTTAAAAAGACAAGCTGTTAAATCTTTATTTGAAGATCTTCGCTCAGAAAAATTTACAAAAAACAACCAACTATATCCTAAAAAACAAGCTGTTAAAACAAGATTGTAAAGCTTGTTTTTTTTCATTTTTACATTAAGGCGTTGAAAAATTTCTCAACATTTTTTTCTTTAGTTGCACCTTGGATTAAAAACCAATCTACAATCGCCCAAATACCTAAACCTCCACAAGTAAGTAATTTTCCTATTCCCATACCAGTATCGCCAATATAGAAACGATCAATACCATAAACTCCAGCAAAGATAGAAATTAACAACGCAGTAGTAGGGTCTTTAAATTGTGTAAATTGAAGTCTTTGCCACTGATCTTCATCAAGTGATAAAAGTTTTTCTCTAATAGCATTTAATTGATGTTCCTCAAAGTACTTGTTATTCATCATTAAGTACATGTCGACCTTTTGTGCGTCCATTTTAATTTTGTTTTTGGTTAATTCCTACTCTATTATGGATTTTCGGCAACTCCAATAAATTATTTTAAAAATAAGCTAAATAATTATTCTTACTCTATTGATACGGACAATTTATAAAAAAGTTACATTTTTATTCTTGTACTTTTCTTCTGTAAAAAACGGTTACTGCGAATAAAAGCAAGATACCTTCTATAGTAAAGAAAAATAAATGATTAAAAAACTCTTGAGCAATATAACTACAACTCATACCAAATGCAATTAAACCTATTGAAAGAAACAAACCTTGTAATCGAGCTAAATGCTCTCCGTTTTTAATAGGTTTAGCGATAAAAAACATCCAAACCCCAGAGAGAAACATCATAATTGAGGAATACATCCAAATCATTTGAACACCTTGAGCTGCTGGTTTCTGTATCTCACCTTTAGAAATATGCTCAAGTATGGATGGATATCCTATAAAAGCATGAGGAAAAAATTGCAAACAGGTAAATGCAGCAACAATCAGAATTAAATAATAGCTTACTTTATTCATCCTTGGTATAATTTAATTATTTTATCTACGATAGTTTGCGCTAATTTTTCTTTGCTCTCAAACGTCCATCCCGCTATATGTGGAGTTAGTAGTACATTTTCTGCATGTAATAAATATTCAAATGCATTAGGCTTTTCACCTTCAAAAAGGGTTTCGAAAGATAACTTTTCATATTCCAATACATCTAATCCTGCGCCAAGAATCTTACCTGACTTTAAAGCTTCAACTAAATCTGCAGTAACAACACTATTACCACGAGCAGTGTTAATAAACCAAAATGGTTTTAGAAATCCAGCAATAAACTCTTTATTAATCATCTTGTCTGTTTCTGGTGTCCAGGGAGTGTGAAGACTTAAAACATCTATCTTTTCCATTAATTCTTTTAATGAAACTTGACTTGCATTTTCATCACCAACATTCTCTAATATATCGTAGCAAAACACTTTAACATCAAAACCTCTAAGTTTCTTAGCAAATGATTTACCCATATTCCCATATCCTATTATACCAACAGTTTTTCCATCTAGCTCATGCCCTCTATTTGCTTCTCGATTCCAGTGACCAGAACGCACTTCTCTATCAGCCTTATTCAATTTATTAAATAACGACAGTATCATCCCTAAAGCATGTTCTCCAACAGCATTACGATTACCTTCTGGAGCTGCTATTAAATGTACCCCTTTACTTATTGCATATTCGCAATCGATACTTTCCAACCCTGCTCCTACTCTAGCTATAAACTTAAGATGAGTTGCTTTATCTAAAAACTGCTTGTCAATTTTAAATCGGCTTCGAATAACAATGCCATGATAGTTTTGTATTTTAGATTCAACTTCTTGTTTTGATGAAGTAAAATCTGTTTCATTGCTAAAACCTGCTTTTTCTAATTGCTCCAAAAGTAAAGGATGATTACTGTCTATATGAAGAATTTTAATGTTTGATAAATTCATTGTACTGTGTAAAATATTTCAAAGTTATTAATTTGATCAGATTAGAGTTACAAAAATTTAAGGTTATTTTAGGTTTTTTGACAGATAAAGAAAGCTTACCTTTGCGCCAAATTTTGATATTCATTTTTAAAATGTACGATTCCCAGAGGAAATATTATTAATTATGAACAAGAAGTCATACTTCTTGACACTTGTTCACAAAACAAAGGTTAAAAAAGTATGAGAAACTACTTCAAAAACGGAGCATGTGGTTTAGAAATGACCAATAGCTTAAAAACTAACTGCTGGATTAACATCGAAAAACCTACACAAGAAGACAAAAATTTCTTGCTCGATGAATTAAGAATTCCAGAAGCCTTTTACAACGACATTGATGACATTGATGAAAGACCACGTATTGAAGAAGAAAATGGATGGCATCTAATTATTATCCGTATTCCATATAAAAGCAATAATCCAAAACTTCCGTTTACAACTATTCCTTTAGGACTTGTTTTTAATGAAACACATTTTATATCAATATGCTTTTTTAAAACGGAAATGATTGATGATTTTGTAATTTATACTAAACGAAAAAATCTAACTGTAAAAAATCACTTTGACTTAGTATTGAAACTATTACTTTCTTCAAGCATATGGTATTTAAAGTATTTAAAACAAATTAACCAACGGATCAAATTAGCTGAAGATAATTTAGAAAAATCAATTAAAAACGAAGAATTACAAGCCTTACTGGAATTAGAAAAATGTCTGGTATTTTTTATAACCTCCATTAAAGGTAATGACATTTTATTTCAAAGAATCAAAAACATAAAAAGCGAACGTGATCATTTTGATGCAGATTTATTAGAAGATGTAGATATCGAATTAAAACAAGCACAAGAAATGTCTAACATTTACAGTAATATTCTTTCAGGAATGATGGATGCTTATGCCTCGGTAATTTCAAACAATTTGAATGTAATTATGAAACGATTAACTTCAATTTCGATTATTTTAATGATTCCAACATTGATAGCCAGTCTTTATGGAATGAATGTTCCTAATTCTCTTGAAAATAACCCAAATGGTCTGATGATTATTGTCTTAATTTCAGGAATTTTAGCTACGATTGGAGCTTTCTTGTTTAAAAAGAAAAATCTTTTTTAAAAACCTAAAATAACTCTAGCAATAGAAAAGTATATTAAAATACCTAGAATATCATTACTCGTTGTAATAAATGGCCCTGTAGCTAATGCAGGGTCAATTCCGTATTTATTTAAGATTATAGGAATAAAAGTACCATTAAGTGAAGCTATTACAATTACTGAAATTAGCGCAACAGTTACAGTGATGCCTATGTGAGCTTCAAAATTAAGCAAGAAATAGCTACCTAAAAACAATATAGCTGCTAATATAACACCGTTAAGTAAACTAAGCGAAAGTTCTTTTAATAAACGCTCAACAATACTCCCAGTTATAGCATTATTAGCAAGACCTTGTACAATAATTGCTGAAGATTGAACTCCAACATTTCCTCCCATAGCTGCAATTAGAGGAGTAAAAAAGAACAATTCAGGATGCAATTGCATGGCAGGTTCAAAGAAACCTAAGACCTTAACACTTATAAAACCTCCTAATAATGCTAAAACCAACCACGGTAAACGAGCACGTGTAAGTTCAAGGATACTATCGTCAGCCTCAACATCTTGTGAGATACCGGCAGCTAACTGGTAATCTTTGTCAGCCTCTTCTTTGATTACGTCTACAATGTCATCGATGGTAATACGTCCAACTAGCCGTCCCATCTCATCAACAACAGGAATCGCTTCTAAATCGTATTTTTGCATGATACGAGCAACCTCAACATCTTTAGTATCAACTTTTACATAATCAACTTTTTTGATGTAAACGTCGCTAATAGGAGTTTTTGTAGAAGTGGTCAACAAATCTTTTAACGACAATCTTCCTTTAAGACGATCTTCATCATCAACTACATAAATAGAATGTACACGGGTAACATGCTCCGCTTGCTGACGCATTTCCTTTACACAAGTAAGAACATTCCAGTTTTCATTAACCTTCACTAGCTCCTTCCCCATTAAACCACCGGCAGTATCTTCGTCGTAACGCAATAGATCAACTATGTCTTTTGCATGTTCAACATCTTCTAGTTCTGAGATTACTTCTTCTTTTTTAGACTGAGGAAGTTCAGCAATAATATCAGCAGCATCATCCGTGTCTAACTCATCAAGCTCTTCTGCAATTTCCTTTGCCGAAAGGTTTTTAAGGATTTTAACACGAACTTCTTCATCTAATTCAAGTAAGGCTTCTGCTGTTTTTTCAGAATCAAGCAACTTAAAGACGTAACTTGCACCATAATCGTCAAGTTCATCCATAATGTCTGCAATATCAGCAAAGTGAACATCCTGCAACAGATTTTCTAATTCCTGTGCACGGTTTTCACTAATGAGTTGTTCAATTTGAACAATAAAGTCTCTACTGATTTTAAACTCCATCGGCTGCGATTTTTTGAGTAAGCTCTATGAATTGCTCTACCGAAATTTGTTCGGGACGCAGGCCAAAGATACTATCTTCTCTCAAATTATCAGTCATATTAAAGCTTTTTAAGCTATTTCGAAGTGTTTTTCTTCTTTGATTGAATGCAGTTTTAACCACATTAAAAAATAATTTTTCGTCACACGGTAATTTGTAGTTCTCTTTACGTTTCATACGCATTACTCCAGACTTTACTTTAGGAGGTGGTGTAAATACATGCTCAGATACTGTGAAAAGATATTCTGTATCATAAAACGCTTGTGTTAAAACCGATAAAATGCCATAGGCTTTCGTTCCTTTTTTCTCACATATACGTTCTGCGACTTCTTTCTGAAACATTCCTGCGAATTCTGGAATTTGATTACGCATTTCCAGCGTTCTAAAAACAATTTGCGATGAAATATTGTAGGGGAAATTTCCTATGATAGCAAAAGGTTCTCCTTGAAAGACTTCATTAATATTGTATTTAAGAAAATCTTTCGATATAATTTTATTACTTAATTTTAAATAATGGTTTTGCAAATATTCAACAGATTCTGTATCAATTTCAATGACATAAGTATCAATAGGTTTTTCTAACAAATATTTTGTTAAAACCCCCATCCCTGGACCAATTTCTAATACTTTTTTATATCCTTCAAGTGTTAATGCATCTGCAATTTTCTGAGCAATATTCTCGTCATTCAAAAAGTGCTGACCAAGGTGTTTTTTTGCTTTTACTTTATCCATTATTTTTGGTGTACATGATTATTAAAAGGTAAAAATATTTACTTTTTAATGATCAGAAATTAATTCAAGTTCTGTTCTAAAAGCCAACATTTTATCTCCAAAAAGCTGTAGTCCTTCTTCACGCAAACGAGGAGCATCCTCTTGGTAATATTTTTCTAATGTTTCTTTAGAATCTGTTGTATATTGAATTGAATAAGTTACCCCTCCCATTTCTTCTTCAACCAAAACCTTTACCATTCTAGCCGTTGTAAATTTTCCTGTTGCTAAAACATCTGCTATGTGCTTGTTTTGCATCCAATGCATCCATTGGTCATGAACACTTTCGTGTATATTTATTGTAACGTTGTAGATTATCATTTTTTTAGATTTGATTTTGTGGATTTGTTATCCGAACAAACGAACAAACAAATTACCAAATAAACTTTTATAAATTAGTATCTCCTCTGAGCTTCCTGAAGTTATTTCTAGCTTCTACAAAGTAAATACTATCTTGATGATTGAACAAGATTTTTTCATACAAACTCTTTGCTTTTTCATTATCTAAAAGATATTTTCTATAAATCTCGGCTGAAAAAAACAAAGCCTCATCTATATAGATTTCTTCAGAGAAACGATCTATTATTTGTTGGTAGTAATTCACCGCTTGCTGATAATCACCTAACTTCTCGTAAATTTTCCCTATTTGAAGTAATGTTTCATCTTCAATAGTCTGGCCTTTATGTTGAACAAGTATGCTTTTAAATTGCTCTAATGCTTCATTGTTTTTGTTCTGATAAGCCATAAAATCTGCCCTTGCATATTTTTTTAAAGCGACTTGAGTAGAATCTTCTACTGTATTGTCAGAAATTAATAAAAACAATTGCATAGCATCATTAGCAATAAGTTGAGAAACTGATGACTTCAATACCTTGAATTGCTGCTGTGACCATTCAAAATCCCCTTTATAATAGCTTGCTTTTGCCATTTTTAAACTCGCTTGATGCGCCATTTCATCGTTTGGCAAATCATCTTCAACTTGAGCATAATAAATTATGGCCTGATTAAATTTTTCGTCTAGTAAAAGAACATCTGCTAATTCTAATTTGACATCTGTCTTTTCGTATAAATTAAGAGGAAGTTGTAGCGCTTTATTTAAAGTTGTCTTTGCACTTTCAAATTTTTTTAAATAAAAAGCATCAAAATGAGCTTTTAAAATTTGTAGTTGCAATGTGCTACTTGACATCCCATATTGCTCAAGAAGTAAGTTTATTTTTTGTTCAATTGTTACATATTCTTGCTGCGAAGCTTTTTCAATATCTAATTCTAACAACTCTTTATTAACATCTAAAATTATTCCTTTATCTTGTGTATTTGCTAAAACAAACTCTAATATTTCTCTAGCTGTTTCTTTTTCTTTTTCTTGTGATGCTAAATTTGCTAACGCTAGTATGTTACTAAAATTTTCGGGACTTCTTTTATAAATTGCTTTTTCTTGAATAAAAGCTTTCCCGTATTCTTTCTGTTGTACAAAGTACCAACTCATAAATCTGTTCCAAAATAAGTCTTGCGTTTTTTGAGTCTTTAACAACAAAGCTTTTTTTAGATATTCTGAAAAGGTTTTAGAATGATCTTCAGACAAAAATCTGTTTAGTTGATTTTGAACTAAAATTAAATTATCAGGGAACTTTACTGAATAATCTAATAAAGCATCAATCATTAATTCAATTTTACCCAATTGCCCCTGGAGTAGTGCTATTTGATAATCAAAATTTATATCTGGATTTAATTTTTGAGCAATCGAATAAGACTCTATAGCTTGTTGAAGCAATACTTTTACTTCAAATTCTCTTGCAATTCCATAAACGTAATTTGGATTTTCTTTTAATTTTTGGAAAGCAATCTCATAGTTTTTTTGAGCCTTGTCTAATTGACCTTGCAATTGGTAATTGTATCCCAATTCTACATACAATTGTGGTAACTTACTTCTTTCAAGTTTGTTTTTAATAATAGTTTCGGCTTTTAAAAAATCTTTTAATTGTTGGTAACATGCTACCTGCTTTTGAAAATACTGATAATTTCCAGGACTAGCTTTTACTAAATCCTCGTATATAATTATTGCTTTATCAAACTCACCTCTATCAAAATAGTTTTGCGCCAAAAATTCGTTTTGAGAAAAAACAAACATTGGAAACAACAAAAAAAATAAGCGCAAAAACTTTATCATATTAAAAAAACAATGTACTAAAGGTAACAATAATTTTGCCACTTTAGTACATATTGTGTTTTCGTTAAGAAACTAGTTTATAATATCGAAACCTGTGTATTTACGTAATACTTCAGGAATTACAATTCCTTCTGGCGTTTGATAATTTTCTATAATCCCAGCCAACACACGAGGCAACGCTAATGAGCTTCCGTTAAGTGTATGTGCTAGTTGTGTTTTACCATCTTTTCCTTTAAAACGTAGTTTTAAACGATTAGCTTGAAATGTTTCAAAATTTGAAACCGATGAAATTTCTAACCAACGATCTTGAGCAGTTGAGAAAACCTCAAAATCATAGGTTAAAGCCGAAGCAAATCCCATATCGCCACCACACAAACGTAAAATACGGAAAGGTAATTTTAATTCACGCATGATTTCTTTTACGTGTTCTACCATTCCATCCAAAGCTGTGTGTGAATTATCTGGATGTTCAATACGAACAATTTCTACTTTATCAAATTGATGCAAACGGTTCAATCCACGAACGTGTGCTCCCCAAGAACCAGCTTCACGACGGAAACATGGAGTATACCCTGTAACAGTAACTGGCAATTCATTTTCTTGTAAAATTACATCACGGTAAATATTAGTTACTGGAACCTCAGCCGTTGGGATTAAATATAAATCATCTTTTGCATCGTGGTACATTTGCCCATCTTTATCGGGTAATTGACCCGTTCCATAAGCAGATGCTTCATTTACCAAATGAGGCACTTGAACTTCTTGATAACCCGCATCAGTATTTTTATCCAAAAAATAAGAAATCAAAGCGCGCTGTAATTTGGCCCCTTTTCCTTTGTATACTGGAAATCCTGGCGCTGTAATTTTAGTCCCTAATTCAAAATCGATGATATCATATTTTTTAATAAGCTCCCAGTGAGGTAAAGCACCTTCATGTAATACCGGGATTTCACCTTCTTCAAAAATATTAATATTATCATCGGCTGTTTTACCTTCTGGAACGATGTTAGCAGGCGTATTTGGTAACTTGTATAATTCTAAAGTAAGATCTTCAGAAACTTTATTTAAAACTTCTGTTAACTCCTTGCTTTTGTCTCTTAACTGCGTTGTTTTTTCTTTAAGGATTTCTGCTTTAGCTTTTTCCCCAGATTTCATCAAAGCGCCAATGTCTTTGGACAGTTTATTAGATTCGGCTAAAATGTTATCTAATTCTACTTGTGTTGCACGACGTTTTTCGTCTAGTGCAATTACAGAATCAACTATAGCAGTAGCATCAAAATTTCTTTTGGCTAACGCCTTAATCACTTCTTCCCTTTTTTCTCTAATAACTGCGATTTGTAACATGATATAAATTTTATACGAACGCAAATTTAATAATTAATTCTTCAATGACTAATTTGAATTAATTTAAAAAATAGCGCAAACCAATAAAACTTCTAATTCCTTGATTAGGGCCATAAACATATGAAGGGTCAAATGTTAAACCGTAAGGGTTTTCAGGAGTTACTTGTGCATTTCCATTAGAATCAAATTCAACATTTTCATCAAAAGGATCATGAGATCGAGCAATGATAAATGGATTGCCTTTATTAGGTGTCCAATTCAGGAGATTTTTAACACCAAAATAAATCTCACAATTTTTAATTTTAGATATTGTAAATTGAATGTTTTGAATGCTATAAGTTGACGAATATTGTTTTCTTGGATCAAGATTCCCTAATAACGGAAGCTTCATGGGGCCATATAAATTTCCCGTATAATCAATTGATAAAAACCACTTTGGGATAGCATATGAAATAGACCATGTTCCCGAAAAGTTTTCTGTTAAAACCTGTTTTGTTTTTATTTTGTTTTCTGTTTTAGACACATCTAAATAAGTGGCTCCTAT
This sequence comes from uncultured Flavobacterium sp., assembly GCA_964565035.1. Taxonomy (GTDB): domain Bacteria; phylum Bacteroidota; class Bacteroidia; order Flavobacteriales; family Flavobacteriaceae; genus Flavobacterium. The sequence continues at coordinate 59,648 of CAZMCP010000002.1, read as the reverse complement.
TGTGGCCTTTATACCATTACCTAAAATCACATCTATATTAGTACTGATTCCTTTAGAAACTGCAAAACCATTTAGGTTTTTGTAAATAATCTGATTAGGATTGGTGTCGTAATCTGGTAGAATTGAATTAGTAAAATAAGTATACCAAGCAGTGGTTTCTAATCCTATAAAGCTTCCATCCTTGAGGTAAAACTTTTTAAGAAAATTTAGGTTAGCATTATAGGAACGTTCAGGTTTTAAATCGCCCAAAACAATTACGTCACGTGAACCAGTTAAGGCGGCATGTTCTTCGGTAAACAAATTCACTACACGAAAACCAGTACCAGTATTAAATCTAAAAATGCTATTGTTGTTTACTTTCCATTTATAAGCTAAACGAGGTGTAAAGATATTGCCATGAGTATTATTGTAATCATAACGCGCTCCTAGAAGTAAACTGTGTTTTTCGGCCAAATGCATTTCGTCCTGAACAAATAAACTTGGAATCCAAGTTATTTCTTCATTCACAGTTGCGGGGGTATTATCGTCATATAACTGATAACGTATTGCAGTTCCAAAAAGGAAATCATGACGATTTATTTTTTTGTCCCATGTTAATTGTCCAAAACCAATTTTTTGTTTTGCTAAATAGGGTATGTTTCCATAAACAGAATTCTGATCATGATTTGTATAAGAAAAAGAAACAAGCATTTTCTCTTCTAATGGAAGTTCATAGGCTCCTAATATTTCATAACGGTTAGTATAGATACTTTCTCCATAAACCTGGCTTCCTCCTCGATAGCTTTTATTCCATTGCATTTCTCCTCCCCAACGGTCTTCATAGAAATAACGACCAGCCATAGAAAACAACTTTTTATTTTTACGGTTGAAATTCCATTTTTGAAAAACAGAAATTCTGTCCTGAAGCGTCACATCAGTAAAATTATCATGGTTATTATCTATAGGATTTGAGTAGTTAAAATAATTTATCCCAGTTAAAACCGAACTTATAGTACCAAGATTCATTTTAGCTCCTAAATCTAAATTGGCTTCTCCCCAACCTGTTGAAAAGCCATCAATTGAGAAAACTGGAGCATTTTTTGGATTTTTAGTAATGATATTAATCAATCCTCCAACTGCCTCGCTACCATACAATGACGAAGCAGGCCCTTTAACCACTTCTATTCTTTCCAATAACGAATTAGGTATTCCAGAAAGTCCATAAACAGTTGAAAGTCCACTTACAATAGGCATTCCATCAATTAAAACTAATGTGTAAGGACCTTCCAAACCATTAATATGAATATCTCCTGTATTGCAAATATTGCAGTTTAACTGTGGACGAACACCATTTACATTTTGCAGCGCTTCGAAAATATTTGGCGTTGGATTCTTTTTAAAAAAAATTGGCTTAAAAACCTCAACTGGAACAGCACTTTCTAAACGACTTACTGGTTTTAAAGTTCCTGTAACTACAATTTCTTCCAGATTTTTTTGTGAGCTTTTCTCAGGAATTAGTTCAAAATTTAAAATTATATCCGCAGTATCTTTAACAGAAATTCTTTTTCTCTGAATCTGAAATCCTTCAAAAATAACTACAATTTCATGATTACCTGTATTTACTTTTTCAAAGTTGTAATTGCCGTTTATATCGGTTTTAGTTTTAATGGATTTATCAAGATTCACTTCAACACTATCAAAAGAAATTCCATCAGAAGAAATAGTTCCTTTAATATTAGTCTGTGCATTCAAAAAATTACAAATACAAACGATTGCAACTAGGATTAATTTTTTCACAATTGTGATTTTTGTTTATTTAAATAAATTTTTAGACAAAACTAAAAATTAAATTTTAGTTAGCAAATATTTTAATTAAATTTGTCTTAATCAATTACTAAAGAAATGAGTAAATCATTAGAAGAAGTTCACGAATCTGTTTCGACACAAAATAAAACATCGATATTTAGAAAAATATTAGCCTTTTTTGGCCCTGCTTATCTGATAAGTGTAGGATACATGGATCCTGGTAACTGGGCAACAGATTTAGCAGGTGGTAGTCAGTTTGGTTATGCGTTAATTTGGGTTTTATTAATGAGCAACATAATGGCATTGCTTTTACAAAGTTTAAGTGCTCGTTTGGGAATTGTAACGCAACGCGATTTAGCCCAGGCATCTCGAGAAACCTATTCTAAATTTGTAAACTATATATTGTATTTTTTAGCTGAGATTGCCATTGCTGCTTGTGACTTGGCCGAAGTACTAGGAATGGCTATAGGATTAAATTTATTATTTGACATTTCTCTTATTAATGGGGTATTGATTACCGTTTTAGACACTTTCTTATTATTATTTTTAATAAATAAAGGTATCCGAAAAATGGAAGCTTTTATTATTGCTTTAGTGGCAATAATAGGATTCTCTTTTGTATTTGAGATGATATTTGCGCAGCCTGAAGTTGGTAAAATAATCTCTGGACTAGTTCCCTCTCTACCTAATGACAGCGCATTGTATATTGCTATTGGAATTATTGGGGCTACTGTTATGCCTCACAACTTATACTTACACTCTTCTTTAGTGCAAACTAGAAAATTTGACCGAAGTAAAAATGGTATTAAACAAGCTCTAAAGTATAATTTTATTGATTCTACCATTGCCTTAAACCTTGCTTTTTTTGTAAATGCAGCAATTTTGATTTTAGCAGCCGCAACATTTCATAAAAACGGATATTTTGAAGTTGCCGAAATACAAGATGCTCATCAATTACTAGCTCCATTATTAGGAACGAAATGGGCACCCATTTTATTTGCTGTAGCTTTAATTGCCGCTGGACAAAGCTCAACAATCACAGGTACTTTAGCTGGACAAATTATAATGGAAGGGTATCTCAACCTACGTATCCAACCTTGGGTAAGACGAATTTTAACTCGTTTAATAGCTATAGTTCCTGCTGTAATTGTCATTTCAATCTTTGGTGAAGAAGTAACAGGTAAGCTTCTAATATTAAGCCAAGTAATCTTGAGCTTACAATTAGGTTTTGCAATTATACCTTTAATTCACTTTGTTAGTGATAAATCCAAAATGAAAGGATTTCATATTAGTAAACCCACACAAATTGCCGCTTGGATTATTGCGTTAATCATTGTGTCTTTGAATGCTAAATTAGTATTCTCTGAAATTGTTGGTTTGTTAGAATCTTCAAAAAAACCAACAATACTATGGTTTACGGTGGTTCCTTTAGCGATTGGATTTTTGCTCTTGTTACTGTATATTGTTTTCAAACCATTTATTTCGAAATCAAAAACAAATATCCTCAATCATTCACCTCATAACTTAAACTTACAATTTTCTTCAAGCCAAACAAGTTCAAAAAAAGATATTGCCATTTTAGTCGATTTTACAAATGCTGATGAAGCAGCCATTAACAACGCTTTTGAATTAGGAGGCAAAGATGCAAAATATTCATTAATTCACATTGTTGAAACTGTAGGTGCAATGATGTATGGCGATAATATTGAAGACTGCGAAACAACTATTGACGAAAAACTACTAAAAGAATACGAACAAATGTTATCTGAAAAAGGATTTAATGTAGTTAGCATATTAGGTTTTGGAAAACCTAGCAAATCGATTCCTAAAATCATCAACGAAGGGACCTATGATATTTTAGTGATGGGAACACATGGTCATACTGGGGTAAAAGATTTGCTTTTTGGCACTACTGTTGATAAATTGCGCCACCAAATTTCGATTCCATTATTTATCGTAAAAAATTAACCCATGACTTTTTCAGAAGAAAATTATCTTAAAACCATTTATCATTTAACTACATTTTTGGATTCGGAAATTAGCACCAATGCTATTGCTGAGAAAATGGAAACAAAAGCTTCATCGGTAACGGATATGTTAAAGAAGTTATCAGAAAAAAATCTGGTTAATTATAAAAAATATCAAGGAGTTTCGCTAACAGATAAAGGATTGCATTCGGCTAAAATGATTGTCAGAAAACATCGTTTGTGGGAAGTTTTTCTGGTTGATAAATTAGATTTTGCTTGGGATGAAGTACATGACATTGCGGAACAATTAGAGCATATTAAATCTGAAAAATTAATCAATAAACTGGATGCGTTTTTAAATTTTCCTACCGAAGATCCTCACGGTGACCCCATACCAAATGCAGAAGGAATGATTGTAAAAGTTGAAAAACAACTACTTTCTGAATTAACAGAAAAGCAAGCTGGAGTTTGTGTTGGAGTTAAAGACACTTCTTCAGAATTCCTTCAATATCTTGACAAACAAGAAATAGCATTAGGGTCAAAAATTGAAGTTGTTTCTAAAGAAAGTTTCGATTTATCGCTTAAAATTAAAGTAGGTAACAAAGAATTAATGATTTCAAATAAAATTGCTGCAAATCTTTTTGTCAAAAAAGTGTAACTTGTGGAATCATTTTTGATCTCATTTTGAAAAACACTTTATGAAAAAATATATTTCTTTAGTAATAGTAACCCTTTCGCTTTTTGGATGTGCTTCAGCACAAAACGATAATACAATCAATCAAAAGCTTGATTCAAAATTAGAAAAAGAAATTGTATTGGTAAAAGTACTCGATGATTCTCGATGCCCTGAAGGTGTTCAGTGTATTTGGGCAGGTGAAGTTACTATAGAAGTTGCTGCTTACGAGAACAAAAAAAATGTTGAACAAGTACAATTTACAGTAAACGCAAAATCCGAAAAGGAAATAGTTTCTTGGTTTACTAAACATTTACCAACACAAACGAATCAATTAAAAGGGATTAGCGTTTTACCTTATCCAAAAGATGGTGTTTCTAGAAAGCTTGAAGAGTATTTTATAAAGCTAAATTATTAATTACAGCCACAATCATTACCACAGTTTTTATCATTCTTCTTTTTGAAAAAGAATTTCTTTACCAAAAAAGCTATGGCAACGATTAAGAGTCCAAATGCAATAATTTGCTGTATCATAATTACAAGTAAATTCCTCCTCCAAATTTAGCGAACTTATAAGATGGTGAGCCAATTTTAACATAATCATAACCCAAAGAAATAAAATATCTTTTAATGTGGTATTTTAATTACTTCAAATTCGTTTGCAGATTTGTTAGATTGTGCCTTAGCACTTCGAAAATAGCTCAAACAAGATAATTTCCAGTTTAATATATCGCTCCACTGGCTTTTTGAGGGCTGTTAATATGTCTCTTTAAGTTTGTTTTTACTTGCTAAATATAAAAAAATTATTCATTAAACACTAAAACACAGTATTACAAAATCTCAGTTAGTGGCAATCCCTGTTTTGTAATTCAATTTTAACTTTATTCAAAATTAGTTTCTCAAATTGTCTTTTTAAATAATCATCTTCTGAAGAGCTTAAATCATTGTTCACATGACGCCAGCTTCCCAAAGTTCCAACGCCAACAAGGGCAAAAGTTGTTTTATTTTTTTCTAAAGGACGCGTCCACGCCATTATCATTCTATCTCCGACCGAAAACCATTCATGATGCCAAAAGTCTGTACTGTCTGTGTCTATTAAATCTTTGGCGACTTGTAAGCCAGGATTTTTAGTTTTTACGTTTTCTATTGCTTTAATAACTTTTGATTCAGGAAAATCTAGTTCATAGCGCTCTGCATAAGGGTAAGAACCGGCAGCAATTTTAGAACACTTACTAAAAGAAATTGATAGAATTATCAAAATAAAAAGATAAAGTCTATTCTTCATTTTTTGATATTTATTTAGATTGTTTTTTTCGGTTACCACTAACTTAAAATCTGGTAAGCAATTAAACAAACTACATAAGCAAATCCACTCATAAAGACCAATTGTACCATGGGCCATTTCCAAGTATTGGTTTCCTTTTTAGTAATCGCCAATGTAGAAATACACTGCATTGCAAACGCATAAAACAGTAGTAAAGAAACACCAGTAGCAAAATTGAAAATTTTTGCTCCAGTTATGGGATGTACTTCTGCAGCCATTTTATTCTTAATGGTTGTTTCTTCATCTGAATGACTTCCAACACTATAAATAGTTGCTAGGGTTCCCACAAAGACCTCACGAGCTGCAAACGAACTCACAACCGCAATACCAATTTTCCAATCGTAACCTAATGGTTTAATAACAGGTTCGATTGTTTTCCCTACTATTCCAATGTATGAATTTTCCAATTTGTATGATGCAACTAAGTCTTCCTTTTCGCCAGTGATAGTTTTGCTTTTCAATTGTTGTTCAATAATTTGATCTGCATTATGAAAAGTTTTATCAGGTCCGTGAGATCCCAAAAACCACAAGATAACTGATAAAGCCAAAATAATTTTTCCAGCACCAAACACAAACGATTTTGTTTTTTCGACTACATTTATTGCTACATTTTTAAACATAGGTACTTTATAGCCTGGCATTTCCACAACAAAATAACTACTGGATTTTATTTTTAAAATTTTATTTAAAATATAGGCTGAAAAAATTGCCATACCGAAACCTAACATATACAAAGTCATCAATGTTAAACCCTGCATATTAAACACTCCAAACATACGTTTATTTGGAATAATCAAGGAAATCAATATAGCATATACAGGCAAACGTGCAGAACATGTTGTGAATGGAGTTACTAAAATAGTTATTAATCTTTCTTTCCAATTTTCAATATTACGTGCTGCCATAATTGCAGGAATAGCACAAGCAGTTCCTGAAATAAGAGGCACAACACTCTTTCCACTTAATCCAAAACGTCTCATGATTTTATCCATCAAAAAGACTACTCTACTCATATAACCACTTTCTTCTAAAACAGAAATAAAAAGAAACAAGAAAGCAATCTGAGGTATAAATATAATAATCCCTCCTAGTCCTGGGATTATACCTTCTGCTATTAAATCGGTTAAGATACCTGGCGGCAAATGAGTTTTTGCATACGTACTTAGTGTGGCAAAACTTCCGTCTATAAAATCCATTGGCACACTTGACCAATCAAAAATAGATTGAAAAATCAACAATAAAATTCCGAAGAAAATTAAATACCCATATACTTTATGCATAAGTATACGATCTAATCTGCTTCTTAAGTCTTTTGCTGAATTTACATCAACTGTTTGCCCTACTTTTAGCACTTCATTAATAAACTGATAGCGCTTAATGGTTTCTTTATGTTGTAATCTTTTTAAATCTTCTTTTGACTTAGTAAAAGATGGATTAGGCAATTCTTTTCGATCTAGATTTACAAAGTTTACATCTTGAGTAATTACCAACCAAAGTTTGTACAACAACTGATTGGGAAATGCTTTACGTAAATTACCAAAATATAAAGGATCAATTTCAGAAGCATTTAAACAAGGTTCTGTTGGAATATTTTTGTAATTAACGATTAGATTTTTCAAGTCGTCAATTCCTTCATTTTTTCTTGAACTTATTAAAGCAATCTTAGTTTTTAACATCTTTTCCAAATACGGAATATCTAACGTAATTCCTTTATAAGACATTCTATCTGCCATGTTAATTACTAATATGGTAGGGATTTCTAAGTCTTTTATTTGGGTAAAAAGCAGTAAGTTTCTCTTAAGATTTTCAACTTCGGTAACCACAATAGCCACGTCAGGGTAATCTTTGTCATTTTTATTTAGAAGTAATTCTATAACAACATTCTCATCAAGTGAGCTTGCATTTAAACTATATGTGCCAGGTAAATCTAGTATAGTTGCTTTAAGATTTGAAGCTAGTTTACAAACACCAACTTTTTTCTCTACTGTAATGCCAGGATAATTACCAACTTGTTGATTTAATCCTGTCAGCTGATTAAAGACTGAAGTTTTACCTACATTGGGATTTCCAATAAGTGCTATGTTAATATTCCCAACCTTCATTATTTAGCTTCGTTAGGAATTTGAACAGTTATTGCTTGAGCAGTTTCTAATCGAATCGCTAAATACGAATCATTCACATTTAAATATAACGGATCTCCAAAAGGGGCAACCTGCAATATTTGCACTTCATTTCCAGGTAAGCATCCCATTTCAAGTAATTTTAAAGGAACTAAATCAATATCAAATTCTTGAATAATTCCTTTTTGTCCTATTTGCAATTGCGCTAAGTTAATATCCACTTATTTAGATTCAGTTTAGATTGCAAAAGTACTAATTAAAATCATTCTAAATATGATAAAAATCACACAACTGTGATTATTCTTTTTCAGATAAGTATTTAATATCTTCTAAGAGTTTTTCAACTTCTTCTTTTTTTGTACCATCGTAGAAACCTCTAACACGTCTCTTTTTATCAACTAAAACAAAATTTTCAGTATGAACCATATCATACAATTCTTCGGGCTTACCTGTTTTTACAGCTAAGTATGACTTGCGTGCTATGTAATAAATATCCTTTTTTTCTCCTGTTACCAAATTCCATTTGGCGTCAATAACACCTTTACGTTCTGCATAGGCCTTTAAAACTGGCACACTATCAATATCTGGTGTTACAGAATGCGAAAGCAACATAATTTCAGGATTATTTTTGATTTTATCTTGTAACCATACCATATTATCAGCCATTATTGGGCATATTGATGGACAGGTGGTAAAGAAAAAATCAGCTACATAAATTTTTCCTTCGTAATCCTTCTGCGTAATTATTTTACCGTTTTGATTGGTAAAAGAAAAATCTGAAATAAAATGATCGTTAGCAATATGTTGAACTGTTGTATCTACCAATTCAGGATTTACCATTGAAGGAGTATAAATAGGTAATGATTTAACTGGCTTTAATACAAAATAAAAAAGTGTTATTATAACTACCGATAAAACAGACAGTACAACTAACAAAATTTTGAATCTCTTTAAGAAATCAATCATGACTTATTTTTGGGCAAAGTTACAACATGAATAAATAACTAAACCAGATCATTTCTATAGAAAATGTTAAAAATTAAAACAAAACAGAACAATTCAATACTTTTGAGAAATGTAACATTTTACAAAAACTAACTACTAATTTTAAAATTTAACCAAAAACAAATATGAAAAAAAATGTTTCATTAAGTGCAATTGCTCTGTTTAGCTTAGCTGTAACACAAGGTTTTGCACAGCAGAAACCAGGGATAAATCTAAATTACATGGATAAATCTGTAAAACCTGGTGATGATTTTTTCCGTTATGTAAATGGAACTTGGTTTGATAAAACCGAAATCCCTGGAGATAAAACTCGTTGGGGAAGTTTTGATGAATTGCGTCAAAACACAGATAAAGATGCATTGGCTATTTTGAAAGAGGCTGCATCAAATAAAAATCTTGATCCTAAATCTGACCAAGCAAAAGCAGTAAACGTGTATAAAACATACATGGATACAATCTCAAGAAATAAATTAGGCATTAAACCTTTAAAACCTTATTTGGCTAAAATCGATGCTATTAAATCAATCGACGATGTCAACAAGCTATTGATTGAAATGGAACCTCAAGGAGGTTTAGGTTTTTATGGAGCTGGTGTAGGTCCAGATGCAAAAAACAGTAATCGTAACGTGGTTTACATTGGTTTAGGAGCTTTAGGTTTGCCTGACCGTGATTATTATGTTTCTGACGATAAAGATTCTAAAGAGAAAAGAGAAAAATATGTACTCCATGTTGCTCGAATGCTACAATTTTTAGGAGTAAAACCTGCTGAAGCAAAACTTCAAGCTGATAAAGTATTGGCACTTGAAATAGAAATGGCTCGACCAAGATTAGATAGAGTAGAACGTCGTGATCGCAGAAAAACGTACAATCCAAAATCAGTTGCTGATTTACAAAAATTAACTCCATCAGTAAATTGGGATGGGTATCTACAAGGGGTTGGAATTGGCAAAATAGATTCAGTTATTGTCTCTCAACCAAAATACATGGAAGCTTTAGATGGCATATTTAAAGCAAATAAAGTAGATGATTGGAAAGCTTACCTTCGTTGGACTTTAATAAACAAATCGACAGGTGTTTTAACCACTGATATTGAAACTGCAAACTGGGAATTTTACAGCAAAACTCTTCAAGGAGCATTAAAACAACGTCCAAGAGAGGAAAGAGCTTTACAAGTTGTAAATGGGACTGTAGGAGAAGCATTAGGAAAACTATATGTTGAGAAAAAATTCCCTGCAGAAGCTAAAGCTAAAGCCAAAGCGATGATTGACAATGTCTTTTTAGCATTCGAAAATCGTATTAATAACTTACCATGGATGACTCCAGAGACTCGTAAAGGAGCTATTGAAAAATTAAGAAAATCAACGGTTAAAATTGGTTATCCAGACAAATGGAAAGATTATTCTAAATTAGAAATTGTTGCTAAAGAAAACGGTGGTGATTATTACACTAATATGAAAAACATTTCTCGTTGGGGTTACGCTGAAAATATAGCTGATTTGAAAAAACCAGTTGATAAAACACGTTGGGGAATGTCACCGCAAACAGTTAATGCATACTACAACCCGTCATATAACGAAATTGTATTCCCAGCAGCAATTTTACAACCTCCTTTTTATGATTACAAAGCAGATGAGGCTGTAAATTATGGTGGAATTGGGGCTGTAATTGGACATGAAATTTCTCATGGTTTTGATGATTCTGGTTCTCGTTACAATGCTGATGGAAACTTAGTAAACTGGTGGACTGACGCTGACTTAAAACAATTTACTGGTTTAGGTGAAGCTTTTGCTGCTCAATACAGTGCCTTACAACCATTACCAGGTATTTTTGTAGATGGTAAATTTACATTAGGAGAAAACATAGGCGATCTAGGAGGTGTAAATGCTGCTTATGATGGTTTACAATTATTTTTAAAGAAAAACGGAAGACCTGAAAACATTGATGGTTTCACGCCAGAACAACGTTTCTTTATTTCATGGGGAACTATTTGGAGATCAAAAATGAGAGATGAAGCTATTAAAAATCAAGTAAAAACAGATCCTCACTCACCAGGAATGTACAGAGCTTATGTACCTTTACAAAATGTGGAATCTTTTTATCAAGCATTTAATATTAAAGAAGGCGATAAACTATATGTAAAGCCGGAAAATCGAGTTAAAATTTGGTAGTTTCACACATTCAAATAATAAAAAAACCTTCACTATGTGAAGGTTTTTTTATTTTAAATACTTTTTATTAAAACTTGCTCTAGTTCCTTTATTAACCAAATAAATTCCAAAAAGCACTATCACAACCCCAATAAATAAAGTCACTGTTAACATTTCATTAAAGATAAAAGCCCCTAAAATTACCGCTACTATTGGATTTATATATGCATAAATACTACTTATTTCTGTGGGCAAATGTTGTAAAGCATAAATAAAAGCTACAAAAGTAGTTAATGAACCAAAAATAACTAAATACCCAATAGACCACCATGCCTCAGATGGAACTTTAGTAACATTGATAGATGTTCCAGTTGCCCCTGTGTAAGCAAATAACAAAATACTTGAAATAAGCATTTGCAAACCTAAACTAAAATAAGGATTGAAATTTTTTGCTTTCTTTTTTGTGTACAAACTTCCAAAGGCCCATGTAATTGTAGCCAATACAGATAGTAAAATACCAAATTGAAAATCAGGTTTAATTAAATCTGCGAGATAATCTGAAAAAACAACACAAACACCTCCAAAACTTACAAGTAAACCAGTTATTGCTAATTTTGACAATCGTTCTCCGTTAAAAAAACCTATAATTACTATCCATAAGGGAAAGATTGCACCAATAACTGCCCCAAGTCCGCTAGAAATATACTTTACTCCCCAAGTACTCAAGCCGTTACTTAACACAAAATTCAAAACACTTAAAATAAGAATCGTTCGCCACTGCTTTCCTTTAGGCCAAGGTGTTTTTTTAAAAACAAAATAAGCTAAATAACATATCGCACCAAGAAATTGACGGATTGCTGCTAATTGTAATGCGGGCATATGCTTTACGCCTTCTTTTGAAGCTAACCAAGTTGTACCCCAAAAAAAACATACCCAGAGTAATGCTAAAATAGGTAAACCAAGAGATTTAATTTTTGTAATAGGTTTCATCAATACAAATCTAAATCAAATTGATGACCTATTTGCTCAATTAATTTATCTGAAGCAATAATTTTAGTACTACTTTCTGTTGATTCTGAAAATTTAGGCAAAACTAAATCCATTTCTGTAGCTTTTTGTACATAATATTCTTTCCTAGATGGGTGAAATGGCGCAACTGCATTATAAACCTCCCCCCACAAATCTCTAGATATAATTTTGGGAATTATGTCAACACAATCCAATTGATGGATCAAGTTTATTGGGGCAAATGGGTTATCTAAATTATCTTTTCCTGCCAAATATTTAACTGGATGTCTATCCTCTCCTATCAAGCCTCCAAATCGTATAATCGTTGTTTTAAAGTTCGAGTTACTTAATAACAATTTTTCAACTTGAAATAAATGCTTTCCTCCTTCTGTAATTGGTTCTGGAATAATTTCTTCTGTTAGGATACCTTCTTGGTTTCCATAGACAGATGTAGAACTTACAAACAAGACTTTTTTTACTGAAGATTGTTCTATAAATGGAACTAATTTTTCAATCTTAGCTACAAAATTTTCTGTTGATCCACTTCTTAATTTAGGCGGAATATTAACAATCAACAAATCTGAATCTTTAAGAAAAACATCCACGAAACCTTCGATGGAGTTTTCTGTCAAAGTAATTATAAAAGGGACAATTCCTGCTTTTTCAAGTTGTTTGAGTTTTTCGGAAGAGGTCGTTGATCCTTTTAAAACAAAACCAGATTCAATAAGTTTTTGTGACAATGGTAAACCTAACCAACCACAACCTAAAACGCTAATTTTTTGCATTTCTAAAAATTCTATGTTCAACTATAACAGCATCATTTAACACAAATGGTGTAGGCATCATCCAAAGCTTTCTTTGAGCAATACTAAATAGAGGATGTTCTAATAAATCGAAAGAACTTTCCTTAATACTCAAATCTAATTTTTCTTTGGCAGGAATTCTAAACTGAAGTTTCAATGGGATAGTATCTGTTACATAATAGGTCAAAATCTTGTTGTTTCTTGCATTTTCAATATTACTTTTGAATTCTATATTTTGAACATTGTTAGCTCTTAATTTTTGCGGTCTTATGCCGTTTGAAAATACATCAACTCTATTTAATTTTCGATTAGGCAGAATATCAATAACAAAATTCCTATAATTTCCAACAACAGAATCTTTAACAAAGGTTACTGATGCTTTTGGCAAATTCTTAAATGGAGCACTAGCCATAAAAGTAAAACCTGTATGGTACTTGCTATACATTTTATTAGTATTTAAGATTTGAGCATCTGTAGGTTTTTCACCTAAATAAGCTTTGGTCCATTCGTCTAAATTTTTATCATAGGTTGCCCAATAGGCTTTTCTTTCATCTGAGTTTTGAATATAAACTAAACTGTTTGGTTTCGCTTTATTTTCTGAATAATCAGCATTAAAATGTGCTTTTACTATAAAACTTAATCCAAGAATTAAGAATAAAAAGAAATACACTTTCTTATTTTGAAACGAACCTAAAATTGGCAGTAATAATCCAAAAATTAAAACGACTAAAACACTACTTACAAAAAGTATTTTTAATCCTAATCCTATAGGAAACATTTCTACAAATGGAACTAAAATAACAAGTGAAGGAATTGATAAAATTAAATTTAAAATTGGATTTGATTTTTGAGTAATTACAAAATAGCCTAACAAGATTAATCCTGATAAAACAGGAATTATGAAAAATCCTGCTCCTTTAAGATACAATGCAACTCCTGTATTAATTAATAACCATAAAATCAAAGGCGCAATAAAATGATTGTATTCCTTTCTTTTTGTGTCTTTAGAATGATAAATAATAAAACAAAATGCCAGGGCTATGCTTGCAAATCCATAAATGTAATCATGACCATTATAGGTAAAACCTTGCTGAATATCATTGTATTGAGGATAAAGTTGCAAAACCAATCTCCAAGCAAAAAAACCAAATCCACCTGAAACAAGTAAAGCTAAAATAAACTTTAAAAAACCTTTACCAATTTCTGAAGGAACTAAAACACGTTTTGATAAACCTATAAAAATTATCACCAAGGTCAAAGCCAAAGCAATAATTAGCATGGGTACAATCCATTCAAAAGGATAACTTATAAAACCATATGGGATTGAAAAATAAACTTTGTCTTGATTTGAATTTAAATTAGTCAAGTCAGCATTTGCCAAATAATTCATCAACGGATACAAATTTGCCCCTTGATGGGTCATAGTTCTTTTGTCAAGATTTTGATAACTATCTTGAGCCGTGTGATAATTAAAATGATTGTCTATAAATGCGAAATTAAAACCTTGAATTTTACCAAGTGTTCTAAAAACAGTCAAATCTGTGTCATTTGGCAGCATTTTATAAATACTGTACATTAATGAATTAGAATTGGGTTTTGATAATTTACTTCTACTAAAAGCTTCAACCATTTTTGAATTACCCTCGTTGGTTTCCATTAACATGTAACCAGGTCCAGAACTTCCTCTTGCTTCTAAATTAATTACAGCTCCAACTTCTTTTGCCCAAGGATGTTTGCTAACAAAAAGCGCTGCGCCATTTAAACCTATTTCTTCTGCATCAGAAAAAAGAATAATTATATCATTTTTAGTTTGTTGCTTATTGTGCAAATGTGTTCGAATGCTTTCTAAAATAGCAGCAACACCACTAGCATCATCACTAGCACCAAGAGATTTAGAATGCGGAGCACTATCATAATGTGATAAAAGCAAAAGTGCTTTACCTGACTCAGTTCCATTTATTCTAGCTAAAACATTTTTAGAGTTTACTAGAATTCCACCATCAGAAAGAGTAAATCCCTGCTGGATTTGTGGAGATAATCCTAGTTGCTTTAATTCATCAAACAAATAGGCAACAACTTCTTTATGCCCATTTGATCCAATATAATGAGGTTTTTGAGTAATTTTTTTTACATGTGTTAATGCTCTATTGGTTGAAAATTCATTTAATGGTACATTTTGTTCATCACTTTGAGGAACCATTACATAAAAAATGGCAAACACAATACCAAAGAGTAATGCCATTTGAAAAAGTGAGTTGGTTGGTTTTTGCATTATAGTTAGATTTAGGTTTCTTTTTTAACTAAAACATAATTTTCATTTTCAATGGCCATGTAACCATGATCGTATAAAAAATAATATACATTTCCAGTTTTTGTGGTATAAATAGATGTGAAATATTCAAAATCAAAACCTTTAGAAATAAGTTTTGTTCTATTAGTTTTAGATTTCCCTTCTGGATTAAGTTCAGACAAAATGCGATAGTTCTTTCGCAACTTATTATTAATGTTGCGCATTAGGTTAGTACTATCCTTATTCATTTTGTTGTTGTAGGCATTACGGCAGCCATCACTACAAAACTTTTTATCTTCCCTCCCAACAATTTTCTCATTGCACTCTAAACAATCTTTCATACACTTCCAAATTTACCCTTATTATCTAATGCCTGCTTTATATGAGCCAAATGATGTTTACAATGCCAATCGTATATTCCTACGCCTTCTTTTACAGAAAACAATCTTTGATGTTGAGGATGAAAATACATTTTATTCCATTGATCTTCAGAAAGATTTTTTAAAACTTGAACCCATCTTTGATGTACTCCACTTATAATTTTTAAAGATGCCGAAATATCATTGTTTAATCCATCAAATAATTCAGCCCAGAGCCCTTCTTCGTATGGTCTAATGGTTGGTGATTCTTCTGTAATTGCTAACTTAATTCTAATAAGTGCATTCATGTGACTATCTGCTAAATGATGCACTACTTGCTTTATAGACCAACCTTCGGGTCTATATCGCCAATTGAGTTGCTCCATTGAAAGAGATTTGGTTATTATTTCTATTTCATCAGAAAAAGATTCAATGGTTTTTATCCATTGTTTTAATTGTTCGCTTGAAACTTCAGGGTCAAATTCAAATTTTCCAACAGGGAATTTAAGGGCTTCGAGGTTCATTGTTTTTTATTTGCTTTTAAAGATAAATAAAAAAACCATTTACAAACGACAACAAACGTTTACAATCGAAATTAAACGACTAAATACCGAATAGTGTTATTAAATCATCTAATCTTTGCATTGTCAAAATAAATGACACAGTGATTTTAATAACAATAAACATTTAAATTTTAAACGCCATGAATGCATTAAGAAACAAAGTACAATTAATTGGACACGTAGGACAAGAACCTGAAATCAAAATCTTAGAAGGAGGAAAAAAACTAGCAAAACTAACACTAGCTACAAATGAAGTTTATTATAATGATAAAAAAGAAAAAGTGACCGATACACAATGGCACAATATAACAGCTTGGGGTAAAACTGCAGAAATCATCGAAAACTTTGTTAGCAAGGGAAAAGAAATTGCTTTAGAAGGAAAACTAACTTATAGAACTTGGGAAGATTCAAATGGAGAAAAAAAATATTTTACAGAGATAGTTGCTAATGAATTACTATTACTAGGTAAATAAATTAAAAAGGGCTATTAATTAGCCCTTTTTAATTACTTCAATATAAATCATTTAAAAAAGTAATGTAAAAAAGATCTTATTTTTTAGTTTTGCAAAACACAACTAAAAATCTAACAATGAAGCCTCGTCGATTACTTTTTCTGACGCTAATTATACCCATCTTTTGTTTTTCTCAAGATTTAAAATTACAGTCATTACAGAAATTATCTATTGAATCTCTTAAAATCTTAGCAAAAAAAAGAGAGAAGGCAACATTAGATACAAACTTAGTCAACATATACTCTGTTATTAGCGGCAAAAGTTTATATGTCAATAATACTGATACTAAAAAATTCTCAAGTTTGGTTTTAAAATTATCCAATAAGCTAAATTACAAACATGGATTAGCTTCCGGCACTAATGATTTAGCATTAGTTTATTTAACCGAAGGAGATGTGAATCGTGCTTATAAAATGCTTAATTCAAATTTAAATTATTATTACTCGGTTAAAGATTATGTGGGATTAGGAACTAATTATTTAAATATTGGAATAGTTCATGGCACTCAAAATGAGATTACAAAAGCAATTGACAACATAAATAAAGCCATATTCTTTTATAAAAAAGGAAAGGCAAACAGTAATCGTTTAGCAGGTTGTTATTCAATGCTTGGAAATGCCTATTCATACTTAAATGATGAAGAAAAAACAATAAAAAATTATCGAACTGCCTTAAAAACAGAAAATGATGATGAAGATATTATCTCAATTTTAAACAATTTAGGAAAAGCATATGCAGATTTCAAGAAATACGATTCAGCAATGTTTTACTATAAGAAAGCTATTTCTAAAAATGAAAAAATAAAATCTTCATATGATCAAATGAACTCCTTACACTTTATAAGTGATCTTTATTTAAAAACTAATAAACCAATAAAAGCAATTGAATATTCTACCAAAAGTTTAAAAATAGCTGAGAAAGAAAATCATCTTGAGAATAAAATTTTAAATAATAAATATCTTTCAGATGCTTACTTAATGCTAGGCGATTATAAAAATTCTTTGTCTTATCATAAAAAATACACTGACTTAAAAGATAGTTTAAATAGTAAAAGCAGTATTGATGAAGTAAAAAAAATAGAAGCAAAATTTGAATTAGAACGTCAAGATGCCAAAGTAGCATTATTGGAAAATCAAAAAAAACTACATCAAGCCGAACTCAAAAAATCAAAAACAATACTCCTATTAGGAACTATTGTCTTATTCCTTTTTATAATTTTAAGTTGGTACTGGTACAAAAGACATCAAATAAAATCGATTATTAATCTTCAGCAAAAAGAACAATTTAAAACTGTACTTAAACTAAAAGAGGTCGAATCAACTCTGGAAGGTCAATTAATCGAAAGAAAAAGACTAGCACAAGAACTTCATGATGGCCTTGGAGCCAGTCTTGCTGGAATAAAACTATCTGTCCTAAATCATTTTTCAGGTTCAGGAGAAAAAAATGAATCATTAATTAAAGATATAGACAGTGTTTGTAATGATGTCCGTTTAATGTCTCATAATTTAATACCTCCAGAATTTTCTAAAGATACTTTTGAGCAAATCATAAAAAGACTTATTCATAATTATGGTTCACAAACTCAAACAAAATTATATTTAAACATTGATGGAGGTAAAGATTTAGAAAAAATGACAATCTATCAAAAAACACTTCTTTACAGAATATTGCAGGAAACCGTTACAAATGCTTTTAAACATGCAAACTGTTCATCATTCTCATTATTAATAACAGCCTTTGAAGATTATATTACTATTATTGTTGAAGATAACGGAATAGGATTCGATACAACTAAACAAACAGAAGGCATTGGATTAAAAAATATTAGAGAGAGAATAAAAGATCTTAATTCCTATCTAACCATTGATTCATCACCTGGTAGAGGAACTGTATTACAATTTGATATTCCATTATAATTATGAGTAAATATAAAATAGTGGTTGTAGATGACCATAAAATGTTTTTAAATGGTTTAGAAGCCATACTTAAAAATTTTCCTGACATCGAAATTGTTGGCACATATTCAAACCCTACTCTTTTACTGGAAGATATAAATGAAAAATGCCCTGATTTGCTTATTACAGATATAAGCATGCCTGATATTAATGGTATAGAGCTGATGAATAAAGCCAAAAGTATTTCGCCTAAAATAAAAATTATGATTCTCAGTATGCATTCTGAAGTTGCAATGGTGAAAACAATTTTAAAAGAACAACCAGATGGCTATCTCTTAAAAAATACTGATCAAAATGAATTATTAACTGCAATAACAACGATTAGATCAGGAAAAAAATACTATTCTCCAGCAATCCAAACAATACTTATTGATGAAATTCAAGGGTTTAAAGAAAATAACGTTTCCATAATACCAGTCTTGTCTCCTCGAGAAAAAGAGGTTCTTGAACTTATAGCTAAAGAATATACTACTCAGGAAATTGCAAATCGACTTTATTTAAGTCCAAATACAGTTGAAACTTATCGACAAAACCTACTACGTAAACTTGATGCCAAAAACTCAGCAGGTATAGTTGCTAAAGCATTTCAATTAGGATTATTATAACACCTCCCTGAAAACCGGGAGGTTTTTTTTTGGTTGTTTTCCATCTTGTAAGAAAATTGCAACAATAATATTTTTGACCCTATCAAATTAACATTAAAAAATATGAAAAAGTTAAAACTATTATTGTTAAGTATCATTTCAATTTTTGCCATTTCTTGTGACAATGACAACCCAAAAGAACTCTCGATTATAGGGAAATGGGAGTATGACAAAGTCGGTTTCGATGGACAAGCTGATAAAACGAAAAAAACTGTAATTGAAGATTATCCAAACCTACCTGATTGTTCTAAAGATTATTTGCTTTTTTTTGAAAATCACACATCTATTGAAGGAAAACATCTAGAAGAATGTCATCAATATATGGAAGCATACAAATGGCATGGAAGCGAAAAAAACTTCACACTTGAAAATAGATATGGCTATAATCAATACTATGCAGAATTAGTAAATGATAATACAATTAAACTAGTTGAAAGCAGTTCTCAAAAGTCGTATGAGAGATTTTATCTTTTAAAAAGAGTGCAACGTTAGTTAGCAAATAACAATTCTAAAAAAACTAAAAAAACATCATGAAAAAAATATTTTTAATAGCAATAGCATTACTTGCTGTAACTACAACTTATTCACAAAACAAAAAAAGAAAGCCAATAAAAAAGAAACCAAAAACTGTTGCAGAAGCAGGAATGCAAATTGGGTATATAACCAGTTTAGAATCTGGCGGAGGTGGCAACTTTGTAGCTGGTTTAATAGGAGAATTTGGAGTGATAAAAAACCTTAGTATTGTCCCTAGTTTCAATTATCATTTTACAGAAAAAGTTGAAGACATAAAAACAACTGTAATTGAAGCAAATCTTGATGGACAATACTATTTTTTAAATCAAAAGGGGTTTAAATTATATGGCTTAGCAGGATTAAATTATACACATGTAACTTCAAAGGCAAAAATACCTACTGAATATGCAGAATACGCTGAAGCTGAGAGCGAAAAAACATCAGAAGGCAACATTGGTTTTAATATAGGCACCGGAATCAAGTTTGATTTTGGTGGTAAAATTGTTCCTTTTTCAACCTTACGTTTCACAATTGCGGATGGAAGTGCCTTTGGAATTTTTGCCGGAGCAAAATATGCCTTCTAAAACCAATTCAATAATTTAAAAATAAAACTAAAATTGTTGCTCAGTTCAATTTGAACAAAATCTCAAAAATCTTTTTCATTTAAGTGTTTTTTAATTTTTAACAATTATACGTTTTTTAACCTGTCAGAAAGACAGGTTTTTTTATTGTCAAAATACAATAAATGTATCATCACTCTCAAAAGGAGTTTATATGATAGAACTTCATACAAGTGAAGGAATTTTTCATAAAAAATTGATAAAAAACTAAACTCGGCATAGGTATTGTGTAAAAAGTAAGGTGAAAGTCTTACTTTTGCTTTTTATAGAAAATTTTAAAACTTAAAATGGATACACTTATTCAGATTGCACAAATTATATTCATACTATCAGTATTAGTAATTCTTCACGAGTTTGGTCATTATTTACCTGCAAAATTATTTAAAGTTAAGGTCGAAAAATTTTACTTATTTATGGATCCTTGGTTTTCTTTAGTTAAAAAGAAAATTGGAGAAACTGAATGGGGAATTGGATGGCTTCCTATTGGAGGATATGTAAAACTATCTGGAATGATGGATGAGAGCATGGATAAAGAACAAATGAATCAACCTGCTCAACCATGGGAATTTCGTTCTAAACCAGCGTGGCAAAGACTAATTATAATGTTAGGTGGAATCACAGTTAATATTTTATTAGCGTGGTTTATTTACACAGTTATGTACAGTACATATGGCCAAAAATTTGCTTCAACTGAATTGTATCAAAAAAATGGATTAGCCTTTGGCGAATCAGGTCTAAATGCTGGTTTTAAAAATGGAGATAAAATTTTATCAGTGGACGGTAAAGCACAACCAAAATTTAATAGAATGGTTATTGATTTGCTATTAGGAGATAAGGTTGAAATCGAAAGAAATGGTCAAAAACAAATATTGACAATAACAGACGAGCAAAAAAGTAAAATACTAGCTACAGAAGGGAAAAACTTTATCACGCCAAGATTAACTCAAGTTTCGGTAGACTCAATATTGAAAAACAGTGAAGCTGGAAAAGCAGGATTGTTAAAAGGCGATAAAATTTTAGCTATTGATAATAAAAAAATAAATTTCTTTGACGAACTCTCTGAATCACTTAAATCAAAAAAATCAGATTCAATCAAGCTTTCTGTATTAAGAAACGGGAAAGAGGTTGTACTTTCTACCAAAGTAAATAATGAAGGAAAAATTGGTTTTGCTCCAAAATTTGAAAATACTGACGATTTTATCATCACAAATAAAATGAGTTTATTAGAGGCAATTCCAGCCGCAGTAAATGAATCTTACACACAATTTGTATATAACATAAAGCAATTTAAATTAATATTAAGACCAAAAACAGAAGCATACAAACAAGTTAAGAGTCCCATTGGAATTACTCAACGATTACCAACAGAGTGGAACTGGGAGTTTATTTGGGGATTTACAGCTATGTTTTCGATTGGTTTAGCATTCATGAATTTATTACCAATACCTGGTCTTGATGGCGGACATGCGATTTTTACCATTGCAGAAATGATTACAGGCAAAACTTTAAGTGACAAAGCTGCCGAAAGAGTTCAAACTTTTGGAATGATTATCTTACTGAGTTTAATGGCTTTAACTTTTGGAAAAGATATATACGAAATAATAGCAAAGAATTTTTTATAATTTTTTAGAGCTTTTTGTTTGCGATTATAAAAAATCGATTATATTTGCACTCGCTAAAAAGATATTAATCTTCCTCCTTAGCTCAGTTGGTTAGAGCATCTGACTGTTAATCAGAGGGTCCTTGGTTCGAGCCCAAGAGGGGGAGCAACTTTTTAGCAAACATACAAACCTTTATAGGTGATTCCTCCTTAGCTCAGTTGGTTAGAGCATCTGACTGTTAATCAGAGGGTCCTTGGTTCGAGCCCAAGAGGGGGAGCAAAAAAAGGCTTCGCAATACTGCGAAGCCTTTTTCTTTTTTATATTTATTCAGCTTTTTACTTTTTTAACCTTTTGAAATGGCAGGTTTACTCTTTCCATCAATCGGCTTATTTATTTCAGGAGGAGTATTTGTTAGATGTCCATTTTCATCTACATAAACAATCATGCTCTCGAAACCTTTACCTTTATTATTGTTTACCTTTCTATCTTCCTTTTTTTGGTCCTTAGATTTTTGCTTCAATATTTTTTTCTTTTTATTTTCTTTTTTTGAAAAAGAATCTGCCATAGTCTATTATTTTATGTTTACTAATTCGTTATTCTATTGGATGCTATTAAATAAACACATCCTATTTATATTTTTTTTAAATACTAGAAATTGAAAGGGTTGTCCCTATTAACTTCTCAATACTTTTAAGGTCAATTTTTTCTTCTTTACTGCAAAATGAAACTGCAATACCTTTTTTTCCACCTCTTCCTGTCCTTCCTATACGGTGAACATATGTTTCTGGTATGTTAGGAAGATCATAATTTACCACATGGGGTAAATCATCAATATCA
This sequence comes from uncultured Flavobacterium sp., assembly GCA_964565035.1. Classification (GTDB taxonomy): domain Bacteria; phylum Bacteroidota; class Bacteroidia; order Flavobacteriales; family Flavobacteriaceae; genus Flavobacterium. Next base: position 36,922 of record CAZMCP010000002.1, on the reverse strand, counting down.
ACTCCTCTTGCTGCAATGTCTGTAGCCACAAGTACTCGTAACGCATTTTGTTTAAAATCCTCCAATGCTTTTTGTCTCGCATTTTGAGATTTATTACCATGTATTGCTGCGGCTAAAATCCCTTGGTTCATTAAATTTTTAACAATCTGATTTGCTCCACGCTTTGTTCTTATAAAAACCAAAGACCTTAAAATTCCGGAATCATTTAATAATGTAGAAAGTAATTGTTCTTTATCGTTTTTTTCAACAAAATACACAGACTGTGTAATTGATTGAGAAGCCGACGAAACGGGACTTACATTAACATAGCTAGGATTAACAAGAAGACTATTAGCTAACTGTTGAATAGATTTAGGCATTGTAGCCGAAAAAAGCAGTGTTTGCCTCTTAACAGGAATACATTTGACAATTTTTTTAACATCGTGAACAAATCCCATGTCTAACATTCTATCGGCTTCATCAAGAACAAAGATTTGTAAATGTTTGAGACTTATTAAATTTTGATTCATCAAATCAAGTAAACGGCCAGGAGTAGCTATAAGTATATCTGTTCCGTTTTTCAATGCTTTTACTTGCGAAAATTGAGAAACTCCACCAAATATAGTTGTGCAACTCAAATTAAGATAAGTCCCATAGCGCGAAAAATTATCTCCAACCTGAATAGCTAATTCTCTAGTTGGTGTCAAAATCAAAGCTCTAATAGCTTTAGTTTTTATTTCTTTTTGAAGTTGTAATTGCTGTAAAATTGGTAATGCAAAGGCAGCAGTTTTCCCCGTACCTGTTTGTGCGCATCCTAAAACATCTTTTCCTTGTAAAATTAAAGGAATAACTTGCTCTTGAATGGGTGTTGGCGAAACATATTGCTCTTCATCAAGAACCTTAAGTATCGCTGGTAATATGTTTAATTTTTGAAATGTCATAAGTTTAATGCTATGGCCGGTATAGGCTATATTTTTTAAAATAAAGCTTTAAAATATATTCGCTTAAGTTGCATGTTACTAAATTGAGTTTAGTAATAATTAAAAATGAACTTGTACAGAACATTTTACAATTTGTGCAAAACGAGAGTAGTCTTTTAAAAGTCTAAATGATTGGAAATAAATTTTGTAGTATTCTTTGATAGTAAATAACGACTAAACACACAAGGAAATCAACTACTGAAGTCATAGTAGACTAGACTTCGAACATGATGTAAATTTGTTTAAATTAATAAAACGGCAACTGAAACGCCAAAACTGAAGAGAAAAACGACAAATTTACAGATCAGAACAAGCACTGGCAGAAAACCAATTGGTCACAAAGCTAGACATAATAAATTTAACAACGGTCTTATTTCTAATAAAACTTATAAACTTGTAAAATTTCTGTTTTATTAATTCAGTATATTTGAAGAAACATCAATCATGAAAAAAACAATCATATTACTTCTATTCTCATACTTTTCTTTTGCTCAAACCAAAGAAAAAAAAGAAATAAACACATTACTAGATAACTGGCACAAAGCAGCAACAGAAGCTAAATTTGAAGCTTATTTTAGTAGTTTAGCAGAAGAATCTATCTTTATTGGTACTGATGCAACTGAAAATTGGAACAAAAAACAATTCATGGATTTTGCAAAGCCATATTTTGATAAAGGAAAAGCGTGGAATTTTACTGCTTTACAGCGTAATATCTATTTCGATAAAGAAAAAGAAATTGTTTGGTTTGATGAATTATTAAATACTCAAATGAAAATTTGTCGTGGTTCAGGAATAATAGTAAAAGTTGGTAAAGAATGGAAGATCAAACATTATGTTCTTTCAATGACTATCCCAAACGATAATACTAATGATGTTATTAAAATCAAATCTCCTATTGAAGACGCTCTAATTGAGAAATTAAAACCAACACCAAAAATTGCTAAATAATATTAGAAAAGAGGGAACGATTATTGTTCCCTCTTTTACTATTTATAAATATTTTCTTTTAACTTAGAAATCATTTCAACAGTCATATTTAAATAACAACAAAGTGCCTTTCTTCTTTTTCATACTCTGCTTTAATTCCTGAAAGCAAGTTCTTTTTTGAAAACACCTTTGATTGAGCCTCTAATTCTAAAAGCGAAGCATGCATAATTACTGAAACAATTTGTGCGCCAGTTAACTCATAATGAGTTGCTAATTGTTCAATCAAAATTTTGTCTGCTTTGATCTTTTTAGGCAAAACAAGGTTCCATATATTAATTCTTTCTTGAACAGAGGGTTTTGTAAATTTCACTATTAAATTAAATCTACGCAAAAAAGCATCGTCAATATTATTTTTAAAATTAGATGTGAGTATAACTAGTCCATTAAATTGCTCAACTCTTTGCAAAAGATAACTTACCTCTTGGTTGGCATAGCGGTCGTTTGAGGATTTTGTGCTCGTTCTTTTACCAAAAAGAGCATCGGCTTCATCAAACAACAGAATCCAATCTTTGTTCTCGGCCAGATTGAATATTTTTTCCAGATTCTGTTCTGTTTCTCCAATATATTTAGAAACAACCTGTGACAAATCTATACGATAAACAGGACGGTCAAATTCTTTACCTAAAAGTTTTGCTGTTAAAGTTTTTCCTGTTCCTGATGGACCATAAAATAGGGCTCTAAAACCAGGCAAAATCTGTTTCTTCATTCCCCATTCTTCCAAAAGTACTTGGTTGTGACTAATCCATAATTTTATTTGATTGATTTGATCGTGTACTGCTTCACTAACAATCAAATCATTCCAATTCATCAAAGTACTTACTTCTTTAGCAGGAAAATTAATGCCAAATTTAGGTTTCACTCTCTCTCCATAAGAAAGCAGATGAACAATTTCCTTAGGTACAATGATTTTTCCACTCATAAGAGGAGTACCATCTTTTACATCTTCCAGATATAAAACGTTTTCTTTAAAAAACCAATGTTCTGGAGAAAACAATTGTTGAACTTCGAGTCGACGGTCTAAATCTTCTTTGGCCAAAATATGCAATACTGTTTCCCCTGTGGGCTGCATTCCTCTGTGGTTCCCTTCCCTTACTCCTCCAAATTCCGGTAGTTCACCTCCGTCTGGATATAACTCTTTAATAATTTCATCAAAAAAGTGAGGTAGCACATGAGGCACCATGGCAATCATTAATATCACTGCTTCATCATGTGATGTTTCTCTATTAAGCCCTTCAGAAAAGGAATTCTGAAAATTGAATTTTTCTGTTTCTATTTCTTCCGATAGCCTTGAAACAATATATTTTTTAAAAGTTTTAAATGGCATAGATTAATTGTATTCCCCGTAGGATGCATGTAATTGTTCAACTTGTGTATAACTAGGGTCTTTAGCCTGCACATAACGAAGCAGATCTTCTTTCTCACAGCCTATTTGACCTATGTAATTATTAATCTTTGTCTTTTTAGCCGATGAAAAATGATCAAACAAACGAGTGGCGAATTGAATTGGAATCCCGTTTTTCACATGTTCATGAAAAGATTTATTATCGAGAATATACGATTTTTCAATTTTATCAGCTTCATAATTAGTATCAATTGTTATTGGCATTGATTTTCCAGTATAAATTGGTTTGCTATTTTCACTTAATTTAACAGACAAGCTGGCGGTCAAGCTTAACGGAACATGTTCTTCTGCGTTTTTAATTTGCTGTACTTCTGCTGAATCGTCGGGTTTGATTACTGATTTAGCTCTACCGAAATTGAAGGACAAATTAAAATCAATTGTTCCTCCAGATTGTACAGCTTTTTTTGCCTGACTTTCAATTGCTGGCTCCATTTCTCCTGTATTGAAAGACCCGGGAATTGGCGCCATATTATCCCAAGTACCTGGGCCAGATATATTATCATTCAATAGATGTCCTCTGATGTAATAAGTTCCGTTTCCTTTTTTTCTCTTCTTCAAAACATCCCAAACTGTATTAGGAGCATCTTTAGGTTGAGACCCTTTAATCCCGTCAGCCCTTCCTTTTTTCGATAGATGCTTCACCTCTACACTCTCTCCAATTGTAGCTCCACCTCTAGTGCTTGAGTTATGTTTTACATCTCCCACTTCCATGGCTCCAAAGAAAGAAGCTGTTACTTGACTTAGTCGATCCAATTGAAATTTTATTACTTTTTCTCTTTTCTCTTCTTCTGCTTTTCTTGCCGATTTATCATCTGCCGAACTAGTATATTTGCTTCCTTTTATTTCGTCTATTTTCTTTGCAATATCGATGGCGAAATATTTGTCCTTGTTTGAATCAGGTACTATTTCAGAGAGGAATTTTTGATATGTCATTTTCTCACTCGCCACCATTAGAGTTGGATTTTCATGACTTCCTTCGAAAAACAAAGTATGATTATTACCATCACTGCCTTTAAATCTTTTTTTAATACCTAGAATGTCAAGGAATTTCTCGCCATATTTCTTCGCTGTATCTTTAGCTTTTTTCTTCTTGTCATCAACCCATGCCTTTCCTTTCTCAACAGCCTTCATTGACTTATCAATCAATTTTGTCAAACCGATTTTTTCAACTACTTTTTTAATCTTATTCGCAATGTTTTTTAATACCTGATCAATTTTTGGGCGTATTTTTTGTTGTATAAATTTCTGAACTTTACCAACAATGCCATCTAACCCTAAAACTGCTGCAAGAAAACTGATGGCTAAACTCAGGAAACCACTCAAAACAGATTCAACCTTAGCAATAACTGCTCCTAGATTTTTATTTAATATATCACCAAATGTATCTAGAATACCATCAAGAATTTTGACAATTTGCGCTGCTTTTTGAAATAAGGTTACAACAAATTTGATTAACAATTGAGCTGCCCTAATAAATCCTGCTCCAGGTATTAACAATGAAAGTAGATACTCCATAGCTTTCATGGCAATAGTTTCTACAACAAATGTTTTGACATTTTCAATAAGCATTTCTTTCAGATTATCAAATTCCTCCTTGATGAATTCCCATAATCCGGCCAACCCTTTTTCATTAAGAATTTTGAAAATGTTTAAGATTTTATTTCCGGCTGCCATTGTAGCATCAACTCCTTTTTCGATAAACTCAAATCGCTCCTTCCCTATAACCCCGATGACCAGATCTTTGATCTTTTTCATCGTGATTCCTAGAATTTGCAGTACTAAACTGGTTATGCCTTCAAAGTTGAGTTCTTTAGGTAAAACAATATCACCTCCGGCCATTGAACCGGTTAACCATTCCAGAACACCTTTGATCAGGTGTTTGTCGATATTATTTTTAAAGTTGGTAAAACCCTGTCCCACTCCGTCTGCCAGATTTCCAAAAAAAGTAATAGGATCATCGATAATGGCTTCAGCATATTTTGCTGCTTTTTGGGCTAGTCTTTGGATGGCATTCTTAAGATCAATTATCGTATTGATTACTGATTTAACTGCTGCGATGGCACGGTCCAGCCAACTCATATTTTCGATTTTGGCCTTTTCAAACCTTTCGTCCAGTTCATCTAAGGCCGAACTGAATTTTTCCGTAACGGTCTCAATAACCGATCCTTCCTTATCCTTAACTGAAGATTCAAGTTCTTCAAACTTCGTATTCGTTTCATCATAAATGTCACCTGCAATTTTTTTGGTTTCATCAGATTGCTTACTCCAGAAAGTATCGGCATTTTTACGACTATCTTTTATAGCTTTATTTGCCTCGAATAATTTTGTATCAACATGATTAACCAGATCGTCTAGCGGTTTTTGCATGTGCTCAATGAATTCTTTCTTAGCCACATCAAAAATTTCGGTTTCATCTTGAACATGGCTTCCGGTAAGTTTTTTCCCAACCCACTCCCAGCCATCGTTATCATCTAGTAATTTAGCTACTCTTTGACTGAATACATCAAGATTTTTAGTAATACTTAAACCAAATATTTTTTCAATGTAGTTATCAATTGATTCGAAACATTTTAAAACAGTTGAATTAGCCGCATTAAAAAAAGCCGTAAGCTGTTTGTGAACATCTGTCCGTATCTTATTTTCTTCTTTACTTTTTTGGGTTTGCTGGTCAAATCTTCCTTTGTTTGTCGCATCCTGTTTTTGCAGCATAACATTGTAGCCGTCGTTAATGGATTTAGTATTGCTCCAGCGTGTACCATTTATTTTCTTCTTTTCATTAGCCCTTGTTTGATCTGTTAATTCTTGGGCTTTGGTTTCAGAATCCTGCTTTTGGTTATCGGCAGCAATAAAACGGGGTTCATTACTGTTTTGTAGTTTATCTTGCGACAGATTATTCTGCTTATAATCATCGTCTAAAACTTTCGTTTCCTTTGTAAAATCCGTTTCTTCATCCGGATGTTTTACAGGAGCCAGATCTGCCTTTTGAGCTGTAAGTGTTTTCGCTTCAGGGGCTACTAAATTAAATTTCTGTGGTTCTTGTGTGGTTGCTTCATCAAGAGGGGTTTGAGGTACTGCAGGCGGCATAATCGAGCTAGCTTCTACTTTTCCACCTGCTTTTGCTTTTTCATCTCCTACTGTATCACTGATTCCTTTGGTAACATCTTCACTAACTCCATCCTTACCTATTTTTTGAGCCTCAGCTTTGCTTTTGATAGTTTCATCGATCTGCTCTTTTAGTTTTTTCCTGAAACCTTCCTTGTCAAAAGCTTTGGTATCTTTGGTTTGTGCATCCATCACTTCAACATGACTACGATTGGCCACCGTTTCATTTGCTTTCTTGGAAGTTAAAATTGCCGAATCCTGAGCTTCTTTTAGAACAAGATCAGATGTTTTGTGTTTTTGATGCTTTTTTGATGTGCCTTGTATTTCTTTAATGGGGTTTTTTAGTGATGCTATTTCAATTTTCTTCGCTTCTGTTTTTTCTTTTTTAAGCACTTTTTTCAAAGGAAGAGCCAGAGTTTTTCCTCTCTTGGCCGTTTTATTGATCTTTACGTCCAATTTCTTCTTAGGCCCAAAAAAAGGTTTGACCTTTTTAGGTATCGTATTCTTCTTTATTTTAGTTTCGCCTCCCATATTCTAACTATAAAATAATTGAATGAATTACACCATTATTATTTTGCTAACATTCTTTTTTATTGTTTCCAATTACAAGTTAAATACGATTCCATCCATGGCGTTTGTATCATTCCTATACCCCATGGTAGCTGATCTAAGAGAATATCATATCCTTTTTCTTCCATCCACATTTCAAAACCGTTGAATTGAATTTCAAGTTTCCCCTCTCTTTTCAAAAATGTTTCCTGTAAAGCTTCTTTTGATGAATTTTTCATGATTGCCCAATGCTCCAAAACTGCTTCCAATAGTCTTTGGCATGTAACTTTTTCATCATTATTTAAAACTAATTGTACATCAATTACATCTTCAATCGAAAAACCGCATAGAATTTTATTCAAAATCAATTGGTTTTCCTCAATTTCATGATCACCAAAAACTAGATAATGCGTCAAAAGAACAGCTTTTTGCTTAGCTTGTTTATTCAACCATTCGTTGTTTACCGTCAATCCCAATTTTTGAAAAAGATTGGGTAAAAAAGGGTGAAGAATTACTAATCCTGCATTGTTAATATAAAATACAGGCTCTACAATCATTTTTTTATCCTTTTTTATTTGATCCAATATTTCATTGATACTAAAACTTTTATCCGTACTTCTATTTTCTAAATTTAATGCAGCACTTTCTTTTATGTAGTTTTGCCAATGCCTGAAAAAAGTAATTTCCGAATCATTCAGCTGACTTCTTTGATGCACAGAATCTAGCAATTTATAGATTTCCACAATCGAAACATTTCTATATTTTTCCAGCGTATAATTCAGAAAAGCAAAAAGTTTAGGGTAAGAAATCTTAATCGATAAATTTTCGATCCACTGAATTAGTTCATACCATTGCTGAATATTTTTATCACTGGAAAAAAGCTTTTCCAAGATTTGCTTTATTTCTCCTTTTTGAAAAACAGACTCTTCCAAAAGAATTTTGATAAAACGAAAACCGTTAAAAGAACGAGGCAGGAACCCAAGTACTTTTATCTTATATTCCTCAGGAATTGAAAATATCCATCGTAACAGAGCATCCATATCGGATACAAACAGTGATGAAAGCTGATTGACAAAATTGTTGTCAATTACAACTACTTCCATAATTTTCTCAATCTTATCTGAAAAAGTATTTACAGAAAAATATCCGTTTCTTAAATAATCAAAAACCAATAATTCTGCCTTTATCTCTGATGGAATCGTATATGAATCATTGTCCAGTATACCTGTAATATAACCCTCTGTTTTTGGACTGTTACGTATTAAAAACTCTTCAATTTGAGCCAGTGATTTTTGAACCAACTCCTCTTTCCAATATTTTTTGCTGATATCAAGAAGTTCAATTTCCAATTTATCGACAACCCAATGATGACTCTGCACATCATACTTTACTAATAATTGCTCTAATTGAGGATAAAATGTTTTCTCCAACAAAGTGCCCAACTGTGATTGCAGTTCTATTCCAAAATCTTGGGATGAACAACTAATATCAAAACTATTTTGTTGGATCAAATACATTGTTATTTAATAGTATCAGCTGTAAAGTTGGGTTTCATGCTTTTTAGGAAAGCATCAGTTTCTTTTTTAGTATTTCCTGTTGCTGCAGTTGGTGCTGTAAAAGATTTGAAATTTACTGCAACTGCTGTCGAGATAGCTTCTCCCGGTTCAAGTACTATCCCGAAATAGATATAATTCACGTTTTCGTATCTCATCAAACAAGAACTTAAAGTCACTGGTCTTCCCTGTGTTCCTGGAACCGTGTAAGCTAAAGCTGTGTTATCACTATCCGAACCTCGGTAATTATAAAACGGCATAAACGGTCTCAATAGTTCAAAATCTTCATCACTGATTTTATGCATGATGTTTTGATTTCCTGTCGTAGTTGCCGGTTTTAAATAAATCAGTACATATAGATTACAACATTGCTTTTTAATTCCTTTGAAAGAAAAATGATACAAATACCCGAATTCATCCACTAAATCCGGAGTAGAAAATTCAAATCCTTCTCCACTGAAATTCAGCATATCTGTTAACACACTTCGTACCTCAGCGGCAGTGTTATTTCCATTGTCGGTAATACCGTTAATTTTTGTCAGTATTTGTTGATGAGTTGCCATAGTCTTTTTATTTATTTAGTTATTGTTCAGTATAAAAATCATTCGAATTGAAATCAGATGAATTAAAATCACCAATCACTTTTACCACTATTGTTTGTGAATTGGCACATACTTCACCCAATTGCTTAATGGTTACCGTAAATTGCTTATTGACGTCATCAAAAGCAAACGGATGGGTTACGGAAGTTGCATGGGTTATGACATCGGCTGTATTATCACCAAAATCAAATTCATAATCGTGTGTATCACCTGCAACGGTATTTGTGAAAACAAACAGATTAGGATTGCTTGGATTTCTTGCTGCGTTCCATTTTAATCCGGTTGGTGCATTGATTTCAAATTCGACGGTATTACTTAATTCACCATCCACTTCATATTGCAGTGTGTAAATTCTCGGTTGTTGGACAGAAAGATGGTTAGGATGCAAATAATATTTATCACTCACGTTGGTCACAGCATCTTTACCTGTGCCTGAAAAAGTTCCTCCTGAATTTCCTTTAAGGACTATTTCATATTCTTCCGGATCGTTTTGACAGAATTTCAAAGGATCAAGAGCAATTGTAAGTGGTTCAGAATTTTCTATTTTCACTTCAATTGTATTTCCTTCACTACAACATACATACGGAAGGAAGAAATCGGCAATGACAGTCTGCTGATAAGGCACTCCCTGATTTGCAGATCCGATTTCATACTCCAGTGCTCCTTTGATATTTTCCAGAATATACCCGCTCATTTCGGCAGTATAATGTGCTTCCATGTTGTATTGGGCCAATTCCAAAAGATCATTTTTGATATTATCGGCTTCAGCCTGACATTTTGTAGCTGCGTTTTGTCCCGGTTTTTTCTTTAATTGGGATTTATAATCAGTAAACTTAACGCTATTCGCCAAATCATCTTTTACACTCTGATCGATGGCAATATTGTCTTTATAAGCTGTAACCGCATTCAGAAGATTAGTATAAACAGGAGGCGGTGCCGATGCCTTAAAAATGGTAGTATCAACATAGACCACTACAAAAGTACCGCCTTTGGTTACGCCGCCTTTGTGCTCCAATCCAGGGTGTTTTTTAAGGAAGGTTGTGAAGAATAAATCTTTGTATAACTTCTGCCATCTCAAATTTGCCTCTTCATAAATCACGGTAAACGGATCTTCCAAAAACAATTCATTGATATCATCCATTCTGTCAATAAGATCTTCAGCAAGTGTTGACAAATCTGGATTGAATAATTGGATACACCAGCGGTGGAATAAAAAGACAAGATTTAGCTGTTTGAAAATTTCATAGAATGATTTATAATTTGGTAAAAATTGTTTTAAATCATTAGTCAGTAAATTTTTAAGTTGCGTCAGGATATTTTTGAAGTTATCAATATTCTGTTTGGTCATGATATTCTTCTGTTCCAAAACATTTCTTCTTTGGTCCATCCATTTAATGACAAATTCTGTGATATTGTAAATTCTTTTACGAGCAAGATCATAATCTGTTTCCAAATCATCCCAACGACCGTCAAATTTCATGATATCAACATCTTTATTGATAAAATCAACAGCGTTCAATGCCGTAATCTTAAAAGGAAGATTATAACTGTCACGGATTAGACTCAAGTCTTTGAGCGCTTTTTTATATTCCTTTCCAAGATGACCTTCAACCCTAAAAAAGTTATAGGGTTCGATATCGAATAAAAGTGGCTTTATAACTTCCTGTTTATTCGTATAATTAGACAAGTCTGAATAATACGACAAGATGGTATCGTTTTGTTTTTTAACTGTAAGTTCTGGATTCCATTTTTTGTTCAGTTCCAAAATCTGATCATAATAAAACGGAATAGCTTTTTCTGACAAAGAAATATTTCCATAAGAAGATGGTGTCACTTTGATTTTAACTCCGTTTTCGATGTCAAAAGAAGTAACAATCAAAGCCAGTTTTTCGAAAAGCATAATTAGCTTTTTCAATTGTTCATTCTCCTTTTGTTTCTCGTTTAGAGTAGCAAAAAATGGAGTTCTGTATTCCAGACTTTCTGGTGTTTCACCTCCAAGAATAACATGAAATGGAAAGAGATTCTCATCAATACAACATAAAGCTGGATTAATCTTTCTGAACGAAACAATTTCATTATAGGCAGCAACAATATCAGAAATCCAATCCCACAAATATTGAACAGAGACACTTGACTTGTAAATATTTACCGAATTCAGAATAGTTGCCTTGCTATTTCCTAAAACCGTCGTACTTGCAGGTAAGTTGCTTTGGTGTGCATCGTAAACAGTTTTAATGGCATTTGAAATTTCAGTAAGATATGCATCGCTGTATGCTTTATTAAATCCTTCCAAAACTTGAACTGCTGTTACCGTGTTTTTAAATGGTACATTATATCTTGGGAAACTTAATTTTTTATACCATTCTGTCAATGGATATTCGGTAACTAATTCTGCTGTCGCGTCGCTTACAGGGATTACCAAAGGACGCAAATTAAATTCCATTCGTTTTCCTTTATCATCACAGTTGGTCGTTACACAGTTTTTCTGATCAATAAGTGTTACTTCTAGAAGCATCATAATTACCTTATCATCAAAAAAGTCATTAGGAATACTTTTTTTACCAACTACAGTTGAGTTTGAAGGAAGCAACTCTATACAACTTTTTATTGGGGCATACTTAGCTGAATATTTGAAAATATTTTCAAGATAAGGTTCTCTTGTATAATCTGGCTGTAAAAACTGATCAGACAAATCATAATCCTGATAGTGTGTCAATAATTGCTCCTTCCAATTGATTTGAAATCCAAGAGAAGTTACTGCAGTACCACAAGTTATCTTTACACTGTTTTGATTTGGAAAAATTAAATCCAAACCACAGACAATACCTATTCCGGTCAGATGTTTTCTAGTTATTCGGTCCTGTTCCTCAAGATGGCTCACTGCCATGTTCAGTTCCTTTTGGCTCAAAACCTGATCAGCTTCAAAAACGGGATATGTAAAAGTGTTATATGCTTCCATGATTTTTTATTATAAAGTTCCTAATGATGTGCTTCCCAGTATGATTGGGTTTTTAGATTCGCTGATTTGACAATCGTATAAATTACCTTCTGGATAAATAGTATTGAGTTCTTTTAAGGCAAGGACCAGTTCATGCAATGTGTTTTTGTATTTTTGCTGATCGCTATTTGTAAGTGTGTTTTCGCAGTATTTCAATCTATAATAGCGGTAATCTTCCAACCATTTTTTATACGTTTTCTGAAATCCCAACATGTCGCTTGCATTGACCCAGCATATTTTCAATAGTGCATGTGCTGGTGCTTCCTGACGAAACGTCTTTTCTGCATATTTTCTAAAAATCAAACTCTTGAACCGAGACAAATATCCTGGTAAAACAATAGTGGCTTTGAAAGAATATGGATCATTTTCTGCCTCGTCATCACAATCGTCATTTAAACAAACACTAAGTAAATCATCATCCAAAAAAGTTGAATTGTTAAACGGGCGCAATAAAATATGTTCTAAACAATAAAAATTCTCGTAATACAGGTTTAGTATTTTTATCATTTCTTCTAAGAAATCGTAAGCTTCTTCTGGCGTATCAAATTTCTCATCATATCTTGCTATCTTTGTAGAATCATCCATTAAATACAAATAAAATTTACCTGCATAACTGTCTATTTTATAGAAATTCTGATCTAAAAAATGTAATTGAGCCCACTCCCATTTTGCTGTTAAATCAACGTCTGGAGAAACAATTTTGAAAAGATAATCTCCCGAAGGTGTTTCAACTGTCCATTGGGTTTGTGGCCCTTCTTCTGTAACTATATCACGTAAAGGAATTTCATCTATTCCCAGCAATCGGGCCACTCTTTTTTCATAACCTCCTCTTTGATCCGAATTCCAAAACGCATTAAAATCTAATACCCCCGTTGTTTCATTTAAAGAAGCATTCAGATAATCAATCCCCAATCCTCTGTTGCTACTGATAGTAGGATAATCATTGATAAAACTTTGTTTATCTTCAATCAAATCTACATTATCAAAAGCTAATGATCCCATGCCAGAAGTATCTTGAGAAACCTGATACATCATGAAAACATAGTCGCTAAAACTTTCAGAAAAACGAGCCATAAGATGATCCAAAGCACGGTTGCGACGGTCATAAAAAGTAGTTTTGGTTTCATACAACGACACCTCATCTTCAAGAAACTCCCCATTCAATAAGTTTTGTTTTAAATTGGTTGAGAATAAATGTTTGGAATAGAACTCATCTCCAGTCCAATCATTTTTTTCCAAAAAAGACGGAAAATAGGTTCTGTTCAATGTATTGGTGTCCAAAAGATCTTTCGCGTTGTACAACTGACTGAAAAAATCGGCCAGAACCTGTTCATAAAAATACAGATAGCCTTTCAGTTGTTTGACTTGGGCTTTACGCAACTGAGTTTCTTTTTCGGAAATATAGTTTTTACCCAAGCCATAGGCTACAGGGAATTCATCCTGAATACTTTGATATCTTTTAAGCTCAAAATAATCTCCGTTTTCTATAGTGAAATCATTTTGTGTGTTTTTCAATTTCTTTTGTTGGAACTGTGCTTTGTATAAAAGTACTTTTTGTTCTACAAGCATTTTTTGGTTCTCTGTTAGTAGAAAAGGAATGTTTTTTTGAAACAACAATAATTTAGAAAGTGCAACACTGAATACTGGTTTTACTTCACCTGAAAGTTCCAGTATCCAGCTTTTATTCATAGCGCCAGTAATTGGTTTTCCTAAATTATTATAAGCTGTCATCAGTAGATTTTTTACCGAATAAACACCTACTACTTCCATTAAGACAGCGATAATATCAGAAGCATGGATTTCTTTTGCCAATTTTGCTTTTTCAACTTCTTCGTCCTTTAAAAAACCGTGCTTCAGTTTCGGACCAAGGAAAATATCTTCCGAATGCCAACCTTCTTTTACCAATTGCTTTAATGTATAGAAATTGATCTTCGGGCTGATGACATTATCAATGGCGATTTGTACTTGACTCATTACTTCAACCGGATCGGCTCCTGGTTCTAATTCAATATCGGCACAAATGGCTACGCTTACTTTTTCAATAACTTCAGTACACAAATAATCTTCTGTTAAGTTTCTGTTTTGCTGCAACTTTAGCGCTACGGTTGAAAATGTTTTCTGAATTTTATTTTTCTTTTGTTCAAATAGAGAAATCACTTCGCATACATTAGCCTCGGTACTGAAATGCTGTATAATCAAATCCGTTTCGGAAGCATCTTCCGGGAAAATTCTGAAATGCAACGAATCTGATGGTTTTGTATATCTGTTCACAATCAGCAACACAATATCCTGAACCTTCTTCACACTCTCGATGGTAATTTTTGAAGGTTGGTTCATTTTTTTGAACAACTGTGAATCAGGATGATTCCATTCTGTAAATTGTGGAATAATTTTAAAATTCACCCATCGGTTATTTTTCCAAAAAGCATGTTGTAAAAGCAGCGTATTCAAATCTCCCAAAACAGGATCTTCGTCCAACTCGATTTTTACTTTTCCCAAGCCTCTTAAAGCTAACTTTGGCAGGATATTATTTTTCTTATCCTTATTTTTCAGACTTAATTTATCTTCCAGTTTATTAATGTAAAGATTTTCTTCGGTGTCATTTGGCAAATGATATCCTAATACATCTTTCTCTTTTTTCACTGCCAAAAACCAAGCATTAGAAACACCCTCAATGTCTATTAACATTTTACGGTAATCCATAACAGTCAATGGTGCATTGGTAAAAATGGTTGCTGGTGAGAAAAATGTATTATTACTGATTACCCCGTCTTTATTCGTTAAAATATCTTTAATATCAAAATCGATACGATATCCTAACTCGGTAATAGCATAACATAAAACATCTAAAATGGTAATTCCTGGATCGTGCGTATTATAATCGGTCCAAAATTTTTGGCCCAATTGTTCAATATATTGTAAACCGGCCTTATACAGGTGTTGAAAATCCTGTGATGGTAGCAGCTGTCTGTCTTTTGATATAAAAAATTCTGTTTCCATGACCTGTTTATTTAATTTCCTTTATCTGATGCGTTTCTGTTGGTACAAAAAGAGTAAAATCTGTTTGTGGAGTAATTTTATTCAGGTTCTGAATTGCACTGCCTTTGATTTGATAGTTTTCGTCCAACATATACTGAGCCACTTTAAAATCTGTTATATAATCTACATATGATTGATTGTCTAGTAATTGAATAATAGAAGAAAACTCGATACTGCCGGCAAAACTTACATCAGCTTTATCATAAGCCCAAGGACTCAGATATTCATTGATTGTTTGCATTAGTTGCTGAAGATATAATCGGGTATCCATACCTTCCTGTTCATGGAACTTCACCTTGAAGTTAATCTGAACCAATTCTGGTTTTGGAGGCTTTACATTAATACGTGCATGCGGTGAACTATGTTGCATTAGATACTCTTTAATGGCAAGCATTTTTGAGAGGCTTAGCAATGGTTTCCAATTAATGTTTTCGGATACCGAAGTTTTAGCTATAGGGATCAACGTTACATAACCTGCCGCCACATTAGATATTTTAGTATCATATCGGTAATGGTTAAGTGCTTTTACACGTAATACTTCTGGGAATTCCTGTAAAATAATACGTTCATAATCCCAAGTGGTAATGGCTCTTTTTTTGTGGCGAAGACGCTCGCTAGTACGCATATATAAAGAAGTATCTTCCTCCTTAAGTCTTCCTCCAAACGAGGCATATGGCTGTTGTATTTTTTTGACACCATCAACTGTAGTGTATAATTTACTGATAGTCTCTTTTGGTGTAATTTCTAGAAATTCGGAGCTTGTGTTATTGTAATCCGTAAGAACCGCTTTTAGTGCCTGAACGTGAATTCCCATCCATTTACATATTGCCTGAATATTAGAAACAGATATGCGAATCCAGAAAAGATTAGGGTCCAAAACGGTATTATTTATGGCTGAAAACTCCGGAATACTCACCGCAACTAATCCTGACTGAGTCAACGATTTTGTTTCGTCACCAATAGCATTTGGTTCGAATTCTGTCCATGTATTATTCGTTAAATAATGCCATGCGATAGTGGCTGGCTCCAATTGCGGATTTGCTGTTCCTTCTTCTAATTGAAGTAAGAATGTGAGTCCGTCCTGAGGCTGAACTTTTTCAAAACCAAGATAAATATATCCTTGCTGTGAAGCAAAATTCGAGAAGGTAATTACCCCTTTTGTTTTTGCAGTATAACCAAAAGGCAGCATATGGTACAGTTCTACCTTATTGTCCTTGCCATCTGCTTTTGTAGCTAAATTGATAGTTTCTTCAACCGTGTAATTGAATACAAATTCTTTAATTCTGGGTTTATAAGGGAAGGGATATGTATGATTTTTATCTCCACTTGCTTTAATATACTCGTTGATGTATGTTTCTCCTGAAAATTTAACGTTTTCAAGTTCGATTCTAATTTTGCCGTTTGAAACTATTCCTTCGGTTACAATTTCATCAAAATGTAACTCTTTCAATGGGTAATCATTAACGATACTATTCAGTTTATTAGAAATATCAACCCATTTTCCATCAGAAAGATTAAATAGATTTACCTTATTTGTAATCCAAGTTTTACTATTATTATCTGTTTTAATCTGAATTGAGGCAACAGCCTTGTTTTTCATGAAAAATTCATTGGATGCCAACATAATTCCATTTCCATTCTTTGGAAACTCTCCAAAAGGATAAAAAGGTTTTTCAAAGTTGACATTACCAAAATCAGAAGTCATTGCAAATGATTTGAACTGATTTACTTTTACTTTTAAAGAAATCGTTTTAACCGAAGAGATGATTGATTTGTTCTTAGGTACAATTTTTAACACCGGATACGATGTTTTCAATAAAATTTCCGGATGAAGCTTTGCGCTACGAGGAACAATAGCTTTTTCGGTTGCTGGAATTGTTAATTGAATAAAAGTTGTGCTCAAATTCTTTTCATCTTTCACATCTTTTTTCTCTGCAATGTGAATCAATTTTTTTTCTCCAGTAAGGTAAAAATCAAAATCAGCTGCATTATGGTTTTTATCGTTAAAGCGTAAGAGAATAACACGTTCTCCACTTTGTAGAAAAAGAATTGGGCTGGCAATGAACAAACCTTCTTTAAAAGTTTCTTTTCCAGATCCAAAACAATTAAAACTTTTTCCTTTCCCATTCAACGGAAGTAAATCTGCAACCTTATAAAAAGAATCTGCTTGTCTTTGATAACTACAAAATGAATTTAGTTTTATGCCATTTATTGTCTGATCGGCAGTAGATGCATAAAATTTCTTTTGGCCAATGCTGTTTTTTCCTGCTAAAAAAATAGTGTCTTTTGGCACTAAAAAAGGTTTGACATCAAAAGGTTCAATTACTAAGTGTACATAATCTGGTTTAGCCCATTGATTTTCGGTATGCAATACATCTTTGTAATAAAAATCCAAATGCCTTTTTGTTAAACCATTGATATGATTTGTGGCCTCTTTCATCAATTTAACAAAAGCCAGAAAAAGAGCATAATGTGGTGAATGTTTTGAGTAACTATTTAATTGAAAAGCAATAGCGTTATTAGAAAAGCTTTTCCATGACAATAACAAGCCAAACAATTGTTGTACACTTTTGATAAACAGATAATTTTGAAATAAAGCTGGAATATCATTAGAAGCTAAAATCAGATTAAAAATAGTCTCAAACTGATTTGTAATAGCATATGAAGAAGCGTTAAGACTTTCTTTCTCGGGTATTTCATTATCCAGGTTTTCTGCTCTTTTAAGCAAATCATCAAAATCTTTCTCTATTTGTTCAAAATATTCTTTGAGCTTTGATTTCTGAATTACAGGATCTGCATTGAGTAGTATTTCATTCTTTTTTACTTCAAAAAGATTTTGTTGTATTTCGATGTTCCAACCGGCAATGTAAATGAGTATCCCAGTCGATTCTCGATTAAAAAAAACTGACCAATCACCATCGGAAATATCAGATTCATTATAAAAAGATACATACTTGGAAAGACGCTGAACAAACAGAATGAAGTCTTCTTCCTTTCTTTCGTCAATCAGAAAAAAATCTGTCTGAAGCGCAGGACGCACTCTTTCTATTTGGGTAGTTCCCATTCCTTCGTGTATGGATAATATAGTGTTGCAGTTTTTCATTTTCCCTGATTATTATTCAATCTGTAGAAATTCATAGTTAATTTTAAAATCATTTGACCCGATTATCTCTAATTTATTTAAGGTGTCACGAATGTTCCTTCTTCCAAATAGTAAGGGAATACAAAGTTTTTTCTAGAATTTGTTGTTCTAATTCTATATACAATTTCAATTTTAATCACGCCGTTATTACTGTCCTCAGTATAAAATTCAACTTCTAACAAATCAATTCTAGGTTCATACTTAAGAATGGCATTTTGAATGATTCCTTTTATTTTAGTTAATAAAGTGACGGTAATATTTTCGTATAACATTGCGCTTAAATCACACCCGAAATCAGATCGCATTACACGTTCTTTCAACTGAGTAGATAACAGAATGTGCAAACTCTGGTAAATGTCTTCCTCATCTGAAACTGTTTTCACGGTACCTTTTTGGTTACTAAAAGTGGGTGGAAATCCCCAACCGGTTCCTAAAAATGATTTTTCTTTCATAATTCTATTTTTAACCTCCAATAATTACTGTTGGACAACCAGCCACTATAACTCCACCATGAGCAGTGGAATCGCCCATCCTTACGGCTGGTTTCCCTGCTATCATTACAGTTGAAGAACCAACAACCAATGAATCTGTGGGGCCTGTACACACACAACTGTCACCTACAATTGATGCTGGCACACCGCCAATCAGGACTGTAGTATTCCCACCAGGCAGCAAAGGCCCACCCACATGAGGTACTGTCCCACTTACCATAGGGCAAGTATGCATATCTGTTGCTCTTGCTGCTGCTCCCATATTAATTCAAATTAATTACTGAACCTTTTAATTCCATAGGACCAGAAGCACTTCCAGAGATTTGTATACCATCGAGCTTAATATTTCCTTTGGCTTTTAAATTCAAATCCTTTGCACTTTCTATAGTGATACCCTGATCATTCATGGTAATTTTATTTTTATTTTCATCTTCTAGTACAAACCCTTTCAGGTCGTCACTAATCGTCAATATATTTCCTTTTTTGGTACTGATTTCAATACTTTTCTTTTCATCATCCATGATGATTTTTGTCCCTTCTTTAGTTACAAAACCTTTCAAATAATTTTCTTCTTTGATTGGGAAAGGCATGGCTTTGTTACTACTGTAAAGACTTCCAAGAATGATTGGTGCATCTGGATTATTACCAAGACAACCTACAATTACCTCATCTCCGATACTGGGAATAAAATAACTTCCCATTTCATTGGCAGCATTCAGTGTAGCCAATCTTGCCCACACCCCTTCCCCTTTTTCTGATAAAAGAGGCATACGGACTTTTATTCTGAATTGATTGTTTGGATCTTCGACAATTTGCGTTACAACACCAATTTGTAATCCGTTTATTTTGTTTGACTGTCCAACTTCGGCATGTCCGTTATTATTACCGGGAGTCGTATTTTGTGTGAATGGCTTTTCACTTTCCAATCCGAAAACAAACTCTGTTTTCCAACAGCCACCTTCAATATTGTGTGTTTCCTGGGTAATTAATAAAGGTTTGGGAGTTTGGTCAGTTGAATCAATTTCAGGATTGACTTTATTAAAACCAATATAATCACCCGCTTTTGCAGTTAAGTTGCCAAATGTGTTCACTCTCCCGTGAATGTAGGCAATATTGCTCCGCTCAACACTAGCCTTGATCAGTCTATCTTCAGTAGCCTTGTTTACAGGTTGGCTTAGTTTGATTACATGATCATTTTCCGGACCTTTATTCGAGTTAGTACTTGTTGCCTTTTGTGTTTCCTGTTTCTCTATATCCCAGGATTCAATGGTGACTGATGATTTTATTTTTTGCGGATCAGTTTTGCCGGAAAACGAAAAAACATTGATTCCGTTTTCGGCCATATACGCAAGGTCCTTTTTCTCCTTAAGAATATCAATTCCAGTAAAGTTGCCGTTTCTTAAAACAACGGGCATACCAACTGCATCCAAATATCCTATAAGATAATCCCATGGTGGTGTTGATGTGTTGTGCGTAATTTTTTCTTTTCCCCATTCCTGTCCCTGCAGATTATCACTTAAAATTAGGTTCTTGGTAAATAACGTCAGTTTATCTTCAAACGTCTGATTGTTGTTTTCTGCTTCTTTTGTTGGAAGTGTAAGATTATATCCCTTGTCTTTACATTCAATTTTGATGATACACTGATCATTTTCTTCCTGTGTATCTAATGATTTTATGATACCCTTAAATAATGTTTCCAGTTTACCATTGACGCTTACTTTTACTTCAATTTCCAAAAGAGGGTCATCCGGCTTTTTGATTAATACATCTATTGGCAACTTTTCCTGTTTATCCTTATCTCTTTTCGAGGAAATAAATGTGAATTTGGCAAAAGAGATCTTATTCAATTCAAAATGAACCGTTGCATCTTTTAACAAGCTGTCTAAACCAGTATTTTCATTGTCAATTAAAAATTCCAGTTTAAGTAATGTTTCCGAAGGATAATATGGTTTTACGGTTGGCATTTTATTATTTAATTGGTGGAAATATTATTTTCTCTCCTTGTTTTAATTGTCTAAAACTTAATATTTTATTGTTTTTAGCAATATCGATATAGTAACTGTTGTCCTGGTAAATATCTTCTGATAATAAGGTCAACTTGTCATTCATTTTTATTGTTCTCTGATGCGTTAAATCCGGCGAGCTCTTGTTTTCTTTGGCTACCATCAGTTTATAATTGATAGTTCCCTTGAAGCCACATTTAACCTTGGCGCGGATAGGTCTTCCGTCTTTTCTGAAAAGGGAATACTCGATATCCATACTTTTCACACGGCAATCCAGCGTGTAACCTCCCCAAAGTAATCTCAAATAAGAGGTTTGGTGAGTTTCACTGTTATAGCTCATCAATAGTTTTTTAAACTCTTCAACTTCTTTTTCAACAGTTTCTACTTCTTGAAAAGGATTAACAATTGCTGGTTTCATTGTTTCTCCAATTGCACCTGCCAAATCCATTTCAGGGGCTTTACCATCAATAATTTTCCCTTTAGGAACAACTCCTGAACTGTCAAATAAAAATTCAAAGTTGACTTCTTCCCCTTCAATTTTATTGAACTTCAAATCACTTCCGGTGGTTCCCATTGCCTGTCCTTCACAAAAAGCCACGTTTTGCTTAATTGTATATTTTTCAGGATTCAACTGAACAAAAATGGTCTTAGTTGGCGGCTCTGTATACTCTTTTGTCGTGAAAACCTCGATACGCATTTTATCGATTATTCCAAAGATTCCTTCTATCATCTTTCGGCTTTTTCTTTAATTTTCTCCAATACTTTCTGGGTACATTCCCTCACGATTTCAGATTTCATTTCCTGCAGTTTCAGTGGACTGATTTTTTGCATCGAATTGAAATGTTCTTCCGGATTTTCCATTACGCTGACTTTGATACGTAATTCTTTAATTTCTATAGCCATGGGTACTATTATTAAAAACTAGGTACAGGAATTTCTTTAAAAAAATTGTAGCGCAGTGTAATGGTTTCAATGACAATCTTATTTTCTTCTGCATTAAAATCACTAAACTCATAGCTCAACGGAATAGCATGTGAAACGTACCATACCTTAACCGGGACGCCATTTTCATTCAGCAATGAAACCACTAGGTTTGCCGGATAAAAAGTGAAGCTTTCCAAGGCTTGTGTACACCACATGGATAATCCTGACAAATCAGAAGTGACACCTCTTTTCAAAACCAGATCCTGATATCCCGACCGGAGAGGCAAATTATGCTTAAAGCGGTTTTGCCCTCCTTCGGTATATGCTTCCGTTTCCATAGTGACTTTTAATCCAGTAACACTTTGAAATTTAGTATCAATTGAAAATTGAGGAACCAATTCAAAAACCACTGAGAAATAAAACCCTACTAAAGGATTACTGTCTGGCATAGAACTAAGATTTATATTCTACAGTAAATCCGTGGTTTGCAATTTCCACTGTATCGATTGCAGCCTCATTTGCATCCGATTTCATATCAGTGCATTTCAGAGAAACGATAAAACAATCCTTTACTGTCCATACCACTCTTGGTTGTTGATTTTCGTCCAATAAAGAGATTGTAATTGTTCTTTTTTCCACGGTATTCAATGCCACTGTATTGTACCATTGAAAGAATTCGTTATCGCCTATAAAAACACCTCTCTTTAAGGTAATGTTGCTCAATTTTTGCAGTCCTGGCATTTTTCTTTTAAAGAATTCAGGACTGGAACCAACGCGATGTTCAATAACATCCATTTCTCTATTCAGGCCTGAAACTTCTGTAAAGGCTATTTTACTGCCACCCCAGCTCACACTAAAATGAAACTTTGGTAGTGGAAAATCCATATTTGGCATATCTTTATCTTTTAAGTGTTACTAATTGATTATGAACGTTGTTGCATTTGTTTGAATTCCAGTATAATGAACTCAGCAGGTCTTGAAGGTGCATACCCAATTTTCACAATCATACGTCCTTCCAAAATATCCTGTGCCGACATGGTTTCTTTCAATCCCACTGATACAAAGAATGCATGTTCAGGTTTTGCACCGGCCAAAGCACCATCATTCCAAAGCGTTGTAAGATAGTTATCGATCATTCCTTTTACGCTAACCCAGGTTTGCGCCACATTAGGTTCAAAAACATATTGCATACAGGCTTTTTTAACTGATTCCTCAATCATGTTAGCCAGCCTTCTTACGTTGACATAACGCCAATCATTGCTGTTTCCGGCCAAAGTTCTTCCACCCCAGACCATGAATCCTTTACCTGTGAATTTGCGTATAGCATTGATTGATTTTCCAGTTTCGTGGATGTTCATGTCCTCCTGATTGGCATCATTGATGTCATCGGTTAAACCTATAATACCGTTGATACTCACATTGGCAGGTGATTTCCATACCCCTCTGGTTGCATCGGTTTTAGCATAGATACCAGCAATGGCTCCTGATGGAGGAACAGTATTCAAGGAAACCGACAACTTTGCTACGATATCGGCATACAAAGGCATGTTTGATATCAGTATACTTTCCTGTTGCTGGATATAATTTTCAATGGAAGTCAATCCATTGTTCATAGCGTTAAGAATTGACGTTCTTAATTTATCCAATGCCGATTGTATTTTGTTTAAATCTGCGATTAAAGGAGTTGAAGTTTCCAATGCACCAGTATATGGATTAACAGCCGAAACGGTCAATGGCCCCCATATCGCTTCAAAATCGGCAACCACAATGGTAGAAGAGATTAGCTTACCACCGGCAAAAACAGCATTCGTTCCGGGATCTTTCAAGGTGTTGTATACAGCTTTGAAATCAATCAGACTTTGCAGATAAGGACGTAACGAAGTAGCAATTACATTTTCAACATACGTTTTTAAATCAGCATCGGAAATAGTCGAAGGCTTCCCTAATTTTCCTAATAAGTTCACAAGCTTTGTGAAATAAGCATTGGTATTTGAAAAATCATTTGCAATTACCGTTTTGTCTTTATTTACTTGGAAAGCCGCTTCATTCCAAAGGAATACTATTCCCTTAGTCGCAGTTGGTTTATATACCAAATCATATTGTGATTTAAACTTGGTGATCAAAGGTAAAACTACAGGATCAGATGCATAAATACTTGCAAAATTAACCTGAGCGTCTATCTTACTGAATCTGAATTTATAGGTAGAATTTATGTTCAGAAATGGATAGTAAGCCGCTCCATATTTAAGATTCATATTTCCAACTTTATCTCTGAAACTTTCACTGCTTGCAATTAAGTTGGATTTATTGACAGCCGTTACAGGTTTTATATCGAATATTGAAAATCTATCCATTAAATCATTACACTGCATCAACATTTGCTGCTGAAGAGATGCTAAATTATCAGGTGATAAATTAACAGCGTCTGGAGCCAATAATAAGGTAGGCTCATCATAATTTCTTAAGAGATTCATACCGTTAACAAACTCGGTTGAAGCAGCAAATGTCGGATTATCTGTAAATTTACCCAGCGATACGATATAACAGACACCACCTCCGTTCAAATAAAACAAAAGAAGACTGTTGTACAATTTGAATTTACTTTCTGCAACATCATACGTATCGGTACCTAAATTAATCGTTAGATTATCCGGATCAGGTGCACCGCCAAAGATTTGTTCGAACTCCATAAAAGAAGTAATTCGAGTAGGAACCGTAGGTCCTTTTTGGGTATAACCCACAAAAGCGGGTATTGCCGTTGCAACCTGGGCAACAGAAGGAGGAAACGCATCAATCTCATTGATATATACCCCCGGTGTTTTAAGCGAACTTACATTCATGATTAGTTTATTTATTTGTTTGTATTGTTTTGATTGTTACGCATCAAATTCACCCGATTCTATGAATCCAACCGGGCTATTTTTATCGTTTTCCCATAAATTGATTTTAATTTTATTAACAACGGTTTCCTGAGTAACAGGTGATTCCTGAATCATGCATAGTCTTAATTTATAAAGCATGGAAGGCATATACCTTGATCCTAAACAAGACCAAAGTTGATTAAGTTGTTCAGTAGATAAACTAACAGAATCGATTGTGATTTTTTGATACTCTCCCTGTTCTACCTCTGTTTTCCCTAAATAAGTCTCGTATTCAATTAATTCGGTGTTATCATTTTTATAATAAAAAGAATTGTTTTGTTGAAAATAACTTATGACGTCTTTTAATTTATCAATTCCATCTAAGTACTTTGACAAATCTCTATTATATGAAGCGAATAATATAGATACAATTAAATGTTGTGTGGGTTGTTTATAACGAGATATTTGAGTTTGGTCATTAGTTTCCTTTATATAAACAGACTGATTTCGAAGTGTCTTGTCTTCTTCGATATTAACAATAGACATTACTATTGTAGACTTGTTAAGAAGAAAATCATCACCGTCATTAAGTGTTGCAATATTTGTAATTTCAACATTAGATTCGTCCGGATCAACGAGCTTTCTTAGTTTTTCGATAAGGTTTTTTAAATTCATTATTCTATAATTAACCTGGCTTTTTTTGGTAAGTTGGGGACTTTTAAAAACGGCTATAAAGAATTTAATATTTTATAAATGTAAGATTTATATTACAAATATACAAAAAGGAAGTCGTTTTTTTACACGGAAAAACATTGCTTTTTAATAGGTGTTTTTCCTGTTTTTTAATAAGTGCTTATCTTCCGTATTTAAAAGTATTTAACAAAACAGCATCTTGATTCTATCAAAATTCGTTCTTACAAAAAATTAGATAAAAAAATAGAATTTTTATGCAGAATCTCTAATGGTTTTACAAAAAATGAGAGGTCTTGTATTAGAGCCATTAATTATAATAGTAATAGGTATTATTAGCGGGTTATCATGTTATCAATGTATCTTCAAATGTTTGATTTAAGTAAAACTATAAATCACTAACTTTGAGTTTAATTCATTAAGCCATGAAAAAAACAATCTTTTTACTACTTTTCTATTGTATTTCTTTTGCCCAAACTAAAGAAAAAACAGAAATAAACACATTACTAGACAATTGGCACAAAGCTGCTGCCGAAGCAAAATTTGATGACTATTTTAGTTATTTGGATGAAGAATCTATTTTTATTGGAACCGATGCAACTGAAAACTGGAATAAAAAACAATTCAAAGATTTTGCAAAACCATATTTTGACAAAGGAAAAGCTTGGAATTTTATTGCTTTAGAAAGAAATATATATTTTGACAAATCTAAAAACATAGCTTGGTTTGATGAATTATTAAATACTCAAATGAAAATTTGTCGTGGTTCAGGAATAATAGTAAAAGTTGGTAAAGAATGGAAGATCAAACATTATGTTCTTTCAATGACTATCCCAAACGATAATACTAATGATGTTATTAAAATCAAATCTCCTATTGAAGACGCTCTAATTGAGAAATTAAAACCAACACCAAAAATTGCTAGATAATAGCAACCATATAAAATAAAAAAAGGGAACGATAATCGTTCCCTTTTTTTATTATTTATAAACATGCTCTTTTAATTTTGTAATCATTTCAACAGTCATGTTTTCGATAGTGTAGTCATTTTGCCAACCCCAATCTTGTCTTGCTCTTGAATCATCAATACTTGCAGGCCAACTATCTGCAATTTTTTGTCGAAAATCTGGGGCATAATCAATAGTAAAATCTGGGAAATGCTTTTTTATTTCAGCCGCAATTTCTTTTGGCGTAAAACTCATTGCAGATAAATTATAAGACGAACGAATTTTAATCTGCTCAGCAGGTGCTTGCATAATTCCTATGGTAGCTTTAATCGCATCATCCATATACATCATAGGCAAGCCTGAATTTTCAGACAAAAATGAAGTAAATTTACCATCTGTAATTGCTTTGTGGTATATATCAACCGCATAATCAGTTGTTCCTCCACCTGGAGGAGTACTCCAACTGATTAAACCTGGATAACGAATACTTCTTACATCTACACCGTATTGTGTATGGTAATATTCACACCATCTTTCGCCTGTTTGCTTACTAATTCCATAAACTGTTGAAGGTTCCATAATGGTATATTGAGGAGTATTGTCTCTTGGAGTTGTTGGGCCAAAAACTGCAATACTCGACGGCCAATATATCTTTTTTATTTTTCCTGCTTTGGCTAAATTTAAAACATGAAAAAGAGAATTCATATTCAAATCCCAAGCAAAAGCTGGGTTTTTTTCTGCTGTAGCCGAAAGAAGAGCAGCCATTAAGTAAACATCTGTAATTTGGTATTTTTCAATTAAATGTTCAATTTGATTATAGTCTAATGCATTAACTACTTCAAAAATACCGTCGTTAACAACATCAATATTTAATTTTCGAATATCTGAAGCGATAACATTATCTAGTCCGTAGATTTGTCTTAATTTTTGTGTCAACTCAGTACCTATTTGCCCACAAGCACCTATGATTAATATTTTTGTATCCATTTTAAAAAAGTTGTGTCACAAAGATAACGTTTTCGGTAATTATAAAATCGAATTCTTCTTAAGAACTTTAACAGTTCTAGTTGTCAGAAAAACAAAAACATTACATTTGCAAAGGAGTTTTATTTTGTGATATTATGATAAGATTAATTGCATCTCTTTACCTTTTACTTTGTTTGATTTTTGGCTCATGCAAAGATGATTCTGCATTACATCAGGCAGAAATAACAAGAGCACTTAAAGAAAAAGAATTGGTTTTTGCTAACATAAACAAAGCTTGGAGCTTTAACCAAAGATCACTAACAACTGAATCACAATCTATAGCCACAAACTGGAACGAATGGCGGTTGTTTACTGCCGAGTTGTATCAAAAACCAAAAAGTACAATTGGCGCTTTTAAACAAAAAACAAAAAGTTTAGCACAAAAAAGTGATGGTTTAATTTTATCAATCCCTATAAAACTTCAAAAACCACAAATAAAAAGTCGATTAACAGCTATAGTAACTAAAGTAAAAGCTTTAAATACTTTTATGGCCTTTGATAGAATCCCAGAAAAAAAAGTACTCATATTAGTTACAGATTTAAATGTTGAAGTAAATGCCTTTCAAGATCAAATTGAGGAAATTGTGCGCAGAAGCCATATTCAGTTTGAAGAGGGAGAGCAGGAAATGCTGAATTCAATTCGTGGAGGTGCAAATCCCTTAGAATCGCAAAAAGATTCCATATCAACAGATAAACCAGAAATACAAGGAGCACCTCAAACAAACTTAAAAAAACAAATAACCGTTCAATAATTACAACACGTTGAGTACAGAGCACATTAAACAGCTTTTTGCTAATGATTCTAAATTTGAAACCATTGCCAATTCAATTATTGGTGATAGTAAAATTAATGTAAAAGGATTAGTAGGTTCGTCACTTTCTTTTGCTGTAGAAAGTTGGTTTAGAAAACTAGACAAATCATTTTTAATTATAGCAAATGAAAAGGAAGAAGCCGCATATATACTTAACGATTTAGAGGAATTAATTAACGAGGAAGATGTACTTTTTTATCCTAGCTCTTACAGAAGACCCTATCAAATAGAAGAAACAGATAATGCAAATGTTTTATTGAGATCTGAGGTTCTAAATAGAATAAATTCTAGAAAAAAACCAGCTATCATTATTACTTACCCTGAAGCCTTATTTGAAAAAGTTGTTACAAAAAAAGAACTCGAAAAAAATACATTAAAAGTTGCAGTAGGAGAAAAAGTTTCTATCGATTTTATCAATGAAGTTTTATTTGAATACAACTTTAAACGCGTCGATTTTATTACAGAACCTGG
This sequence comes from uncultured Flavobacterium sp., assembly GCA_964565035.1. Lineage (GTDB taxonomy): Bacteria > Bacteroidota > Bacteroidia > Flavobacteriales > Flavobacteriaceae > Flavobacterium. Next base: position 8,364 of record CAZMCP010000002.1, on the reverse strand, counting down.
TGAGTTTTCAGTTAGAGGTGGAATTTTGGATGTCTTTTCATTTTCAAACGACAACCCATACCGAATTGAATTCTTTGGAAACGAAGTGGATAGTATTCGAACATTCGATGTTGCTTCACAACTTTCAATTGAGAAGAAAACCAAAATTACCATTATCCCTAATTTTGAGAATAAACTACTAGAAGAAAAAAGAGAAAGTTTCTTAGATTACATCAACCCAAAAACAACTCTTTTTATTCAAAATACAGATTTACTTTTAACCAATTTAGATAAGTTATTTAGCAAAGCCGAAGAAAGTTTCGAAAAACTATCAAAAGACATCAAGCATGCTTCTCCAGAAGAATTGTTTCTAAACCAAAGTTCTTTCATAAAACAAGCGCTCAACTTTTCAATTGTCGAATTAAGTAGCAAACCAACTTTTAAAGTAGAAAAAACTTTTGAGTTACAAACTAAACCTCAACCATCATTCAATAAACAGTTTGATTTGTTAATGGAGGATTTGAAAAGCAATCGTCAAAACGGCATTAAAAACTATCTTTTTTGTGCTAATGAACAACAAGCCAAACGTTTTCATGATATTTTCGAATCAATGGATGAACAAAATCACGAACATTTTGTAAAAGATTACGAAACAGTAGTGCTCCCATTATATCAAGGTTTTATTGATTACGAAAACAAAATTGCTTGTTATACCGACCATCAAATTTTTGAACGTTACCATAAATTCTCCATCAAAAACGGTTATGCAAAAAAACAAACCATTACGCTAAAAGAACTTAATGCGCTTTCTGTTGGTGATTATGTAACGCATATCGACCACGGAATTGGAAAGTTTGGAGGGTTGCAAAAAATTCAAGTCGATGGAAAAACCCAAGAAGCCATCAAATTAGTTTATGCCGATAATGATATTGTATACGTAAGCATTCATTCGCTTCACAAAATATCAAAATACAATGGTAAAGACGGCGTTCCTCCAAAAATTTATAAATTAGGGTCGAGTGCATGGAAAACATTAAAACAAAAAACCAAAGCACGAGTAAAACATATCGCTTTCAACTTGATTCAGTTGTATGCAAAAAGAAGACTTGACAAAGGATTTGCTTTTGCGCCGGATAGTTATTTACAACACGAATTAGAGAGTTCATTTATCTATGAAGACACACCTGATCAGTTAAAAGCAACACAAGATGTAAAAGCTGACATGGAAAGCGATCGCCCAATGGACCGACTAGTTTGTGGCGATGTTGGATTTGGTAAAACCGAAGTGGCCATTCGTGCTGCTTTTAAAGCTGCCGACAATAGTAAACAGGTAGCTATTTTAGTTCCTACAACAATTTTAGCTTATCAGCATTATAGAACTTTTAAAGAACGTTTAAAAGATTTACCCGTTAACATAAATTACCTCAACCGATTTAGAACGGCCAAGCAAAAAACAGAAACCCTAAAGGATTTAGAATCTGGAAAACTAGATATAGTCATTGGCACACATCAGTTGGTAAATAAAAATATTAAGTTTAAAAACTTAGGTCTACTAATTGTTGATGAAGAGCAAAAATTTGGAGTAAACGTAAAAGATAAACTCAAAACCATTGCCGAAAACATTGACACATTAACCCTAACAGCAACACCTATTCCGAGAACTTTACAATTTTCATTAATGGCGGCTCGTGATTTGTCTGTTATCTCTACTCCCCCACCCAATCGTTATCCTATAGAAACTCAAGTAGTAGGCTTTAACGAAACTGTGATTAGAGATGCTATATCCTACGAAATTGAACGTGGTGGCCAAGTGTATTTCATCAATAACAGAATTGAAAATATTCAGGAGATTGCTGGAATGATTCAGCGATTGGTTCCTAGTGCCAAAGTAAGTATTGGCCACGGACAAATGGATGGTAAAAAACTAGAAGAAGTCATGTTGTCTTTTATGGAAGGCGACTTTGATGTTTTGGTGGCTACAACTATTATAGAAAGTGGATTGGATGTTCCAAATGCCAATACGATTTTCATCAACAACGCTAATAATTTTGGACTTTCTGATTTGCACCAAATGCGTGGTCGTGTGGGTCGAAGCAATAAAAAAGCATTTTGTTATTTCATTACACCACCGTATTCTGCAATGACTGAAGAAGCTCGTAAACGTATTCAGGCTTTGGAACAATTTAGCGAATTAGGAAGTGGTTTCAACATTGCCATGAAAGATTTAGAAATTCGTGGCGCAGGAGATTTACTAGGTGGAGAACAAAGCGGTTTCATTAATGAAATTGGCTTCGAAACCTATCAAAAAATCATGCAGGAAGCCATTGAGGAGTTAAAAGAAAATGAATTTAAAGATTTGTATCCTGAAGAAAGTGATATAGAAACTAAAGAATACGTGAAAGACCTTCAGATTGATTCTGATTTTGAATTGCTTTTTCCTGACGACTATATCAATAGTGTTACTGAACGTTTGAGTTTATACAATGATTTAGCCATTATCAAAACCGAAGAAAAATTACAGGAATACCAACAACATTTGGAAGATCGTTTTGGTAAATTGCCTAAACCCGCAATCGCGCTTTTAGATAGTTTACGTATTAAATGGATTGCCTCTCACTTAGGTATCGAAAAATTGGTATTAAAACAAGGAAAAATGGTCTGCTATTTTATAGGTGATCAACAAAGTAATTATTACCAATCTGCACGTTTCCACAAAGTATTATCTTTTGTACAGCAAAACAGCAACTTATGCAAAATGAAAGAAAAAGAGACCAAAAATGGTCTCCGTTTATTGTTAAGTTTTGAAAATGTAAAATCTATTAAGAAAGCATTGGAATTGATTGAGGCAATTTAAATACCTTAATTGGAAAGATAATCTCGCCAACCTAATGTAAAAATTAAATAATAGCATAAAAAAACTAAAATTATTGACAAAGGCAAAATTATTGTGAAATTGATTTTTGCTGCTTTCGTTTCTTATGTGGTAACAAATTTGTGGATATCTTCACAAGAAAGAAAGAAATATAGATTTGAAACTGTTTGCTATATTAATAATAAAGAAATTCGTAGAAGTTTTAGTCATATTGAAGGATATTTTTATTATGAAGGAAAAAGATATGATTGTTTTACGGATGTTGATGATTCTCCTTATAAGTATTTGAAAAAATATTATAAAGTTATCTTGTCGAGTAAAGATCCTTATAACTATGAGATATTATATAATGAAGAAGTGACAGATTTAGAAAAAATAAAAAAAGCTGGTTTATAAAAAAGTTTAAGACCTATAGAATGAATATGAATAATATCTTTACAAGATTTGTAAAAAAAAGCCGCAAACATAAGTTGCGGCTTTTCTTTATTTTGTCGATTTCAAATCCTTAATCACTTTAAAGGCTTCCTCTAAAATTTCGTCTTTATTATCTTGAATTCCTTTTATAGTTTGCTGGACAATAATGTCAATTTTAACCCCTTTTCTTTGTGTTTCAGTTTTATCAGGATAGAAAACTCCATATCCAGAAAATAATGTTCGTAATGATTTAATAATATCAAATCTAGAAACAGCACCATCAGCCCCTGCTGTTTGACTACCTATTGTAATTGAATTAGGAGCACTTTGCAAGTTCATAGCTGTATATTCCCCATGACTTTGTGTTACTTCATTTACTAATATAACCACTAGTCCTTTGTAATAATCTGGGTTATTTTTTCCAGAGGTCTCAATCCCTTCTCTCCAAACAAAACGGCCAGGATATGTATAATCTGGATCAATAAATTTTACAAATTCAGTCGGCTTTGGATTTAAATACTCTGCAAGTGCATAATCAATATCAGGAGGGTAATTACGTACATCAAAAATTATGGCTTTAGTTTTTTTAAAGCTATTCATAATTTTATGCATTTCATCAATATCTAAACCTTCAAGATTAACATAACTTATATTATCATCTAATAATTTGGACTGAATTACATCCTTCTTCTTGATTTTAAACGATTTATAATCATATCTATGAATCAACCTATCTTTATCGTTAATTTCAATATGTAAAGTATCTGTGTTTCCATTGAAAAGATGCCAATAAGCTTCCCTATTCATTGCATTTATATTTGATCCCTCCATATATTTTTTTTCGGCTTCAAGAATACTTACAATATCTTTTCCGTTTATTTTAGTGATAACATCACCAATTTTTAAATTATTCTCTAATGCTAATGATTCATCTAGAATTTCCGAAACAACTGCTTTATCACTAATAATTTTAACTTTTACAGGAATAAACTTTTTTCCAAACTTTTCATACATAACAGATGAACCAATCCAAGCATGGGAATCTTTGAGTTCAACAACTAACTCTTTAAAAGTCAAGTAAAAATCCAATTTTGAACTAGGGTTAACTATTCTTGGTAAGAAATCATTCAAGATTATATCCCAATCTTTATCCATTTGATACTTATATGGAAAAAAATATTCTATATAATTCCAAAATCTAAAAAAAGCCAGTATTCTTAATTTCTTATTTTCCCAGTTAAAATCCTTGTATTCAACTTCATTTTTAAATTTTAACAAAATCCCATCAATGCTATCATTAACAAAATATTGTTGTCCTTGAATTCTGTTCTTTTCTATAAAACGAAGTTTTTTTGCTAAATTCTTAGAAATAAAAGAATTTTTATTAATCCATGACAAGTCAAAATTCTTGTCGAAATAGTTTTTTTTATTTTTTACTTGTTTAGTCTTTGTAACAGTTCCTAAGGAATCGACCCATTTTTCAACCACCTTTGAAAATATATCTTTGTCGTAAATATTTTCTGTTTTATTTAAAAGATGAAACAGTTTTTCATCCCAATTATAAGTTCCTTTAGTTACATTAGGATGATAATATTTTAAAAAACCCCAAACTTTACATATTGTTTCTAATTTTTCAGTTTCATTAATAGCATTTGGATTTGCTTGAGCAAAAGCATTAAATAATAATAATATTAAAATAAATTTTTTCATAAGTTTAAATTACCGCAAACATTTAAAAAAAATAATCAAATGTTTATTTCGTTGATTTCAAATCCTTAATCACTTTAAAGGCTTTGTCTACAATTTCATCATCTACTAAAATTGTAAACTCATTTGACGTAGAAATTACTTCGTAAATAACAATTCCTTCCCAAGCTAAGCGTTGGAAAATGAAATAATAAATTCCAGGAACCGATGTGTTTTCTTTAGGTAATTTAACGGTAATAGAAGCTAAGTTATCTAATTTTTGAGTTAGTTTTTCTCCTTTAAAGTGTTTTTCAATTAAATGAGAAATACTATCACTAACAACAATATTTGTTTCATTTACACCACGCGATGAAGTATAAAAAATATCTGAATGCGAATCGATATCCGAAATCAAATCGGCTTGCTTATTTAAAATCGTGTCCGATATAAGAAAAGTATAATCTGTTAACGAAGAACGAACGGTAATTTCACCAATGTTTTTTAAAACCTTAGTAATCTTGTGATTGACTTTAAAATCTAAATCTTCAGATAGACGTTTTAATGCCATTATCACAGCACCTTGTTTTACGTCTTTCCCTAATTCTTCTTCTAATTCATCGGTAATCGTTCTCGCTAAGGAAGTTAAGTTAATAATTCCTTGCGATAAAGCATTTAATAAAAAGGGTTTGGTCTTAATGTAGTTCTCTACAACTGAAGAAATCGTTTTCATTTATCTATCCTATTTTTTTGCAAATATAGAAAATAAACATTTTGTTACAAATTTAACCTTGCTATAATTTTTTAAATACTTTTATAACAACAGGGGTGTTTTTTGGGTAAAATTTAAAAATGATAAAAAGCATCTTCAAGATGTTCTATTATAAAATCACCTTTTTCATGTAGTACTGATATGATATCAAAACGAATTGAAAGGTCAAGATTTTTTAAATTGACATATTCGTCAATAGCCTTAACTAGAAGCTTTATTTTTTTGGGGCTTACAAAATCTTCAGGGTTTCCGAAGTCTACCGAAGAACGGGTTTTTACTTCAACAACAATTAGTGTGTCTTCTTTTTGGGCTATAATATCAATTTCGGCTTTTTGAAAAACAAAGTTGCTTTCTAAAATTTTATAACCCTCTTTTTGAAGAAATTGCTTAGCAAGCTCCTCTCCTTTTTTTCCAAGCTCGTTATGAAAAGCCATTATCTTTCAAAAAATACTTTGGTACACTCTGCATTAACATCTAATTCTATTTGAGAACCAAAAACTAAGGCGCGGTTATCCTGAATATGACCTGCAGGAAAATTATATACAATGGGAATATTGTATTTTTTGGTAACATCTTCAATGATTTGTAATGCATCTTTACCCCAAGGTATGTCATTATCTTTCATCTTTGTCATTCCTCCTACTAAAATTCCTTTAATACTTTCTAAACATCCGTTACGTTTCAAATTCATCATCATACGGTCTATGTGGTACAAGTATTCATCTAAATCTTCAATAAAAAGAATTTTATCGTTACAGTCTATCGCTGATGGTGAACCAAACAAACTATACAAAATCGATAAATTTCCGCCGACTAATTCACCTTTAGCTTTACCCAATTTATTCATGTTATGAAACGGTATATCATACTCCAATCTTTCAGTACCAAACAACGCAATTTTCATTGTCTCTTTTGCTTGCTTGGAAGCCTTAGCAACGGTTACAGGCATAATTCCGTGAATCGATTTATAACCCATAGTATTTAAATGACTATGCAATACCGTTACATCACTAAATCCCACAATCCATTTTGGGTTTTGCTTAAATTTTGTAAAATCTAATAAATCAAGCATACGAACTGTACCATAACCTCCACGTACACACCAAATCATTTTTATGTTAGGATTGTCTAATTGTTCCTGAAAATCTTTAGCGCGTTGCTCATCGGTTCCAGCCAACTGATTTAAATCTAACCCAATAGTACTTCCTATTTTTACTTCTAATCCCCAACTTTTAAGTAAATCAATTGCTGGTTTCAAATTATCATCAATATTTTTACGAGCAGTAGCTACAATAGCCACCGTGTCGCCTTTTTTGAGTAAAGGAGGTGTTACCATCATTTTTTGTGAATAGGATAAATTAAAAATAAGTATTAAAACGAGTAAATAGCGAGACATTACTTATATAAGTTATTGTTTCAAAAGTAATAAATTAGGAATAGTATTCGTGTATTCTTGGACGAAAAAACCTTATTTTTGCACTCAATTTAGTTGAATTATGGTACAAAATCCAAAAAGATATACAATTACGGCAGCTTTGCCTTATACAAACGGTCCCATTCACATTGGTCATTTAGCTGGCGTGTATGTTCCTGGTGATATTTATGCACGTTTTTTACGTTTACAAGGTAGAGACGTGGCCTACATTTGTGGTAGCGACGAACACGGAGTGGCAATTTCAATGAAAGCCAAAAAAGAAGGAATTACTCCACAAGAAGTAATTGATAAATATGATAGTATTATTCGTCAATCATTTATTGATTTCGGAATTTCATTTGACAATTACTCTAGAACTTCTGCAAAAATTCACCATGAAACGGCTTCAGCATTTTTCAAAAAATTATATGATGAAGGAAAATTCATTGAAGAAACTACTGATCAATTGTATGACGAAAAAGCCGAACAGTTTTTGGCTGATCGTTTTGTTGTAGGTACCTGTCCTAAATGTGGTAACGAAGAAGCGTATGGTGACCAATGTGAAAAATGTGGTTCATCTTGGAATGCAACCGATTTAATTAATCCAAAATCGACAATCACAGGCACAAAACCAGTTTTAAAATCAACTAAACATTGGTTTTTACCTTTAAATGAATATTCAGACTTTTTGCAAGAATGGATAGTGGAAGGACATAAAAACGATTGGAAACCAAATGTGTATGGACAAGTAAAATCATGGATTGATGGCGGATTAGAGCCTCGTGCTGTAACCCGTGATTTGGATTGGGGAATTGATGTTCCAGTTGAAGGTGCCGAAGGAAAAAAGCTATATGTGTGGTTTGATGCGCCAATTGGTTATATTTCGTCAACCAAAGAATGGGCCGCTCGCGAAGGAAAAGACTGGGAACCCTATTGGAAATCGGATGATACTAAATTGGTTCACTTCATTGGAAAAGACAATATCGTGTTCCATTGTGTAATTTTCCCTGCGATGTTAAAAGCGGAAGGAAGTTACATTTTACCAGACAATGTGCCAGCCAACGAATTCCTGAATTTAGAAGGAAACAAATTATCAACTTCTAAAAACTGGGCAGTTTGGTTACATGAATACTTGATTGATTTTCCAGAAAAGCAGGATGTACTTCGTTACGCACTAACGGCAAATGCTCCAGAAACTAAAGATAATGACTTCACTTGGAAAGATTTTCA
>CAZMCP010000001.1:0-156244 GCA_964565035.1 uncultured Flavobacterium sp. | reverse complement strand
CCTTATGCGGCAAACCCTATTGTTGTTAATGCATTAGATAAATTATTCATTTTACATGGTGATCATGAACAAAACTGTTCTACATCTACAGTAAGGATGGTTGGTTCTTCACATGCTGGATTATTTGCTTCGATTTCTGCTGGAGTTTCAGCACTTTGGGGACCATTACATGGAGGTGCTAACCAAGCAGTATTAGAAATGTTAGAGCAAATCCAAAAAGATGGAGGTGATGCTCAAAAAGCATTAGAAAGAGCAAAAGATAAAAATGATGATTTCCGTTTAATGGGATTCGGACACAGAGTTTATAAAAACTTTGACCCGCGTGCAAAAATCATCAAAAAGGCTGCCGATGAAGTATTGGCCGAATTAGGAGTAAATGATCCAATATTAAATATTGCAAAGCAATTAGAAGAAGCTGCGCTAGTTGATCCTTATTTCGTTGATAGAAAATTATATCCAAACGTAGATTTCTATTCAGGAATCATTTACAGAGCGTTAGGAATTCCTACAGATATGTTTACAGTATTGTTTGCAATTGGTCGTTTACCAGGTTGGATTGCACAATGGAAAGAAATGCGTATCAATAAGGAACCAATAGGTCGTCCACGTCAAGTGTATACAGGTTATGCGTTACGTCCTTTTGTACTAATGGATAAAAGATAATGTTGATAAATTAATAATTAAAAAAGCTTCTCTTATCGAGAGGCTTTTTTTTATATTTGTCCAAGAACGGATAAGTTGCTAGCAAATACACAAACTAAGATGCTTTTATAATGCATAGTTGCTAAACAATTATCGAACAAAAATTTTATGAGTACTAATGTTACTTTTTTAATCAACAAATCTGAAATTACTGCTGGAACACGCGGAGCATCTTTGGGGCCAGATGCTATTATCACTGCTGCCAGGAAAAAAGAGAGTTACCTCTTTGGTGAAAATACTCTCGAAAAAACAACAAATTCTAATGGGTATTTAGACAAACCAACAAAATATCCTTTCGCTAAAAGAATCGACGGTCTCTTGTCGGTTTATCAAGAGCTTAATTCTAAAGTTGCTGAAATTTTAAATAAAAATTCTTTTCCTATTATTTTAGCTGCAGACCATGGTTCTGCGGGAGGAACTATTAGTGGTATTAAATCTGCTTTCCCTGACAAACGTATTGGTGCTGTTTGGATCGATGCACATGCTGATATTCATACACCCTATACAACACCTTCTGGGAATATGCATGGTATGCCATTAGCCTCTGTTATGGATGTTGATAATATAGAGTGTAAAATTAATGAAGTAGATGAGGAAACAGCTTCATTATGGAATCAATTAAAAAATATTGGAGGTATTACTCAAAAGGTAAAACCTGAAGATGTGGTATATGTGGCTGTTCGCGATACTGAAGAACAAGAAGAATTTGTAATTAATAAATTTGGCATTAAGTGGTTTTCGGTGAACGATGTTCGTACACTAGGTGTTGCTAAAATCGTTGAAGGGGTAAATGACCAACTTAAAAATTGCGATATTGTATATGTAACCTTTGATGTAGACTCAATGGATCCAGATATGACTTCTCATGGAACTGGAACTCCTGTACCTAATGGAATTTCACCTCAGGAAGCTAAAGATTTAATGAATGCTTTAGCAGCTAATTCTAAAACAGTTTGTATGGAAATTGTTGAAGTAAATCCTTGTTTAGATGAGAAGGAAAACACTATGGCTGAAGTAACTTTAGATATTGTAGAGACAATTACTAAAACTATTCGCAATAGATAGATGCAACAAATTACTAATACAATATTAATGATTCGTCCAGTTTCGTTCAGAATGAATGAGCAAACGGCTGTCAATAATTACTATCAAAAAAGTCATAACGGAATACTTCCTGCTACCATAAATGCAAAAGCACAACAAGAATTTGATGCTTTAGTTGATAAATTAAAAGAAGTTGGTGTAAATGTGATTGTAGTTGAAGATACGAAAGATACTGATACACCCGATTCGGTTTTTCCTAACAACTGGATTTCTTTTCATGAAACGGGAGATGTGATTTTGTATCCAATGTTTGCCGAAAACAGAAGATTAGAGCGTCGAGAAGATATTTTGGATTTACTTGAAGATCAAGGTTTTGTAATAAACGATGTTATGGATTATACTTCTGCGGAAGAAGAAGGTGTTTTTCTTGAAGGAACCGGAAGTATAGTTTTAGATAGAACAAATGGTAAAGCATATTGTGCTTTGTCTCCAAGAGCAGATGAGGATTTGTTTATTGAGTTTTGTGAAGATTTTGAATATTCTCCGATAATTTTCAACGCTTACCAAACTGTAGACGGAAATCGTGAGCTTATTTATCATACTAATGTAATGAAGGCGATAGGGGAAACTTTTGCGATTATTTGTAGTGAATGTATCGATGATAAAACAGAAAGGAAATCGGTTATTGAAAGTTTGAAACAAGATGGTAAGGAAGTTATTTATATCACAGAAAATCAAGTAAGTGCTTTTGCAGGTAATATGCTGCAGGTTCAAGGTACTGATGAGAAGTATTTGGTTATGAGTGAATCAGCTTATAATTCTTTGAATGCAAATCAAATTACTCAAATAGAAAAACATGCATCTATTTTGTATTCCAACTTAGAAACAATTGAAAAATATGGAGGAGGTAGTGCAAGGTGTATGATGGCAGAAGTTTTTTTACCTAAAGAATAAATATCAAAAAGGCCTCATTTGAGGCCTTTTTTTATTTCTTAACGAAACTGTCAATTATTTTATCACTTTCTTCTTTAGAAGCTGTAGATTTTAATTCAAATAAATGAGTAAATAAAGATTGTTTATTAACTGTAGTTTCTAGATTAAGATCTTTCTTCAAGTCAAATATAGATTGCCATTTGTTTCTAACATTTAGCCACAAAGACTTGTACTTTCTCCAATAGTTTTGTGCAGCTACACACTTAGAGTCATCTACTTTTCTGTAGTAATCCATTCCTTTTTCAAAAGCAATGGTCTTGTCTTTTCTATCATCTGAGCGTAAAATTTTTTCATTGTCTTGTTCATGAAGCCATCCGTCATTTGTAATTTCGTGAATGTTTCTTCTTTTTAATACATTATAGTCATTTCTAATCGTATGTTCTCTTCTGGGTAATGGAGCATCGGTCGTATTTCTCCAATATGATTTTCCATCTACATGTACCCATGAGGAGCTTCCTTCATATCTTGGGCTATCATCTACCTGATACACTTTTTGTGTCCATTGCCCTTTAACTTCGTTTTTTGGTAAGCTAACATATTTCCACGTTTTGTCTTTATAAAATTGATAAAAATCTGTGTTTTCATATGACCAGTCTTGTCTCCAATGTTTGACAATTGTAGTGTCTCCAACAATTAATAAATGTTGCATTACAATCTTTGAAGGTTTATCCTCAACTAGCTCAATCCACTCTAAACCATAATCTGTTTTTGTTGGTGATGGTTTGTATTGTTCGTCTTTTGAGACTTTAAATGTTTCAGTAAAATTAAAAGTTACTTCATAACAGCCACACATCGATTTAATTGCTTTTTGATCCTTTTTGTCTTGTGCATTCATAATCAATGAGTTGATTAAAATTGATCCCACAAGTAATAGTTTGATTTTTTTCATTGTATAGGTTTTGTAAAAATTATCTGAAGCAAAAATATTAAATTAATTTAGAATAAATAAAAATAAGATATATATTTGTTGAAAATTATTAAGAATGTTTCTAAATAAAAATTTAATAGTATTTCATTTTCTTATCACTTTTAAAATGGTTTCTCAGCAAAATACTAATGTGATCGACTCCATTTTAACAAAACAAATTGATGAAGTGGTTTTATCGGCCACGAGAACAAATCGTCAATTATCATCACTGCCATTACCAACACAAATAATAAATAGTAATCAAATAAAACAATCTGGTGCATTACGACTTTCAGATATTCTTAATGAGCAAACAGGTTTAATAATTGTGCCCGATTTTGGAGGTGGAGTTGGAGTTCAAATGCAAGGTGTAGATGCTCAATATACTTTGATTATGATAGACGGTGTTCCTTTTATAGGAAGAAGTGCAGGAACATTAGATTTAAATAGGATTTCTGTAAATAATATTAAACAAATCGAAATTGTAAAGGGACCTTCTTCTAGTTTATATGGCTCTGAAGCTATAGGAGGAGTCATAAATATTATTACAGAAAATAAAAAAACAGAAAAACTATTAGGTTCAGTAAGTTTAAGATATGGAACGTTTGATACAAAGGATAGTAATTTAAACTTTTCCTTCGGTTCTAAAAAATGGTGTATTTCAAGTGGAGTAAACTCCTTTATGACGGAAGGTTACGATTTGGACAAAAGCACTAAATCAAAAACGGTAATGCCTTTTTATAATTGGACTCCAAATTTAAAATTTAATTATGCTTTTTCTGAAAAGATTGACTTAATTATTTCGAGTAGGTATTTTCAGCAAAACAGTGATGTAGGATATGAAACATCTGGGAAATTCTATTCTGGATTTGCTAAAACAGATGAGTTTAATATTCATACGAGGTTCTTTTATAAACCAACTTCAAAATTAAATTTCATTTATGAAGTTTATAAAACTCAATACCAAACAAAGGAAAAAACTAACGAAGATGTAAATGGTGAATTAATTAGTCAAAGTTATTACAAAGAAGATTTGCTGCGTAATGAAATTAGATCTTCAGCTGTTGTAAATAATGTTACTTATACGCTTGGAATTGGCTACAATGTAAACACTTTAGATAGAACTTATTTTAGGAATGAAGCCTCAAATAATTCATTATATGGATTATTTCAATATGATTGTAATGTTAAGGATAAATGGAATGTTTTAGCCGGAGTTCGAATTGATAAAAGTGAAATTTATGCTTCGGCCATTAGTCCTAAATTAGCAATAAACTATTTTTTTAATAAAAATTTATCGGTCAAATCTTCTGTTGGTTTTGGTTTTAAAGCTCCAGATTTGCGTCAATTGTATTTTAATTTTGAAAACCCCACGATTGGCTACGTTGTTTTAGGATATAATGTTGCACCAGAACGTTTAATAGAGCTAGATAATCAAAGTAGAATTGAAGCATATTATGTGTCTTCTGACTTTTTTTCAAGTAAACTTAATCCAGAAAAAAGTATTGGATATAATTTTGGATTTCAGTTTAATAAAAATAAGCTCAAATCATCCATAAATGTTTTCTACAATTCAATTAATAATTTAATAGATACAAAAGTAATTGCTAGACTAACAAATCTTCAAAATGTATTTAGTTATTACAATATTGGTTCTGTTTTTACTTCAGGAGTCGAAATTAATTCTACCTATCAGTTTTGTGAAGATTTTCAAATAGCGGCGGGTTATCAGTTTTTATTAGCGAAAGATAAAGATGTGATTTCGGCAATTAATAGAGGGGAAATTTTTGCAAGAAATCCTGAAACTCTAGAGACTTTTAAATTAAAAAAAACTGATTATATAGGACTTTTTAATCGATCAAAACACACTGCTAATTTTAAAACGACTTGGCAGATTCCTTCTCTTAAATTAAATCACACTCTGAGAATTACTTACAGGAGTAAATATGGTTTGTTTGATACAAACAATAATTCAATCCTAGATAAGTATGACGTTTTTGCACAAGATTATTTTATTCTTGATACTTCACTAACGAAGTCCTTATGGAAAAACTTTGAGCTAATGTTAGGCGTAGATAATCTGTTAGATTTTACAGATTCTCAAAACGCAAGTAATATTTCGGGAAGAGCTATTTATGGAAAAATTCAATTCAATTTTTAATAATCATTTTCAATAATTTAATTTAAACACTATGAAAAATCTTTTAAAATCGGTAGTAATACTATTTGTTTTCTTGCTTACATCATGTTCAAAAGATGATAATGAAACAGGCTCACAAACTCAAAGTTTACAAACTAAAAAAGTTTCAAATTTATATGCTCCTCAGTCAGGAGGGCAAGGACAGCCCGTTTCTGGCGACTTTGTAAAATTTAGTTTTTCAACTGGCGATATTATTACTTCGGGCGATAATTGGGATATTGCTTTTAGAGGAACAAGTATTATTATAAATGGAGGGTATGCAGGAACAGGAGAACCTGCAAAAAACGGAAATGTGTCTTTGGCTACTGTAATAAACACACTTTCAGGAGTTACAGAAGCACCTTCAGAAACTAACTTTAAGCAAGATTCACAATCTGCATATGCAATTCCAACAGGGAGCGGTAATGGGTGGTATACCTATAATCCAACAAATCATGTTATAGCTCCTATTGCAGGTAAGGTTTTTGTTGTAAAAACGGCAAATGGGAAATATGCAAAATTTGAGATCCTTAGTTATTATCAGGATGCTCCTGCAAACCCTGTAGGAACAGAGCCTTCAAAATATTTTACTTTCAACTATGTTTATCAACCAGACGGAAGTAAAAAGTTTTAACATTTAACGGTTTGGTTATTTGTTTTTTTTGTTTGTGATAGAAGGCCTCATTTTGAGGTCTTTCTTGTTTTTAAAAATTAGTTTTGATAATTGTTAACAAGGCATTCACGATATATTGAACACCAATTGCAATTACAAAAAAACCAACAATTCTTGAAATAGCAACAATGCCAGATTCTCCAAGATATTTGACTAAATAATGCGCACTGTTTAATACTAAAAAAATGGCTAAAGCTACGGCTAAAATTGATCCAACAGCAATTGAAATTGCAATCCAATTATGATGTTCTTGATAAAAAGCTATTAATAACGAAATTGAACCTGGTCCTGCTAACAAGGGCATAGCAAGCGGTGTTAAAGCAATAGCATGTTTTTGTTGTGCTTCAGATTCTACTTTTTTATTGATTCCTTTGCGCTTTTTTACTTGCCCAGACAGTAAGCCAAAACCTGAGCTAGCAATTATCATACCTCCCGCAATTCGAAGTGCTTCTAAACTAATTCCGAAAAAACGTAAAACATATTCACCTAAAAAATAAGCAACAATCATAATTATAAATACGTTTATTGCTGTCCATAAGGAAGTTTTAGAAAGTTCTTCGCGTGTGTAGCCATTAGTTAATCCAACAAAAACTGGAATGGCGCCAATTGGGTTTAAAACTGAAAATAAAGCAGCGAAGATGTAGAAAAATAAATCCATAAGTTTTTTACAAAATTACCTTTTGAGGTGTTGAATTAAGTCAAGATATTGTTAACTATTTTATCTTGTAAGTTAAAAGTAGTAAATTTATTTAATATTAAAATGAGATTCATGAAAACACTTGTAATAGGAGCGTCAACAAATCCAGAGAGATATTCTTTTTTAGCATTGAATAAATTGCTAAATCATGGACATGAAGTAGTTGCAATTGGATTAAAAAACGAAACACTTTCTGGTGTAGAAATACAGAAAGGTTTTCCAGATTTTAAAGATATAGATACAGTGACATTATATCTTAATCCTCAGCGACAAAATGAATACTATGATTATATTGTAAATTTAAAACCAAGAAGAGTCATTTTTAACCCAGGGACAGAAAATCCGGAATTATATAAAATTCTTAATCAAAATAAAATCGATTACGAAGCTGCCTGTACTTTGGTTTTATTGGGTACAAATCAATTTTGAATATTTAAAACCTCGTTTCTCCAGTCGCTGGTTTGCTAATACATAATAGACCAATGAAGGTAATGAATCCGTTAATGATAATTAACTCTTCTGCAATAGTATATCCTCCAAGCCATTCTGAAGAATATGTGGATATAAAATAACAAAGAGCTGGTGATATCAGACAAATTAAAGGTACTAACTTGTCGTTTACTGTTTTTGTCTTCATAAATAAACCAAAAGCATATAAGCCTAAAAGTGGTCCATACGTATAGGAAGCAATTTTGAAAATCATCTTTACAACAGAGGCATCATTAACCGCATTGAAGAACACAATAACTAGGAACATTAAAAGCGAAAATCCAATATGAACTAGATGTCGAGTTCTAACAATGTTTGGATTGTTAATGTTTTCGCTCTTTTCCATTCCTAAAAAGTCAACACAAAATGAAGTGGTTAATGCAGTTAAAGCCGAATCAGTTGTGGCAAATGTAGCAGCAGTAAGTCCTAATAAAAACACAATTGCTGGGACTAATCCCAATGATTTTAAAGCGATTTCAGGGAATAAGAAATCGGTTCTAGCTACATCGTCAACCATTGGAACAGCTATTCCGTTTTTCTCAGCATACATGTATAACAAAGCTCCTACGCTTAGGAAGAAAATGTTGATGATAACAAAAATTCCAGTAAAGGTAAACATGTTTTTTTGTGCTTCGCCAATGTTTGCACAACTTAGGTTTTTTTGCATTAAATCTTGATCAAGGCCCACCATGGCAATCGTTACAAAGATTCCTCCCAATATCTGCTTCCAGAAATAGTTGCCTTTTAAATAATCGTCAAAAAAGAAAATTTTAGAATATTGACTTTCCTTTACAGTTTCAAATGCTTGAAAAATGCTCAAATCTAAACTTTTGCAAATAAAAAATATCGTTAAAAAAACAGATGAAACTAAGAAGAAAGTTTGTAAAGTGTCGGTAATGATAATAGTTTTTAATCCTCCTTTGTATGTATAGGCAAAAATTAATAATAGCGAAAGAAAAACAGTCACTGTGAACGGAACTCTATAATAATCAAAAACGTAACGCTGAAGCACAATTACCACTAAATAC
The DNA here is from genome assembly GCA_964565035.1 of uncultured Flavobacterium sp. Classification (GTDB taxonomy): domain Bacteria; phylum Bacteroidota; class Bacteroidia; order Flavobacteriales; family Flavobacteriaceae; genus Flavobacterium. The sequence continues at coordinate 147,532 of CAZMCP010000001.1, read as the reverse complement.
AATCGGAATGCAGAACCAATGGTACGACTAATTAAAAATATGGAAGCTGCTGTTTTGTAACTTGTTTTCCCTAAACGTTGTTCAATATAGCCATAAATGGAAGTCAAATTCATTCGATAATACAGTGGGAGTAACACCGTTGCAACTATGATGAATCCAATAGCATTTCCTAAAACAAACTGAAAGTATTTAAATTGTAGGTCAGGATTTCCAACTTCTCCTGGCACAGAAATAAAAGTCACGCCCGAAAGCGCTGTACCAATCATCCCAAAAGCAACTAAATACCACTTAGAATTTTTATTGGCTTTAAAAAAAGCATCGTTTCCACTATTATTTTTGCTCATAATATGTGAAATGAAGAATAAAATTCCAAAATAAATTACAATCAGGCTTAAAATGGCAAATGGACTCATTATAGATTAGTTTTTTTGTTTGGCCAATTTACATAAATAATCTTCAAATTTTCAAATTAAGCCAGATTCAAATTGACTATTTTTGCACTATGGATTTTTCTTCAAAATTATTAGAAAGCGCAGTTAATGAAATGTCACAACTGCCAGGAATAGGAAAGCGAACAGCTTTACGATTGGTATTGCATTTGTTAAAGCAGCCTAAAGAGCAGACAGAATTTCTGGCAAACGCTTTGCAAAAAATGCGAGAAGAAATCAAGTTTTGTAAATCATGTCATAATATTTCTGATGTAGATATTTGTGAGATTTGTATAAATTCTAACAGGAATCATCAAATTATATGTGTCGTGGAGGATATTAGAGATGTTATGGCTATTGAAAACACTGGGCAATTTAGAGGGATTTATCACGTTCTTGGAGGGAAGATTTCGCCGATTGATGGAGTTGGGCCAAGTCAGTTAAATATTAATAGTTTAGTTGATAAAGTGAAATCTGGAAATGTACAAGAAATAATATTTGCCTTAAGCTCAACAATGGAAGGTGATACGACTAATTTCTATATCTATAAACAAATTAAAGATACAGGCATTATTACTTCTTCAATTGCTAGAGGAATTTCGGTAGGGGATGAACTTGAATATGCTGATGAAGTGACTTTAGGGAGAAGTATTATTAACAGAATTCCATTCGAGAATTCCATCAAGAATAATTAAATGATTATGATTTCATTTTTAGAAATGAAAAACTATATTTGTTTTTTGAAATTGTCTCAAAATATGAATAAAATATATAGTTTTCTTTGTTTGTTGTTTGTTTTTTTTGCTTCATCTTGTGTGTCTAATAAAGACTTGACTTATCTTCAGGGTGCAAACGAAAATAAAAATCAATCTTCAATTGAAGTTGTGCCTTTAAAACCTTATAGAATTCAGGTTAATGACGTTTTAAGTATTAAATTGAAAGCATTAGATCAAAAATTGGTCGAAATGTTTAATTCTTCAACTAGTGGTTCAGTATCAAATTCTATAGATGCTCTATATTTTGATGGTTTTACAGTTAATGATCATGGGAATATAAGAGTTCCAGTGCTTGGTGAGATTGCTGTTTTAGGATTGACTCTTGATGAAGTAAGAACTAAAGTCGAAAAGCAATTATTGGACGAATATTTTAATAAAGAAGCAGATTTATTTGTTCTTGTTAAATTGGCAGGACTACGTTATACCACTAATGGTGAAGTAAATTCTCCAGGAACCAAAACCTTGTTTCAAGATAAAGTAACTATACTTGAAGCAATAGCTAATAGTGGTGATATTACTATAACAGGAAATCGAAAAGAAGTAGTCTTGGTTAGGCAATATCCTCATGGTACAGAAATCCATACATTAGATTTGACAAGTGTTGATGCCGTGAAGTCGCCCTATTACTATATTCAACCAAATGATTATATTTATGTTAAACCAATCAAGCAAAAAACTTGGGGAATTGGTGTTAACGGATTGCAATCTGTTACAACAATTTTAAGTGCTTTGTCATTAGTAATCACAACATATTTGTTAATTAACAGATAAGAAAGTATGCTCGATACAAAAGATTTTTCATTTTTTGAAACTCAACATAATTTTGACTTTAAAGCTTTTTTTATCAAAGTTTTAGGACATTGGGCTTGGTTTTTAGCCAGCTTAATTATTGCATTTACTATAGCTTATCAAATTAATGTTCGAAAACAAAAGATTTATGGTGTATCAACAACAATAGCATATAAAGAAGAAAATAATCCTTTTTTTACCTCTAATACTAGTTTGGTTTTTAACTGGGGAGGGACTTCAGATCAAGTTCAAACCTTAATCACAACCATAAAGTCACGCTCTCATAATGAAATTGTTGTTAAACAATTAAATTATTATATTGAATATCTTCGACAAGGTAAGTATAATATAGAGGATGCATATGGGGAAGTACCTTTTTATGTAAATAGTAATAAAAATTTACCTCAATTAAAAAATCATCTTATTAATATAAAATTTATTAGTCCTACTGAGTATGAGTTATCTGTTAATTTTGAAAACCCTAAAGCAGATCTATATAACTATGCTGTGGAAACAGAAAGTACAACCAATGTTGTAGTTGGAGAGTTTAAAAAAAGATTCAAAATTGGAGAGCAAGTGTCTTTACCCTTTTTGCATTGGAAATTAGAGTTAACTCCAAATCCTGGTTTTTATGAAGGAGGAGTATATATGGTGCGATTTGCTGATTTTAATCAAACTGTAGCCAAATATCAAGATGTCGATATTGAAACAGATGTAAAGGCAGGATCAATTTTAAAACTTAATCTTCAGGGTGCCAATAAATCTAGAATGGTTGATTATTTAAATGGCACAATTAATATCTTAATGAATAGGCAGTTGCAGTTGAAAAATCAATTTGCTACAAATACTATTTCTTTTATCGATAGTACGTTAGTTGCTATGGAAGGACAGTTAAAGGACACAGAAAATCAACTTAAAGATTTTAGTAGAGATAAAAATATTTTTGAAGTAGAAGCAGGAGGAGAGCAAATAACATCTCAATTATCAGAATTGGATGTAGAAAGAGATTTGATAAACAGGAAACTAAATTATTATAATTCATTAAGAGCTTATTTAATAAATAGTGTCGATTTTTCTAAACTTCCTGCGCCTTCTGTGGCAGGTATAGATGATCCTAATATTATTGCAAATGTTTCAAAATTAACGTCATTATCTGCAGAAAGATCAGAAATGGCTTATACTTTGAAGAATGAAAAAAAATTCAAAGATTTTGACGTCCAAATGGATGCCTTAAAAAGTGTTTTACTTGAAAATATATCAACGGCAAAGTCAGCGATTCTGTACGATTTAGGTGTTATTAATAAAAAGATAGGAAAAGCAGAAACAAACATTAAAAAGCTACCAGGTCAACAACAGGAATTAGTTAAAATTAACAGAAAGTATGACCTTAATAAAAATATTTATAACACATTTCTAGAAAAAAGAAGTGAGGCAGATATTGTTAGAGCTGCTAATTTGTCTGATATACAGTTTATTGATGCTGCTAAAGACACAGGAGGTGGTCTTTTAGGGCCAAAAACCAGTGTGAATTATGTATTGGCATTGTTGTTAGGACTATTAATTCCGTTGATTTTTGTTTTTATAAAAACAATTTTAGATAATACTATTAAAAATGCTAATGATATCGTTTCTCTGACTAAAATACCAGTTATAGGTGTCATTGGAAAAAAACACAGTGCTTCAAATTTAGCTGTATTTGAGAAGCCTAAATCTCCATTAGCCGAAAGTTTTAGAGCAATACGTTCGTCACTACAATTTTTATATAAGAAACAGAAACAAACAGGTACAAAAGTTTTAATGTTAACATCTTCTGTTGGTGGTGAAGGTAAAACTTTTTGTTCAATAAATATTGCAACCGTTTTTGCATTAAGTGAGAAAAAGACAGTAATTGTTGGACTTGATTTAAGAAAACCTAAAATATTTGAAGATTTTAATATAGAAAACACGGTGGGGGCTGTTAACTACTTAATTGGCCAAAAAAGTATTGAAGAGATTACACAAAAAACCCAAATCCCTTTTTTAGATTTTATTCCTTCGGGACCTATACCGCCAAATCCATCTGAATTGATAATGGGAGAAAGTATGGGAGAAATGATTAATGAGCTCAAAGAAAAATACGATTATATAATATTAGATACACCGCCTATTGGTTTGGTTTCTGATGCTCTAGAATTGACACAGTTTTGCGATGCTACACTTTATGTTGTAAGACAAAATATAACTAAAAAAGACATGTTGACACTTGTCAATAATAAGCATAAGAGAGGAGAATTAAATAACATTAGTATTGTTTTTAATGGATTTGAAATTAAAGCAAAATACGGTTATGGTTATGGTTATGGATACGGTTATGGATACGGATACGGAAATTATGGTGAAGGATATTTAGAAGTTGATGAAGTTAAAAATCCAATTAAAAAGTTTATAGATAAATTTTTGAAAAAATAATTTTGGCAAATTGGGAGATAAAGTATTAATTACTGGTGGCGCAGGCTTCATTGGTTCTAATTTATGTGAGTATTTTTTAGAAAAAAAATATAATGTTGTTTGTTTGGATAATTTTGCAACCGGTCATATGCATAATGTCGAGCATTTGTTGCAAAATAATTTATTTACCTTAATTGAAGGGGATATTAGGAATTACGAAGATTGTAAGAAAGCATTGGACGGAGTTGATTTTGTTCTACATCAAGCAGCTTTGGGTTCAGTGCCTAGATCTATAAAAGACCCTCTAACTTCAAATGAAGTAAATGTTAATGGATTCTTGAATATGCTGCATGCAAGCAAAGAAGCTGGTGTGAAGCGATTTGTTTATGCAGCAAGCTCTTCAACTTATGGAGATTCTGAAAGTTTACCTAAAATTGAAGATAAAATAGGAAAACCGCTTTCTCCATATGCAATTACGAAATATGTAAATGAATTATATGCAGAAATTTTTAGTAAAACGTACGGTATAGAAACGATTGGATTACGATATTTCAATGTTTTTGGTAGAAAACAAGACCCTAATGGCGCTTATGCAGCTGTTATACCAAAGTTTGTAATGCAGTTTATGAATCATGAGAGTCCAGTAATAAATGGAGATGGGAATTATTCTCGTGATTTTACATATATTGACAACGTCATTCAAATGAATGAATTGGCAATGTTGTCAGATAATCCTAAAGCAATAAATACTGTTTTTAATACTGCTTTTGGTGATAGAACAACTTTAAACCAATTAGTAACAATTTTGCGTGATGAATTGTCATTGTTTGATTCAGAAATTGCTAATGTTGAAATTATTCATGGTCCAAATAGAGCAGGTGATATACCGCATTCATTAGCAAGTATAGAAAAAGCAAAAGAACTTTTAGGGTATAATCCAAAATATTCATTGAATCAAGGTTTAAAAGAAGCTGTAAAATGGTATTGGGAAAATTTAAAATAACATGAAGATTGCAGTTATAGGATTAGGTTATGTAGGTTTACCTTTAGCGAGATTGTTTGCTACAAAATATGACGTAGTTGGTTTTGATATTAATCAAAACAGGGTAAATGAATTAAATCAAGGACAGGATTTTACACTTGAAGTAAGTGAAGAACTTTTGAAATCTGTTCTTAAAAAAGATAGTTCAAATGAGATTGGATTGTTATGTTCAACTTCTTTAGAAGATATAAAAGATTGTAATTATTTTATAATAACAGTGCCAACACCAGTAGATAAACATAATAAGCCAGACTTAACACCATTATATAAGTCAAGTGAAACGGTAGGCAAAGTATTAAAAAAAGGGGATATTGTAATCTATGAATCTACAGTATATCCAGGCGTTACGGAAGAAGAATGTGTTCCTGTGCTTGAACGAGTAAGCGGTTTGAAGTTTAATAAAGACTTTTTTGCAGGTTATTCGCCTGAAAGGATAAATCCAGGTGATAAAGAGCATACTGTAGAAAAAATACTTAAAGTTACATCTGGTTCAACGCCTGAAATTGGGACTAAAGTTGATGAATTGTATAAATCAGTTATCACAGCAGGTACACATCTTGCACCAACTATAAAGGTAGCTGAAGCTGCGAAAGTTATTGAAAATTCTCAAAGAGATATCAACATTGCTTTTGTAAACGAGTTGTCAAAAATCTTTAATATCTTAGAGATCGATACACAAGATGTTTTAGCTGCTGCTGGGACAAAATGGAATTTTCTTCCTTTTAAACCAGGATTAGTTGGAGGTCATTGCATTGGTGTAGATCCCTATTATTTGGCTCAGAAAGCACAAGAAAAAGGCTATCATCCCGAGATAATCTTAGCAGGAAGAAGATTAAATGACAGTATGGGTGAGTATGTAGCTTCTCAAGTTGTCAAATTAATGATCAAGAAAGGTATAGCAATTAACGGAGCTAATCTTTTAATGTTAGGAATTGCCTTTAAAGAAAATTGTCCTGATGTACGAAATACTAAAATTGTAGATGTTATTGCTGCTTTGAATGATTATGGAATAAATGTAACAATATATGATCCTTGGGTAAATCCAGCTGAAGTGAGTCATGAGTATAAACTAGAAACACTTACAAAATTGCCTTCTGGTAAATTTGACGCTTTGATTTTAGGAGTTGCTCATAAAGAATTTATGGATATAGATTTATCTCTGTTAAAAAAAGAAAACTCTATTTTGTATGATGTGAAAGGAATTTTAGGTCCTCATGTCGACGGAAAACTGTAATTTTATATACTAATTTTAAATTAAATGAAAATAAAAAGCATTTGTTGTATTGGAGCTGGTTATGTTGGAGGGCCTACAATGGCTGTTATTGCTCAAAAATGTCCAGATATAAAAGTAACTGTTGTAGATTTAAATGAGGCAAGGATAGCAGCATGGAATGATACAGATTTTGATAAACTGCCTGTTTATGAGCCGGGACTGGATGAGGTTGTAAAAGAAGCAAGGGGTAGAAATTTATTTTTTTCAACTGATGTAGATAAGGCTATTGAAGAATCAGAAATGATTTTTATTTCTGTTAATACACCTACAAAAATGTACGGTGCAGGTAAAGGTATGGCAGCTGATTTGAAATATATAGAATTATGTGCACGTCAAATTGCACGTGTTGCCAAGTCTGATAAAATAGTTGTAGAAAAATCAACACTACCGGTACGTACTGCTGAAGCTATAAAAAGTATTTTAGATAATACAGGAAACGGAGTTAATTTTCAAATTCTATCCAATCCAGAATTTTTAGCCGAAGGTACTGCAGTTACTGATTTGCACAATCCTGATCGTGTTTTAATTGGAGGAAACGATACTGATGCAATTCAGGCACTAGTTGAAGTTTATGCAAATTGGGTGCCAAAAGACAAAATTCTAACTGCAAATGTTTGGTCATCAGAATTATCTAAATTAACAGCTAATGCTTTTTTAGCGCAGCGAGTGTCATCAATTAATGCTATTTCTGAATTGTGTGAAAAAACAGAAGCCGATGTTAATGAAGTCGCTAAAGCAATTGGGATGGATTCTCGTATAGGTTCCAAATTTTTAAAAGCATCTGTAGGTTTTGGAGGATCATGTTTTCAAAAAGATATATTGAATCTGGTTTATATAGCAAAATCATACGGCTTGAATGAAGTTGCTGATTATTGGGAACAAGTTGTGATCATGAATGATCATCAAAAGCACCGTTTTTCTAAAAATATTGTACAAACTTTATATAACACAGTTTCAGGTAAACGTATTGCCATGTTAGGATGGGCATTCAAAAAAGATACTAATGATACTCGAGAATCTGCAGCAATTACTGTAGCTCAGGATTTAATCGCCGAACAAGCAAATGTTGTTGTTTACGATCCAAAAGTTTTAGAAAATCAAATAAAATTTGATCTAGAAGGGTTAAATGATAAAATAGAAATAGGTACAAATCCATATGAAGTTTGTAACAATGCTCACGCAATTGCTATTTTGACTGAATGGGATGAATTTAAGACCTATGATTGGAAAAAAATATATGATTCAATGTCTAAGCCTGCTTTTGTTTTTGATGGTAGAAATTTACTGGACAAACAAAAAATGAAAGAAATAGGATTTGTTTATTCAGCAGTTGGAAGTTAATCTATGAAAAATATATTAATTACAGGAGGAGCGGGATTCATTGGGTCTCATGTAGTTAGGAGATTTGTGCAAAATTATCCAAACTACAATATCTATAACCTAGATGCATTAACATATGCTGGTAACCTTGAAAATATTAAGGATATTCAAAATGAATCAAATTATACTTTTTTAAAAGGCGATATAGTTGATGAAAGCTATATCAATGAGATTTTTGAAAAATATCAATTTGAAGGTGTTTTACACCTCGCGGCAGAATCGCATGTAGACAGATCAATTACCGATCCATTAGCATTTGTAAAGACAAACATTATTGGAACAGTTAATCTTTTAAATGCTTTCAAGAAAATTTGGAAAGATAACTTTGAAGGGAAAAGGTTTTACCATATTTCAACTGACGAAGTTTATGGATCTTTAGGCCAGACAGGTTTGTTTACTGAAACGACTTCATATGATCCAAATTCCCCATATTCGGCCTCAAAAGCTAGTTCTGATCATTTTGTAAGAGCTTATGGTGAAACTTATGGTCTTCCATATGTTTTGACAAATTGTTCAAACAACTATGGGCCATTTCATTTTCCAGAAAAATTAATTCCATTGTTTATTAATAACATTATTAATAAAAAGCCTTTACCAGTGTATGGTGATGGTAATTATACTCGAGATTGGTTGTTCGTTAAAGATCACGCTGTAGCAATCGATTTAGTCTTCCATCAAGGAAAAAATCATGAAACCTACAATATAGGAGGTTTTAATGAATGGAAAAATATCGATTTAGTTCGTCTACTTTGTCAAAAAATGGATGAAAAACTAGGTCGTAAAGAAGGGGAGTCTGAACAATTAATCACTTTTGTAAAAGATAGACCAGGACACGATTTGCGTTATGCGATTGATGCATCAAAGATAAATAAAGAATTAGGTTGGAAACCTTCTGTAACATTTGAGGAAGGTCTGCAGGAAACTATCAATTGGTATTTAGACAATACTGAATGGTTAAATAATGTAACTTCTGGAGAGTACGCAAAATATTACGAAAAACAATATCAATAGTTATCGCTAGAGGGCTACATGCAATTTAAATTTTTGCTAATGGCTAATAGTTGAAGGCTGAAAACTTTTAAAATGAAAGGAATAATTTTAGCAGGAGGTTCGGGTACTCGTTTGCATCCACTTACACAGGTGGTATCTAAACAATTATTGCCAATTTATGATAAGCCCATGATTTATTATCCGTTATCAGTATTAATGTTAGCAGGAATAAAAGAAATTCTTATTATATCTACACCACACGATTTGCCAAATTTTAAAAAGTTATTTGGAGATGGAAGTCAAATTGGTTTAAAGCTTTCATATGTAGAGCAACCGTCTCCAGATGGACTTGCACAGGCTTTTGTTCTTGGTGAAGATTTCATCGGAAATGATGATGTATGTCTAATTCTGGGTGATAATATTTTTTATGGTGCTGGACTTCAAAACTTATTATCAAATGCAGTTAATATAGTTAAAGATAAAAATGAAGCTACTGTTTTTGGGTATTATGTAGATGATCCAGAACGTTATGGAGTAGCTGAGTTTGATGAAAATGGAAAAGTATTATCTATTGAAGAGAAACCAGAAAAACCAAAATCAAATTTTGCTGTAGTAGGTTTATATTTTTATCCAAATTCTGTAGTAAGTATTGCAAAAAATGTTACACCTTCGCATCGAGGTGAATTGGAAATTACAACAGTAAATCAAGAATATTTAAATCAAGGTAAATTAAATTTACAATTAATGGGTCGTGGTTTTGCGTGGTTAGATACAGGAACTCATGAATCATTGACAGAAGCAACAGAATTTGTAAAAGCAGTTGAGAAACGTACTGGTCTTAAAATTGCTTGTGTAGAAGAAGTAGCTTATCGTAAAGGATTTATCACAAAGGATGAGTTCAAAAATTGCACTTCTACATTAGGTAAAAGTAGTTATGCGGAGTATCTAAAAAAAATTGTAAAATAGTTGATTTAAATTCAGTGTGTTAATTGAATTTTTTGTAATGAAATTAAAAAAATTTGAGTTATTACTAAGTAGTAAACACTTTAAGAATTTTTCTACTTTGGTATTTGGTACAGTAACAAGTCAAATTTTGTTAGTTGTTGCTTCGCCACTTTTAACTCGACTTTTTTCACCAGAAGATTTTGGCGTACTCTCTACTTTTACTAGTATATCTGTTATTTCGTCCATTATTTTTTCTGGAAGATATGAATTAGCTATAGGTCTTCCAGTAGAAGAATATAAGGCTGAAGCATTAATGAGGCTTATTTATAAGTTATCAATAATATCAGCAGCTTTAATTTTTGTTTTAATTATAATCTTTTGGTTTTGTGATTTTTTAGGAATTATAAGAGAAGATTTGTTTAGCATATCTTATTTTTATCTTCCTTTCTATGTTTTTTTGACTATTAATAATTCAGCATTAATTTATTGGGTTAATAGGCATAAACAATATAGAAAAGTAAGTTTTTCCACACTTTTGTCATCAATGTTTAATGTTGTAATTTGTTTTTTCTTAGGATTTTTTGGCGTAAAGGGCGTAGGATTAGTTACTGGTTTGACTTTAGGAATGTTGGCGTCTGTGTTATTTTTGTTTATGCATTTTATTAAAGAGAAGTCTAAATTAGAAACTACAAATCAACAAATTAAAGATGTAGCAAAGGAATATATATATTTTCCTAAATATTCTTTATTTTCAGATTTAGCCTCTAATTTAAATCAACAATTTTTACCTATATTGTTTGCTTTTTTTTATTCATCTTATATAGTTGGCCTATTTTCTCTCGCCAATAGAATGTTACGTTTACCGAATATAGTTTTTACAACAGCTATTGCAAATATTTTTAGAAATGAAGCTATAGATCAATTAAGAATTAGGGGTAATTGCATAAAGTTGTTTACGGCAACATTAAAAAGACTATTTTTAATTGGATTGATAGTATACTCATCAATTTTTATTTTATCTCCTTATTTGTTTGGTTTGTTTTTTGGAAAGGAATGGGTAAGATCTTCAGAGTATGCTCAAATACTTTGTGTCATGTTATTTGTTGAATTTTTTTCACAACCTTTCAATTCGTTATATTATGTTTCATTAAAACAAAAAGTTTTTTTAAAAGTACAAACAATACAAACAATATTTTCAATTGCATTTGTAGTTGTACTTTTAGCATTAAAAAAAGATGTTTTTACAATTCTTAAAGCATATAGTTTTATTTCCATTATTTTTAGCCTTTTAAATTTGTATAATACTTTTAAAATATCAAAAAATCAAAATGGAAATTAATAATATTAAAAGTTCTGGATTAAAAGTTTTCTTACTAGTTTCCGTTATTTGTGGTTATGAATTTTTATCGTTCTTTCCAGATATTTTGGGAATTGATAATAGAATGATATCAGTGCCATTTAGATTAGTGACAGCATTTGTTTGTTTATTGATAATTTTTAAGGAAAAATTAATTAGTAATTTCAATGTCAATATTGTTTTATTATACATGGTAATGTATTTATTACGTTTTTTATATGAAACAGTAGTTAATGGTTATAGTATAATTCTACCTCTTTTAGATTATTGGGGATATTTTCTTTTGGGTTGTGTCATACCTTTTTTAGCAATGCTTACAAGGATAGATGGAAAAATTTTAGCTAAATCTCTTAAAATAATTTTTGTACTTCTACTTTTTATCAACATAATGGGGTTAATAAATAATCAAGAGTATGTATTAGATGCAAATGGTGAAGTTAGGGTTAGAGCAGATGCAAATTCAGGATTAAACACTATTACCTTTGCTAATATGGCTTTAAACCTTATTGTGGTAAGCCTTATTTTAATGAAAAATTATAGATTTAAAATATTATTTCTTTTCCCTATAATAATAGCCATTGTAAATATGGGTATAGCTGGTTCAAGAGGGCCAATATTGCAATTGGTATTGATTGCAGTTTTTTTTGTATATAAAAATCAAGAAAAAATTAAGCTAAAATTTGTTTTTCCAATTTTAATTTTTATCTCTGGAACTATTTACTACTTTAATGCAAAATACGATGCTTTTAAGATGTTAACTGCTCGATTTACTGAATCACAAACTGATGAAGGAGGAAGTGATTATGGTAGGTTGCAATACCTAAAAGGAGGATGGGAACAGTTTCTCAATAGTCCTTTTGTTGGTGATTCAATTGAAGTAAAACCCTATGGAGCATATCCACATAACATGTTAGTCGAATCTTTTATGTCTTTGGGATTTCTTGGAGGTTTAATTTGTTTGATTATTTTATTTGTTTCTTTTAAGAAGGCACTTTTCCTAATTAAAAATGAAGAAATTCTTTGGTTAGTCTTAATATTTTTGTCTAATCATATTGTGACATTTACTTCAGGGTCTATAGTTAATAATTTTAAGTTTTGGAGTTTATTAGCTATTATACTAACTTATCAATCTAGTAGAAATATAGAAAGAAATGAAAGTAGCAGTATTAACTAATATAATCCCTACTTATCGCAAAGATTTTTATAATCGTGTTTTTGCTAATAAGGAACACGACGTAACTGTTTTTTGTCAAAAATCAACTCCAAGTAGTAATATTATGCCTATTCATGAAATTTATGGTAGTCATGTTTTTTTAGTAAAATATTGGGCTCCATTTAGGAATGATAGTTTAGTTTTTCATTTTTTACCTTTTTTTAAATTATGGAAATATGATGTTTTGGTAGTTGATGGTAATATTAGGCATGTTACCATGATGATACTTTCTACACTTTTTAGATTATTTGGAAAAAAAATAGTGGTTTGGAGTAATGTTTATAGTGCCCATGGAAACCCAACGTTGCAATGGATTAGAAGAACATGGTGGCGAATATTTGCAAACTTTTTAATGTATACAGAAAAAGATGTAGAGATTCTGAAAAGTAAAAAATTTTGCTCAAAAAATATATTGGCAATTAATAATGGACTTAATCAAGATGAAATTGATGGTTTTAAAAATCAATGGGATAATTTAAAATTAGAACAATTTAAAAGTCAACATAAAATTCTGTCACAAAATATTATTATTTCATCTGGAAGAATAAATAAAATAAACAATCATGAACTCGCTTTAGATGCAATTGCTGAGGTTGTTTTAAGTGTGCCTGATCTTTTGTGGGTAGTTATTGGTGATGGCACAGAAACTGAAAGATTAAAAAAAAATGCAAAGCAAAAAGGTTTACAAAATAATACTCTTTTTCTTGGTGAAATATATGACGAAGAAAAAAAATGTCCTTGGTTCCTAATTTCTAAAGTTTTAATTCACCCAGGTTTTATGGGACTAACTATTTTTAATTCATTTGGTTATTCGCTACCAGTTATTATTCATGATAACCTTATGAACCATTCACCAGAAGTTTTTTTGTTTAAAGAAAATGAAAATGGCTTTATGTTTAAAGAAGATAGTAGTAATAATCTAGCTCATAAAATTATATACGCATTAAAAAATGTAGAAAAATTAAATGCAATGAAAGTCAATTCTTATAATGTAGTACGTGATAATAACAATACAGAGATAATGGCACAACAATTTTTTAAAATGATTAATTCTTTAAAATAAATATGAAAGTATTATACATAGCTGCTGTTTATCCAGTTATTGGAGGTCAAGTAAGAGCTAGTAAAACTTTATTAGAGGCGCTTGAAGAGAAAAAATGTCAAGTAAAATTGATTAACTTAGGTAAAGTTAGTCTAAAACATGGGGTAGATTCCTTTGGTCGTATCTTATCAATTCTTAAAATACTTATCCAAGTATGGAAGAACAGGAGAAATAATGATATAATTTATCTTTCACTTGCAGAGTCTTTTTCAGGTAATATGAGAGATTTAGCTATTTATATTTTATGTTTTAACAGTCGACATAAAATTTTCGTTCACATGTTAGGAGGGACAGGAATGCGAGCCATATTAAGCGGAAATGGAATTCAGCAAAAAATCAATAAATTTTTCCTAAGTAAAATTGGCGGTGTTATTATTGAAGGGCATATGAATCTAGAAGCTTTTAAAAGAGTGATTTCGGAAGATAAAATTCATATTATTCCTAATTTTGCTGAAGATTATTTATTTGTTGATGCCAATAAAATTGTTGAGAAATTTAAAGGTTATGATTCAATTCAAATTTTATTCTTAAGTAATTTGATATCTGGTAAAGGCTATGATGAACTGGCTGATGCATTTATTGGTTTGCCAGAACAGATAAAAAATAAAGTTAATATTGTCTATGTAGGTGGTTTCGAATCTAAAGAAAGTGAAAAAATATTTTTGGAAAAAATAAATCATGAAGATCGAATTAGTTACCTTGGGTATATTGACGGAGACAAAAAAAGAGAATTATTGAGCCAATCCCAAGTATTTTGTTTGCCAACATATTACCCGTTTGAGGGTCAGCCTTTTAGTATTTTTGAAGCATATGCCGCAGGTTGTGTTGTGATCACAAGTTACCACAGCGGAATACCATATGTTTTTGTCGACAATAAAAATGGTTTTGTAGTAGAAAAAAAATCCATCACTTCAATTCAAAAGGCAATAGTAAATTTAATTAATCAAAAGGAAAGGTTAGTCGATATCGCATTAAATAATCATAAAGAAGCAGAGGAGAAATACAGAGTGTCTATTTTTAAAAAATCTTTTTTAAGCGTTTTCGAACAGTTTAATTCTAATAACTAATGAAACTATCATTTAGACGAATAACATCCTCAGGAAGTTTTATACCAGAAATTGACGGTTTACGATTTATAGCAATCATTAGCGTAGTTTTATATCATTTGAGTGGTTTTTTAGATGAAAAATATTTATACAATACAATACAATACAATACCTATTATGATTTTTTAAAGACTGTAATTTCACATGGTCATCTAGGTGTTCCTTTGTTTTTTGTAATTAGTGGTTACATTTTAGGGTTGCCATTTGCAAAATTTCATCTAGCAAACGAGAAGGCTATCGATTTAAAAAAATATTTCACTAGACGACTTACTCGATTAGAACCACCTTATATTTTAGTCATGACTGCTTTGTTTTTTGCAGTTGTTTTTGTTGTTAAAAAATATACTCTTTTAGTAGCGCTTAAAAGTTATTTAGCTTCTATAACGTACACCCATAATTTCTTTTATCCTGATGAAATGCCCAGATTAAATGCTGTCGCCTGGAGTTTAGAAGTAGAGGTTCAGTTTTATGTTTTAGCGCCATTAATGGCTTATTTGTTTTTTATTAAGCCAATTAAAGTAAGACGTTTTTTATTGTCTTTATTGTGTTTGTTTTTTTTGTTTATAAATCATTTTTTTGTTTTCAAATATGTTAGTGTTATAAATTTTATGCACTATTTCCTTATTGGATTTATTTTAGCTGATTTGAATGTTTCAAAAGCAAAATTATTTCCAAAAACTAGTTGGGATTTTTTAATAGGATTGTGTTGTTTTGTAACTATCTGGTTGTACGATGATTCAGATTTTGTAACAAATAGTCAAAGGTTTGTTTGGGAGTTTGTCCAGTTAATATGTATCTTCTGTATGTATTATTATGTTTTATTTCATAAAATATTCAAGTTTTTGTCATTAAACACAATTACAAATATTGGGGGTATGTGTTATACAATTTATTTAATACATTATCCCATCATTAGTATGTTTGGAAATGGTTTGATAAAATATCATTTTTTTGAAAGTCCACTAGTAAACGCTGTAGTATATTCAATACTGCTATTGATGTTAATACTGGTTATTTCTGCACTGTTTTTTCTGCTTGTTGAAAGGCCATTTATGGATAAAAGTTTTTTTAAAAAAACGAAAAAAATGCAAGAATCATAGAGGCTGTTTAATTGTAATAATTGATTTCTAAATCATTTCTATCTTCTGTAATTAGTGCTTATATTTACATAAATATGTTTTATAGTATTCAAATCGCATCACTAATTTGTAGAAATTGTTATGAGAAAACTCGGTTTGTTGTTGTTTGCATTTTATACAGTTTGTGGTCAAACTGCAAAAAAAGTACAAGATTTTCCTTCTAAATTATCAGTAAGTTTAGGTGAGTATGGACCTTTGTTGGATGATTTTATTAACAAAAATCAAATTACTAAATTACAATACATAAATGATGGTCAGTTTTTAGGAGATCTACCTTTTTCTTTTAATCCCTTACTTCTAACTCAAGAAATTGAGAGAGCAGTTCCTAATCCCGATGATAAAGCTGTAGTTTATATCGATTTAGAAAGCCCTTATTTAGATCACTTGATGAATGATGATGTTCAAAGTGATTCTTTTAAAAAAAGTTTACAGCTTTTTATAGATGTACTTCAGTTTTCGAAGAAACTAAGGCCTAATGCAAAATGGGGGTTTTATGGTTTGCCTTTCACTACCTACTGGAACAGAACATCTAATTTTTATCTAAAAACTAATAAAATAGAATCATTGATTAATCAATGTGATCTACTTTTTCCTTCACTGTATATTTTTTATGAAGATTCAGATAAAGGCTTTTATTTAGAAAATAAAAAATATGTTATCGAAAATACTCAACAAATTATTAAAATAAGTAAACATTATAAAAAGCCTGCTTATGTTTTTGTATGGCATAGATATCATCCTAGTAATGAAAAAAATGGGAACAAATTACTGCCTGAAAAAGTGTTTTTGACACATATAAAACGAATAATAAATACTACTTTTGAGAGTCGTAAAATTAACGGAATTGTGTGGTGGGGTTCTGATAACTATTCTTATAGAGAAAGCCATAAAGGGGTTTCAGAAGAATTTTCAGGAAAAAAAGAAGATTATAAGTTGTTTAATGATAAAATTTTATTAAAATTGGCGAAAAAACAAATGAAAATTATTAATAAATGATGATTTTGAACAAACTTAAAAATAGATTTAAAAACTATTACTTAATAATTAAAGGCAGGTCGTTATTTTTAAAAACACGAATGAAAATTAAATACAAGTGGTATGGTAATAACTATGGGGGTTTTTATTTACATGATTTTGGATTAAATGAAAATTCGATAGTATATTCTTTTGGTATTGGTGAAGATATTTCATTCGATTTGCAAGTTATTAAAGAATTTAAGTCACAAGTTTTTGGATTTGATCCTACGCCAAAATCAATACGATGGGTAAAAGCCAATAATTGCCCTTCTGAATTTAATTTTTTTGAATATGGAATAGGAAAAGAAACAGGCAATGCTACTTTTTATCTTCCTAAAAATAAAGAGTATGTAAGTGGAAGTATACTCACATTGAATTCTTTAAACGTTTTGGAACCTGTTATTGTTCCTATGAAGAAATTTGCAGAAATTGTTGAAGATTTTGGGCATAAACAAATTGATGTTTTGAAAATGGATATTGAAGGAGCAGAGTATGAAATTATTCCTGATATTCTTAATTCAGGAGTAGAAATAAAGCAAATATTAATTGAGTTTCATCATAGAATGGTAAATAATGGTGGTGTATTGACTAAGAAAACTATTGAAATTCTTCGTGAGAATGGATTTGAGTTATTTGCTTACTCAGATACCTCCGAAGAACTATCTTTTATTAATAAAAAATACAACTTTAAATAGTCTAATACATGAATAGAGGAGCTATAAAAATTTTTGAAAATTTTATAGGAAAAGAAAGTATTGATAACACTTTGTCGCAATTAGAAACATACGACTGGAAACCAGTATGGTCAGACAAAAGGTATGCAGGTGATTATTGGATGACTTGTCCAATTAAAGAAGAGTTTGTAAATACACCTAATTACGATATATTCCCGATTTCCAAAGAAATTGAGAGTTTGATGAAGTGTAAAATAAAAAATTTAATGTTTTATGCTATGTTGCCAGGTGGAGATATTCCTCCCCATAGAGATATGGTTGGAAATGTCGGATTTGGGGGACTTAGATTACACATTCCATTAGTCACAAACAGTAAAGTGAATTTTGTGGTAGATGGAAAAAAAGTAGTTATGGGTGTTGGGGAATTATGGGCTTTAGATACATCTTACACTCACAGTGTCTCCAACTTAGGAGAGGAGAATAGAATTCATGTAGTTATGGATGTAATCGTAAATGAATGGGTTTTAGGATTGTTACCAAAAAAAGATTTCAGATTTTATTTACACCAATTAAATTTAATGTGGCTTGGTCTTACTAGAGTCTTTGAATATTTAACCCGTAAAGATTTAAAATTTAAAGATTTTTTAAGCGTTGTTTACAACTCCTTAAAATTAAAAATATTCAAGAAATAAACTGTTTTGAATATATGAAAACCGACTTATATAAGAGTCCTTAAGTTCCTAAGTTAGCCAAAAGGGTTTTATAGTGAATAAATTTTATGAAATACTTCGTTGCAGTTACACAAAATCGACTCAATGATAATTTAAAAGTAATCGCTTTTTGGAGACTTTATAGTATCCTTGGGATGATTTTATTTGGCATAGTCCTTTGATAAAAAGTTTTTTAAAAACAAATAAAACTAATAATAAATAGTACTTTTGAACGCTAAAAAACACCAAAAATTGTTGTGAAACGAATTGTAGGTTACGTATAGATAACTGAAATGCGTTACGCCGAAATTTTACATAAGAAATAATTAAATAGTGAATTTGATGAATATGAATGAAATGAATGAAGGATATAGAATTTGTTCCAAAACAATTATGGACACAACAGATCCTAACATTACATTTAATGAAAAAGGGGAAAGCGATTATTATACAAATTTCATTGAAACGATAAAACCGAATTGGTTTACTGATGAAAGAGGTCATGCAGAATTAATGAAGATAGCCGATAAAATTAAAAAGGACGGAAAAAACCGTGATTTTGATTGTATAATAGGGCTTAGTGGAGGCTTAGATAGTTCTTATTGTGCTTATGTGGCAAAAGAAATAATGGGATTACGTCCATTATTATACCATGTTGATGCTGGTTGGAATACCGATAAAGCCGTAGGAAATATTGAAAAGTTAATTCATGGTTTAGGAGTCGAACTTTATACCGATGTAATAAATTGGGAGGAAATGAAAGATTTACAAGTTGCTTTTTTAAAGGCCCAAATTGTAGATCAAGATATGCCTCAAGATACCGCTTTTTTCTCATCCTTATATAAATTCGCCAAAAAGTATAAAATTAAATATGTTTTAACAGGAGGAAATTATTCAACAGAATGTTGTCGTGAACCTGAAGAATGGGGAGCTTATCCTGGAATTGACAAAACTCTTATTCATGATATTCATAGTAAATTCGGTAAAAGACCATTAAAGACATTTCCTATTGTAGATATTTTTAGTTATAAGATATATTATAAGTATGCTTTGGGAATGGAAGTCGTAAAGCCATTAAATTTAGTGCCTTATGTAAAAAAAGACGCGGAAGATTTATTGGAACAAAAATTTGGTTGGGAAAGATTTCAACACAAACATCATGAATCAAGATTCACCCGTTTTTATGAAGACTTTTGGATGCCACGCAAATTTGGATTTCAAAAGAGAAAAGCGCATTTTTCAAGTTTAATACTTACAGGGCAAATGACTAGAGAGGAAGCTTTAGAGCGTATTTCTAAACCAGAAATGAGTGAAGAGTTTCTTCAAAAAGAATTTGAATACGTAGCTCATAAATTAGATCTTACAGTTGCAGAACTTCAAAAAATATTTGAAGGTAAAAATAAAACGTTCAATGATTATAAGAGTAAAATCAATTTGATTGGATTTGGTGCTAAAGCAATGATGAAGCTAGGGTTAGAAAAAAGATTGTTTAGATGATTACTATTATAGATTATGGGGTTGGAAATATCTATGCATTTCAAAATGTATACAAAAGACTAGATATCCATACTAAAATTGCAAAAACGCCTCAAGATTTAGAAGGTGCACAAAAATTGATTTTACCTGGGGTAGGTCATTTTGATTATGCCATGTCACAGTTGAATAATTCAGGAATGAGAGCGAAACTTGATGAACTCGTATTGGAAAAAAAGATTCCTGTAATTGGTATTTGTGTCGGAATGCAAATGATGGGAAATAAAAGCGACGAAGGTGAGTTGGAAGGATTGAAGTGGATTGACGCCAATATTAGAAAATTTGACGAAACAACAATCCACCAGCGAACCAAACTACCTCATATGGGTTGGAATGACGTGCATCCTTCTGATCATCCTTTATTCAAGGG
The DNA here is from genome assembly GCA_964565035.1 of uncultured Flavobacterium sp. GTDB lineage: Bacteria > Bacteroidota > Bacteroidia > Flavobacteriales > Flavobacteriaceae > Flavobacterium. The sequence continues at coordinate 127,261 of CAZMCP010000001.1, read as the reverse complement.
ATTAGAAAAGGATGCGATTTTCTATTTTTTGCATAGTTTTTATTTTGAATGTAACGAACCAAAAGATATTTTAGCGACTTCTAATTATGGAATTTCATTCACTTCTGCTGCAAATCATGAAAATGTATATGGAATTCAATTTCATCCAGAAAAAAGCCATCGTTACGGAGAAGAATTGTTACATAACTTTGCTAAATTATAAATATGCTTAGACCAAGAATAATTCCCAGTCTTTTAGTTCATGATAATGGTTTGGTAAAAACAGTGAACTTCAAAAATCCAAAATATGTCGGCGATCCCATAAATGCCGTAAAAATATTTAACGAAAAAGAAGTAGATGAATTGGCTGTATTCGATATCGATGCTAGTGTTCAAGGAAATGAACCCAACTATGCTTTAATAGAAAAGTTAGCCAATCAATCGAGAATGCCTTTGTGTTATGGTGGTGGGGTAAAAACAGTAGAACAAGCACAAAAAATATTCGGATTAGGGATTGAAAAAATTGCTTTAAGTTCTGCAGTAATTCAAAATCCATCATTAATTACTGAAATTGCGAATCGAGTTGGTTCACAAAGTGTTATAGTGGTTATTGATGTGAAGAAAAAACTCTTAGGAGGCTATGAAGTGTACATTCATAACGGTAAAAAAGCAACAGGCGTAAACCCAATTAAATTTGCTGAAGAAGCGCAACGACTTGGTGCTGGTGAAATTATCATTAATTCAATTGATCAAGATGGCGTAATGAAAGGCTATGACATGAATTTGATTGATAAAATGGTCGAAAATTTAACCATTCCCGTTACCGTTTTAGGAGGGGCTGGAACTTTACAAGATATTAAAAAAGTGATTGATAAACATAAAATTATTGGTGTAGCTGCTGGAAGTTTATTTGTTTTTAAAGGAGTTTATAAAGCCGTACTTATCAATTATCCCAACAAAGAAGAAAAAGAAAAGCTATACAGTTAAGAAATGGAATTTACAAACAAAACGCTTTTGATAACAGGTGGTACAGGCTCGTTCGGAACAGCAGTACTTAACCGTTTTTTAGATACCAATCATTTTAAAGAAATTCGAATTTTTTCTCGTGATGAGAAAAAACAAGATGATATGCGCAATCTGTATAAAAATGACAAGTTAAAATTTTATATAGGGGATGTTCGAAATGCACAAAGCGTTGATTATGCGATGCGAGGTGTTGATTATGTTTTTCATGCCGCAGCACTAAAGCAAGTGCCTTCGTGTGAGTTTTTTCCAATGGAAGCGGTTAAAACAAATGTAACTGGAACTCAAAATGTAATTGATGCCGCTGTAAAAAATGAAGTAAAAAAAGTAATATGCTTGAGTACGGATAAAGCGGCTTATCCTATTAATGCTATGGGGATTTCCAAAGCGATGATGGAAAAAGTTGCCATCGCTGCTTCTAGAAATTTAGAAAAAACTATCGTTTGTTTGACCCGATACGGAAATGTGATGGCTTCAAGAGGTTCTGTGATTCCTTTGTTTGTAAAACAAATTAGAAATAACGAGCCAATTACTATTACAGATCCTTCAATGACACGTTTTTTAATGTCTTTAGAAGAAGCTGTAGAGCTAGTATTATTTGCTTTTGAATACGGGAATTCAGGTGATTTGTTTGTCAATAAAGCACCCGCAGGTACTATTGGTAATTTAGCCCAAGCCTTAAAAGAACTCTTTAAAGCAGAGAACCCAATAAAAGTTATCGGTACGCGTCATGGTGAAAAATTATACGAAACCTTATGTACGCGAGAAGAAATGATAAAAGCTGAAGATATGGGCGATTTTTATAGAATTCCTGCTGATAATCGCGATTTAAATTATGCTCAATATTTCTCGGAAGGTGAAGTCGATATTTCTAAAATAGAAGACTATCATTCACACAATACTTTGCAACAAGATGTTGCTGGAATGAAAAATTTATTAATGAAACTCCCTCTCATCCGTAAAGAAGTTCTGGGTGAGGAGGATGCCCGACAATATCCCGACTAAATGAACCCTATTTTATTAAAAGGAAATTGCCATACAGATGATAGAGGAAATGTAAAGTATAATAATAACTTTGATGCATCTGAAGTCAAGCGTACTTATATTATTGAAAATAAATCGACAGTGTTTAAACGTGGATGGCAAGGCCATCAGGTGGAACAAAGATGGTTTTCCGCGCTATCCGGAAGTTTTCAAATACAACTGATTAAAGTAGATGACTGGGAGCATCCAAGTAGGACTTTAAACCCTTTTGTTTTTCAGCTAGAATCAGAAACATTAGATGTGCTTCATATACCAGCGGGTTATATTTCTTGTATTCAAGCCACTAAAGAAAATTCAAAATTACTGGTAATGGCCGATTATTTATTAGGTCAAATTAGTGATGAGTTCCGATATGATCTAGATCAATTTAATTGTACAAAATAATATGCTAAAAGTTGGGATAACAGGACAAAACGGATTTGTAGGCAATCATTTATACAATACTTTGGGTTTGTATTCGGATGAGTTTGTAAGAATTCCGTTTAAAAAAGAATATTTCGAAGACACTACTTTGTTGGACGGTTTTGTTTCAAAATGTGATGTTATTGTGCATTTAGCGGCAATGAATCGTCATGAGAGTCATGAGTTTATTTATCAAACCAATATCGATTTAGCTCAAAAATTGGTCAGTTCTTTAGAACGAACACAATCCAAAGCTCATGTGCTATTTTCTTCTTCCTCACAAGAAGAACGAGATAATTTATATGGAAAATCTAAAAAAGAGGGCCGAGAATTGTTAGCCAATTGGGCCGATAAATTTGAGGGTAAATTTACCGGTATGATTATTCCTAATGTGTTTGGTGCTTTTGGAAAACCAAATTATAACTCGTTTGTGGCTACATTTTGCTATAAACTGACGCACAATGAAACACCTACTATCGATAATGATGGAGAAGTAAAGTTAATTTATGTTGGCGAATTAATAGCGTCTATTATTGAAAATATTAGAGCTGGAAAATCAGAAGCGATTCTAGAAATTCAAGCGACTTCAACACATAAAGTTTCCGAAGTTTTGGAAAAGTTGCAGTATTATAAAACAACTTATTTTGAAAAAGGTGAAGTTCCACAAATTGATTCCACATTCGATTTAAATTTATTCAATACCTTTCGGTCGTATTTTGATATCGCGACGCATTATCCGGTGAAATTCACACAGCATACTGATGATCGTGGTGCCTTTGTCGAAATAATTCGATTGGGAATTGGGGGACAATGTTCTTTTTCAACAACGGTTCCAGGAATTACCAGAGGGAATCACTATCACACGCGTAAAATAGAGCGATTTGCTGTTATTAAAGGAAAAGCGTTAATTCAATTGCGAAAAATAGGAACCAATGAAGTGTTGGATTTTTATTTGGATGGAGAGGAACCTGCCTATGTAGACATGCCTATTTGGTACACCCATAACATAAAAAATATTGGAGAAGAAGATCTGTATACTAATTTTTGGATCAATGAACCTTACAATCCACAAGATGCCGATACCTATTTTGAAGAAGTATAATGCCTATTAAATGAATTTAGAACATAGAGAAAAATTATTTACAACTTATTTTTGGATTTTACTTTTAGTAGGTTTTTTTGTTGTAAGTATATTTCCTGGAATTTTTAAAGTAGAGAGTCAGATCATCACAATTCCGTTTCGAGCGTGTGTTTTATTGCTGGCAGGTTGTATAATTCTTAGGAAATTTTATCAAAAATCATTCAAAAATTATCAAATAACTGAAATTGCATTCATACTTTTTTGGATAGTGTATTTTAGTAAAGCAATTTATACATTTCAAAATTTCACTTTTTTGCCAAACATAGAATCAAAGGAAATTGAAACCTACCTTCGTATTATAGGAATAACTTTTATACCATCCTTTGCAGTGTTGAATTTTAAAAAATCGGATATCGATTTTAAGTTGGCCTATGTTATTATCTATCATATAATTTTTATAGTTTTAGTATTGAATATTCTAATCGGAATTAAACACGATCACCAAGGGAGGTCCTCAGGTTTTATGGGCATGTATTCCATTTCATTTGGTCATTGGGGAGTGAGTTTGGCTGTCTTGTCTTTGTATCAATTATTGTATAAGTTTATCGCCAATAAGTATTTTCAAATAATTGCTGTTTTAGGTTTTTTTATAGGAATGTATATTATGTATGCATCGGGGACCAGAAGTCCATTTGTGGCCTTGGTATTAGGAGTTTTGTTTTTGTTATGGGTGAAAAATAAGCAAAAAGTTTTATTTGGTTTTTTGACCTTACTTTTTATTGGAGTAGTCGCTTTAGTTATTTTGAATCCACAATTTTCAGGTGAAAATGAAAGCAGCTTTTTTGCAAGAATGACAAAATCGATTACGACAGGAGATAGTTCTGGACGTGGTAGTTTATACCAACAAGGAATTCAAATTTTTAGAGAACATCCTATAGTAGGAGGAAGAATACTATACGAAAACGGTATGTATCCTCACAATATATTTTTAGAAGTTCTAATGGCAACAGGTATCGTCGGATTTGTACTCTACTTTTTGTTTTTTAAAAAATGTATACAGTATATTTATAATGTTAAAAGCGTGAGTGAAAAATATCCTGAAATCATTTGGATTTTAGTTTTGTGGGTGCAATTTTTTACACTTTCGTTATTTTCCTATAACTTGCATTCAAGCCCTGAGATATGGTATTTATCGGCAATGGTCTTGATTTTAAATAAAGAATCAGAATGAAGAAATTAAAAGTAGTTACCGTTGTTGGAACTCGCCCAGAAATTATAAGATTATCAAGAGTTTTATGTGCCTTAGATGCCTCTGAAGCAATAGAACACATTATTGTACATACGGGTCAAAACTATGATTATGAATTGAATCAAATTTTCTTTGAAGATTTAGGATTGCGTAAACCCGATTATTTTCTTGAAGCAGCAGGTGCTACAGCCACAGAAACAGTTGGGAATATTCTAATTAAAATAGATCCTTTGTTGGAACAATTGCAACCTGATGCCTTTTTGGTTTTGGGAGATACCAATAGTTGTTTGTGCGCTATTCCAGCTAAAAAACGTCAAATTCCAATCTTTCATATGGAAGCGGGAAATAGGTGTTTTGACCAAAGAGTTCCAGAAGAAACCAATAGGAAAATTGTAGATCATATTTCGGATATTAACTTGACGTATAGTGATATTGCTAGAGAATATTTATTGCGAGAAGGTTTGTCAGCGGATAGAATCATCAAAACGGGTTCACCTATGTTTGAAGTATTGCATCATTATCTGCCTCAAATTGAAAAATCGGATGTGTTATCCCGATTAAATTTGGAAGAAAGGAAATATTTCGTGGTTTCCTCCCATCGAGAAGAAAATATCAATTCGGAGAAAAATTTTAATGGTTTAATGGAAAGTTTAAATGCCATTGCCGAAAAATTTGGATACCCAATAATTGTTTCTACGCATCCACGTACTCGAAATATGATCGATAAAAAACAAGTGAAAGTACGTCCAGAAATTCAGTTTCTTAAACCGCTTGGTTTTCATGATTATAATGCCTTACAAATGCGTTCGTATGCCGTTTTATCCGATTCAGGTACCATTTCTGAAGAAAGTTCCATTCTTAATTTCCGTGCCTTAAATATTCGTGATGCCCATGAAAGACCAGAAGCCATGGAAGAAGCTTCTGTAATGATGGTTGGCATGTCTCCAGAACGAATACTCCAAGGATTAGTACAGTTGCAACAGCAAAAAGTAGGGAAAGAAACACGAAATTACCGACAAGTAGCAGATTATTCAATGCCAAATGTGTCGGAGAAAATGGTTCGAATTATTTTGAGTTATACGGATTATATCAATAGAGTAGTGTGGCGTAAATAAAAATAAATGAAAGTATTATTTCTAACATTAATCGAGATCAATTCCATTGACGAAAGAGGGATTTATCATGATTTGCTTCGTAAATTTGTTGCTGAAGGTCATGAAGTGGTAGTTGTATCTCCATTGGAAAGAAGAAGGAAGATTCCAACCAATATAAAAGTGATTCATAATGTTAAAATACTTCAAGTAAAAACGTTTAACATTCAAAAAACTAATATTTTCGAAAAAGGACTGGGCACATTAGCGATTGAATATCAGTATCTAAATGCGGTAAAAAAATATTTGGCTGATGAAAAGTTCGACTTGATTCTATATTCTACACCTCCTATCACATTTTATAAAGTAATTGATTTTATAAAAAAACGAGATACTGCTTTTGCCTATTTGTTATTAAAAGATATCTTTCCTCAGAATGCAGTAGATATGAAAATGATCAAAGAAGGTAGTATATTGCACAAATTCTTTGTCAAAAAAGAGAAAAAACTATATGCCATTTCTGATGCTATTGGCTGTATGTCAGAAGCCAATGTTGATTTTATTTTAAAGCACAATCCTGAGATCAATAGACAGAAAATAGATGTTAATCCTAATTCAATCGAACCTCTTTTTATAGACTATTCGGAAGATGCCAAAAAAGAAATGAAACTAAAGTATCAACTTCCGTTAGATAAGAAAATATTAATTTATGGAGGAAATTTAGGTAAGCCTCAAGGTTTGGATTTCTTGTTAGAGACTATTGAAAAAACCCAAAATAAAGAAGTGTTTTTCTTAGTTATTGGAAATGGAACGCAATTTTTAGAGATTCAAAAATGGTTTGAAATTAATCAACCCTCAAATGCCAAACTAATACAATCATTGCCTAAAAATGAGTATGATGCACTACTGGCAGCCTGTGATGTAGGATTGATTTTTTTGCATAAAAATTTCACAATACCTAATTTTCCTTCCCGATTGTTGTCGTATTTAGAAATGAAAATGCCCGTCATTGCTGCAACCGATTCAAATTCGGATTTGGGAAAAATTATTGAAGAAGCAAATTGTGGGGTATGGGTACCTTCTGGAAATATAAATAAAATGGAAACAGCAATTAGTACCTGTATATCTTTACAAAAGCAAATGGGAGAAAATTCTAAAAAGTTGTTGCTGGATAATTTCACAGTGAAAACTTCATATGAACAAATTTTAAAAACATATTCTTAAAAATGTACATCCGTTTTTTTAAACCATTTTTGGATTTTTTCGCTGCACTGATTGGGTTTATACTTTTGAGTCCAATCTTTGTTTTGGTTTACGTGTTTTTGTTACTTGCTAATAAAGGAAATGCGATGTTTGTTCAAGAACGTCCTGGTAAAAACGGAAAAATTTTCAGAATCTATAAATTTAAAACGATGACTGATGATAAAGATAGTAATGGGAATTTACTTCCAGATGCTGAAAGGTTGACTTTAATCGGAAAGTTTGTGCGTAAAACTTCTTTAGATGAAATTCCTCAATTGTTAAATGTGTTGAAAGGTGAAATGAGTCTTGTCGGTCCACGTCCATTGTTAACAAGTTATTTGCATTTGTATAACGATTTTCAAAATCGAAGACATAAAGTGAAACCGGGCATTACGGGTTGGGCCCAAGTAAATGGTAGAAATGCAATTTCCTGGGATCAAAAATTTTCCTACGATGTTTGGTATGTAGAACATTGTAGTTTTTTAGTAGATGTTAAAATTTTATTTTTGACGATCTTAAAAGTGGTAAAAAAAGAAGGCATCAATTCCGCAGATGTGGCAACAATGGAGCCATTTCAAGGGCAATATTAAACTTATGACTATGCAGAAAATTGCAATTTTTGGCGCAGGTGGATTTGGAAGAGAAGTAAAGATTATCATAGATGCTATTAATGCTATTTCCAAAAAATATGAATTTATCGGTTTTTATGATGACGGTTTTGAAACCAACAAAATAATCAACGGATACCCTGTCTTGGGAGGAGTCAAAGAAATTAATACGAGTAAAGACCCCCTCATGTTGGTTCTTGCCATTGGAAATCCAGAAATTAAAAAGAAGGTTTTTGAAAAAATAAGCAATCCAAACGTTGGTTTTCCTTCTCTTATTCATCCATCTGCAATACTTTCCAATGATGATGTAATTATAGAAGAAGGATGTATAATTTGCGCAGGAAATATCATTACTTGTAATATAAAAATTGAAAAATTTACCATATTGAACTTAGCGTGTACCGTTGGACATGATACAATTATTGGTGCTTTTTCTTCTTTTATGCCTTCCGTAAATATTTCAGGAGAAGTAACCATTCGTCCTTCCGTTTATGTTGGTACAGGTGCTAAAATTATTAATCAATTAGAAATAGGAGAAAATACTGTAATTGGAGCCGGAGCAGTTGTGTCTAAAAGTATTCCTGCTAATTGTACTGCTGTAGGAATTCCAGCTAAACCTATTAAATTTCACGAAAATGAATAATTCGAAAATATGGCTTTCTTCACCACATATGGGAGGAAACGAACAAAACTATGTGAACGAAGCGTTTGAATCCAATTGGGTTGCGCCATTAGGGCCAAATGTAAATGGTTTTGAGAATGATTTAGAGACTTATCTTAATGAAGATGTTTATGTCGCGGCTTTAAGCTCAGGAACTGCTGCCTTGCATTTAGCTCTTATTCTTCTAGATGTTAAACAGGGTGATGAAGTTATTTGTCAAAGTATGACATTTTCTGCGTCAGCAAATCCAATTGCTTATTTAGGAGCTATACCAGTTTTTATTGACAGTGAACGAGAAACTTGGAATATGTGTCCAATTGCTTTGGAAGAAGCTATAATTGATCGAGTTGCAAAAGGCAAAAAACCAAAGGCAATAATTGCGGTTCATTTATATGGTATGCCTTTTAAGTATGATGAAATTAAAACGATCTCTGAACAATATCAAATTCCTATAGTTGAAGATAGCGCTGAAGCCCTTGGGAGTACTTATAAAGGAAAAAAATGTGGAACTTTTGGAGATATAAGTATTTTATCATTCAACGGAAATAAAATTATTACAACATCAGGCGGAGGTGCTTTAGTTTCAAAAAATAAAGAAATGAAAGAAAGGGTAGTTTTTCTTTCTACTCAAGCAAGAGATAACGCGCCTCACTACCAACATTCACATATTGGTTATAATTACAGAATGAGTAATATATGCGCTGGTATTGGAAGGGGTCAAATGGAGGTTTTGGATGAGCATGTAGCTTTGAGAAGGAATAATCATAAGTTTTATTTGAATTTTTTTAAAGAGAAAGAATCTGTAAATGTTTTGTGTGAACCTACACAAGATTATTTTTCAAATCACTGGTTAAGTGCTATTGAGCTTGATTCTTTTGAAAAAAGAGAAGCATTAAGATTGGCTTTTGAAGCAGAAGATATTGAGACACGACCACTATGGAAACCTATGCATTTACAGCCAGTTTTTTCAAATTGTCCTTACTATGGTAGTGATGTATCAGAAAAGCTGTTTAATAAGGGACTGTGTTTGCCTTCAGGATCAAATTTAAAGGAGGATGAAAAAAACAGAATAAAAGCCGTTTTAGAACTATTTTTTTAGTATTTTGCGTTCCTCTTTTAAGCTTCTTTTTGCTTTTGTAAGTTATATGTTAGAAGTGATTTAAGTGTTTTTGAAGATGCATTTTAAATGTTAATGTTTTGGATATAGAGGAAAGAGCTACTATAAAATCAGTGTTGAAGCAATTGCTTAGGTTTAACCCTAGAAATGGATTTAATCTTAAAAATTTAGGTTATTTACCAAGATGGGTTATTCTTTTATTGGATATTTTTGCTATAACATTTTCAGGTACTGTTACTTTTTATCTCTTTAAAGGTATAGGACTAGAGTACTTTGATGCTACTCATGAAGCACTTAATATTTTTTTATATTTTAGCTTTAATATTTTCTTTTTTTGGTGGTTTAAAACCTATTCTGGAATTATAAGACATTCTTCTTTTATAGATGCAATAAAAATATTGTTTTCACAAGTAACCACTTTTACTTTTCTAGGGTTAATTAATTTAGTCTGCTCAATTTTTTTTAAAGAAGATATTTTTTTGACAACAGCATTGTTGATTAATATAATTTTTTCTTTTTGCCTTTTGTTTTTATATAGAGTATTAGTAAAACAAATTTTTGAAGTTTATTTCAAAGGTATTCAAGCAGCAAATCTTGTTAATGCTATAGTTTACGGAGCAGATGCTAACGCAATTTCGGTTTCCAATGCTTTACAATCTGAAACTCCTACAAGATTTAAACTTTTAGGTTTTATTGATAAATACAGTTTAAATGAATCTAAGCAAATTTTGGGATTGCCTATTATAAATCAGAAAAAAAGAATTTCAGTTATAATGCGTTCGTTAAATGCAGAAGCATTAATTATTGCTGACAAAGGACTTTCTAAAGAAGAGCAATTAACTATTGTTGATGAATGTTTAGAACATAATTTAAAAGTTTATACAGTTCCGCTAATTAGCAATTGGGAAAATCAAAAAGAAATTTCTCAAAAAATTAAAAGCTTTCAGATTGAAGATTTATTAGATAGAAAACCTATTGTTTTAGATAATAAAAGTATCTCATCTCAAATTAAAAACAAAACTATTTTAATTACAGGGGCAGCAGGTTCTATAGGTAGTGAAATTGTACGTCAAGTAATAGATTTTAATCCCGCAACGCTTATTGTATTGGATCAAGCTGAAACACCTTTACATGATTTGTCTTTAGAACTTCAAAAGATGAGTATTGCCACTAATGTAGTTTCAGTAATTGCTGATATACGAGATAAAGTTGGTTTAGAAAAAATATTTGATCTTTATCGTCCAAATCTTATATATCATGCTGCAGCATACAAGCATGTACCCTTAATGGAAGAGAATCCATCTCAAGCTATTTTTACAAACGTTATGGGGACAAGAAACCTGGCTGATTTATCGATACAGTTTGGTGTTGAAAGGTTTGTAATGGTTTCTACAGATAAAGCAGTAAATCCTAGTAATGTAATGGGGGCTAGTAAAAGAATTGCTGAAAAGTATGTCCAGTCTTTATATTTTGATGAATTAAAAGAAAATACAGATACTACTAAATTTATTACAACCCGATTTGGTAATGTACTTGGTTCAAATGGGTCGGTAGTTCCATTATTTTCTAAACAAATTTCAGAAGGAGGACCTGTAACTATTACTCATAAAGAAATTATAAGATATTTCATGACTATACCAGAAGCTTGTCAGTTGGTTTTAGAAGCCGGTGCGATGGGTAATGGTGGTGAGATTTATATTTTTGATATGGGTAAACCAGTTAAAATATATGATTTAGCAAAAAAAATGATTCGTTTAGCAGGTTATATTCCTGATAAAGATATTAAAATAAAAGAGGTAGGTCTTAGGCCGGGAGAAAAGTTATATGAAGAGCTTTTAAATGATAATTCTAAAACTTTACCAACGCATCATGAAAAAATAATGGTTGCCCAAGAAGAAATAGATGTGCATTTTAATGTAAAGGCATCTATTTTGGAAATTCTAGATGCTTCCGCACAATATAATAATCATTTGGTAGTTTCCAAGATGAAAAAGTTAGTACCTGAATTTAAAAGTCTGAATTCAATTTTTGAAATTTTAGACAAAAAAGTTAATTAATAATTATGATTAGATTGCCCAAAATTGTTGGTTCAGCCATGCTGTTATTTACTTTATTTTTAATAAGCAGCTGTAGTCAACAAAAAAAAATTGCCTATTACCAAAACATTGATCAAATTTCAGAATTTAACGGTTCTAGCTTCGAGCCATCTATTCAACCAGATGACTTATTGATGATTATTGTATCGGCACCCGATCAAGAGGCTGCTGCACCTTTTAATCTTACTACAGAGAATATATCTACACCAAATAGTCAAGCTTCAACTGCTGCTCGTCAACATCAACTTTATTTAGTAGATAAAAAAGGAACTATTGACTTTCCAGTTTTAGGACAATTACAATTTGCGGGTTTAACTAAAACAGAAGTTGTAAATCAGTTAAAAGAAAAACTTCTAAAATATATAAAAAACCCTATAGTGAATATTCGTATCATGAACTATAAAGTTACTGTACAAGGTGAAGTTACAAAGCCTGGTAGCTATACTATAAATAGCGAAAGAGTAACTATTGTTGAGGCATTGAGTATGGCCGGTGATTTAACTATATATGGTAAAAGAAACAATATTATTGTTGTAAGGGAAGAAAATGGTAAAAAAAATATAGGAAGAATAGATATTACTAAAGCAGATTTTATTAATTCACCCTATTACTATTTATCACAAAACGATTTGGTTTATGTTGAACCAAATAATGCTAAAAGTAGTACTTCTACTTTTAGTCAAAATACTGCTGTATGGATTTCAATTGCATCGTTAGTTTCTTCTGCTGTTTTTTCTATTTTATTAATAAATAAAAATTAAGGGTAAGTTATGCGTCCTACTATAGATAATACAGAAGAAAACAATGTGAGCTTAAGAGATTTATTATATAAATACTTAATTCATTGGAAATGGTTTTTATTGAGTGTTTTTGTCTTTTTGGCTTTGGCAAAAATATACTTACGCTATTCGGTACCAGTATACAAATCTTCGACAAGTATTTTAATTAAAGATGATAAATCAGGAGGTTTAGCATCAGAGTTGTCAGCTTTCCAGGATATAGGTTTGTTTTCTGGGCCTAAAAACCGTATTGAAGATGAAATTGAAATATTAAAATCTAGGAAGTTAATTGAAAAAACAATTAAGGAGGGTGAATTTAATATAAATTATGTTGAAGAGGGTCATATTAAATCTTCTGATATTTATGGGGATAATCCTGTAAAAGTGTCTTTTCTAAATAAAAAAGAACAATTATATAAAACAGATACACTCTTTAGTATCGATATTATTTCTGGAAATAAATTCGAATTACTTAATCAAGAAAATAATAAAATAGGGATTTATAATTTTGGTCAAAAAATTCATTCAAGAAGATTGGGAGATTTCATAATTCAAAAAAATATAGTCCTTAATGATTATGATGAACCTGAACCATTTAAAAAAACAAAAATTATAATCCAAGTATCTAAGCTTGCAAGTTGTGCAGATAACTTTAAAACCAAATTGAGTGTTGAACCATTGTCAAAATTTGCAAATGTAGTTGAGATATCTATAACTGATCAAGTAAGTGAAAAAGCTAGAAACTTTTTAATCAAATTAGTTGAAATATATAATAGGGATGCAATTAATGATAAAAATTTAATATCTGAAAAAACGGCAAAATTTATCAATGATAGACTAGATATCATTACAAATGAACTTGGTGATGTTGAGAAAAATGTTGAGCAATATAAGAAGAGTAACAAAATAGCAGATATCCCTACAGAATCAGTTATGAATTTGGGTAAAGAGAGTGAGTTTAGATCTGAAGAAATTTCTGTAGGAGCTCAACTTAAGGTAGCTGATTTAATGATAAATTATCTTAAATCAAATACTGATTCTGATATAATTCCAGCAAATATTATTCCTTCTGATAATGGATCGGCAGCAATGATTACAGAGTACAATTCATTTGTTGTTGAAAGAGATAGAATATTGAAAAGTTCTACTATTGAAAACCCTTTAGTAGTTCGTTTAAATGAAAAAATTGCTGCTAGTCGTTTATCAATTACTGAAAGTCTTATGAGGCTTAGGTCATCGCTTCTAGTAAAGAAAAATGAAGTGAGTAAGGAAAAAAATATTTTAGGTAGTAAAATTTCTAAAATTCCTACACAGGAAAGGGAGTTTCGAAATATTTTTAGACAACAACAAATAAAAGAAGAACTATATCTTTATTTGTTTAAAAAGAGAGAGGAAACAGCTATAGCACTTGCAGGTACTGCACCTAATTCAAAAATTGTGGATGAAGCTTATGCGAGCATAAATCCAGTTTCACCAAAAAGACAATTGATTTATTTGATAGCACTTGTTCTAGGTTTGCTAATGCCTTTTTTGGTAATTTATGTACAAGGACTTTTAGATACTAAAGTTAAGGATAGACATGATCTAGATCATTTAGGAATTCCATTTATTGGAGATGTTCCTCACTCAGATTCAAACAATGAAATTATTCAATCCGATAGTAGAACTAGTTCGGCAGAAGCTATCAGAATCGTGAGAACTAATCTAGAGTTTATTCTGAATAATGTTAGTAATGATAAAGCTAAAACAATTTTTCTTACCTCTACTGTACCAAAAGAAGGAAAAACTTTTATAACAATGAATTTAGCAGCCACAATTGCTATTTCAGGAAAAAAGGTTTTATTAATTGGTATGGATATCCGTAATCCAAAATTAGATGAGTATGTAAACCTACCTAATAGAGGTTTGACAAACTATTTGTCTTCTAATGGTGCTGATATACATGATTATATAGTAAAACAGAATGGTTATGAGTGTTTTGACATAATACCAGCAGGTATTATTCCTCCTAATCCAGCAGAATTACTTATGAGTAAAAAGGTAGAATTAATGTTTGATGAACTTAAAAAAGAGTATGATTATATTATTGTTGATACCGCTCCAGTAAGTTTAGTAACAGACACATTATTAATTTCTAAAAATGCAGATACATTTATTTATGTTGTTAGAGCGAATTACTTGCATAAGCCAATGCTTAAAACTTTGGAAGTTTTCTATAGAGAAAAGAAACTACCTAATTTATGTGTGCTATTAAATGATACTGATACAATTAATGGATATGGCTATGGTTATGGTTATGGTGTTGAATTAGAAGTAAAGCCTTGGTATAAGAAATTCTTTAGTTTTATTCCTTTTATTGGGTAAAATAATGATACTTTGTAAAAAAACCTCTAATCACTAATTAGAGGTTTTTTTATGTAATCACTTTAATTTGAAGTTAGTCGAAAAAAGAATTGTTTCTTATGATTTCTTCAAGAGGTTTTGTGTTTTTAATTGTTATTTTACTCTCAAATGCTTTTATGTGTTTTGGATGATGAACATCTGAGCCCGAAAAGTCATACATTCCTTTTTCTAAAATTTTATTTGCTGTTTCTGCTACTTCTTTGCCATAATAGCCAACTGTTGAAAGTAAATTAAGTTGTAAATAACATCCAGCATTTTTTAATTTTTTATACTCATCAAAATTTTTATGATAAAATAAATAACGTTCTGGATGTGCTAAAACTGGTTTGTATCCTGCAACTTGTAAGTCAAATAGTAAGTCGTATAGATGTATTGGTGCATTTAGATATGACATTTCCACTAGGACTAAATTATCTTTTAAAGTTAGTATTTCACCTTTTTTGAAAAGTGAAGCAAAATGATCGTCTAATAAATATTCAGATGCTGCCTTTAGTGTGATGTTGTTTTCTGCTAACAACGAGTTAGTTTCTTTTTCTTTTTCTAAAATACCTTCTTTTGTATTGTCCCAAAAGCCTGAGAAAGTATGTGGGGTAGTTATGAATTTTTTGAAGCCAATATTTTGCAACTCAGAGATTAAAAACTTTGTGTCTTCTATTGTTTTTGCACCATCATCAATATTTGGTAATAGATGCGAATGAATGTCTGTAAAGTTATCTGGAATGATGTCTTTGAGTACTGTTTTGTTTTTTTTGAAGAAAATCACGATTTGGGTCTTTTTGATGTAGCAAATTTAATAAATAAATAGAACTGATGAGTATCCCGATTTGAAAGTTGTTTTGTTATAAATTGATATAATGTTTTTGAATTTTTATTAAGCTGAATTTGTATTTTTTTAGCTACTTTTTTATTCAAGTTATACTCGGCTTTGGTACGGCTTTGGTACGGCTTTAAGTAAAATCAAATTTTATGTGTATTTTGAGTTGTAATACTAATTAATAAATCATTTTAGATTTGCTTAAACCTTTAAAAAGGTTAATTTTGAAGATTATAAATAAAGTATAAAGAGGATTAGAATGGAAGATAAATCATTAAATGAAGAACAGTGGGATCATGTTATTGAATCCAAATCTTCTTTGTTTGATTTACGATTAAGAGAAGTATGGCATTATCGTGATTTATTGGTGCTGTTTGTTCGTCGTGATTTTGTAACTGTATATAAGCAAACAATTTTGGGTCCGCTTTGGTTTTTTATTCAGCCTATATTAACTACAATTACTTTTACTATTATTTTTGGTAATGTTGCTCAATTGTCTACAGATGGAGCTCCTAAGTTAGCTTTTTATATGGCGGGTATTACTTTATGGAATTACTTCTCTACCTGTTTAACAGCAGTTGCTGGAGTGTTTAACTCTAACGCAGGCATTTTTGGCAAAGTTTATTTTCCTCGATTAATTATGCCGTTGACTATTGTAATATCTAATTTGATGAAGTTTGGCGTGCAGTTTTTAATGTTTATCATTTTTGTAGTTTATTATTATTTAAAGAGTCAAATTCAGCCAAATAATTGGATATTAATAACTCCTTTTATTATTGTACTGATGGCTATAATTTCAATGGGAATTGGTCTTATATTATCTTCAATGATGACAAAATATAAAGATTTAAACCAGTTAATTAGTTTTGGAGTTCAATTGGCTATGTATGCTACTCCAGTGATATACCCTAGTTCATCTGTGCCAAATGACTTCAAAATGATTTTACAACTCAATCCGTTAAACGGTTTGTTTGATTATATGCGTTATGCCTATTTAGGAGTAGGTAATTTTGATTTAAATTCCTTAATTTATCCTTCAACATTTGCTATTATTATATTAGGTGTTGGAGTGGTAGTTTTTAATAAGGTTCAAAAATCCTTCATGGATACTGTTTAATAAATCTAAAAAAGAAATTTTAAGCCTTACTGATTAAATTAAGTTCCCCAAATCAAGAAAATGAGTAAAGTAGTAATAAAAGCCCAAGATATTTCTAAACAATACCGCCTAGGTTTAGTAGGTAGAGGTACGGTACGAGATGATTTAAAACGTTGGTGGTATAATGTAAGAGGAAAAGAGGATCCTTTTTTAAAAATTGGTGAATCTAATGATCGTTCTACTAAAGGAGGAAGTGATTATGTTTGGTCTTTGCGTGATATTAATTTCGAAATCAATCAAGGTGATTCGGTTGGAATTATAGGGCGTAATGGAGCAGGAAAATCAACCTTACTTAAGATTTTAAGTCAAGTCACTCAACCCACTACTGGGAGAATATACACTAAAGGGCGTATTGCCTCGTTATTAGAAGTAGGTACTGGTTTTCATCCCGAAATGACTGGACGTGAAAATATCTATTTAAACGGTGCCATTTTAGGAATGCGCAAACACGAAATCACTCGAAAACTTGATGAAATCATTGCTTTTTCTGGAGTAGAGCGTTATATTGATACCCCTGTTAAACGTTATTCTTCCGGAATGTATGTCCGTTTGGCTTTTGCGGTAGCAGCCCATTTAGAGAGTGAAATTTTAATCGTGGATGAAGTCTTGGCAGTAGGTGATGCCGAGTTCCAAAAGAAATGTCTAGGAAAAATGAATGATGTTTCAAAAGGCGAAGGACGCACAGTGTTGTTTGTGAGTCATAATATGGCGGCGGTTAGAACTTTGTGTAATAAAGGGTTAGTTTTACATAAAGGCAAAATAGGTTTTGAAGGCAAAATCAATGATGCAGTGAATAATTATTTAAGCGAAATTAATATCGATGATTTTTCAAAAATATATATTAATAAACGAGAAACTAAAAATGGTATTAGCAAAATTGAAATTTTAAATGAAAAGAAATTTATTGCTCACAATGAAATAATTAAAATCCAAATTGATTTTTGGCATGATGTTTCAAATATTAATATTGGATTAGCACTATTGAATGTCAATAAAGTGAAAGTGTTTACTGCTGTGCATTTTATTAAGAATCCTATAAAGTCCATTATTTGTGAAATTCCAAAAGATTTTTTGTTAAAAGGAAATTATAGTTTTGATGTTGCAACATTTGCTAATAATGATGTTTTCGAATATATCGAGGATGTTTGTTTATTTCAAATAGAAGACTTAGTAAATGATTATAAGATATATACTGGAAATATTGGTGACATTAAAGTAGATTGTAAATGGTTGTGAAATTATTTAAAAAAGTTTATTCAAAGCTTAAATCGAAAACTAAAAAAGAGTTCAATGAAAATGTTAAACTTTACAAATCTGTTAAAGTTTCCCCTAATGTTATTTTTGACACAAAGTATGGAGGCAAAATTGAAATAGGTAGTGATACGGAAATTTTATATGGTGTGTTAATTTTAACATATGGTGGTAATATTAAAATTGGAAAGAATTGCTCGATAAATCCATATACTGTTTTATATGGTCATGGAAATTTAACAATTGGCGACAATGTTCTTATTGCAGGTCATTGTTTAATAATACCAGCGAATCATAAATTTGAAAATTTAGATGTTCCAATAAACAAACAGGGAGAAATTAGGAAAGGAATTATAATAGAGGACAACGTTTGGATTGGTTCTGGATGTAGAATATTAGATGGAGTTACTATTGGGACAGGATCTATTGTTGCTGCAGGAGCTGTAGTTAATAAAAATGTTGAGCCATATACAGTAGTTGGAGGGGTACCTGCTAAAGAAATAAAGAAAAGAAAATAAAAATCTGTTATGAAATTTATGAAATTAAGAAAAATATATCGAGTTTTATTTCCGAAAAAATATACAGATAATGAAATTTTTGTCAATAAATTGAATACAAATCCGATTATTGAAAGTTTTGAAAAAGAGAATGATTATTTTTTGGCCACACTTTTAAATAAAACAAAAGTTTATTTCAGAAATCAAAATCATAGTGATTTTGATGTTTTTAAACAAATTTTCAATTCAGAAGAATATAAAGTTTTAGTATCCATTATAAAGAATAATTACAAATTCAATTTTAAAGAAACTATTTTGATAGATGCAGGAGCTAATGTAGGATATACAACAGTATATTTTTCAAAAAGGTTTAATTTTTCTAAAGTTTTTTGCATTGAGCCGTCAGAGTCTAATTTACAAATTTTAAAGAAAAATATAGAATTGATCAATGAATCATCTGATATAAAAATACTTCCAAATGCCCTTTGTGGGGAGAGGAATTTAAAGTTTGAATTGGATAATAATTTCAGAGATGGTAAAGATTGGTCAACTACAATAAAAGAAAAAAAGGAAGGAAGAATTGAAGGAATTACTATCAACGAAATTATGACTAGCTATAATTTAGAAACAATTACTGTTTTAAAAGTTGATATTGAAGGCGCAGAGAGATTTGTTTTTAATGAAAAATGTGATTTGTCATTTTTAGATAAGACTGTAATTATAGCATTAGAAATTCATGATGAGTTTAATATTAGAGAATCGATTTATTCAATTCTTAAAAAATATAGTTTTATTCTTTTAGAATCAGGTGAATTAACAATAGGTATAAATAAAAAGCTATTGAATGTCTAGTATTCCTAAAGTGTCTGTATTGATGCCAGTATACAATTCAGAATTGTATATTGAAGATGCTATTAATAGTATTTTAAATCAAACTTTTAGAGACTTTGAATTTATTATTATTGATGACGCTTCAACTGATAAAACATTAGAAATTATTAAATCTTTTAAAGATTCAAGAATTCAATTGATTATAAAATCTGAAAATTCTGGATATACAAACAGTTTAAATTACGGACTCAACATTGCAAAAGGAGAATACATTGCACGAATGGATGGTGATGATATTAGTTTGCCTAAGCGTTTTGAAAAGCAGGTAGCTTTTATGGATTCTAATAAAGAAGTGGTGGTTTGTGGTACAACTTTTTCAATTATTGGTACTAATAATTTAATTAGTGTCCCTGAAATGCATAATAATATTATTACAGGAATGTTGGCAGGGTGTAAAATAGCTCATCCATCAGTAATGCTCAGAAAAAGTGTTTTTACGGCAAATAATATTGTATATGATACTCAAATGGAACCGGCTGAAGATTATGCTCTTTGGGTTAAATTAGCAACTTTTGGGAAACTTCATAATTTACAAGAATGCCTTCTGAACTATAGAATACATAATAATCAAGTTTCTAACAAAAGAAATGAAAAACAAATAGAATCTGCTAAACAAACGAGATTAAAGTTATTGTTTAGTTTAAATACTATAATTTCTATAGAACAGCAGAAAGTATATTTAAAAGCAATTGATTCGGTAGAAAAACTAAATTTTGATGAGTTTTTGATTTTTTTAGATTTGAAAAAAAATATGTTAAAAGCTAATAGTAATTTTTTTAGTAAAGATGATTTTAGAAATTATTGGAGACAATTAGAGGCTAAATTTAATAGTTATTATTTTAAAAATAGATATTCTTATTCACTTGTTATTTTGAAGAACTATTTATCTGTTTTCAACAAAATGGAGAGTCAATTATCTACCAAAGAACTGTTGAAATTGACTATGAAATCATTAGTAAATTATAAAGTAAAATGAATTCAATCTCTATAATAGTCCCCTGTTACAATCAAGCCCAATATCTTGACGAATGTTTGCAATCTGTTTTAGATCAAAAGTATGAAAATTGGGAGTGTATCATTGTAAACGATGGTTCTCTCGACAATACAGAGGAAATTTCCGAAAAATGGTTGGAAAAAGACTCACGTTTTATATACATATATAAAGAAAATGGAGGTCTGAGTAGTGCTAGAAATTTTGGGATTTCAAAAGCTAGAGGTGAATTTATACTTCCGTTAGATGCAGATGATAAAATATCAAAGCAATATGTCGAATTAGCGATTAAAGAATTTAATTTAGATACTAATTTAAAAGTAGTATATTGTAAAGCAGAGCGATTTGGAATAAAGACAGGTAGGTGGAATTTGCCTGATTTTTCCTTAAATAGATTAGCTCAAGATAACCTCATATTTTGTTCGGCTCTTTTTAGAAAAAAAGATTGGGAATTGGTGGGAGGTTATGATACCAAAATGTTATATGGATTTGAAGATTGGGAATTTTGGATTTCGATTCTTAAAAGTGGAGGCAAAGTAATTTGTATAGAGGAAATTGGTTTTTTTTACAGAATTAAAACCGACTCAATGGTTAAGCAAATCGATGAAAAAAAAAGAAAATATTTGTTTGATTATTTGAGTCTTAAACATGCAGATTTTTTTATTAAACATTTGGGTTCGTTTATTGAATTAAATAGAAAGATTGATAAGGCTAATTTTGATTTATCACAAAAGTTAAAAAGTGAAAAATTTGTAATCGATTTATTTTGTAAAACGTTTTTTAAATTCACAATTTTTGGCAATAAATTTTAAGAAGGGCCAATTGTTTAATTTTTTAGGTAAAAATTTACAATTAAAGTAAGTTTAGAATGATTACACATACAACTCTTGGTAAAAAAGGAAATTTAGGTAATCAGCTTTTTCAAATAGCTTCAACAATAGGGATTGCTAAAAAAAATGGCCAGAATTATGTTTTTCCAAAATGGATTTACGCCGACTATTTTTGTCACGATTTCCCTGTCATAGAAAATGATTCAGATATAATTTTTGAAAAGATTTTTCAAAAATCATATTTTTATTCTGAATTGGAGTTAGGAAAAGGGAATTATGACATTAAAGGATATCTTCAATCGGAAAAAAATTTTGATCGTGATTTTACAAAAAGTATATTTGAATTTAAAGATGATTTTATACAACCTATTCTAGCTAGATACAGTCATTTATTTGAAAGGAAAAACATCATCATCACAGTTAGACGAGGGGATTTTGTGAATCATCCAAATTTTTATCAACTGTCCTATAAATACTATTTTTTGGCATTAATTAAAAATTTCCCAGATTGGGAAGAAAGGAATTTGATTTTTATGAGCGATGATATAAATTACTGTAAATTTCATTTTAAGTTTCTTAAAAACTCTTTTTTTATCGAAGATTTGTCGGCTATTGAGCAGCTCGCACTTAGTACCCAAGGAGATGATTTCATTATAAGTAATTCTACCTTTTCGTGGTGGATAGCTTGGTTGTCAGAGAAAAAAGAAGGAAAGGTAATTAGACCGCTAAAAAATTTTAGAGGTAAATTGGCTAAAAGACATGATGATAGTGACTATTTTCCGGAACGTTGGATATTGTTTGACCATAAAAAGCATAAAATCGAAACAGAATATTCTAGTTTGATAATAAAAGGGTTTTATTATGAGACAAAAGTAAATGCCAAACACCTTGTCAAGACCTGTATTCGTTTTATAAAAAAAACAATGAAGTATATGAATAAATTTTCCTATGGTAAATTTAAAGGTAAGATTAGTCGATATATTTAAAGAATGGATTTTAAGTGTTTAACGGTTATTATGTAAAAGAATACAGAAGAATTATTAAGATGCGGTTCCAAAAACAGATTAAGGGGATAATAAATAAAAAACAGCTAACTAATTTTTTAATTATTTTAAATTGAAAACCATTTCATTATTACATCCGTTTACGCCACAAGCCGCAGGAGTTGTCGAAAAAAGTGTGCCGACCTATCACAGCCAGCCGCATGTAAAAGCGATGGCAAACTTGGCCAAACAAAAAAACTACAGCTGTGTGATAGATTATTTTACTTCCAAATGGTTTCGCTATTCTTCGTCCGATCGGATTATACAATGGAATTTTTACCCCGTTGATTTTACGCTCAATGGTGACCATAAAAAATGGAAGAAACAACATTCATCATCGTGTTTAAAATACTATAAAAAGGAAACCCCAGAGGTGACCATTATCAATATGTCAGGACATTCAAGTCCGTTTTCCTACGAACTATCCAAAATCATTCTTCAAAAAGGGAAAAACTATATAGCCATGTTGGGAGGGCAACATTATACGGATGCCGATTGGTCTCGAGAGTATTACCAAAAAGCAAACCATATTTTAGTCCATACCCACATGCAAAAAAAAGAGATGGAAGCCATGGATATGTTCAAGGGGTTAGATATCAGAGTATTTCCATTGGGGGTCGATTGTAATGTGTTTGCTCCAAAAGAAACCCAAAACACATCCCCTGGACTACTATATGTGGGAAGAATTGTAGAGTGGAAGCGAGTTCATTTAGCAATCGAAGCTTTACAAGAACTCATTAAAAATGGCTTTCCAGAAGCCAAATTAAAAATTATTGGACCCACTTCATCAGAAGAATATCTAAATAGTCTAAAAGTACTAGTAGAAAAATATAGCCTAACGGAAAAAGTATTTTTTCTAGGACATAAAGAGCACGATGAATTGCCTAAGTATTTCCAGGAAGCCGATTTGTTTCTGTTGCCTAGCGATAAAGAGACTTTTGGAATGGTGATGATTGAAAGTATGGCCTGTGGAACGCCAGTAGCGGGTATGGATTGTCCGGGTGGACCAGCCGATGTAATTACCAATGGGGTGGATGGAATTTTATCAACACCTGAGGAGTATGCTGAAGCAATTGTTCGGTTTTTTCAAAATCAGGATGTCGTAAAACAAATGAAAACAAATGCCAGAGAAACAGCGGTAAACAAATATAGTATTGAAGAAACGACTAGGGTTTTATTAGAATCAATTGAATCTGCTCTAACCTAATTAGGGTAAAATTTGAGTATAATGACTAATTATAATATTAGCGACATTAAAAAAATAGTATGGTTTGTTCCCTTAGAATTAAATCACTCAAGTTATATATATACATCACTGTTAGAATTTTGTAGAAAAAACAAAATACATTTTAACGTTTCAATTATAAATAAAAACAAAAAGGGAAAATTATCGGTAGAATCAAAAAAACAACTTTATAGTAATCATTGGTATTCAAAAATCACATATATCGAGATAGTAAAAAAACAAGGCAATAAACAAGTGTTAGCTTTTGATTTGAATGATTCCCCCTATGAATTTTCTACGGCTTCCTTTGAAATGGCTGATATTGTTTTTAAACGAACTTATTTAGAAGAGTATGTTAATTTGTTACCCGGAGAATACCAAAATAAGATTAGGCCGTTAGGTTTACCTTTTATGGTTCGACCTGATAAGTTTAATGACTTGTGTAAAATATATTTACTTTTTTTTCTATTTAGGGCAGTTCAGTTGATTAAAATGGATAGAAATATTGTATCACGATTACAAGTTCTTGTTTTTGATACTTTGAAGAAAATAAAAACGTTTAAAAACACCAGAAGTTTACAAGATTTTAATGATTATAAAGAAAGCGACCTTTCAGATCTTATTTTTTATCAAAAAAGATTGTTTCCAAATGAGTATGATCTTGATACCAAGGAGATTCATCAACAACGAATACAATTAATAAAAAAATTGAAGCAAGCCTTTCCAAATAATTTTATTGGAGGTTTAAAAAAGGATTCGCCATTAACTGATCCTTATAATGATTGTCTGTCAAACATTGATGGAAATGCTCAAATTTTTTTAAAAGCCATGCAATCTTGCGGGATATGTATTTATACTAGAGGACTTACTTTATCAACTGGTTGGACATTGCCGGAATTTATGTCTCAAGGAAAATGTATTATAGCTGAAAACAATAATATTATTTTCCCTTATCCTTTAAAAGATAATATACATTTGATTTATTTTGATTCAGAGCAACATCTTATAGAATTATGTAAAGAGTTAATGTATGATACTGAAAAAAGAAATAAATTAGGAGTTGAGGCTAGAAAGTACTACGAAGCTTTCATTGCTCCAAATATTTTTTTTAAAAATATTCTAAAGGAATAATGAAAAAAGTCATCCTACATCATCGCTCGTCACATCATTCCGGTTATTCTGGATATGCCAAGCTTATAGAGTATATAGATAATGTAACTGTCATTGAAGGTAAGTCTATATTGTCAGAAAGTATAGCGAGATTTGCAAAGAAAAGAAACAGTCAAAAATACGGCTTATACGATAGTAATAGTGTACATAAAAATTTCCAACTGATTAAGTACCTTACTTCTGTTCAGGAAAAAGTTCTGGTGCATTATCTCAACGGCGAAAGAGATATACGACAAGCTATTGGTTGGTTTCCAAACAAATCAAAAAACATAGCCACATTCCACAAGCCACCTGAAATATTGTCAAGAACGATTTCAGATACCAAATACTTGCAAAAGTTAAGCGGGGCTATTGCTGTTGGAATAAATCAGGTAGATTTTTTAAAAAACTGGCTTGATTTAGAGCAAGTACAATTTATACCGCATGGCGTAGATACTTCTTTCTTTTATCCTGATGAAAACGTGAAAAAAGAAAACACCTTGCTTTTTGTTGGTCAGCATTTGAGAGATTTTGAAGCCTTGAATTATGCCATCCCAAGACTAAAAGAGAAAATACCCAATATAAAAATTAATGCCGTGTTGCGACAAGATTTTGCCCATAAGATTATTTCAGACGCTTCGGTCACTATTTTTTCTGGTCTAAACGATGAACATTTAAGAACAATGTACCAAGAAGCCACTTTATTGTTTTTACCTTTACTTAACTGTACAGCTTGCAATTCAATTTTAGAAGCCATGGCCTGTGGTTTACCAGTTATAACATCAGATGTTGGTGGTAATTATGGCTATGTGAAAGAAAACTGTGGGCTATTGATCCCCGATAGGGATTATATGACTTTGGTTGATCGTACCATTTTACTACTAAAGGACCAAAACGATCAAAACAAAATGAGTGCAAACGCACGATTAAATGCCTTGTCTTTTAATTGGGAAAATGTTGTCGAAGAAGTTACTAATTTTTATAATCTAATAAATTAAATATAAATTTCTTAAAAAGAGATGAATCCAAAAGTATCAATAATTCTGCCTATATACAACGGTGAAAAAACATTGGCCCAAACTCTTCAAAGTTTGTTGGAGCAAAAGTATCAGGATTTTGAATTAGTTGTTTGTATAGATGGTTCAAAAGACAATTCGTTAGAAGTAGTAAATAGTTTTAAGGATAAATTCAAGAATACTACTATACTAATTAATGAAAATAATTTAGGATTAGGCCCAACGATGAATAGATTGGTTTCTATTTCTAGAGGTGAATATATTGCTGTAGCTGAACAAGATGATTTTTATTACCCAGAAAGACTTCAATTACAAGTTGAAGTTTTAGATTCAAAACCAACCGTAGGTTTGGTTTCAGGAATTGCTGATTTTTGGGATGGAGCGAAAATTACGATGCGTTTTCCAGGATTATTGGTTAATGGAAAACAATATCCAAAGGGTAAAGAAATGTTTTTACTCAATTACAGGAACCAAATAAAAGTAGCAAATAGTTGCATAATGTTTAGAAAATCGGTACATATCAATAACGGCTTGTATTTTTCAAAACACTACCCCAGTGTTAGCATCGATTGGTCTTATGTATTGCGATTTTGCCTGTTTTCAGATATTTATGGGATTCATCAATCGTTGGTCTTACTAGACAGAAGAAACGACAGAAACTCGGTAACATCCAACAAAACAAAACAATATGCAGCTTCAAGAGAACTCATTCGATCCTTTTATTATGAATATCCAAGTTTAATCAATAAAAAAGATTATAAATTTGCCATGACAACACAGCATTTGATGGAACTATCTAGTTTCGGGTTGAAGAAATTCCCATTAAACTTCATTCGTTTTTTTGTCCAAAATCCATTTGATAAAAGGTGGGGGAAATATTTTTTAGGAAGATTTAAAAGGTTTTTTGAATAATAAAAGTGTATATATTTAGATATGAATATAATTAAAAAGAAAATTGTAGTTCTTCTAAAGAAAATTAGAACTGGAAACAAAATACTTAATGATAATTATTTTATTGAAACGAGTTTAAAAAGTGAAATAGAAATAGCAAAAAGACCTAGACGTACTGAAATAATTAATTTTTTTGTTTCTCAAACCAAATCAGAATATTATTTGGAAATTGGAGTAAGAGACCCTAATAAAAATTTCAATAAAATTATTTGCAAGAATAAATATTCGGTTGATCCAGGAGTTGAATTTAAAGAAAATCCAGTCGATTTTAAGATGACTTCTGACATTTTTTTTGAAAATTTAAATGCAAAAAAAATTGATGAACTTTCTGAAGTAAAATTTGATGTAATTTTTATTGATGGTTTACATATTTCAAATCAAGTAGAAAAAGATATAACGAATAGTTTAGATCATATTGAAGAAAATGGGTTTATTATTCTACACGATTGTAATCCGCCATCAGAATACCACCAAAGAGAGAATTATGATTTTGTAAATTCGCCAGCCGGTACTTTTTGGAATGGAACTACTTGGAAAGCTTTTTATAAATTCAGACATGAAGATAAATTATTCTCAATTTGCTTTAACACAGATTGGGGAGTGGGTGTAATTTCAAAAAATAAACTTCCATTATTTAATAATATTGATGGGGTAATTCAAAATAAGTATTATGAATATAGCCAGCTTGAAGAAAATAGAAAGGAATATTTAAATTTACATAGTTTTGAAGAATGGCAAGTAAGTTTGAAAAAATAAAAATTCTCTTTACCATTCCTAATTTTGATACCGCTGGAAGCGGTAAGGTTTTGTACGATTTGACCAAAGGATTAGATAAAGATAGGTTTGAAGTGCACATTGCTTGTGGTAATGAAAAAGGAGCTTTTTTTAATGAAGTAAAAAAATTAGGACTCCCAATTCATGTTATGAAAACGACAGTGCCGCTCAGACCTTATTTTAATCTAGTAATAAGAATTAAACCTTTCAGAAGTTTTGTAAAACAGCACCAATTTGATATTGTACATTCTTGGCATTGGAGTAGTGATTGGACCGAAATTTTAGCAGCACGATTGGGTGGTGCTAAATTTGTATTTACCAAAAAGGCCATGACATGGGGAAATATACATTGGAAAATTAAAAGTTATTGGAGTAATTTCATTATTACTATCAATCAAGAAATGAGAGATTATTTTCCATATAAAAAAGCACAGAAACTAATTCCTTTAGGACTTGACACTGAATATTACAATCCTGATTTGTTCCCCAGAAAACAACTATCAGCAATTTTCAAAATCATTACTGTTGCCAATCTTGTTCCTGTTAAAGGAATTGAAGTTTTAATTAAGGCTATTCAATTGCTTAATAATCCCAATATTCATCTGGAAGTCTTGGGAGATGACAGAGATTCTTATGCTGACAAACTGAAACAATTGGTTAAAGATTTGCAAATGGAAAATCAAATATTCTTTTTAGGTAAACATACGGATGTGAGATTGTTTCTATCTCAAGCTGATTTGTATGTAATTCCTACTTTAAATGAAGGTAGAAAGGAAGGTATGCCTATGGCTTTGGTTGAAGCCATGACAATGGGAATTCCTGTATTAGGATCTAATATTTCAGGAATTAATTATGTGTTGAAAGATTTTCCAGAACTATTGTTTGAAGCTTCAAATGCTTTGGAATTAAGTCAAAAAATAGCGGTTTTTCAAAATAAATCAGTTAATGAAAGGCTGAAAACAGGTCAGGATCTCAGAAATTTCTGTATAAACCATTTTTCCATGAATGCTTTTATAAATGCACATCAGGAGCTTTACTTCGAAATATTTCAATATGAATAATGAAATCAGTAAAAGAATACCTTCTTTGGATGGCATTAGAGCGCTATCTATATTCTTTGTAATTTATGACCATGCTTTTAGACCATCATTAATAAATGTTGGATATTTAGGGGTTAATATTTTTTTTATAATTTCTTCTTATTTGATTATTCAAATTCTGTTAAGAGATATTGAGAAAGATAGATTCAGTGTGAAAATGTTTTATTTTAAAAGATTTTTTAGAATATTTCCGGCATATTACATATACTTGATAGTTCTTTTTCTGATTTTAATTTTTTTAAACATATTCAAATGCTCTCAATTTTGGAGAGCACCTCTTTTTCTAGTAAATTACCAACCCCGATCTGATTGGGAATTTCCTCAATGGTTTGTTGGACATACTTGGTCTCTAGCTGTTGAAGAACAATTTTATATTTTAATTGCAGTGCTTTTTATGTTTGTCAATAAAAAAGTATTAAAAAAAGAAAAGCTCATAACCATATTCATGGTAATTATTTTGATAGTACCCATTATTAGAACTTCTTACTTGTTTTTTGATTTCATTCCAGATATTCTAAAAGGGTCAAACCACCGTTCTTTTGAAACCGTAGCTGATGCATTGGCTATTGGCGGAATATTGGCAATCAATGGAAGAACAATACAAAGTCAGAAATGGTTTCAATTCTTTAGGAATAAAATTATTTTTTTGTTTTTAATTATACTTTTAATAATGGTGTTAAACAGTTCGGAAATTGTTGAGATGTTTGGATTGAAAATACGTTATTTATATAATTTGCTTGGATTGTCAATTATAAACATTTGTATTGGGATAATCATTATGCTTTTCATAAACTTCCCAAAAGATTCAATTATCACTAGATTGTTAAATCATAAAGTTATGATTACTATTGGTTTATGGAGCTACTCAATTTATTTATGGCAACAGATTTGGCTCTATTCATGGGATTTCCCGTTAATTATTAAATTAGTAGGTATAATTGGTTGTGCCACCGGATCCTATTATTGTATTGAAATACCTTTTTTACGATGGCGAGATAGTTTGCTGAATGAAAATGAAAAAAATTAAGAATCTAATTATTCCAACTTCATCTACCTTTTTAGGTAGTCAGGAGACCCTAGACTATAAAGCTATCTGTATTTTTGCAGCTACTGGTTTCTTCTTAGAGGATGATACGTTTTACAAAGAACAAAAAGTACTTAAACCAGCACACGATTATCAAATTGAAAATGATGTTGTTATAGCATCAAAGCCTTATTTTAAATGGCATTACACTCCAGTAGAGAGGCCATTATCACAAATTGTTCAGGAATATGCTGTTTTGTTTGAAACTATCATTAAAGAGCAGGTTGGCAATCAAAAAGTTATTCTACCTCTGTCGGGTGGTTTAGATAGTAGAACTCAAGCAGCGGCTTTGTTTCATTTGGGAAATGAAGTGCAGAGTTATAGTTATGCTTTTGAGGGAGGACATGATGAAACAAAATACAGTAAAAAAATAGCGCAAACATGCGGATTCCCTTTTCAAGCTTTGAAAGTGCCTAATGCTTATTTATGGGGGAAAATTGAACGATTAGCCAAAATCAATGGTTGTTATTCGGAGTTTACTCATCCGCGACAAATGGCTTTTATTGATCAATATGAGTCTATGGGTGATATTTTTTCGTTAGGTCATTGGGGAGATGTGTTGTTTGATGATATGGGAGTGTCTGATGATTTATTGTTCGACGAACAAGTAGCTATTGTCATTAAAAAGATAGTCAAAAAAGGAGGTATGGAGCTGGCAGAAGCTTTATGGGAATTTTGGGGTTTAGACGGCGATTTCAAAAGTTATTTATTGGAAAGAATAAGTCAATTGCTTTCAGAAATTAACATACCAAACGCAAATGCTCAAATTCGAGCTTTTAAAAGTTTGTATTGGGCACCTAGATGGACCAGTGTAAATTTATCTGTTTTTGAGTCAACACGATCTATATCTTTACCTTATTATGATAATAGGATGTGTGAATTTATATGTTCGGTACCAGAGAAATATCTTTCGGGCAGACAAATTCAAATCGAATATTTAAAATTAAGGATGCCAGCTTTGGCTGCAATTGCATGGCAAGACCACCGTCCGTTTAATTTATACTACTATCAATGGGATAAAAAGCCATGGAATTTGCCTTATAAAATTTATGATAAATTAAAGAGGACAGTTGCTTCCAAACAATTAGTTCAACGCAATTGGGAATTACAGTTTTTAGGAGAATCAAATGATAAAGAATTGCAAAAATGGCTGTTTGACAATGAATTTTTTAAGAATTTAGTTTCAGAAGATCTTGTTCGACAGTTTTATGTTAATTTTAAAAATGGAGATGCTGTTTATTACTCTCATCCAGTAAGTATGTTATTAACCTTATCTTTGTTTACAAAACTTAAAAAATAATGACTCCTAAAAAAGTGGCCATTTATTCTGGAGTAGTTCCCACTACTACATTTATCGAACGATTGATAGATGGTATTGCGGCTCAAGGACATTTTGTTTATCTGTTTGGATGGCAACAAAAAAGTATTTTGTATGCTAAAAATGTTAAACAATTCACCTATGGTAATAAATGGCATAAATTATACCTACTTTTTAGATATACTATTTTGTTGTTTTTGTTTTTTGCTTCCGATAAAAAAAAATTGGATGCCATTATAAGTTCTAAGAAAGGCAATAAGAAAAATTTGAAAGTAAAATATTATCCTGTTTTATATCATCGCCCCGATATTTTTCATTTGCAATGGGCAAAAAGTATCGATGATTGGATCTGGGTACAAGAGTTTGGGATGAAGATTTTTTTGAGTCTAAGAGGGACACATATTACCATAAGCCCAAAAGACGATGAAAAACTAGCAGAGACATATAGAAATTATTTTCCAAAAATGAATGGTTTTCATGCTGTCTCAAAATCAATAGCATTAGAAGCACAAAAATATGGTGCATCAGCCTCTAAAATTCGAGTAGTGTATAGCGGATTGCCTCTAGAAAGCTTTCCATTTGTACTTAAATCGAAACTAAATAATTCTTTAAGTATTCTTTCGATAGGTCGTTCTCATTGGGTCAAAGGATATTCTTATGCGTTAGATGCTTGTGCCATTTTGCAAGAAAAAAATATTGATTTTCAATACACTATAGTAGGTGTTGAGAATGATGAAGAACTGCTTTTTCAACGTCATCAGTTGCATTTAGAAAATAAAGTGACTTTTAAAAAAAATGTTGTATTTGAAGAAGTTAAAAAGTTAATTCAATTAGCAGATGTCATTTTATTGCCAAGTATTGAAGAAGGGATTGCAAACGTTGTTTTGGAAGCTATGGCTTTAGGAACATTGGTAGTAGTAACAAATTGTGGAGGATTGGCTGAAGTAATTGTGTCAGGGGATAATGGTTTTATAGTGCCAGTTAGAAATCCAGAAGCAATTGCTAATGAACTAGTGCAGGTCTCTAAGCTTTCATTAGATGAATATCAAAAAATAACACTGTGCGCTAGAACAACTTTAGAGAGCCAACATTCTGATATAAAAATGATTGGTGATATGAATGAATTGTACAGTGCAGTAATACAATTTAAATTATGAAAATAGGACTCGTTTTACCTTCGGCTCCTGCCTATTCAGAGACTTTTTTTACGGCTAAAATTAAAGGGTTACAATCCAGTGGACATGAGGTAGTACTTTTTGTAAACAAAACAAAAGAGAATAATCCTTTTCAATCAATAACCAAAACAACTGTATCACTTTCAGGAAATTCAATCTTAACTTTTAGTAACATTTTTTTTGCATTGATTGGATCTTTGCTTTTTCATTTTAAAACTTCTCGAGCCCTATATTATTTGAATAGAAAAGATAAAATGTCTATTGTTGATAGTTTGAAAAGCATCGTTGTTAATAGTCATATTCTTTCTGAGAGGCTCGATTGGCTGCATTTTGGTTTTGGGACGATGGTATTAGATAGAGAAAATGTTGCGCAAGCCATTGGAGCAAAAATGGCAGTAAGCTTTAGAGGTTTTGACCACTATGTATACCCAATTAAAAATGAAAATTGTTATCAGCTTCTTTTTTCTAAAGTGGTAAAGTACCATGTGCTTTCTGATGGAATGAAACAATCATTAATTCAAAATGGTGTTCCCTCTGACAGCATTTTTAAAATAACTCCTGCAATTGATATCAATTTATTTTCATCAGAAGAAAAAAGAGAGAGTGGTTCGGTTTTACAATTGATGACCATTGCCCGATTGCATTGGATAAAAGGATTGGAGTATACACTTCAAGCATTGGCTTTATTGAAAGAAAAAGGAGTTGTTTTTCAATACACTATTATAGGTGATGGTCTTGAAAAGGAGCGATTGCAATTTGCTATACATCAATTGGGTTTAACTAATTGTGTTACTTTTACTGGAAAACTTTTACCTGAATCTATAAATGAATTACTTAAAAAAACGGATATTTATCTTCAATACAGTTTACAAGAAGGATTTTGCAATGCAGTTTTGGAAGCGCAAGCGATGGGCAAGTTGTGTATTGTAAGTGATGCAGAAGGTTTGACAGAAAACATCATTGATGGCGTTACTGGTTTTGTCGTAGAAAAAAGAAAGCCGAAATTTTTAACTGATACAATTATTAAAGTATTAGCAATGGATTTTGAAAGAAAAGAAGTTGTTAAGAGAATGGCTGTTGAAAGGATAGTTAAGGAATTTTCTATTGAGAAACAAAGAGAAGAATTTATCTCATTTTATAATTTTTGATGAAATGAAAATTTACATTGCCCATACAGATTACTCTATTCTAGATAAACGCGAGTTGTTTATTTTAGCCCGTCCTTTTTTTTATAATAATCAATGGATTGATTTTGATTTTGAAAAACAAAAATGGGGTTTTGATAGTTCTTATGAACTAGTGAGTAATATAAATGAGGCAGAAATAGTAATACTACCATTTTCTGTGAATCAATATTATAATCAAAAGCTTAAAAATAAATTGGCAGCCATTAATAATGAATTAATAAAGGTAAACAAGAGAGGTTATGGATATATAACAGGTGATTTTGGGGTGGCTTTTCCTGAATTTTCCAATATTACCTACTTCCGAATGGGTGGTTTTAAATCGCAATTGAGTATTAATAATAAAGGATTTCCTGTAATGCTTTCAGATCATTTTCAGCGGCTCTTTCATCACGATCATCCTATCCCATATGAAAAAAGCCCAAAACCAGTTGTAGGTTTTTGTGGTCATGCTACAGTGTCTCAAGCTAAACGTTTCAAAGAACTTCTAAAATGTTTAAAAGAAAATTGTCGACGTTTTTTAGAAAGCCCTATGCGAAAAGATTGGGAACCTCTATTTGCTTCGGCCTATGAAAGAGCCAAATTGCTTCATATCATTGAAGCAGAAAAAAAAATCAAGAATAATTTTATTTACAGAAAAAAATACCGTGCAGGAGCACAAACAGCAGAAGACCTTGAATTCACAACAAAAGAATACTACCAAAATATTCACGAATCTGATTATGTAATATGTGTTCGAGGTGGAGGAAATTTTTCTGTGCGATTGTATGAAACTTTGATGATGGGAAAAATTCCAGTTTTTGTGAATACTGATTGTTTGATACCATTTCCTAAAAAAATTGATTGGAAAAAACACATGGTGTGGGTTGAATGGGAGGAAAGAGATCAGATTGCTCAAAAAATACTGGACTTTCATAACAACATATCTAATCAGGATTTTATAGATTTACAAATTCTTAATCGAAAACTCTGGAAGGATGTTCTTTCCGTTAAAAATATATTTAGTTTGTTAGAATGATTTTTAACTTTTTACAATATTTAAAACCTATCTGGTATTTTAATTTAAAACCCTATAAAGATTTTAGTTATTTTCCATCGGAAACTCAATTAAAATCTTTAGGTTTTTTTGTTGAAAAAGATAATGATTATAGAGATACCAAGGCGCAGGAGCATGATTTGGCTTGGGCAGCTTTTCAATCTGGCTTCATTAGTAAGGAGAATCAAGAAGGTATTAATGTATGGGGAAAAACTTCATTTTCTGCCGTAGATGAATACCGGTTTTTGAGAAAGAACTTTCATAAAGCTTGGGTGTTTTATGTATTGTTTTTGCGATTGATAACTTTCAAAAATCCATTTTCAGAAATTTTAGGTTTTTTAAAAAATTGGAATGTCAAAAGGGTTGATTATTCTAAAAAAGTATTTATATATTCTAATTATGATGATTTTGAGAGTGAATTGATTGCAAGTAAACCTTTTATATCTGTAATAATTCCTACATTAAACCGATACAAATACCTTAAAGATGTACTTAGTGATTTAGAGAAACAGACTTATACAAATTTTGAGGTAATTGTTGTGGATCAAACAGATGATTTTAAAGAAGATTTTTACCAAGGTTGGAATCTTGATTTGAAATATTGGTTTCAAGAAGAAAAAGCCTTGTGGAGAGCAAGAAATGAAGCAATACAAAATTCAAAAGGAGACTATATTTTATTGTATGATGACGATTCATTAGTAGATGAAAATTGGATAACAGAACATTTAAAATGTTTGGATTATTTTAACGCCGATTTGTCTTCCGGTGTTTCAATAAGTGTAGTAGGAGATGAGGTACCTAAGCATTACAGTTATTTTCGATGGAGTGATCAATTGGATACAGGAAATGTTTTACTTAAAAAATCTATTTTTGAAGCAATAGGTTATTTTGACCGACAGTTTGAAAAGCAACGAATGGGTGATGGTGAATTTGGTTTAAGAGCTTATTTAGTTGGATATAAAAACATTTCTAATCCAAGGGCAAAAAGAATTCATTTGAAAGTAAACGAAGGAGGTCTTCGACAAATGGGGAGTTGGGATGGATGGCGTCCTAAAAAAATATTTGACCCAAGGCCAGTACCTAGCGTATTGTATTTATCACGAAAATATTTTGGAAATTCTACGACTAGATTGTATATTTTACATTCTATTTTACCATCCTTAGTGCCCTATCAGTTTAAAAAGAATAAATTTTTAAAAATAGTTTCTTTTGTATTATTTCCTTTATTATCCCCTTTAATCTTTTATCAGATTTGTAAATCATGGGAACTTTCATCTAGGAAAATTGAAAAAGGGAAATTGTAATTAAATATTATTTGCTGAATTCTAAATTTCAGCTTCGTAAATTAATAAAAAAAAATATGAAAGAATTTACTAAATGTAAAGTTTGTGATTCAGAAATTGAATTAATTAACCAAAAATTTAATCTAGTTAAATGTACTGCATGTAAATTAATTTTTACAAAAACTTTTTTTTCTGAAGAAGATTTCATAGCGACTTATAATCAATTATATAATGACAGTCTTCAATATAATACACATCAAAAAGAATTTGAAAAGCTTAAAAAAGGGACAAACATTAATATAGGTAAGCCAAAACTTAAAATTCTTAAATATTTATTAAAGAACGATGTTAATAATATTTGTGAAATAGGAGCTGGAGTTGGAATTGTTGCCAATTTTTTAAAAAAAAAGAAAGTCAATTATTTTGGTATTGAATTAGATAAAGAGACTGTATGTAAAGCAAGATCAATTAATTTGAATATTGTTGAAGGGGATTTTTCAACATTAAATAATGTTGATGAATGTTTTGATGCCATTGTAGCTTTTGAAGTTATTGAACATCTTCAAGATTTAAAGTTGTTTTTGCAAATAGCATTTGAAAAATTAGAGTCTCAAAAATATCTTGGATTTACTGTTCCGAATTATGATAAGAGGATGAATTATAGTAAACCAGGTGATAACATCTTCCAGTCTGGACCGCCAATTCATTTAAATTTTTTTACAATTGAAAGTATAAAGAACATTGCTTCTCAATATGATTTTGAAATTATTTTTTGTAAAGCAAAAAGATTTCCTTATTTCAATTGGAATAAGAGTTCTACTTATAAGTTTTTCCTAATGTCATTATTTGGTAGATTTAATGGAGCAACATTACAATGTGTAATGATAAAAAAATAATATGCAGTTGTTAAAAAAGAGGATACTAGCAAAAATATACAACCTTATTATTGGTGTTAAAACATTTTTTATTAAAAGTAAAGTGGGCACAAAAACCTTACTAATTGATGAAATTTTGTCAGAATACAGTAACAAGAAAAGAATAGTTGTTTTATGCAGTGGTCCTAGTGCAAATAAAGCTAAATTTTCTGAAAATTGTTTATATTTAGTAACTAACTCAGGTTATTCATTAGTTAATGATTTTGACTTTCTTTATTATGTTAATGATGGTTTTTTTGTCAAAAAAGTGCTCGCAACACAAGCCTCATTTTTA
This sequence comes from uncultured Flavobacterium sp., assembly GCA_964565035.1. Lineage (GTDB taxonomy): Bacteria > Bacteroidota > Bacteroidia > Flavobacteriales > Flavobacteriaceae > Flavobacterium. The sequence goes on along the minus strand of CAZMCP010000001.1, from coordinate 90,509 downwards.
AAAAGAAATCAAAAAATATTTTTTTATTATCAAAAATCAAAAGAGCATGATAAAGGATTTCAATTTTTATTTAAAAATTATAAGTTGTTAGGAAACAAAAAAATATTTCTTATAAATGAATTAGATTCAAACGTAAATGCTACAACTAACATTGAAGATTTTCATCAATTTTATTATGACAGAGGTTTGCCTATAAAAGTACAAAATAGTGGTATGTTTTTATTGTTGTTTGGTTATATGCTATCTGTAAAAATGAATTTGCCTTTGGATATCTATGGTCTTGATTTAGGTGTTGGTGGAGAGATGCATTTTAATAAAAAAGGGGTAGTAGGTAAAAGTGTGTTGAATAATAGAGTAAAAGAAAATGTTGAAATGTATTTGAATTATATGTATTCAGAAAAAAAAGACATCTATAATTACTCATATTTTAAAGGAACCATTGAATAGTTTAAAAAAAAATTTAGTATTAACTTCAGAATTCCCACCACTTCCCGGTGGTATAGGTAATCATGCATATCATTTAGTTAAAAGACTTCAGCAATCTGGATATGAAATGTCAGTATTGACTGATTATCGTCATTATGAAAAAGATATTGATTTTGACAGTAAACAACCATTTCAAACACATCGAATAGAGAGAGATAGGTTTACTTATCTAAAAAGGGTAATTAAAGCTTTTTCCTTAATTAGTACTCATGATATTGTTATTGCTTCGGGAAAGTTTTCATTGTGGATGGGAGCATTCATGAAAACTTTTTTTTCAAAGAAAAAATATATAGCTGTTTTGCATGGATCTGAAATTTTAGCTGGTGGGAAATGGAGTAGGTTAATTACTAAATGGGCTATTAAAAGTTATGATGAAATAATTGCTGTTTCTCAGTTTACCAAAGATTTAGCTTTACAACAGAATAAAAAATTGAATATTAAAGTCATTAATAACGGTTTTTCTTTACACGAAGATTCAACATTATTGAAGAGCAATATAAAAGGAAAACCAATTATTGTTACTGTAGGTAATGTAACATTTAGAAAAGGGCAACAAAATGTTATTTCAGTATTGCCAGTACTCAAAAAAAATTTTCCAGAAATTCATTATCATATCATAGGAATTCCAACCGAAAAGAGAAAATTTGAAGAGTTGGCCAATCAACTAAAAGTTGAAGATTGTGTAACATTTCATGGTGTACTTACTGATTCAGATTTAAAAAATATTGTATCCCAAGCAGACGTTTTTTTTATGTTAAGTGAACAATTGGGAAATGGGGATGTTGAAGGTTTTGGAATTGCAGTTGTAGAGGCTAATTATCTTGGTGTTCCTGCTATTGGATCCCGAAATAGTGGTATTGCTGATGCTATAAAAGACAAATATTCGGGTAGATTAGTTTCGCCTCAAAATAGTCAAGAAATAGAAGAAGCCTTTTTTGAAATCATGACTAATTATAAAAAATATGCTGAGCAGGCTCAAATTTGGTCTAAAGAATTTGATTGGTCAAAAGTGATAAAAAAATATTTGGAGGTGATTGAATCATGAAAAGGAAAAAGTTAGTAGTTATATCACACACTGAGCATTATAAGGATTCTGATGGATTGATTAAAGGTTGGGGTTCTACAGTAAGTGAACTTGATTTTTTAGCAGATCATTGGCAAAATATAACTCATGTAGCATGTTTGTATGAACAATTACCACCAGATAGTTCTTTGCCTTATACAAAATCAAACATTGAATTTGTAGCCATACCTCCTTATGGAGGAAAAGGGATTGTAAAGAAATTTTTGATTTTAACAAAAATACCTAGGATTATCACTACAGTTCTTAAGTCTGTTAAAGGAGCAACCGAAGTACAGTTAAGGCTTCCTACTAGTATTGGATTATTTTTATTACCCATTTTCACAATTTTATTGTTTAGAAAATTTATTTTTTGGGTAAAGTATGCAGGGAACTGGGGGCAAAAAAAAGCACCTTTATCGTATAGGTTTCAAAAATGGTGGTTAATTAAAAACTTTAGTAGATGCAAAGTTACTATAAATGGTTTTTGGGACCATCAACCCAATCATTGTATCTCATTTGAAAACCCATGTCTTACCAATAATGACTTAAGTGTAGGAAAAATGGAAGGTGAAGAAAAAAAGTTTGAACATCCATTTGTATTTAGTTTTGTTGGCAGAATTGATGAAGCCAAAGGGATATTGAGTTGTATAGAAGCATTAAAGAAAATACCAATTGCGTTTATTGAAAAAATTCATTTTGTTGGAGATGGTGATTTATTGAGTACATGTAAAGAAGAGCTTGCTTTTTTAAAAGATAAAGTTGAGTATCACGGTTTTTTAGCAAAAGATCAGGTGCATGCTATTTTGGCAAAGTCTCATTTTATACTTTTACCATCAAAATCAGAAGGATTTCCTAAAGTTATTGCCGAAGCAGCTTGCTATGGTACTATTCCTATTGTTTCAGATGTAGGAAGTATTAGTCATTATATAAATGAAGAAAATGGTTTTGTCTGGAAGATTGATTCGTTTGAAACTTATTCGGATGTTTTGTTAAAAGCAACTATTTTAGATAAAGAGGTTTTAAAAGAAAAATCAAATTCTGTTTTAAATTTGGCTGAAAGCTTTACTTTTGATAAGTATTTAAAAAATTTAGAAAATAAAATTTTTTAAAACTTAAAGACGTGTAGTATATGAGCTTTAAGTATGAACTATATAATTATGGAAAAAAAGGTTCTAAGCAATAATTATCTCTTAATTTTATTTTTGCATTTTTTACTTGGCGGAATTGTTTTCTTGTTCAAACCTATTGGTTTGGTTTATTCTGCTTTTATTTTTTTTCTGGGATGTTATAGTATTATAAAAAAACAAAATTTAGGCAATGAAGCTTTGTTTTGGGCAGCTTATGTAGTTGGTGCGGAGGTTTTTTTAAGAATGACTAAAGCTAATATCGGCAATGAGTATGGCAAATACTGTGTTATTGTTTTTTTGCTTTTGGGTATCTATTTTAAAGGAGTTTCTAAAAAAGCAACACCCTATTTTATTTTTCTACTTTTTTTAATTCCAGGATTAATTGTTGGAATCTTAGACCTTAATTTTGATACAGAAATTAGAAAAGCAATTGCTTTTAATCTTTCAGGCTCTGTATGTTTGGCAGTTTCTTGTATTTATGTTGCCGATGTTGTTTTTAAATTAGATGATTTTGACAAGTTAACAAGATGGATGATTTATCCTTTAATAGCGATGCTTGTTTATATTTTTTTATACAATCCAAGTATAAAAGAAGTAGTTACTGGTACTGATTCAAACTCTGCAACCTCAGGGGGGTTTGGGCCTAATCAGGTTTCGACAGTGTTGGGTTTAGGAATGTTTTTAGCTTTTACAAGAGCATTACTGTTTTCTAAAAACTTCTTAATGATTTTTATAAATCTAATTTTATTAATTTTATTTACTTATAGAGGCTTAATTACTTTTTCGCGAGGAGGTTTCATAGGAGGAATCACAATGATTATTTTACTTATGCTTTTAGTTTATCCTGTTGTATCATTAAAAGGGAAAATGAAGTTAAATGGAATGTTTCTTGGATGTGTTGTTTTAGCAATTGCAATTTTTAGTTATAGTATTACTCAAACCCGAGGTATGATATTAAACAGATATCAAGGTAAAGATGCTTTAGGTAGAGAAAAGTCAAGTGCTTTTTCTGGAAGAGAAGATTTAGCAGCAATAGAGTTACAACTTTTCTTTGAAAACCCTTTTCTAGGAATTGGTGTTGGGAAAGGAAAAGAGTATAGAGAAGAAATAACGGGTACAGCATCAGCTTCACATAGTGAGGTAACAAGAACACTTTCAGAACATGGAATGTTTGGAATATTAAACTTATTGATTTTATTGTTTACACCATTACTTTATTTCCTTAGAAATAGGCAACACATATTTTTACTTTCCTTTTTTATATTTTGGCTAATAACAATTAATCATGCTGCAATGCGAATTGCTGCACCAGCATTTATTTATGCATTAACACTACTTAAAGTAACAATTATTGAAAAACCTACTTTACATAGGGAATAAATTAACAAAGAAAGGGCTAAATGCAACCACTATAGATACCTTGAGCAAGCAGTTGGAGGGTGAAGGTTTTTTAGTTGTAACAAGTTCATCGAAAACGAATCAAATTCTAAGGTTTTTGGACATGATGTTATCTATTCTTAAAAACAGAAAAGTTGATTATGTTTTACTTGATACTTATAGTACCTCTGCTTTTTGGTATTCTTTTTTTGCAAGTCAGTTGTGTCGATTGTTTAAAATTAAATACATCCCAATTCTACATGGAGGAAATCTTCCTTCTCGACTAGACAAAAGTGTAAAAATTTCAAAATTGATTTTTAAAAACTCTTATGTAAATGTTGCACCATCAAATTATTTGATGTTTGAATTTAAAAAAAGAGGTTTTGAAAATGTAATTCACATTCCAAATAGCATAGAAATTGAAAAATATCCATTTAAATTAAGAAATTATAGTCAGCCTAAATTGTTTTGGGTTAGAGCATTTGCTGCTATTTATAATCCTAAAATGGCTGTTGATGTTTTTCATAAATTAAAGCTAAAGTATCCTGACGCAAGATTATGTATGGTGGGTCCAGATAAAGATGGCTCATTGGATGTAACCAAGAAGTATGCTCAAGAATTGAGTTTAAATATTGAATTTACAGGTAAATTATCTAAAGAAGAATGGTGTAATTTAGCAACGCATTATGATATTTTCATTAATACTACTAACTTTGATAACACTCCGGTAAGTGTTATTGAGGCTATGACTTTAGGTTTACCTATTGTTTCAACAAATGTTGGTGGAATGAAATATTTACTAAAAGAGAATTTTTCAGGACTTTTAGTTGACGCAAATGATATTGATGGTATGGTGATAGCTATAGAATCTTTGTTGATAAACAATGAATTGAGTGAAAAACTTTCAAATAATGGAAGATTGATTGCAGAAAAGTTCGATTGGGAAGAAGTAAAAAAAGGATGGATAAATGTTTTAAAGTAATTGATATTTTAAAATAATTTGCTGTTATTTGGGTAATATAATCTGGATCTTCAATGCCCTTAAATATGAGCCAAAACAAACAAATACATTTTGAAGTTTCTGAACGAAAAGTGCTCCTCAGACTTTTTGATGTTATAGTCGTTTTGTTATTCTTGCATTTTTTAGGAGGTTTTTTTGAGTTTCATTATTTCACTATATCTTCTGAAAACTTTTACTGGACTATTGTACTGTCTTTCTATATTCTCTTTTTTGGAACTGTCTTCGAACTGTATAATTTACAAGTGGCTAGTAATCAGTATCAAGTATTAAGGAGCGTCGTTTTAACTACCTCTTTGACAGTTTTAGTTTATCTCTTAACACCTTTTTTTACACCGGTTTTGCCTGAAAACAGATTGCAAATAGTAATCTTTTATTTTGCAATTCTTTTTTCGTTATTAATTTGGCGAATGATTTATGTTAAATTTTTAGCTTCAACAAGATTCGTAAAGAATGTTATTTTGGTTTGTGATAAGGCAGAATTAGCAGAATTAGTAAAAGGAATTCAAAATGTTGATCCTCATTATAAAATTGTTGGGTTTATTAACTTAGAATCAACGATTACAAGAGGCGCAGCTTACAAGCAAATTAAATCAATTGAATTGAATGAAATAGATGCTTTTTTACAATCAAATCCTGTTTCAGAAATAGTAATTGCATCACAAAAAACAGAAAGTATCACAGTTGGATTATACAATAAGCTTATAAGTCTTTTAGAGAAAGGATTTATGATTCGTGAATATACTCAGGTTTATGAAAATATTACGCATAGAATTCCAGTTCAATATGTAGAAAAAGATTTTTATAAATATTTTCCTTTCTCAAGAAGCAATCAAAACAAGTTGTATATAAGCGTTGTACGATTTCTAGAAGTCATTGTTGCGTTGTCTGGTTTGGCAGTTGGACTTATTATTTTGCCATTAGTTTTAATAGGGAACATGATTGGTAATCATGGACCTTTATTCTACACTCAAGAAAGAGTGGGTAAAAACGGTAAGGTTTTTAAAATTTACAAGTTGCGATCTATGGTAGAAAATGCTGAAGCAAATGGAGCTGTATTTGCCACTGCTGGAGATAGTAGAGTTACCTTTTTTGGAAAATTTTTAAGAAAGTCTAGACTTGATGAGGTGCCTCAGTTTATTAATGTTCTAAAAGGCGATATGGCTGTTATTGGTCCAAGACCTGAGCGGCCAATTTTTGTTAAAGAAATAGCTGCAATTATGCCTTTTTATGAGACAAGACATGTGGTTAAGCCAGGACTTACAGGTTGGGCGCAAGTAAATTATTCATACGGAGAAACGCTGCAGGATAGTTTAATAAAGTTGCAATACGATTTGTATTATATCAAGCATCGTAGTTTGTTTTTAGATTTGAATATAACAGTTAAAACTATCAGTACCGTTTTGTTTTATCGAGGTCAGTAATTTTAAAATAACTTTAAATTATTACTTTTCCTTTTTAAGAAGCAATCTTAAAAGTATAATGGTAGATGTTAGTATTAGAGGTAAAATCAATACCAAGTGAGCCTTGTTAAGCATATATACTACATAAGCTCCTAAACATATTAAACAGATAAGACTTATTCTTTTAATAGCTTTTAAATTGTTTTTAAGTAACACATACATTAAAACTAAAAACAAAGGATTAAACACTAAAATATTATAGTTCCAAAGGACTTCTCTATGTAATGAATACAATCCAACTACACAGAAAAACAATCCAATAAGACCAAAAATACTCAAAAACGCAACATTAAGTGCCTTTTTGTTTATAATAACAAATGGAAGAAGGAAAAGAAGTAAAGCATAACAACTGTTCCAAAAGTTAAATTCGTTTTCTGGGCCAAAAGCTATATGCAATGTCTTTGTTTTTTCTGCTAATGGTTTTCCTTGATATGTAGTAGTTTCTAGAACTTTCATTAAATCAAGAGGTAAAAATAATACCTTAGCTTGTTCGTCTGGACGATGGCCAAAAATGATATTGATTCCTAAGTTTAACCAATACTGTTTTTCTTGATATGGGAATAAAACATCACGATAGCTTTCATTTTTATGTAATGTGTTTTGTATAGGTTTTTTAAGTAATGCTTCATTTACAATGTCAATTACTTTAGTAGTGCAATTTCGATCAATGAATTTATAAGTGTAAAACTTATCTTCAGAAAATAAGGACTGACTAAGTTTTTCAAACAGTTTTTGTTTTTCAGGAAAAGAAATGTTTAAAACCTGTTCGTAAATGCTTCTGTTTTCTTGTTGATAGCTATATTCAAAATCGGTGTAAGGATATGCTGCTGCATAATATTGAAGATCTCCTTTAACAAATTTTAATATGAAATTTTCGGTTCTAAAATCGAACATGCCATAGTTCCATACATAGTCAAATTTGTTTTTATCGTCTTTGATTCTAATTGCAGTATGACCATACAAAGTATGCGATTCGTTAGCTACATCAACAGTAAGAATGCTAATCTTTGTTTCGGGTGTTATTGGATTAAATTGTGAAAAAGCAATTAAACTGTTTAACAGAATAAAAAGATGCAGTAATTGTTTTTTCATATTGCTTTTTATCTAAAAATGGATAAATCTACTTTCAGTGAAAATACATTTGAATATAATGCCGAAGCTTGGTTTCCTAAATCAGTTAAAGCATAATCAACCGAAATGCCTTTGTAATGAAATCCTAGGCCTATATTAGGTTGAAAGCTTACTTTTTCAGATCCGCTAATTTGCAATGTGTTTTGAAAATTTCCAACTCCAGCTCTTGCAAAAGCTAGATTATTGTAACCAAATTCGAATCCTAGGGCAGGAGAGATACTTACAAAACTTGTGGAAATAATATCATTAGTTTGCTGAAATTGCATGTTTAAATTTGCTGAAGCTAAAAGACTCATGTCGTTGTGAAAATCAAATTTTCTTGCCGCTCCTAATTGCGCTTTTGGTAATGTTATTTCGCTATTTTCAGGTAAATCTTGGTTTTGTAGTGGACTTTGTGTTTGTGCGTCTTTAATTTTTTGGAATTCTTCTTCGTTGATATTCCAAATGTTGTACGTTGTGGTTACATCTCTAACCATTAAGCCAAATTGCCAATCGTCTTTTTGAAATTGTAATCCAATATCGAATCCAAAACCCCAAGAACTGGCAAAATCTCCAATGATTCTTCGGATAACTTTTGCATTTACACCATATTGAAATCCTTGAATAGGAAGTTCTCTTGCGTATGAAAAGGTTACACCGTAATCTGCAGTAGAAAACAAACTGATTCTATTGTAATCAATATTTCCGTTAGAATCGATAAGTTGTGTTGTATTTAAGATATCATCAACCCCAAATCGAATAATGTGAGCTCCCCAAGCGCTTCTATCATCAATTTTTTTTGCAAATCCTGCATAGTCGTATTGAGCAATGTTTGCAAAATAGCTGGCGTGCATTAAAGCAGCTTCACTATCTTCAATTTTTAATAAACCAGTTGGATTCCAGTATCCTGAGTTTACATCACCACTATGAGCAACCATGGTATTAGACATACCAAAGGCGCGTGCATCTACTCCTATATTCATGAACTCATTAGAGTACTTTCGTATAGTTTGTGAATGAACCATCGAAATGGTCATTAAAAATGTAAATAAGACTAGTTTTTTCAAGAGGAAAATAGTTTCAGCAAAGATTAAATAAAAATCTGATATATTAAACTCTGTTCTATATAAAGTTATTGTGTTAAATTTGCTTTCTTATATATAAACTTAACTTTACTGATGGATATTAAAAAGCACATTCCCAATATTTTAACACTACTTAATCTTTTTTGTGGTTGTATTGCGTTAGTATTTGCATTTCAAAAACAGTTCGAATTGACATTCTTATTTGTGAGTTTGGGGATATTTTTTGATTTTTTTGATGGTTTTTTTGCACGAATGTTTAAAGTGCAAAGCGAGTTAGGATTACAATTAGATTCATTAGCAGATATGGTAACTAGTGGAGTAGTACCTGGTTTTGTGATGTTTCAGCTTATGTTACATTCTTTTGGTGCAGATAAAGTTATTGATGTTAATTCTTGGGATAATTCTGTAATGATAATTCCTTTTTTAGGATTTGTAATTACCCTTGGTGCTTGTTTTAGATTGGCTAATTTTAATATAGACACACGTCAAACGGACTCTTTTATTGGGTTGCCTACACCTGCTAATGCTTTATTTATTTTAAGTTTGCCTTTAGTGATTCAATATTCAGGTATAGAAATTGTGTCGGAGTCATTGCAATGCATTAAGGTTCTTTTGGTTATCACTATTTTAAGTGCTTATGTTATGAATGCTGAAATTCCTCTATTTTCACTTAAAATCAAAAACTTTTCTTTTCAAAAAAATGCGTTACAGATTTTCTTTTTAGCTGTTTCGGTAGTGTTTCTTTTGGCTTTTAAATATTTAGGAGTTCCTTTGATTATTTTGTTTTATGTTTTGTTATCGGTAATCAATAATGTATTTATTAAAAAGGAAAAGTAATTTATGCCTGTAAAAAAAGTTACTGTTAAAAGACCTCCAACTAAAAAAGGTGTTAAGACAACAGCTAAGAAACCCTCTTTTTTTTCAAGCTCTATTTTTTTTAAACTGATTTTGATATTCAGTTTAATTGTCGTGATTTTTAGTCAGCGAGATGTTTTGGCCTATTATCTGGGTTTTAAAACAGATAAAATTTTTATTGAGCCTCGTGAAGTTGCTGTCGATAAAGTACTCGATGCTCATATAGAGAAGTCATTTGGTATAGATATATCTGAATATCAAGATAAAATAAACTGGGAAAAATTAAAAGAAATTGATGGAGGCTATCCCATAGAATTTGTTTTTGTTCGTGCTTCAGTAGGGAACGAAAGAGCTGATAAAAAGTTTAAAAAATATTGGAAGAAAGCCAAGGAAAAAGGTTTTATCTGTGGAGCTTACCATTATTATCGTCCTAACGAAAATTCTATTGAACAAGCAGATAACTTTATTAAGCAGGTCACTCTTGTAGAGGGAGATTTTCCTCCTGTTCTTGATATTGAAAAGTTGCCTAAAACACAATCGATTGAGCGTCTTAAAGTAGGATTAAAAAGATGGCTTGAAAAAGTGGAAGCACATTATGGTGTTAAACCTATTATTTATAGTAGCGAAAGTTATTACGAAGATTTTTTAAAGGATGATTTTGAAGAATATCCTTTTTGGATTGCAAATTATACTGCTTTTTATAAAGATATTGATGACGAATGGTCGATCTGGCAACTTACAGAAAATGGATGTGTTCCAGGTATAAAAGGACGAGTTGATGTTAATATCTATAATGGCACTTCTGTTGAAATGAAAGAATTATTGCTGAAATAGTTCTTAATCTCTTGTAAATCAATTCAATTTTTAAATGTCGTAAGAATGTCATATCTAATTAATGACAAAGGTTTGGGGTGTTTTTTAGAAGTTGTTATTCTTGTAACACAAATTTGAATTATGAATCAACCAGAATTAGGAAAAAAAATTTTAGAGTTACGACTTTCAAAAGGACTGACACAAAATGAACTTGCAGAAATGTGTAATGTAAGTTTACGTACTATTCAGCGAATAGAATTAGCTGAAGTTACTCCTCGTAGTTTTACTATAAAATCTATTTTCTCAGTTTTAGAGTATGATTATTATAATTCAAATTTTCCAATTGTAAATGAAAAGACGTCATCAGATACAAATTGGATTAAAGATTTGTTTAATTTAAAGAAAAACACAATGAAAAAATTATCAGTATTGTCTATTATCTTAATTGTTACTGCAGTTTTTTTGACTAGAAGTGAAAGTCAAGCACAAAATGTTAATGGATGGTTTAAAACAGGAAGTAAACCGAAGAGTTATGAAACAGGGTTGAATAGCTCTAAAAGTAAAACAGGGAAAAAGTGTGCATACATAAAATCTATTGAGGATGATATTGATGGGTTTGGGACATTGATGCAAACTTGTGAGTCTAGATTTTATTTAGGTAAAAGAATTAAAATGACAGGCTATGTAAAAACCGAAAATGTTAAAAATTGGTCAGGAATGTGGCTTAGAGTCGATGGTGTTAATGATCAAGGTAAACGTAAAACATTAAGTTTTGATAATATGTTTAACCGAAGTTTAAAAGGCGATAATGATTGGGTAAAGTGTGAAATCATCTTAAATGTTCCAAAAGACAGTAAAACATTAAACTATGGAGTGCTACTAAATGGAACAGGGGAAGTTTATTTTGATAGAATTTCTTTTGAAATATTAGGAGATATTTCTGAAGATACTACAGAAAAGAAGATGTTAGAGAAACCTTCCAATATTGATTTTGAGGATTAAATAAAAAAAGTGTATTACAATTAGTAATACACTTTTTCTAATGTTTTTTAGGTAAAAACACCATCATAACTATAATGATGATCGAAAGACCTGCAAAAATTGCAATACCTTTCTTATTGGCAAAATTTACGGTCCATCCCATCCATTCAATACGTTTGCTTACCCAACCTCTTGGATCTTCAGGGTTATAATAGATTGAACCCCATTTCCAGTTTTTAGGGTCATTGTGCCATTTTTCTATTTGTTCTTTTGTGGGGTGCATATTTCTAAAACTCAATCTTAGTTCTTCTCAATTCAAAGTTTTGACCTAGGTACACTCGACGTACCATTTCATCTTCCACTAATTCTTCAGGAACTCCAGCTTTAAGGATTCCACCTTCAAACATTAAGTAGGTTTTATCAGTAATGGCAAGTGTTTCTTGTACGTTATGGTCAGTAATTAAGATACCTATATTTTTATTTTTAAGTTTTGCAACAATACGCTGAATGTCTTCTACTGCAACAGGGTCAACTCCTGCAAAAGGTTCGTCAAGTAAGATAAATTTTGGATCTGTGGCTAAGCAACGAGCAATTTCTGTACGACGACGCTCACCGCCCGAAAGTAAATCACCTCTATTGGTGCGAATATGACCTAATGAAAACTCATCAATCAAGGCTTCCATTTTTGCTTCTTGCTCTTGTTTTGACAAATTAGTTAGCTGTAATACGCTTAAAATGTTTTCTTCAATAGTCATTTTTCTAAAAACAGAAGCTTCTTGAGCTAGATAACCAATTCCGTTTTGAGCACGTTTGTACATAGGGAAATCTGTAATATTCATATCGTCAAGATAGATATTGCCAGAATTTGGTTTCACTAGTCCTACAATCATATAAAAAGAGGTTGTTTTTCCTGCTCCGTTAGGGCCTAATAAACCCACAATTTCGCCTTGATTCACTTCTACAGAAATTCCCTTTACAACGGTTCTTTTTTTATAGGTTTTGATTAAATTATCTGCTCTTAATATCATTGTTTTTTTGGTTATTAGGTTATTTGATAATTTGATTAAGTGCAAAGTAACAAATAATCAAATCTACAAATGGCCATATTAACAATTATTTAGTTTCTTCTAAAGCTTCCCAAAATTCGTAAGCTCTTCTTAAATGGGGGATTACAATTGTTCCGCCTACTAAAGTGGCAACGCTCATAGCTTCCATCATTTCTTTTCTATTTATGCCTAATTTGTAACAAGTCTCTAAATGATACTTAATGCAATCGTCACAACGTAAAACTGCTGAAGCGACTAAGCCCAACAATTCTTTTGTTTTTACATCTAAAGCACCTTCGGCATAAGTGTTTGTGTCTAAGTTAAATATACGTTTGATGACTTTATTGTCATCTGCTAATAATTTTTCGTTCATTTTAGAACGATAATCGTTAAACTCTTGTACTAAGTTGCTCATTTTTTTCTTGTTTTTTTACTACTATTTTGGAAATTAAAATACTGATTTCGTATATCAGTAACATAGGTACTGCTACAGTGATTTGACTTACAACATCTGGTGGAGTTACAATTGCAGCAATAATTAATACTATTACAACGGCATATTTTCTCGTATTTTGTAAAAATGTAGGGGTGACTAATCCAATTTTTGTCAATAAATAGATAATTATAGGTAATTCAAAAAATAACCCTCCTGCAATTACAGAGGTCTTAATCATACTGATATAGGATTCTAAATTGAATTCATTTTTCACTATGTTACTTACAGAAAAACTGGCAACAAAGTTTACTGACATTGGAACAATTACAAAGTAGCCAAATAAAACACCAATAAAAAAAAGTAGTGATGCCGTAAAAACAAATACTTTTGCATATTTACGTTCACTTTCATATAACGCAGGGCTAATAAACTTCCATACTTCCCAAAGAAGATATGGAAAACCTAAAATAAAACCAGCGGTAATACATGTCCAAACAAATACATTTACTTGTCCTTCCATGCTAGTGTTTTGTATAGTAAAAGGAAGTTCTTCTATACAAATGGTCTCTGCAAAACCTAAATAATGTGAGGCATCACAGAAGAAACGATACGTTATAAAATCAACCCTAGTTGGTCCAAAAATAATGTCGTCAAAAATAAAATCTGATACAAAATATACTGCTATTGCTAGTATTACAATAGCAAAAGAACTCCTAACTAATAACCATCTAAGTTCTTCAAGATGGTCTAAAAAGGACATTTCACTTAAACTTTTCTTCGCCATTTTATATGATCCCTTCTTTTAAAATATCGTGAATATGAATTATACCTACATATTCTTCTTTATCAAAAACTACAAGCTGAGTTATTGAAAAATCTTCCATTGTGTTAAAAGCATCAATAACCATACTGTCTAATTGAACCGTTTTAGGGTTAATTGTCATAATGTCTTTTGCGATTAATCCTGAGATTGTTTCTGTTTTATTAAGCATTCTTCTAATGTCACCATCGGTAATAATACCAACTAACTTTTTATTTTCTATCACTGCAGTAACGCCTAAACGTTTTTCAGATATTTCTACAATAACGTCTTTTATAGATGAATTACTACTCACCATTGGTTTGTGCGTTCTGTCGAGCATGTCTGTTACTCTTAATAAGAGTTTTTTGCCTAATGCACCGCCAGGATGGTATTTAGCAAAATCTTCGCTTTTAAAATCTCTCATTTCCATTAAGCAAATAGCTAATGCGTCTCCTAGAACTAATTGAGCAGTTGTACTATTTGTGGGAGCTAAATTATTTGGGCAAGATTCTTTCTCAACGTAAGCGTTCAAAACTAAATCTGACTCTTTGCCTAGAAACGAAGTAAGATTAGCTGTAATTCCAATTAATGGATTGCCATAACGTTTTAAAAGCGGAACTAGAACTTTAATTTCAGGGCTGTTTCCGCTTTTTGAAATGCATATTACAGCATCGTCTGGCTGAATCATTCCTAAGTCACCATGAATGGCTTCTGCAGCATGTAAAAACATACTTGGAGTTCCGGTTGAGTTAAAAGTTGCTACCATTTTTTGAGCAATAATAGCGCTTTTTCCAATCCCTGTAACGACTAATCTCCCTTTACATTTGTAAATTAGTTCTACAGATTTTGCGAAATCATCAGATAAGTAATTGATTAGCTTAGCTATAGAGTCACTTTGGGATAAGATGGTGTTTTTGGCACTAGCCAGAATATTTTCTTTTGTTATCAAAACAGAATAGTTTTAAATTTGTGTGTGAAAAAGAAATTTGTATCTTTATATGTGCAAATTTATAAAAATACTGTTATTATAGGATGAGTTCTAACGAAATTGATTTACATAAGGAGCTAAAAAAATATTTTGGGTTCGACCAATTTAAAGGATTGCAAGAACAAGTAGTTCGAAGCATAGTTTCAGGAAAAAACACTTTCGTAATAATGCCTACTGGTGGAGGCAAGTCATTGTGTTATCAATTACCTGCTCTAATCAAGGAAGGTACGGCTATTGTTGTTTCTCCTTTGATTGCTTTAATGAAGAATCAAGTTGATGGATTAAGAAGTTTAGGTTCAGAGTATGGTATTGCACATGTTTTAAATTCTTCACTTAACAAAACTGAAATTGCTCAAGTAAAGAAAGATATTTCAAAAGGTCTTACTAAATTACTCTATGTGGCTCCTGAGTCACTTACTAAAGAAGAGTATGTTGAATTCTTGAAGAAAGAAAAAATTTCTTTTGTAGCTATTGATGAAGCCCACTGTATTTCTGAGTGGGGTCACGATTTTAGACCTGAGTACCGAAATTTAAGGAATATAATAAAGGCATTAGGGGATATTCCTATTATAGGTTTGACCGCTACAGCTACTCCTAAGGTTCAAGAAGATATCTTGAAAAACCTTGATATGCCAGATGCTAATACTTTTAAAGCATCGTTTAATCGTCCTAATTTGTTTTACGAAGTACGCACTAAGACTAAAAATGTTGAAGGAGATATTATTAGGTTTATTAAACAACATAAAGGTAAGTCAGGAGTCATTTACTGTTTGAGCAGAAAAAAAGTAGAAGAAATTGCTCAAGTATTGCAAGTAAATGGTATTTCTGCTGTTCCCTATCACGCAGGTCTTGATGCAAAAACGAGAGCCAAACACCAAGATATGTTTTTAATGGAAGATGTTGATGTGGTTGTGGCTACAATTGCTTTTGGAATGGGAATAGACAAGCCAGATGTGCGCTTTGTGATTCATCATGATATTCCTAAATCATTAGAAAGTTATTATCAAGAAACTGGACGTGCTGGAAGAGATGGTGGAGAAGGGCATTGTTTAGCTTATTATTCCTATAAAGATGTAGAGAAACTAGAAAAATTTATGGCAGGAAAGCCAGTGGCAGAGCAAGAAGTTGGTTTTGCTTTGCTTCAAGAAGTTGTGGCCTATGCAGAAACTTCTATGTCTAGACGTAAATTTTTATTACATTATTTTGGTGAGGAGTTTGATAATGAAACAGGAGAGGGAGGCGATATGGATGATAATGTTCGTAATCCTAAACCACAAGTAGAAGCAAAGGATCAAGTTGTTAAACTTCTTGAAGTAATAAAAGAAACAAAGAGTATTTACAAATCAAAAGAAATTGTATTTGCACTTATTGGTAAAGTAAATGCAGTGATAAAAGCCCATAAAACTGATACCCAAAAATTCTTTGGAATAGGGAAAGATCATGACGAGCGTTTTTGGATGGCCATAACTAGATTAGCTATGGTGGACGGACTTATTTCTAAAGATATTGAATCTTATGGTATTTTAAAAGTGACTCAAAAAGGGTTGGATTTTATTAAAAATCCAACATCATTTATGATGTCTGAAGATCACGAATATAGTGAAAGTGAAGACGAAACAATAGTTACAGCTGCAAAATCTTCGGGTGTTGCTGATGAGGCTTTGATGTCAATGCTTATAGATTTAAGGAAAAAAGTAGCTAAAAAGGAAGGCGTTCCTCCTTATGTTGTTTTTCAAGAATTTTCACTTGAGGACATGGCTTTAAAATATCCTATTTCAATTGATGAATTGAGCAATGTTCAAGGTGTTGGCGAGGGTAAAGCAAAAAAATATGGTAAAGATTTTGTAGCCTTAATAGCAAGATATGTCGAGGATAATGAAATTATGCGTCCTGATGATTTAGTTGTAAAATCTACAGGGGCAAATTCTGGACTTAAACTATATATCATACAAAATATAGATCGTAAGTTGCCTTTAGATGATATTGCTAAAGCTAAAGGTTTAGATATGGATGCTTTATTGAAGGAAATGGAGCAAATTGTTTATTCAGGTACAAAGTTGAATATAAAATATTGGGTTGATGATATTCTTGACGAAGATCAACAAGAAGAAATTCACGACTATTTTATGGAATCACAATCAGATAAAATTCAAGATGCTCTTGATGAATTTGATGGTGAATTCGACACAGAAGAATTACGCTTGATGCGAATAAAATTTATCAGTGAAGTAGCAAATTAAAAAAGAGGAAGTTTAAACTTCCTCTTTTTTATTCATAAATTTCTCCACGATGAGGTTTTAAAGCATCTCTTACCTGAATCATGTAGGTTTCATTTACTACCATCCATGCTATTGTGTGCATGTCATTTATAATTTCAAATCCTGTAATTTTTAATGGCAATTTTTCAATAGAAATATATTCTTTTAAATGGATTTCGTGATGTTGAGCGGTTTTTGCAGAAGCTGGGCCTCTAAAATCCCAAATTAGTTTTATTTTTTTCATAAAAAATTCGAATCAAAATTTACTATATATTTGTTTGTAATAAATAAATAATAGTATGAAACAAAAATACATTCTTTTTATAATATTTTCTTTATTGGTTTTTAATGGAAAAGCCCAAAATAACTATAATGTTACTCCTATACCATTTCAGCCATTTATCGGCACTTTGACTCCTTTAAATGCATTAGATGATATGTATTCGAGTGTCATTCCATTACCTTTTAGTTTTGATTTTTATGGGGTAACGTATAATCAAATTATCGTTAGTACCAATGGTTTTATCAATTTTACTACAACCTCTGCAGGAGGAGTGTCACCGTGGAGTTTTAGTAGTCAAATACCAAATGTTTCTTTTCCAGTTACAAATTCTATTTTAGGTTGTTTTGAAGATTTGTATAATAACTCTGGATTTGGTTCCATAACTTATGGAATTTATGGTACAGCTCCTTATAGAAAATTTGTTGTTTATTTTAATAATCAACCTCATTTTTCATGCAATACCTCAGCAGTTTCTTCTTTTCAAATGATTTTGAGTGAAGCAACCAGTACTATTGATATTCAGCTTATTGATCGTCAAGCTTGTAATGCCTGGAATGGAGGTAGAGGAGTATTAGGTATTGTCAAAGATGGAGCAAATGCATTAGCAGCTCCAGGCAGAAATACAGGAAACTGGACAGCAAGTAATGAAGGATGGCGTTTTTATAGAGCTGGCTATTATCCCAACTATTCTTTTGTTGGTTGTGATGACAATACAGATGGTTTTCAAGAATTTAATTTATTGGTTGCGGCTAATGATTTAGCACCAGCAAATCCATCGGGAGTATTTTTTTATTCTACTCTTGCAGATGCTCAATCAACTATCAATCCAATAGCCAATTTAACTGGATATACAAATACTTCAAATCCTCAAATTATTTATGCTAAAGAAAATGGAATTATTAAAACAGTGACATTGAGTGTTTTTGATTGTTCAAACGATGCTGATAATGATGGGGTGAATTCTTCAACAGAAGATGTCAATAATGACAGTAATTTAGCAAATGATGATACTGATTTTGATGGTATACCTAATTACTTGGATAATGATGATGATGGTGATTTAGTATTGAGTAACGTAGAATATGTATTCAACAAAAATGCATCAGTATTATTGGATACTGATAATGATGGAATACCTAATTATTTAGATAGAGACGATGATGGTGATGGCGCACTAACTTTCCTTGAAGATTATAATGAAGATGGAAATCCTTTGAATGATGATACTAATACAAATGGTGTCGCAGATTATCTTGATTATGGAGTTGCTTTGGGTATAGAAGATTTTAATTTACCTGACTCAATTAAATTGTATCCTAACCCAGCAAATGATTTCTTAAATGTTCAAAATGAAACTGAACTTCAGATCACAAGTTTAAGTATTTATAATATTCATGGAACTTTATTGAAAGAAATTAAAGACTATAATAAAGTTATTTCTATACCAGTATCAGATTTTCAAGCAGGGGTTTATTTTGTAAAAATAAACTTAAGTGATAAAGTACTGAATTATAAATTTATAAAACAGTAATTTTTACTTTAAATTTTTTTAAAGGCTTGGTTTTTCAAGCCTTTTTTTATTGTCAAATTTCAAATTTGTATTTTTGTGCAGAAATCCTTGTAAAATAAAAATTTACCATTAATTATGCCTAAAGAACTTCAAATACAAGTCTCACCAGAAATTGCAGCAAATGAGTTGCTATTGAAAGAACATATTTCAAAGTTAGTTCAAACTCCTTTAGCAGAAATACAACATGTTTCAGTGCTCAAGCGTTCCATTGACGCCAGACAAAAAAGTATAAAAATAAACGTTAAAGCTACTGTTTATTTTCAAGGCGATGTTATTGCTGATGAAAAAATTGAACTTCCTGAATATAAAAACGTTTCAAATGCTCAAGAAGTAATTGTTGTTGGTGCTGGACCTGCTGGTTTGTTTGCTGCTTTGCAATTAATTGAACTAGGGGTAAAACCAATTCTTATTGAAAGAGGGAAAGATGTTAGAGGAAGAAGGCGCGATTTGAAAGCTATTAATAGAGATCATATTGTAAATGAAGATTCTAACTATTGTTTTGGAGAAGGTGGTGCAGGTACTTATTCTGATGGGAAATTATATACTAGGTCTAAAAAGCGTGGTGATGTTGATCGCATTTTGAAGTTATTGGTTGCATTTGGAGCTACGCCTGAAATTTTAGTTGAAGCACATCCACATATTGGTACAAACAAATTGCCGCAAATTATACAAGATATTCGTGACAAGATTATTGAATTTGGAGGAAAAGTACTTTTTGAAACCAGAGTTACAGATATTATAGTAAAGTCAAACGAAGTTCAAGGTATAATAACTCAAAATGGGGATGTTATCGAAGCAAAAAAAATAATTTTAGCAACTGGACACTCTGCTCGGGATATTTTTGAACTTCTTAATAAAAAGAAAATTTTAATTGAAGCTAAGCCTTTTGCTTTAGGAGTTCGTGCAGAGCATCCACAAAGTTTAATAGACACTATACAGTATTCATGCGATTTTAGAGGAGAATATTTGCCTCCAGCTCCATACTCTATTGTTAAGCAAGTTAACGGACGTGGGATGTATTCGTTTTGTATGTGTCCAGGAGGGGTTATTGCCCCATGTGCGACTAGTCCAGGTGAAGTAGTTACAAATGGATGGTCTCCTTCAAAAAGAGATCAAGTAACAGCAAATTCAGGAATCGTTGTTGAATTAAAAGTTGAAGATTTTAAGCCATTTGCAAAGTTTGGAGCACTCGCAGGTATGGAATTTCAAAAAGCAATTGAGCAAAAAGCATGGCATTTAGCAGGAGAATCTCAAAAAGTTCCGGCTCAAAGGATGGTAGATTTTTCTCAAAATAAAGTTTCAAATGAAATTCCTAAAACTTCATATGTGCCAGGAACCACTTCTGTAGAATTGGGTCAAGTTTTTCCTGGTTTTTTAACGCAAATTATGCGACAAGGCTTTCAAGAATTTGGGAAATCAATGAAAGGTTACTTTACTAACGAAGCAATTTTGCATGCTCCTGAAAGCAGAACATCTTCACCCGTTAGAATACCAAGGGATAATATTACTCTTGAGCATTTGCAAATCAAAGGATTGTATCCATGTGGGGAAGGAGCAGGTTATGCAGGAGGAATTATTTCTGCTGCGATTGATGGAGAAAAATGTGCAATTAAATGTGTTGAGAGTTTATAAAACAAAAGCTCTGAAATTTTTCAGAGCTTTTGTTTTAATTGCAATTTTCGTAGAATCCAATGAGTTTTTCAAAATCATTGAACTGATAATGGTGAACATTCAATAAATCTTTTCTTTGGTTTTTGTCTAATTCACTGTATTCTTTCATTAGTTTCTTGTCTTGTTCTTTTTTTGCTTTGCGTTCTTCTTTACTAGCGTTATTCCATTTATTTTGGAAATTGTCAATTTCTTTCAAAGCATTAGGACAATCTTTAAATAAAATTCTAAAAGGATTTAACGTTCTTTCTTGGATATTGAACATTGCAGAAAACCCCATGTTAAAGTAATTAACGGCGTAATTTTCTTTGGCATTTTGATAGTAAAATACTTCTCCAGTATAAGGGCCAGAGCCAGAACCTGTTTGTGTAGAATATCTTAATCCATAAATATTAATTTTTCCCTCTTTTAGTAATGGAAGAAAGACTTTTCTCGATTTTTCTTTGAAATTTCCTTTTTTATCAAGCTCTTTTAAGTAAAGAACTCTATATCTCATAGAGTAATTGTTATCATATAAAATAGTGATTTGTTTGATATCATCTATAGCTAAATCTTTAACCTCTGCATTCTCAGATAACTTAAATTTTATAATCTTATCATCTAAATTTAGTTCGTGCTCTAAATTATTAGAAAACCCTGCAGACATGGTTCTTTGCTCTAAGAAAGATTTTACTAGTCCTGTTTCAGTATGACCATCATTAAAAAGAATAGTAGCATTTTGAAAACGTGCATTCAGTAATATACTGTTTAGAAGTAGTATAAGTATAAGTAATCTTTTCATTTTTAATTAATTATTGTTTTAAATGAAAAAAGAATTGATAAGTTCTTTTTAAATATCTTCTGTTTCTATCACTTTTTCTTTTAAAATGTTTTTAAGAACAATTAATCCCAAAATACCTGCTATGAGCGATGCTACAATAATATGAAATTTGGCGTTATTTATTACAGATTGATCTGTGAATGCTAATAATGTTATAAAAATTGACATTGTAAAACCGATGCCTCCTAAAATTCCAACACCCATTATTTTTGACCAGTTTAAATCTGAAGGAAGTTTAGAAAGTTTAAATAATACTGAAAAGTAAGAGAATATAAAAATACCAAGAGGTTTACCCACGACTAAGCCAATTATAATAGCATAGGCATAAATAGGAAAAAGTGATTGTGAATTACCAAAAGATAAAACAATAGCAGTATTAGCTAAAGCAAAAATAGGTAAGATTATAAAGGATACTGGTTTGTGAAGCCAATGTTGAAGTTGGTAGGAAATTGATTTTTCTTCACCATTTTCAAAAGGAATAGCAAAGGCAAGTAAAACTCCAGTAATTGTAGCATGTACGCCAGAATTAAGCATGAAATACCACATTAAAACTCCTCCAATTAGATAAGGTAAAAGTTTGTAAACTTTTAATCTATTCATAGCAAGTAAAATAGAAAATACTCCCAATGAAAGCAACAAGTAATTTATATCAATTTGTTTAGAATAGAAAATAGCTATTATGAGTATAGCTCCTAAATCGTCAATTACAGCCAATGCAGTTAAAAAGACTTTTAAAGAAGTTGGGACTTTATTACCTAAAAGAGAAAGTATTCCAATTGCAAAAGCGATATCGGTAGCCATAGGTATCCCTATCCCGCCATGGTAATCTGTTCCGTTCGTGAATAAAAAATAAATTAAAGCAGGTATAACCATTCCTCCAATTGCTGCTGAAATAGGAAGAAGGGCATTTTTCAAATTTGATAATTCTCCTATATATACTTCTCTCTCTAGTTCGAGACCAATTAATAAGAAGAAAATCGTCATTAGGCCATCATTAATAATATGTTCAATAGAAAAACTTCCAATTTTTGAATGCCAAAAATGTGTATATGTTTCACTTATGTATGAATTAGCTATAAGTATTGAGATTAAAGTACAAATTAGTAGTGTTATTCCTCCTGCTTTTTCACTTTCGAAGAATTCATTAAATAATTTTGTGGCTCTCATAAATTATGATGTTGGGTTAAATATTAAAATTTATAAATTTACAATTATATTTATAAATACATGTCAGTATTAAAGAACAGAGGAAAGAAAAATTCAATTAAACAGACTGGTTTTGGAACTAATGCTTCAAATTATGGAGGGAGGTTCATAAACAAGGACGGAAGCGCAAATGTAAAAAAAATAGGCCTTGGTTTTTTTGACAGAATTAGTTGGTATCACACCATGCTAAACATTTCTGGATTTAAATTCATAACTATAATTTTTATATTTTACTTGTTAGTAAATTTTGGATTTGCTTGTATTTACAGTTTAATTGGTATAGAATATTTACAAGGTATTCAACCGTCAACTTTTGCTGAAAATTTTGGTCAGGCTTTCTTTTTTAGTGCACAAACATTTACAACTGTAGGATATGGTCATATTAGTCCAGTTGGTTTCTTGGCTAGTTTTGTCGCATCTATTGAAGCTTTATTTGGCTTGTTAACATTTGCGATTGCTACAGGTTTGTTTTATGGTAGATTTAGTAAACCTAAAGCACATATTTTGTTTTCTGAAAATGCAATTATTGCCCCTTTTCAGGGCGGTAAAGCTTTAATGATGCGAATTACTTCTCATAAAAACACAAGTTTGATTGATGCAGAAGCTAAAGTAAATCTTGGAATGATAGTAAAAGAAAATGGGGTAGAAGTAAATAAATTTTTCAATTTAGATTTAGAATACGATAAGATTAATACTTTAACATTGAGTTGGACAATAGTGCATCCAATAACAGATGACAGTCCTTTGTATGGTTTTACTGAAGATGATTTTAAAAAGAATGAGGGAGAGGTAATTGTATTTGTAAAAGCTTTTGATGAAATGTATAGCAACACAGTGGCTATAAAATCTTCATATATGTTTTCAGAAGTGATTTATGGAGCTAAATTTACGCAAATGTTTGATGACGAAGATGATACTGTTACAGTTCTAGATTTAAGTAAACTGAATAATGTTCAAAAAATAAATTTTTAATTATTTCAGCAAATAATCAATTTGTACATTTACTTTTTTTGCAACCTTACTTCTAACTAATACAGGTAAATCTATACCAAAATCATCTGTATTTAAATTAAAATTAGAACTTAACGAGATTGTATTGTCTTTTCTTGAAATTTTAGCAATGATTGAAATTTCTTTAGATTTTCCATGTATTTCCATAGTTCCATTTATGGTGAAATCTTGACTATTTGATGATAGATTTTCAAGATTGAAACTTTGAATTTTTCCTTTGAATATTCCTTTTGGATATTTATCACTTTCCATATAATTCTCATTAAAGTGTTCTTCCATTAAGGCCGATTTAAATTTGAACCCTTTCATCATTAATAAACCTACAATTTCACCAGTTTTAGTATTTAAAACACAGCCTGAAAGTTTGTTTGTTGCTTTTACTTCTTCAAATGAAGGGACAGAGGCTTCAAAAGTTGTTACGCCAGATTTTGTTAAAACTTTTTCTTGACCGTAAGAGCTTGCAATTGTCAATAGAATTGAAGCTACAAAAATTTTATATTTCATGGTTTAAAAATTTTAATAAAATAGTTCAAAAATTATTCCAGAAAGCCGTCCTCTTGCCATTTCTTAATAATATCTATGCTAGTTTGAGGTAATCTAGTGCCTCCATTAGGCATCATTCCTGGTGCACCTTGAGCTCTTGAAATCCGGTCTATTAATCCTCTATTTACTATGGCGTCTTGAACTTGTAATTTTGTAAGTAATGACATTGGTGCTCCATTTACGGGAGGGCTTTTGTGACAAGGGATACAATTAGCATCAATAATTGGCTTAACATTTACAGTATAACTAACTTTTTGAGGAATTGGATCTGTTAAGTCGATAGTACTTTCGTTGCTACAACTATAAATGAAAGTAACACAAAGAACTAAAATAAATTTTACTTTTTTCATTTTAAAAGATAAATAAAAATAATTATTAATTTATTTTAAAAATAGTAAATTTATGCTAAATTTGATAGAAATTTCTTAAAGATAATGAAAAAAAAATATTTATTTTTCCTAGCTACTTCACTTCTTATAAGTTTAAATGTTTTTTCTCAAGATGATTTATTATCTCAAATAGATTCAACTTCATCTAATGATGAGGTTGTAGCGGCTTTTAAGGCTCAAAAAATTGTAAACTTAGAATCTACTAAGCTGCTTGGTAAAAAAGAATTGTATTTTGTTGTTGCACATAGGTTTGGTTCAATAAAAGATGGATTCGAAGGTTTTTTTGGTCTTGATAATGCTGTAACTCAAATCAAATTTATTTACGGATTGGGGTCTAAAGTATCTATTGGAGCAGGAAGAAGTGAACAAGCTTATGATTTTTCTATAAAATACCTTATTGCTCCTCAAAGAGAAAACGGATTACCATTTACTTTTGTAGGTTTTAATAGTGTAGGTTTTAATAATCAAATGAAAGAATCAAACTATCCTAAAATGGTATTTAGTGATAGAATGATGTACGTAAACCAAATCCTAATTTCTAGAAAATTTAATGATAAGCTTTCTTTAGAATTAGCTCCTTCTTATTTTCACGAAAATTTTGTGATTGATGATAATCAAGATAACAGTCAATTTTCATTAGGCATGGGGGGGCGTTATAAAATTTCTAAGAGGGTGTCTGTAAATATGGATTATGCAGCACATTTAAATAGATCTTCTACATCTGTATTCAGAAATCCTTTGTCTCTTGGGGTTGATATTGAAACAGGAGGTCACGTGTTTCAAATGCAT
This sequence comes from uncultured Flavobacterium sp., assembly GCA_964565035.1. Classification (GTDB taxonomy): domain Bacteria; phylum Bacteroidota; class Bacteroidia; order Flavobacteriales; family Flavobacteriaceae; genus Flavobacterium. The sequence goes on along the minus strand of CAZMCP010000001.1, from coordinate 65,322 downwards.
TTTACAAATTCTCAAGGCATGCATGAAGCAGGTTTCTTGGCAAACGCAACAGGAGATTGGGATAAAGGTGATATCTTTTTTGGATTTAATTTAGTTAGAGTTTTTTAATTAAGCTTTTTTGCAACAGCCGTCTAATTTATCATAAGCAGAAGGGTCCGCTTTTATTTCATCTGCATCATAGCCGAGTTTTGAAATATTGACTTTTATATTTTGAAGATTTGTTTTTTGTGGATTAAAATAGACCGTGATAGTCATTTTCTTTTCATTTAATTCATACATTTTTAATCCTTTTATCTTAAGCAAATTAGTTTGAAAATTTTTGCCGCAAGTTTCACATTCTTTGCAATGATCGCAGTAAATATTAGTTTTAATTACTGCTTTTTGATTTTTCTTAGGCTCTTGAGCATTAGTGACTAAGAACGAAAATAAAAGTAATGAATATAATAATCTTTTCATTTTTTTAAGTTAAATAAGGTCTAGTTGAACATTGTGTTTTCTTAATTCTGCTATTGAATTTTCACTTTTGTAATCAAAGGTTTCTTCGTGGTTTTGCTTGTCTTTCTTTATAGCAATCATTTTAATGCAATTGCAAAAACGTCTAATGTCATCATCAGTTGACAAAATCAATCCAGGAACAGCTACGTTATTACCGCTTTCATCTTTTGCAACCATTGTAAAATAAGAGGAATTGCAATGTTTTATTTTACCTGTTTGAATATTTTCAGCTTCTACTCGAATACCAACAATCATTGAAGTTTTCCCAACATAATTTACCGAAGCCCTCATGGTTACTAATTCTCCCACTTCAATAGGTGCTAAAAAATCAACAGTATCTACCGATGCAGTTACACAATAATGTCCTGAAAATTTAGAAGCACAAGCAAAAGCAATTTGATCCAGTAAAGATAAAATGTAACCACCGTGAATTTTACCACTAAAATTGGTGTGAGAAGGCAACATCAATTCAGAGATTACAACCTTCGAAGATTTTACACTTTTGAATTGATTGTTCATTGATTATTGATTTTGACTTTAAAAGGAGAATCTTCTTTAACAACTTCTGTGATGAAATAAACTGTATCACCCCACCAAGGGAAAGTCTTATAGCGTTCCTCATAAGTTACTTTAACATATTCTCCTTGCAAATCTTTCATTTGCTGAATGACTTTTTCATCTTTATCTAAAATAGAAAATTTAAAGATTTGTGCTCCAGCAACTCCTTGGCTTAATTCACCTTCCCAAGTTTTAAAAATCATTCCTTTATGGCTTATTTTTATAAGCTCACCAGAGCGATAGCCTTCGCTAAAAGTCGCATAATATAGAAAAGTAAAATACACTATAATACCAAGGATTAGAGTGGCAATTGTAATTAATATAAATTTTCGTAACATAGTTTATTGAGATAAAGTGTTAGTTTCGTTTTCTGCTCTGCTAATAATACTTTCCGGAAGTGATTTTTTAGCTTTAGCCCCCATTTTCTTCAATTTTTCAACGCTTGTTATCAAATTTCCTTTTCCTTCAACTAATTTGTTCATGGCATTACCGTATTCTGATTTTGCTTCATCCATACGTTTTCCAATTTTAATCAAATCAGAAACAAAACCTTCAAATTTGTCATACAACGCTCCAGCTTGGCGCGCAATTTCATATGCGTTTTCTTGTTGTTTTTGATTAGTCCACATGCTGTCGATAGTTCTAAGCGTAGCTAATAGTGTAGACGGAGTCACTATAACAATGTTTTTTTCAAAAGCTTTATTGTAAAGAGTGGCATCTTCGTTTAGTGCTAATGCAAAAGCGGGCTCTATAGGAATAAAAAGCAAGACAAAATCTGGACTTTCAATTTTGTATAAATCCTGATAGTTTTTCTCTCCTAATTGTTCAACATGGCGCTTAAGTGATATAACATGTTCTTTTAGATATTGTTCTTTTAAGTTGTCATCTTCTTCGTTTACATAGCGTTCGTATGCTGTAAGCGTAACTTTTGAATCGACAATCATTTTTTTGCCATCAGGTAAATTGATTACAACATCTGGTTGCACGCGATTACCTTCTTCGGTAACAAAACTTTGTTGTACCTCATATTCGCGACCTTTTTCTAGCCCCGATTTTTCTAAAACTCGTTCTAGAACTAATTCGCCCCAATTTCCTTGCATTTTGCTATCTCCTTTTAAAGCTTTAGTCAAGTTCAAGGTTTCTTTGCTCATTTGAGCATTCATTTCTTTTAGTCCAATAATTTGTTGGCGTAAAGCAGCATGGTAATCAATGCTTTCTTTGTGTGTATCTTCGACTTTTTTCTCAAAAAGCTGTATCTTATCCTGTAACGGAGAAAGTATGGTTTTTAAATTTTCTTTATTCTGTTCAGTGAATTTTGTTGTCTTTTCCTCAAGGATTTTATTGGCTAAGTTTTCAAATTCTTTAGTGAACTTTTCTTGAAGTTGTTCTACCTCTTGTTTTTGTTCTTTATTGCGTTCAAGAAGATTGTCAAAATCGACTTCTTTCTTAGATAATTGAATAGCTAGCGCGTCTTTTTCGTTACGAATAGATTCTTTTTCAGTAGAACTTTGACGTAATTGATTTTCCCATTGATTTCTTTCCGTTAGGAATTGTTGTTTTAATTGTTCTATTTGAGCAAGTAAACCGTTTATTTTTTCTTCCAATGAAGCTTTTTCTGATTTTGAGTTGGCAGAAAAAAGTGCTTTTCCAATAAATATACCTATGGCTAAAGCAATAATAAATGCGGCTAGTATGAGGATGGTCTCTGACATCGATTTAGATTTTATAATGTAAAAGTAAACAATAAAAAGTATTGTAAAAAGCCTTAATGCTTTGGTTTGATATAAAAATCTTTAAATTGCGTAAATAAAATCTTACCATGAAACTTATCTCAAAGAATAAAAATATTTTACTGCTTCTATTTGTACTTTTTAAACTTTGGTTGCAGTTTACTTTAATTTCTTCAGAGTATAGTTTACACCGTGATGAGTTTTTACATTTAGACCAAGGGCAGCATCTAGATTGGGGTTATGTTTCTGTTCCTCCTCTTTCAGCTTGGATATCATATGTAATTTTTCTTTTAGGTAATTCTGTGTTTTGGATAAAGTTTTTTCCAGCTTTGTTTGGTGCTTTAACTATAGTAGTTGTATGGAAAACAATTGAGACTCTTGAAGGAAATCTTTTTGCTTTGATTTTAGGGTCAATTTCGGTTTTATTCTCAGTGATTACTAGAATGAATATATTGTTTCAGCCCAATAGTTTAGATATTTTATTATGGACCTTATTTTACTATACGGTAATTCAGTATATAGTATCTGAAAAAAACAAATGGTTATATATTGCAGGAGTGGTTTTTGCATTTGGGTTTTTAAATAAATACAATATTATCTTTTTAATTTTAGGTTTACTTCCTGCAATTTTGTTGACAACTCATAGTAAAGTTTTGGCAAATAAACATTTGTATTATGCTATTTTACTTGCATTCATAATTGTATTGCCTAACTTGATCTGGCAGTTTCAAAATGATTTTCCAGTAATAGGTCATATGAAAGAACTTAAAGAAACACAACTTGAAAATGTTGATTTAGGCGATTTTATAAAAGAGCAAATACTATTTTTCTTAGGGGCATTTTTTGTGTTGATTATTGGGTTAATAGGTTTTTGGACCTACAAACCTTTTAGAACTTTTAGAGTTTTCTTTATCACGTTTGTATTAACCATGTCTATTTTTATTTTTTTTAAGGCTAAAGCTTATTATACAATTGGTTTGTATCCAATTTTGCTTGCATTTGGTGCTGTTTACACAGAAAGTCTTTTGTCAGGAAAATGGTTAAAATATCTTCGCCCAATTGCTATTTTAATACCGGTTTTGCTATTTATTCCAATGTATCAATTGGCATTTCCAAATGTGAGTCCAGAATATATTAAGAACAATCCAGAACGTTATCAAAGGTTAGGCATGTTGGAATGGGAAGATGGAGAAGAACATGATTTGCCACAGGATTTTGCAGATATGCTTGGCTGGCAAGAATTAGCTAAAAAGACAGATGAGACACTTAATAAGATTGGAAATACATCAAATACACTAATAATTTGTGATAATTATGGACAAACTGGTGCGGTTAATTTTTATGCTATAAACAAGTCGGTCAAAGCAGTTTCTTTTAATGCAGATTATGTGAATTGGTTTCCTTTGGATAAGAAAATTACAACTTTAGTTTGGGTGAAAGAAACTCGAAATAAAAAGTATCTTATTGAAATGGCCGAAAAGAAATTTAATAAAGTGGTCGTTTTTGATTCAATTAAAAATAAATTAGCACGTGAAAAGGGAACTACAATTTATATTCTTAAAAATCCAAAAACGGATGTTAATGCTTTATTGAAAAAATGGATAGCCGAAAGCAAAGAATAATTTGTTTGAAATATTTTTTTAAATTGGCATTGTTTTTGAAAAACTAAATCAAATAATTTCAACCATTTAAAACTAAAAAATATGATTAAAAAAATTACTTTATTAGCCTTTTTATTTATCTCTTGTTTTTCTTTTGCTCAGTTTGGCCATCTATCGATTTTTTCTGAAGATGGTGATAAATTTATCCTAATTTTGAATGGAGAACAAATAAATGATGTACCACAATCAAATTTAAGAGTTGAGGACCTTAATCAGCCATATTATAATGCAAAAATTAAATTTGAAGATAAAACTATAGCAGATTTATCTAAAAACAATTTAATGCTAACAGATGTTGATGGTGTTTTTTCAGATGTAACTTATAAAATTAAAAGAGATAAAAATAACAAAACTAAGGCAAAACTAAATTATTTTTCTTCTATCCCTGTGCAGCCTGATTTTATTCCTGCTCCAAATGTGTATGTAGTTCATTATGGTCAGCCAAGAGTAGCTGCTGTAAATACAGGTGTTTCTCAAACAACCACTACAACTACGACCACTCAAACGGATGGTGTGTCAATGGGTGTAGGTATGAATGTAGGAGGGATTAATATGGGGGTGACAATCAACGATTCTATGGGTGGAGGAACAATTACTCAAACTACTACTACAACGACATCTTCTTCAAATCATGTTGCTGATACTAGACCATATGAAGGAGATCGTTTACCAAGAGGATGTAGAGGAAGATTAGGTATGTCTGGAGCCAATTTTAATGCTGCTTTAAGCACTATAAAAAAACAAAGTTTTGAAGAAACTCGTTTAAAAACTGCAAAACAAGTTATTAATGATAACTGTTTAAATGTAGATCAGATTATTCAAATTGCGAATACTTTTAGTTTTGAGGATAATAAACTTGAATTTGCAAAATATGCTTACGAATATTGTACTGAGCCAAAAAATTATTTCAAATTAAATGGCATTTTTTCTTTTAGTAGTAATGTAGATGAACTTTCAGATTACATACAAAGCAGACAATAATTTTTGATAATTACAATTTAAAGGCCATTCTTTTGAATGGTCTTTTTATTTTTGCTAAAATTTGATATATGTCCCATCGAAATTTCATTTTGCACAAACCCCATGGTTACTTGAGTCAATTCATTTACGAAAAGAAACGCCCCAAAAAAAAATTGGGTGAATTATTCGATTTTCCCGAAGGAACTATGGCAATTGGTCGCTTAGATGAAGATTCTGAGGGATTATTGTTACTTACCACAGATGGTATGATGAGCGAGATTGTAAGAAGTAAAACAATTGAAAAAGAATATTTCGCTCAAGTAGATGGTCTGATAACTTCTGAGGCAATTGATAAAATTAAAAGCGGTGTCGAAATAGGCTTCAAAGGAATAAGGTATAACACAAAACCGTGTGAGTCTTATAAAATTGAATCTTTACCAGAATATATTGGAGAAGGCAGAAGAATTCGTGATGAAAGACATGGGCCTACAAGTTGGATTTCTATCACATTGACTGAAGGCAAATTTCGTCAAGTGCGAAAAATGACCGCTGCTGTTGGTTTTCCAACTTTACGATTAGTAAGAATTCGGGTAGGAAGTATACATTTGCATAATTTAAAAGCTGGCGAAGTCTTAGAAGTGAAAGATTTTGGAATAGCCGAATAAACAAATCAACGAATAATTTCAAATATGTTAAATATAGTTTTAGTAGAACCTGAGATACCAAATAATACTGGAAATATTGGTCGTTTATGTGTAGGGACAGGAAATCGTTTACATTTGATAAAGCCATATGGGTTTGAAATTACAGATAAAAATCTAAAGCGTTCAGGTTTGGATTATTGGGTACATTTAGATTGGAAAGAATACAATAATGTTGACGAGTGGATTGCTCAAATTCCAGATCAATCAAGAGTGTTTTTGTTTAGTTCTAAATCTGATAAATCGTATTACGAAGAAAAATTTCAAGAAGGAGATTGGTTGGTTTTTGGAAAAGAGAGTGTTGGTTTAAGTGAAGAGGTAATGAATGCTTTTGAAAATCACCTTACGATTCCAATGAGTGATAAAATTAGAAGTTATAACATTGCGAATTCGGTTGCTTTTATAGTGGGTGAGGCGAGAAGACAGTTGTTGTTTAGATAAAATGAGAAATAATAATCTTGATATATTAAAAGTTGTAATGGCCTTTTTGGTTGTTGCTTTGCATGTTTTTCCTGTAACAAAGCTTAAAGGTTTTGAAGGTCTTTTTTCTTATGAAATCGCAAGCGGAATTACCCGAATTGCAGTGCCAACATTCTTTTTAATCTCAGGGTATTTTTTAAGAAATAAGCTTAACGATAAAGCGTATTTGTTAAAATATGCTAAGCGAATTTTATTACTATATGTGATTTGGCAAATAATTTATTTGCCAGATTTAATTCGGTTTTACAAGTTGGGTTGGTTTAGCCAATTTGATATGATTCTCAAGTTAGTTTATGGCTATTGGCACCTATGGTATTTGTTAGCAACTGTGATCGCAGTTGAATTACTGTATTTAGTTCAAAATAGTACAATTTTGTCAAAATGGATTCTGATAATTTCTTTGTTAACTTTCGGATATGTTTTTCAAATTTTGATTCAATCAGATGCTTTGCATCGTTATTTAGATGTTCAATTTATATATGCAAGTATAGGCACAACTAGAAATTTTTTGTTTTTTGCCTTTCCAATGATGCTTGTTGGGACTTTATACGATTCATGGGCACCTAATGTTTTAAAACTAAAGAAGTATTACATTCCTCTATGGGCTTTATTATTGATAGAAGTTGGTTTGTATTATCAATTCAAAGTAAAAGCGATGGATTTTCTTTTGTTTCTGCCTTTATTGAGTATGCTAACATTTAGTATTGTAAAAGAAAGAGCATCTTTTTCAGATGCTCCTGTCAATTCAACATTATCTTTAGGTATTTATCTTACCCATCCGTATGCTATTCGTTTAGTATATGAAATTTTACCACAAAAAACATTTGGTTTTATAATAGTGAAATACGTTTTAGTTTGTATTACTGCTATATTTTTTTGGTGGATTTTGGATAAAATCAATAAAAAAGTACCGTATTTTTTTTAGTTTAGAATTTCTATGAAGAATTGCTTCATAGCTTCCCAAGATCTCTTTGCTGCTTTTTCATTATAAGCAGTTCCTTTACTTTTGTCGTTTCCTGCATCCTTATGAGTAAAAGCATGAACAGCATCAGCATAATACACCATTTGCCAATCAGCTTTGGCTTTATTCATTTCATCTTGAAACGCTTTGATTTCTGTTTCGGGAACAAAAAAATCATCGGCGCCATGCAAAACTAAAACTTTAGGTTGGATGCTTTCAATGCTTCTAGAAGCATCTCTTCCCAATCCACCATGAAATGATACAATGCCTTGTACTTTCATATTGCTGCGAGCCGCTTCAATCGCACCTGTACCACCAAAACAATATCCTATGACAGCTATTTTGTCTGGATTAGCACCTGCTTTTATCAATTGGTCTAATGCCAATTGTATCCTATTTTGATATTCTTTATAATTGTTCTTATAGTAACCTGCTTGTTGTCCTGCTTCTTTAGTATTTTGAGGTCTTTTATCAACACCATAAATATCGGCTACAAATGTGATATAACCTAATTTGGCTAATTCGGTTGCGTTTTCTTTGGCATTGTTATCTATACCCATCCACGCAGGAAGAAGTAAAACTCCAGCTTTGTTTTTTAATTCTTTTTTTGGTTGGGCTAATTGTCCTTCAAGTTTTTGTTCACCATCAGAATAAGCTACAGCTTTAATTTGGGCATCAGCAGTTATAGAAGCCATGATTAGCAGTATTGAAGTTATTATAGTTTTCATAGGTTTGAATTTTGAAACTAAAATTACTCTTTTGGAATGAGAAATATGTGAAGAAAATCTTAATTATTTGAAAAGGAACTTTCCTTTTTCGGAATCAAAAATAATATCTTCATCATCAAATAAAGTATTGAAAACGCCCATTTCAATCAGTTTGCAAGGATCTTCTTGAATGATGTTGTTTTTGGTCATTACAATCATTTCATCACTTAATTGTATCGCCAAATCGATATCATGAGTCGAGAAAAGTATGCATTTCCCCATGGTAGTTGACAATTTTTTTAGGAGTTTAAATAATGAAACCTTGTGATGTAAATCCAAATGAGTTGTAGGTTCATCCAATATAATTAGAGGCGTATCCTGTGACAATGCTCTTGCGACTAATACCTTTTGCAGTTGTCCATCACTGATTTCAAAATGCTTTTTCTGGATAATCTCTTGTATGTTGGTAAGTTCAATGGCATTGATTACTTTTTCAATATCTTCTGATGCCATTTTTCCAATCCAATTGGTGTAAGGCTGGCGTCCTAAAGCGACCAATTCATAAACGGTTAAATTGCTTGGAGGTAGTTTTTCAGTTAAAACAACACTAAGATTTTGTGCCAATTCCTCTAAATGGTAAGAATTGATGTTTTTAGCATTTAGAAAAACTTCCCCTTGAATTGGTTTTTGAATTCCGGTAATGGTTCTTAAAAGTGTTGATTTACCTATACCATTTGCACCAATTAAAGTGATTAACTTGCCCTCATTCAAATCTAAATTCAGATTTTCGGCAATAATCGAATTTCCTTTTTTAGTTTGATAACCAATTGATAGGTTTTTAGTGTAGAGTACTTTTTTCATGGCTAGCTCACTATTTTTTGTTTTCTAACTAATAACCAAATGACTACAGGTGCTCCAATGATCGATGTAATTGCATTGATAGGTAATGTTACTTCCAAACCTGGCATTTGGGATACCACATCACAAATAAGCATAATAGCAGCACCTATTAATAAGGTACTCCAATATAAAATAAAGTGATTACTGGTTTGAAATAGTAATTTAGCCATATGAGGAACAGCCAATCCAATAAATGCTATAGGTCCTGCAAAAGCAGTGATACTTCCAGCCAAAATACTTGTGGCAAATATGATAATCAGACGTGTTTTTTTGAAGTTCAATCCCAGACTTCGGGCGTAATTTTCTCCTAAAAGTAAAGCGTTTAGGGGCTTGATGCACAGCATACTCATTAAAAGTCCTATACTAACTGAAATAGCCAGTATCACTATAGATAACCATGAAAGGTTTCCTAAACTCCCCATCGACCAGAAAGTGAATTTTTGTAATTGTTCTGCTGAACTAAAATAAGTGAGTATCCCTACAATAGCACTTGTAAAACTCCCAAACATAAGACCAACAACTAAAATGGCCATAGTGTCTCTGAGCTTTTGTGATACAATTAAAACCAAAAGTAATACGGTAAAACTCCCCAAAGTAGAGGCGATTACAACTCCGTATGAGGAAAGTAAAAAACTGCTTAAAAAAGGAGGCATTATAGACGCACCTAAAATGACGAAAGCAACACCTAAGCTAGAACCAGAACTCAATCCAAGTACATAAGGTCCCGCTAACGGATTTCTAAATAAGGTTTGCATTAAGAGCCCGCTTATAGAAAGTCCCATGCCAACCAAAATAGCAGTTATCGCTTTGGGCAATCTGTAATTTATAATGATGTATTCCCAAGTTGATTTGCTAGCTTGTCCACCATTCAAACTGTTAATTACGTCTTTAAAAGGTATAGTAACCGAACCAAAACTAATGTTGATTAGTAATAATGCCAGTAATCCAAAACCAAGGAGTATGAAAAGTAGTGTATTTCGTTTCTTATTTGCCAATTTATTTTAATTTTTCTGCAAAAGTAAGTGTGTAATTGGGTAGTAATTCAGGATGAAATATTTTGATATAATCTTTCAAAACTAAATCTGGACGGCTTGGAGCCATTTCGTAATAAACAGTTCCTCCAGTAGCCCCTAACTTGCTTTCAAAAGTATACACATTTTTCTTTTCAAATGCCATAAATTGACTGTAATGAGGATTGCTTGATCCTAATTCTTCTAAGGTTTTATAAGTTCCAGCAGCAATCCAAATATCAGCATTTTTTGCTTTTTCCAATACTTTTTCAAAAGGAAGTCCTAAGCTTCCAGTACCTTCTAAATCAGCCCATAAATAATTAGCTTTGGCATCTTTTAAAAACTGAGCAACCCAACTGTTTCCTCTGGCCACAAACCATTGGTCTTTGTACATGTTTCCATATAAAACAGAGGCAGTAGCTTTTGTATTAGTCACAGATGATAAGGCTTGTTTATATTCTTTTGTAATATTATCAAATAATTGACTGGCTTCTTTTTCTTTGCCAAATAAAGCAGCGTAGAGTTTTAACCATTCTGCTTTTCCAAGTGGTGATTGCTCCATCCAATCACCTTGAATCATTACTTTTAAACCACTTTTTTCTAAGTTTTTAATCATGGGATTGTTGTTGTCTACCCCAAAAGTAACGATCAATTCTGGTGATAGATCAATCAATTTTTCCATATTCAAGCGTTCGTTTTGACCAACGTTTTTAACAATCCCTTTATCGATAAGTGCTCTTGTTTTTGCTGAAGAAATATAATCGGTATGGGGGAATCCCACCAGCTTGTTTTCAACTCCCAACATTTCCAAAAAAGGAACATTTGTTGTTGAGGTTACCACAATTGATTTTAAGGGAACTTGTATAGTAGTATATTGTTGAAGACTGTCTGGAATACTTGCGTTTTTTTCTTGAAGGATATAGGTGAAATCTCTATTAGCATCAGGCCATGGATTGGTGACTTTTACTACCGAATATCCTGTGTATTTGTGAATTGATAGTCCGCTGGCATATTTAATTACTTCTTCCGAAGAGGTGTTTTTAACAGTTGCTGTTTTTTCGTTTTGTTTACAACTGATGTTAAATGCAAAAAAAGAAATAAAAAGGGCTTTATAGAGAAAAGTCTTCATTAGTTTGTGCTTATTTTCCGCAAAGGTAAAAGAATTTGCAAAAAAAATCCGATTCTTTTTTATTCCAAAAATCGACAAATGCTATCTTTACGGCATGAATGTTATCAAAGTTAAGCAATGTTCTACTTGCGGCACTCCTTTTAATTGTGGTGATACTTTAGAAGGGACTAAATGCTGGTGCAATGATTTTCCACCTATTTTTGTTCCTACAACTGTTGTTGATTGTTTATGTCCTGAGTGTTTTAAACAAGCATGCTCTGTCAAAATTGATGAGTATGTAAATACGATTACACCTGAAACTGCCATAGAAAATAAAGCCAAAGATTTACCTAGAGCTGAAAATTTAATTGAAGGAATAGATTATTATCTGGAAGATGGTAAGTATGTTTTCAAAACTTGGTTTCATTTGAAAAGAGGCTATTGCTGTGATAACGGATGTAGACATTGTCCTTATAAGTAGAGGAAAGAAGAAAGAACATAGAAAATAGAAAAAACACTAAGGAGCTTACTGCATAATGCATACAGCTTAAAGAAATAAAAAAATGATTTACCTTATCACAGGAGGTGAGCGCTCCGGAAAAAGTAGTTACGCTCAGGATTTAGCCTTGGAACTTTCATCAAACCCAATGTATGTTGCTACGGCAAGAAAATGGGATGGTGATTTCCAAAAACGAATTGATCGTCATCAAGCGGAAAGAGATGAACGTTGGATTAATGTTGAAAAAGAAAAACATCTTAGCGAAATAGATTTTTCAGGAAAAGTAGCTATTGTAGATTGTGTGACTCTTTGGTTGACTAATTTTTTTGTGGATACTAAAAATGATGTGGAGCTTTGTTTGGAACAGGCAAAAGCAGAATTTGATGCTTTGGTTAAACAGGAAAATGCGACAGTTATCATTATTACTAATGAAATAGGAATGGGTGTGCATGCCGAAACACACATAGGAAGAAAATTTACTGAATTGCAAGGTTGGATGAATCAGTACTTAGCCCAAAAAGCGGATGAGGTAGTTTTGATGGTGTCAGGAATTCCAGTTAAAATAAAAGAAAAAAAATGAATTTTGTAACTTCTTGGAGTGGTGGAAAGGATTCTTGCTATGCAATGATGCAAGCGGTAGCACAAGGAATGAAACCCAAAGTTTTACTGAATATGATGAATGAAAACGGTCAAGTTTCCCGTTCACATGGATTGCCATTATCAATTTTAAAGCAACAAGCTGAAAAAATGAACTTGCCTATTGTGACTATTCCTGCCACTTGGAATGAATATGAAGCTAAGTACATAAAAGCATTACAAGAGATAAAAACGGAGTTCGAATTAACAGCAGCAGTTTTTGGTGATATTGATTTGCAACCTCATAGAGATTGGGAAGAAAAGGTTTGTAAGGCGGTAGGAATTCAAGCAGTTTTACCGCTATGGCAGCAAAATAGAATTGATTTAGTGAATGAAATGCTCACTAATGGAATAGAAACAATGATTGTTTCTTGCAATACTCAAATGGGAGAAAACTATCTTGGTAAAATAATGACCAAAGAATTAGCTCAGGAATTAGAAGCAAAAGGAATTGATTCTTGTGGTGAAAACGGAGAATTCCATACGATGGTTATTAATTGTCCTTTGTTTTCAGAACCAATAATTTTACCAAAATATACCAAACAAACCTATAAAGACTATTGTTTTATTGTTTGGGAATCCAATTAGAATAATTTATGAGTTATTTAGATGATATAATGAAGTCTCGCCGTGATACCCGTCATTTTTTAGATGATGCAGTACCAGATTCGGTTATAGAAAAAGCTTTGCAGGCTGGACATTGGGCTCCCTCTGTGGGTTTGACAAATGCGACTAAGTATTATATTATCAAATCTTTTGAAATTAAAAAAGCGATTAAAAGCCTATTCATGGAATATGATGAAAGGGCAGCAAATCAAACCGATAATGCTTCGCAAAAAGAGCAGTACCAATCGCTAAAGTTGGAGGCTATAGAAGAAGCTCCGCTTGGAATGGTAATTTGTTATGACCGTTCTGTGCTGAATAATTTTACCATCGGCACTGTTGGTAGTAATGAAGCAATAAAATTCAGTGCGGTATGTGCAGCACAAAACATTTGGTTATCCTTGACGGAACAAGGTTATTCTATGGGTTGGGTTTCGATACTCAATTACTATCAGTTTAAAAAAATACTGAATTTACCCGAACATATTGAACCATTAGGGTATTTCTGCGTTGGGAAACCAGCCACTAATTACGACAACCAACCCATGTTACAGCAATTGCATTGGAAGCAAAAAGAGGAACGTCCTTTTGTTGAGGAAATAACTGAAATATATCAAGAAACCGTCGGGATACATCATGATTTTTTTGTAGATGCTCTTGATAGTAAAAAACTTCAATCGGAATTACAATATAAGATAGATAATAAAACAAAACCAACAGGGGCTTTAGGTGTTTTAGAAATTTTAGCGCTACAAATTGGGACAGTTTTTCAGTCATTAACACCTGAAGTCAAGCAACCAAATATTGTTGTTTTTGCTGCCGATCATGGAATTGCAGCACATGGGGTTAGTGCTTATCCGCAAGATGTTACCAGTCAAATGGTAACTAATTTTTTAGAAGAAGGTGCGGCCATCAATGTTTTTTGTAAACAAAACAATATTAATTTATCGATTGTAAATGCGGGTGTTAATTATGATTTTCCACCTAATGCAAAATTGATTTCTGCGTCAATAGACAAAGGAACACAATCTTTTCTTCATGGACCAGCGATGACTAAAAGTCAGATGGAACTGTGTTTTCTAAAAGGAAGTGAAATTGTAGCAGAAATTGCTAAAAAAGGAAGCAATTGTATTGGTTTTGGTGAAATGGGTATCGGAAATACTTCTACAGCTTCGGTAATAATGAGTATCATTACCGGAATCTCTATAGAAGAATGTGTTGGAAAAGGAACGGGAGTCAATGCGGAGAAGTTGAAATTCAAAAGTGATATCTTGAGAAAAGCTATTGAATCGTACACAGGAAAGGATGATTTAGAGGATAAATTGACTTATTTCGGCGGATTTGAAATATTACAAATGGCAGGAGGTATGCTCGAAGCTTTCAAGAATAACATGCTTATCTTGGTCGATGGATTCATTTGTACTGTGGCTTTTCTCATTGCATATAAAAAAAATCCAGAGATTATTAGAAATGCCATATTTAGCCATCAATCAGCAGAACAGGCACATAGTAAACTTTTAGGGTATATGAATGGTAAAGCTATTTTGCAATTGGATTTGCGATTGGGTGAAGGAACGGGTTGTGCAATTGTATTTCCTATAATCCAGTCGGCAGTAGCTTTTTTAAATGAAATGGCCAGTTTTGAAACTGCTGGTGTGAGTAATAAAGAGAAAACACAATGAAAAAAGAACTAGATATTTTTTTTACCGCTTTGATGTTTTATACACGAATTCCTTGTCCGCAAAATATCAACCATGATCCTGATTATCTTAATAAAGCTTCCCGTTATTTTCCTTTGATTGGTTGGATTGTGGGCGCAATTGCATTTGCAACGTTTTGTGTTTTGGATTATTTAATAGGTCCTGAAATTGGAGTGCTATTTTCAATGATAGCTTCAATCTTAGTTACTGGTGCATTTCATGAAGATGGTTTTGCAGATGTATGTGACGGTTTTGGTGGTGGCTGGACAAAAGAAAAAATATTACTAATTATGAAAGACAGTGCTATAGGTGCCTACGGAGCTATCGGCGTGGTTTTACTTTTGTTGATGAAACTGATGTCAACATATCTTCTTTTAAGTAAAGTAAATGTATCTTATATGAACTCCTACTTCATATATTTTTTAATTTTTGTAAGCGCTCATGCATTAAGCAGATTAGCTGCTGTTTCTATAGTTTTTACCCATCAATATTCTCGTGAAGATGCTACGAGTAAAAGTAAACCGATTGCCCAAAGTTATACTTGGAGAGAAGTAATAGGAGCCTTCTTTTTTGGGTTATTACCATTGTTCGTTCTATCATATTTCCAATGGCAATTAATTTTAGTGTTGGTTCCAGTTTTTTTAATGCGAGTGTATTTGGCTCGTTATTTTCAAAAATGGATTGGCGGTTACACAGGAGATTGTCTTGGTGCTACGCAACAGGTTTGTGAAGTGGTGTTTTATTTATCGGTAATTGCTTTATGGAAATTTATTTAGTGCGCCATACCGAAACGGTTTGTGTCAAAGGGATTTGTTATGGTCAAGCTGATGTGGAATTGATGGAACCCTACTTTGAACAATTTCAGGAAATAAAAAGGCAAATACCACAAGAAGCAATTTTCTATTCTAGTCCGTTGAAACGTTGTACGGTTTTAGCTGATTTTTTATCTACTTCTAACTATACGACAGACAATCGTTTAATGGAAATGAATTTTGGAAATTGGGAACTAAAAAGCTGGGATGATATTCCTTCTGAAGAAATAGATCCTTGGATGAACGATTTCGTGAATGTAAATGTCCCTAATGGAGAATCATTTGTGGAGTTACATGATAGGGTACTTTCTTTTATCGAAGAAAAAAAAGAAGACGCATCTTCTTTAGTAATAGTTACACACGCCGGTGTAATTAGAAGTTTTTTATGCAAACAGATGAACCTTGATTTGAAAGATGCTTTTTCTAATAAAGTAGATTTTGGTCAGGTTATTAAAATAAATATATAATATATGGATACTAGTTCAAGAGAATTTATGTACGCAGTTTATACAATACTTTTTTTTCATATTGTGGTGATTGCTATTGTACTTTACAAAAGATATAAAAAGAAGAAGAAATGAGTTTTTGTTTAATTTCTTTTAAAAAAAGAATTAAAAATTAGATATAATTTGCATTATTTATAATCTGAGTTCTATATTTGCACTCGTATTGAGGTTGTGTGTTTACTTTAGTATACAACATTAAAAGGGAATTAGGTAAATGCCTAAGCTGTACCCGCAACTGTAAGCTATCAAGCTTGTTGTTATCCACATGCCACTGTTTGTTATTACAAATGGGAAGGTAAACAACAAGACGCAAGCCAGGAGACCTGCCCAATACATTGAGTATCAAACTTTCGGGAAAAAAGGTTTGGGTATGGGTAAATTCTATACTTTTCTCCCATTTTGTATTACAAATGTTTAATTTAAAATGAACAAAAAAATTGCATTAGTCAGTGCTTTTGTATTGACTTCTCTTGGCATTTTTGCGCAAGAAAATGACTCTATTAAGAATTTGAATGAGGTTGTGGTTTCAACTTCAAAATTTAATTTACCAAAGGAAAAAACAGGGAAAGTAATTGTTAAAATTACTTCAGAAGACTTAGAAAAAAGAAGTGGACAATCACTAGCCAATGTTCTTAATACAGTTGCAGGTATTGAGGTAAATGGTAATTTAGGAAGAACGGGTAAAAACCTTGACCTTTCTATTAGAGGAGGTAGAAGTCAGCAAAATTTAATTATGATAGATGGAATTCCTGTGACTGATGCTTCAGGAATTAGCCTTCAATATGACTTACGATTAATTCCTATTGAGCAAGTTGAAAGTATAGAAATTTTAAAAGGAGCTTCAAGTACTCTTTACGGTTCTGGAGCTGCTAATGGTGTTGTCAATATTATATTAAAAAAGTCTGCTAAAAAATCTTTTGCTGGAAATGCTTATATGAGTATGGGATCACAAGAGACTAGTGATTTGAAAACTAATTATGCCCCGCAAGATTTTAGCCAAGGTCTTTCATTTAATGGTACAATTAATAAAGTTAATTATTTAGCAACTTTAAATAGTAATGAAGCTACTGGTATGTCTGAGGCTTTTGGTAATGAAAATGATAATACTTCAAAACTTAATGCATTAGTTAAATTAGGTTATAATGTTACAAACAAGTTAGCCTTAAATTTCTTCACTAACTATGATCGTTTAAAGTTTGATTTTGACAATACTTTTGACAATGTAAATAATCCTGATACACCATTCAATGTTTCTAAATCAGAGCAATTCAGATTTGGTTTTGCTCCAAAATTCACTTATAAAAGAGGTGAGTTAAACATTAATTCTGCTTTTAATACTATTGAAAGAGAGTATAATATTTTCAGTTCCTGGTCTGGTACAGTTGGTCAGAGTAATTATAAATCAAGAAGTGCCAATGTAGATTTATTTAATAAATATAATGTTATCGAAGATCAATTGTTTTTAGTTGTAGGTGGACAGTTTCAATTTCATGAAATGAGCTCTAAAACAGAATATGATCAAATTGAAAAAGAGACAGCTAAGTTTACAACTATTGACCCTTACGTAACACTAGTTTATAATTCTAAGTTTGGTTTGAACTTAAATTCGGGAGGAAGATTAAATACCCACAATGTTTATGGTAATCATTTGATTTTTAATTTTAATCCTTCTTTTACTTTTAATAATTTACCTCTTAAATTATTAGCCTCAATAAGCACAGCTTACATTACACCTAGTTTATATCAGTTATATTCACCTTATGGAAATCTTAATTTAAAACCAGAAGATGATTTGACAATTGAGGCGGGTTTTGAAACAAATTTAATTAAGAAAAAATTAATGTTAAATACAGTAGTTTTTCATAGAGAGGAACAAAATTCTTTTGGATTTTTTACAGATCCTGTAACATGGGCTTCAATGTATATTAATAATGAAGGTATTAATACAGCAAAAGGGATTGAATCAATGGTTTCGTATGCTTTTAATGATAACATTAAATTAAGTGGAAACTATACCTTTACACAAAACGAAAAACAGTTTGATAGATTGATTCCTAAGCATAAAGCAAACGCATCATTAGATATACAAGCTACTAAAAGAGCATTTTTTAATTTAAGTTATTTGTTTACAGATAAACGAAATGACTCTTTTTATAATGCAGCTACCTTTGCTACAGATAAAGTAGTTTTAAGTGCTTATAAAATTTTAAATGCAACTTTAAAATATGAATTGGTTAAAAATCAATTTACTGTATTTGCAAACGCTACAAATATTCTAAATGAAGAATTTATCGAATCTACAGGTTACAATACTAGAGGAAGAAATTTCAAAGTTGGTTTCAACTTTTTATTTTAAAGATAAATTTAAAAAACCCGTTCATATTGAACGGGTTTTTTAATATATGATTTCGAACTGAAAAATTTAATCAAGATACATTTCTTTGCTTAAATCCCTTTCTTCGATTTCTTGAACTTCATTGAAAATTTTAAACGTTTTTGGAACAGTTTGTTTGCCTCCGTTAGAGATTAAATTTAAAACTTTTGCTAAATATGGCTCATTTTCATTGCCAAGAATTCCTAAATTACCAATGTTTTCTGCTAATGTGTTGTCTGTATTTGGGCTTATACCTTGTGAATAATCACCAAATCCATTTTTGTCTGTAATTTTTAAAACTATGGGTTGCATAGCATATTTGTGATTAGGATTTACATTTTGTTTTGTAAAATTATCTGAATCATACAAGGTTATTGAACCTACATTTTTTCCTGTTGTAGTTGTACCAATTTGAACTACTTCGATATAGGGTTTTAATGAATTAATGACTAATTCACTTGCAGAAGCGGTACTTTTTGTAGTTAAGATGTAAACTTTAGATAGATTAAGACTGTTTAATCCTATTCCAGAGCTTGTAACATTGGTGAATAAATTATTTAAGCTACTAGGATTTAATTGTGTCATAAGTTTAGGATTCCATTGTTGTTTAGCAAAAATTTGCCCGTTAAACTGACCTGTTATCATACTTGCTAACCTTGTAGCTGTAGATACGGAACCTCCAGAATTGTATCTTAAATCTAATACTAAATGTGTAATCCCTTCAGATTTTAAATATCCAAAAGCGTCATTTAATTCGTTTTCATAAGCACTATAAAAACCATTATACATTAAATATCCAACTTTTCTTGTACCTACGATGTGAGTGTTTTTAATTAAAACAGGGTTTTCTGTATATGGTCCTTTTGCTAAGGATACTGATTGTCCGTTTGGGGTTATAGCTCCATTATCATAATCTGCAAGATTTAGAGTGTATGAAGTGTTTGCAAGCAGACTTTTATAATTACTAGCTGTTAATGGAATTCCATTTATAGCATAAAAAATAGATCCTCGTTGAATATTTTTTGTTGAAGCATCTGAATTTGGCATAATATATTTTACCCAGCCAAAAATTTCGGTTGTACTACCAGATTTGTAATTCAATCCATATTCTAAACCATTGCTATCATTTGATCCATTTAGGACTTGCTCGAGCTTTGTGTAGTCATTATACAAAACGCTGTATTTGTCTATCGTACTTTTTTGATAAATTAAGTTTTCAAATAAAGATTCAGGAGATGAAAAATTACTTAAGTAATTATCTAAATCTTTTTGATAACTAAATTTTGAATCATTTAAATCAGGTACATTAGGTTGATACAAATAATAACCATTTAATCCTTTCCAAATGAAATTTTGAATAGGATAATTAGAAGGGTTATCGTCATAGTCTTCGCATGAAGTAATTAAAATACTTGAAAATAGTAGTAATAGTAAGTGTTTAGCTAAAGATTTCATTTTAGTGATTTTAATTGAGTAAATTTAAGAATTAAAAATTAGTTATAGTTGTTGTAACAAAATAAAAAGTGATTCGTCTAGATAATATAACAAGCCAATAAATGAACCAAACAGAGTTTTTAAGTATAATAAAACCTTTTAAGGATAAGCTGTTCAGATTGGCTAAAAGATTGCTTGTTAGTAATGAAGAAGCTGAAGATGCTACGCAAGATGTTCTTATAAAACTTTGGAATAAAAATGATGCTCTTAAAGAATATGGAAGTATAGAGGCTTATGCTATGACAATTACTAAAAATCATTGTTTGGACGTTTTAAAATCTAAACGTGTTTCAAATTTAAAAATTGTACATAATAACTATACTGAACCAGGAGCAGAATTGCATAAAAAAATTGAAGATCAAGATTCTTTAAACTGGGTGGAAAAATGGATTAATGATTTGCCTGAACAACAAAAGTTAATCATTCAGATGAGAGATATTGAAGAATATGAGTTTGAAAAAATTGCAGCTGTTTTAGAAATGAATGAAACAGCAGTTAGAGTTGCATTATCAAGGGCTCGAAAAGCATTACGTGAAAAAATGATTAATACCCATAATTATGGATTACAATAAAATAGAAATATTAATAGAAAAATACTTTCAAGGAGAAACCTCTCTTGCCGAAGAAAAGGAATTGCGCAGTTACTTTTCTTCTCAAAATGTGGCGCCACATTTAGAGCAATACAAGGCTATGTTTGGTTATTTTTCACAAGCTAAGTTTGATCTGTATACTAAAGATTTTCCACGACAAAAAATTGCTAAAAAAACAATGTGGATTTCTATAGCTGCTTCAACAGTAGTTTTGCTTGGAATGTTTGCTTTTTATGTAAATAATGTTCAAAATCTAGAAGTTAAAAACGACCTTGGGAGTTATGATGATCCTCAAGAAGCATTCGAGCAAACCCAAAAGGCTTTGGCATTATTGTCGCAAAATGTAAACATTGGCATAGAAAGTGTTCAATATGTACAAGAGTACGAAAATGCAAAAAATAGAGTATTTAAAAAACAATAATTAAAATTATCAATCATGAAATCAAAAATTCAAGAATTCAAAAAAAATAAATCAGTAACTATAAGTAAAAAAATAGTTATCATAGCAGCATTTATTTTGTTACCTTTTTTTAGTCAAGCTCAAACATTATTCGATAAATATGATGGTCAAGAAGGAGTTACTTCAATTGTAGTTAACAAAAAAATGTTTGATTTAATGAGTAAAGTAAAAATGGAAGCTTCTGATAAAGATGCTCAAAAATATTTAGCTTTAATCAAAAAATTAGACAACTTAAAAGTTTTTATGACTTCAAGTAATAAAACAACTGCAGATATGCGTGGCAATGTTGATAAATATTTGAAATCAAGTAACCTTGAAGAATTAATGAGAGTTAACGATGGAGGTAAAAATGTAAAAATTTATGTAAAATCTGGTGGGTCAGATACACAAGTAAAAGAATTGCTAATGTTTATTGAAGGAGCAAATGTGAAGGGTAACGAAACTGTTTTAATGTCATTAACAGGAAATTTTGATATCAATGAGCTTTCTACTTTAACAAACAGAATGAACATTCCGGGAGGAGAAGAACTAAAAAAAGCTGGAAAATAATAAGCTTATGAAAAATGTGTTAAAATGTGTTTCATTAGGTTTATTAATCCTACTTGTAAGTTGTAAAAATGAGCCTACACTCCAAAAATATTTTGTTGAAAAAAGCGAAAACAAAGATTTTACGGTCTTAGATGTAACTCCTAATATTTTAAATTTAGAAAAGACCACACTTTCTTCAAATGAAAAAAATGTATTGGCTTCGTTTGATAAAGTAAACATCTTGACTTTTAAAGCTGATGATAAAAATAAATCTCAGTTTGAAGATGAAAAGAAAAAGATTTCATCGATTTTAAAAGATGATAAATACGAGTCTTTAATAAAAATAAGTATGGGTAAAGACGGTGCAGAGTTTAAATGTGTAGGTAAAGACGAACATATTGATGAATTTATCTTATATGGGAATAGAGCTGAAAATGGATTAGCAGTTATCAGAATTACGGGTAACGATATGAATCCAACAACAGTTATGGAAATGCTGAAAATTATGCAAAAATCCAAAATAGATGTTGAGCAATTAAAACCTTTGCAGGAATTGTTTAAATAATAGAAAGGCGACCATTTGGTCGCCTTTCTATTATTTAGCTTCTTTGTAGTATTTCCACGGAAATAAAAGCATTCCAAAACACTCTCCATCGGTTTTGCCTATATGTTTGTGATGCATTTTATGCGCTCTTCTAACAGCTCGTGCATATCTATTATTAATGTTTTTGAAAATTTTAAATCTTTGATGTATAAAGATATCATGAACCATAAAATAAGCTAGACCATAAACAAAAATACCAACACCAATGGATAATCCAATAATAAGTATGTCATATTTCCATAATAAGAAAAATACAATACTAACAATTGCATAAAAAATAAAAAAGGCATCATTTCTTTCAAACCAAGAATCGTGATCTTTTTTGTGGTGATCAGAATGTAAATTCCATAAAAAACCATGCATAATATACTTATGGCTAAACCAAGCCATAAATTCCATAAAGCAAAAAGTTAATATAAATACTGAAATTTGTAATAGCATTGTTTTAATTTTTAAAGAAAGAATATTCGTGTCTTTTAATGTAACTTTTTTCACCCTCAAATTTTACCTCTTTAATTATTGTAAATTTTTTGGGAGAAATGAAATAAGTGGTCTTTAATGTTGCTGGTTTTTTATCGTTTCCATCCATTCCATTTACTTCAGTAATAATTTGAGAGCTGTTTTTTGACCTGTTTATTTTTTTAATTTCTTTTTGGTTGAATAATTTACCATCGTTAGAAATTTTTAAAGTGTCTGTAGAATTAGCTTTAGGCTCATTTGGGTAAATGTTTTTATAAAGGAAATTATACTTGTCTATTTTAATTACTTCTACATCAGCAGGCATTGTATAGGGTTCTCCAGAACTATAATCTAAATAAGTTAACTTTCCTGTCCATTTACCTTCAATGTGAGCTAAATCGCTATCAATGTTTATTTTATCAGTCTGTGAAGAAACAGTCCAACTAAAAATAATCATGGTGATAAAAATAAATGGTTTCATTTCTTTTTTTTTAGAGTAAATTCAATCTGTATTTAACATAGCAATTAGCTAATAAACTCACTTTTTGATAATTTGGAACTCTAATGCGAGTATTTTTTATTTCTGTAGATGGGGTGTTTTTGAGTTTATGTAAGAGCTTTTTGTAATAAATGTATGCTGTATAAACTCCAAATTTAGCTTCAAGTGGTAAGTTTTTAATTCCTTCAAATCCTAAATCAAAATCAGTTTCAATTTCTTTAATAATTTCTTTTTTTGAATTTTCGTTCAGATTTTTTAAATCAGTGTTTGGAAAATAGGTTCTGTCAAGATCTTCAAAATCTGCTTTTAAATCTCTTAAAAAATTCACTTTTTGGAAAGCAGAGCCTAAACTCATAGCCGAATTTTTTAATTTGTCATACAATTCCTGATTTCCTTTTACAAAAACTTTTAAACACATAAGTCCTACAACATCTGCACTACCATAGATGTATTCATTGTATTCTTCTTTAGTTTTATACTCGCTTTTATGTAAATCTAATCGCATGCTATGCATGAATGATTTGATTAAATCAATAGGAATTTTATGTTTGTGCACTGTATATTGAAATGAATTTAAAATAGGATTTAAACTAATTTTTTCATTTAAAGCTTCAGTTAAATCACTCTCAAATTTGTTGAATAACTCTTCTTTTTTGTAATCGTGAAAAGTGTCAACTATTTCGTCTGCAAATCGAACAAAGCCATAGATATTATAAATATCTTGTCTAATGCTAGGCGCTAGCATTTTTACTGCCGATGAGAAAGACGTACTGTAAGATTTTGTAACTAACTTACTACATTCATTCGAGACATTATCAAATAGTGCTTTCATTTTAAGAGTCTTTTTCGATGAGTTGTGCGACTAATTTTCCTGATATTAATGATGGTGGTACACCTGGACCTGGAACTGTAAGCTGACCAGTAAAATACAAATCTTTTACTTTGTTACTTTTCAATTTTGGTCTTAAAAATGCTGTTTGCAGCAAGGTGTTTGCCATTCCATATGCGTTTCCTTTATAAGAATTGTACTCTTTAATAAAATCATTAACACAAAATGATTCTTTAAATATAATGTTTTTTCTTATTTCTTGTTGCGTTAATTTTTCTAGTCTTGTTATAATTTTTTCAAAATATTCTTCTCTTAATTCTGCAGTATCATTTAAACCTGGTGCAAGTGGTATTAAAAATATTCCAGCTTCTTTTCCTTCAGGAGCAGAGCTCGCATCTGTTTTTGATGGAAAACTAGCATAGAAAAGTGGATTTTCAGGCCATTTTGGTTTGTCGTAAATATCTTGAGCATGAATATCAAAATCCACATCAAAAAACAGAGAATGATGTTCTACATTTTCTATTTTTTTGTCGAATCCTACATAGAAAAGCAACGAAGAAGGAGCAAAAACCTTTTTATCCCAATATTTTTCTGAGTAAGCCCTATGTTTTTGATCTAGTAAAGTTTCGGAGTGATGATAATCGGCACCTGATAAAACAATATCAGTTTCAATAATGTTCCCATTCACGACCAAAGCACAAGCTTTGCCATTTTCGACTTCAATTTTTTCAACATTAGAATTTGTTTTAATCTGAACTCCTAATTCTTTTGCAAGAGATTCCATTGCTAAGATTACACTGTACATTCCGTTTTTAGGATGAAATGTTCCTAAACCAAAATCGGCATAATTCATGAAGCTGTAGAAAGAAGGGGTATTAGAAGGTTTCGCTCCCAAAAAAAGTACAGGAAACTCTAATATTTGAATAAGCCTTTTATTTTTAAAACGGCTTCGAACATCTTTTGAAATATTGCTAAAAAATTGATTTATTTTTTTTGCAGTTTCTAATGTGATAAGCTCTAAAGGAGATAGACCTGGTCTGTATACTAAATCTTTAATAGCAATATCATAATTATGTTTAGCTTCTTTTATGAAGGTTTCTAGTTTTTCACCACTTCCAGCTTCTATTTTTTCAAAGGTATTTTTTATTTCATTAAGATTATCGGCAATGATAATAAAATCATTTATCCCAAAATAAACTTGATATGCAGGAGATAACTTTATTAATTCATAATAGTTACTTGGTTTTTTGCCAAAATCATTAAAAAAGCGTTCAAATACATCGGGCATCCAATACCATGTAGGACCAATATCAAAAGTGAAACCATCTTTTTTCAACTGTCTTGCTCTACCACCTACAGTAGAGTTTTTTTCGTATATAGTTACTGCATGTCCAGATTTAGCAAGATAACTAGCACTTGCTAAAGATGAAAAACCTGACCCGATTATTGCTATATTTTTTTTCATTTTGTTTAACAAAACTAAGTTAAAGTTAAACAAAACATATTTAAACAACTCTTAAATTTCTGTTAAGACTTCTGGTGTTGTCCTGAAAATCTTAATTGATGAATTCAAAATAGAATTGTCAATGTGTTCTGTTAATCTACCTGCTATCCATAATTCAGAATGGCTGATAGATAAAATTCTATCATTAAATTCTTTTATGTAATTATTAATATTGTCTTTATCTGGTTCCACTGTTGTGTATGTCAAATAGCAAATGTTTTCAAAATAGTTTGGCATACTTTTTAGGTTGTCTAAAGGAATACTTTCTGATAAATATATGGTTTTATAACCATTAAGCACTAATTCATAGTTTAAATAAAGCAAACCCAATTCATGTATTTCATTTTCGGGTAAAAAAAGAACAAAAACTTTATCGTTTTTTGTGGGGCTTGAATTTTGAAGTATTTCGGTATTAACAAGTATTTTTTGTTTAATCAAGTGACTTATAAAATGTTCATGTGCTGGTGTAATAGTTTCTGTTTGCCATAAAAGACCTATTTCTTCCATTAATGGTATAAAAACTTCTACAAATACATCTTTAAATGTTTTTTTAGACAATAATTCGTTGTAAGTAATTGTAAAAAGCGTTTGATCAAAATTCATCATAGCCAATTTAAATGCATTTAATGCGTGATTCTTTGCATTTTTTTCGGTTATTATTTTTTTGACTAATTCAGCTATTTCTTTGCTATTACTTTTTGAAATTTTAGAAATTTTATAGCCATGATTGTGAAGTAATGTTATGTTTAAAAGCTTTTGTAAATTTTGACTATCATAAACTCTTATGTTTGTATCAGTTCGCATAGGTTCTAATACATTATATCTCTTTTCCCAAATACGTATTGTATGGGCTTTAATACCTGAAAGATTTTCTAGATCTTTAATGCTGAAAACAGATTTTATGTTGTTCATCTTTTTCGACTTTATCTTAAACAAATTTAAAGAAATAATCTTTAGAATGTTTATTTTTGTTCAAATCATCATTCAATGAGATACGATTACATTTTTACGGGTTTAGGTTTGGCAGCTATGATGGTTATTATCAAAATGGCTCAAGAGGGTATTCTAGAAGATAAAACTATTTTAGTTATTGAACCTGACGATAAAAATACAAATGACCGAACTTGGTGTTTTTGGGAAAAAGAAATTGGGGAATGGGATCATATTTTATCGCATAAATGGTCTAGTGCTTTTTATTTAGATGAGTTTGCAAAAATTGATTGTTTGAATGGTTCTTTTTACAAAATGATCGAATCCAAAAACTTTTATGATTATTTCAGAAAAGTTACAGAAAATTGTAATTTGAATTGGGTAAAAGAAAAGTCAATCTCTTTTTGTGAAGAAAATACCTCTGTTATTGTGCAAACTGTTTCAAAACAATTTGAAGGTTCAGTTTTGTTTAATTCTATTTTTGATTTTGATAAGCTTAAATCGAACAAAAGCTTTCCTCTTTTACAACAAAACTTTGTAGGATGGTTTGTCGAAACAGATCAAAAATATTTTAATACTAATGAAGCTTTTTTTATGGATTTTTCGGTTTCTCAAAAAGAGAATACAAGATTTATGTATGTCTTACCATTATCTGAAAATAAAGCTTTATTTGAATATACTTTGTTTTCTCCTGAATTACTTCTTTTTGAAGAGTACGAGCAAGAAATTAAGAAGTATGTTAATAAATTGGGGATAGAAAACTACAGAATTCTTGATAAAGAAAAGGGAAATATTCCAATGACTACTTATCCTTTTTGGGAAAATAATTCAAAACGTATTTTAAATATTGGAACAGCAGGAGGGTGGACTAAGGCGAGTTCTGGTTTTACTTTTTCAAATGCAAACAGAGAAAGTCGCAGAGTTATAGAGTTTTTGAAAAGAGAAACAATAGATTTTAAAAAGTTTAAAGTTCCTAATAAATTCACCTTCTATGACGATTTGTTTGTCGATGTTCTTTATAAGGATAATTCTTTAGGGAAGAGTGTTTTTTCGGCGATGTTTACCAAAAAGAATCCTAACTTAATATTGAAGTTTTTAGATGAAAAAACGACATTTTTAGAAGATTTGCAAATTATATGGAGTTGTCCCAAAAAAGAATTTATTAAATCATTTTTTAGAAGATTGATAAAATGAAAAATCCGCAATAAGCGGATTTTTTTGTGACCATGATGGGATTTGAATATGTATTAAATGATGTTTAATGATATTATATTTTTATTATTAATAATTATAAAAGTATTATTTAATACAAAAATATGTTTATATTTGTTATTATTTATAATGGTAATGTTGTGCAAATGTTGTGCAAAAAAATAATACAAACATAAACTGGGAAATTTATGGCAACCGTTAATCTGCTTTTAAGGACTAAAAAAAATCCTGCTAATATTAACATTAGATTTACTAATGGAAGAGCTATTGATCTATTTTCTAAAATAAATGTTTTTGTTGATCCTAAAAATTGGGATAAAAAAAATGGAAAAATTAGAAATGTAATAGATGTTCCAAATAGGGATAGTCTCAATATAAAATTTGCAGAATTAAAAATTTTTGTTCTAAATGAATTTAATGCAAATTTTATGGAAGGTGAAATAATTGATAAGGAATGGTTAGATAAAACTGTAAATAATTTCTTTAAAAGACCTAAAGGAGAAAAAAATAAAAAGAATGATACTACTAAAATATATTTTTTAAATTTTTGTATTTGGTGGTTAGACAATAAATCTTCTACTTGGAAAACTACCAATAATAAATACATGGATGAATCGACTAAAAAACAATATCGAAGTCATTTGGAAATAATAAAGAAATATGAAGCCTTTACTAAAAAAAGAATCAAATTAAAAGATGTATCTGAGGAAAAAATAAAGTCTTTAATTTCTTACATGGAAGAAACCGAAGGATATGAATATAATACAGTAAAGCGTCATATAGGAAGATTTAAGTTTTTTTGTGGTCGTGCTGAAGCTGATAATATTGATATTAATAATAATTTCAAAGAAAGGTATTTTGCTACAAAGACAGAGGAAGTTATGGAACCATATCTTAATGAAGCTGAAATTGAGAAAATATTTAAACAGGATTTCTCACATGATGAAGTTCTAGATGGAGTTAGAGATAATTTTATTATTGGTCTTTGGACTGGATTACGTGTTTCGGACTTTAATAATCACCTTGATACAAGCAATATAAAAGATGATTTTATTGAAATTAAGACAGAAAAAACAGATACATGGGTATCAATACCAGTTCATCCTCAAATAAGGTTTATTTTAGATAAAAGATGTGGTTTATTACCTGAAAAATTATCTGATCAAAAGTTTAATAAGCATATTAAAACAATATGCCAAATTTGTAATATAGATAATGAAATGAGAGGAAAGCTGTTTGATGCTGATACTAAAAGAAATAAAATTGATATTTACCCAAAATACAAATTAGTATCTTCGCACATCTGTAGAAGGAGTTTTGCTACAAATCTATATGGATTGGTTTCTAATTCTGTCATACAGGCTGTTGGAGGTTGGAGCACCGAAAAAATGATGTTGAATTACATCAAAAAGACGAAAAGAGAGCATGCAGAAATATTAAGAGATACTTGGAATAAAAAATATAATTTAAAATAAAACGTATATGATAAAAGATTCTGAAAAATTACAAAAAGTAATAGATGCATTGAGGACAAACGCTTATGCTTTTTCTGTTAAGTTAGGATATAGAAGTCCAGGAACTATATATCATGTTTTGAAGGGAGAAAATAATCTATCTGATGCTATGATAGATAAAATTGTTTTTGCTTTTCCTGAAGTAAATTATAGCTTTTTAAAGAAAGATGAAGGAAAAGTATTGTTGAGTCCGGAAGAGGTGAAAAATCAAATGAATTTATTGAATATCAAAAAACAACCATTATTAAACATGAGTGAAATTGAAATTGATGATCCTAATTTTTTGATGATGCAGAAAATGGATATTCTTATTCATTACCAGAAGAGAACAAATGAATTATTAGAAGCAATATTAAATAAATAAAAAAATGGGATGCCGATTGAGCATCCCATTTTTAATTATTTTCTGCAAAATTTATACTGGAATCAAGCTCTATAAGGATTTTATTCATAACATCAATTGTTATTCCTTTTCGATTTCCACTTTCCAATTGGCTTATATATGATTTTCTGTTTCGATCTCCAAAAACTTTTTCGGCTAGATCTCCCATAGACATTCCTAAAGCAGTTCTTTTATCTGTTACGAACTTAACAAATGTTGTTAGTGTTTCGTTTTCTGTTTTTTGAATTGTGCTCATGATTAATAAATTGGTGGGTCAAATGGCAATATTCTATAATGGGATATTAATCCCATTAAAAATTTCTCATCCCCTTTTATAAAATGATGCATTCCTTGTGATTTTGGGTCTTTAATATCGTATGATTTATTAATTGTTTCCATATATATTGATTCTTTAGGAAAATCATCTTCATTATTAATTTTTACCCAACCCTTGTTGCTATCCAGTTCTTTAATAGTAATTGGAATCATAAAATCTTCTTTGTGATGAAACGCTGTATTTAAATCATCATATTTAAAAAAGAACTTTTCTTCATAAAAAGCATTTTTATTAAACCAGCCTTTTTCATCAATCCAAGGTTTCATTTTTTCAAAATATTCACCATATGCTTCTTGTATTTTTTCTTGCTTTGTCATACTTCGTTTTTTGTGATTAATTGTATTCCTATTTGAGATAAACAGTACTCTAGTTGGCTGTAATTTTTAAATGTCTTCGGGTTTTTGTTTTTCTATCCTCTTGAATAACTTTTACTAATAGTGTTGCGTATAAAATCGGTATTGTTTTCATAAATCACTTTTTTTAATTCCACTAATTTTTGAATACTGATATTTTTTTGCTAGTTTAGGATTAGTTTCTAGTTCTCCATTGCAAGTAACACAACAAGCTCTTAAATATCTTTTGTCTATCAGTAGAGGTATGTCATTTTCTCTAGCCCATTCATCGGCATACCCTTTACGCCCCATTAAATGCTCCATAGTTGTAGCAACGTTGTTACAACCATCGATAAAGCATCTGAATTTAGCTTCACTTAAAACCTCTATTTTTATTGTTTCATAAGGTTTGTTTAGTTTCTTTCTTTTTTCAGATTGTTTAGGGATTTTGTAAACTGTTTTTAATTTTAAGTTTGCTGGCTTTTTGCATTGATTACAAGGACATTTATCTGTTGTTCTATATTGTTTCCACATAAGCCCTGATTTTTTACATATTCTTGTTACGTATGCCATATTATATTTTGTTAGTGGTTATTTTTTACAAGCATATACTATAGTTCCAACTATACAAATAGCTAGAAAAACAATGGCCAGTAAAATAGTGTTTGCTAGTTTTTTATCTTGTGTTGTCATTTTTAATGTTGAATTAGTTGTTAATGAATTTTGGAGTTTTACAGTACTCAAGCAAATCGAAGTTTTGAATCACTATTTTTGGATGCTTGCTTATTTCTAAAATATTTTTAATGTAGTCAACATCAGCTCTTACTTTTGAATATATCTCTATTTGATTGGAAATAGATTTTTTGGCGTTTATAAGTGTTGCATGATTAGGTTTAACAAGGGTATATTTTCTAATAAATTCAGCTATTTCATTATAAGAGCAATCTATTGTTGTCTTAGTTAGATAGATAAAAAGATGTCTATAGAAAATGGTTTCTCCTTTTTGTGTGTTTTTAAAAATTATTGCGCTATCTATTTTGTAATACTCACAGATAGCATAAATTATCTCTTTCATAATTAAAAATTTTTAGGTTATGCAGCCATTTTTAATTCAAGCTCGTAATCTGCAAAAGCAAGAGCTTTAGCCATATTTACTTCTACGGCATTTCCGATGTACTTTTTTTGTTCTGTTTGAGTTCCAACAAGCTTATAATCTTTCGGGAATCCTTGTATTTGTTTTAATTCAGGTATATTCAACATTCTCATTTTAATATCAATGATTCCGTGAGTAACCATAAACTCTTTAATTTTAATCATGGTTTCAGAATCGTTTTCGTAAACTGGAATTGTTATTTCTCCTAATTCTGTAGACACTAGGTAAAGTGGTGCTTTGTCTTGTCGTGCAACAACAGTACAACACGGAACATCAATACCTCCATTATTACCGCCCCATGATGGGTTTAAAATGTATTGTTTAGCCTTTACTAAATTGAATTTTGGAACAGTTGTGAGAGCTCCAATTGGTTTTTCAATTGAAGTAGCAACTCCTGTACCATATTGTTGGTCAATAAAGTTTACATCGACTTTTGTAACCCTGTCTTTTGTTGTGATTGTTGGACATGGATTATCAATTGAATGAAGACCAAAATTCCCATAGTAAGTTGATAGATGGGAGGCTGTTACAACTGCTTGACCTCCAACTGTTGTAACTGTTCCTGCTGGTTCATCAACAGAAATTACTTTTCCTTCTGGACGACCTGAATAATATTTCTTTATGAATACTGATTTGACAAGTGCATGAGTTCCATTTGTACAAATAGTTCCCATAGGTTTGTCAATTGAATTTACTTTTTGTTCAGGATTTATTTTACCTCCATTGTATCTTTTGGTAAAAACATCATCACCATTAGCAACAAATTTTAATAAGCCGGCATAGATACGTTTTAGGGTATTTTCTGAAAGATCTTTTTTTCTAGTGAATATACTTTCCCCTTCATCGTTAAGGTCTAAAACTTCTCTTACTGGCTTCCATTTTGGAATGTCAAACAAACTATCATTTGAGCCTTTTTTGCTATGGGTTTGTTCTGGCCATGCAAAAGAAATTCCTTTTTTTGGAAATTGTAAAAACAAACGTTCTCTACTTTGATATGCCCCAAAATCAGCTGAATTAAGAAGTTTCCAATCGAAATTATATCCAAATGATTTCATGCATTCTACCCAACGCAAATAATCAATACCATTTCTTCTAGATAAAGGCTTTTCTTTTTCAT
Organism: uncultured Flavobacterium sp.; assembly: GCA_964565035.1. Classification (GTDB taxonomy): domain Bacteria; phylum Bacteroidota; class Bacteroidia; order Flavobacteriales; family Flavobacteriaceae; genus Flavobacterium. Next base: position 32,977 of record CAZMCP010000001.1, on the reverse strand, counting down.
CTAATGGTCCCCAAGACATAAATTCACGCACGTTTTCAAACCAGAATACATCAGGATTCAAAGTCATGTACATTGGCATGTGTTCGGCTAATGTGCGACTATCTGCGTCTCTTTTTTGGCCTCCTTTGGCTTTTGAAAAGTTTGTGCATTCAAGAGAAGCCCAAATCTTAACTTTGCACCCAGGAAATTCTTTTCTTAATTCTGAAACTAAATACTCTAAATGAGCAACAACCGCAAAATCTCTTATATCTTCTGTAAAATGCAAAGTATTAGGATGATTTTCTGCATGACTCTTTATTGCATTTGCATCATGGTTAACACATGCAGCAACAAATACATTTTTTGTGTTTGAAAGGTGTATGCCAGTAGATGTTCCACCTGCTCCGCAAAACAAATCAATCCAAAAAACCAACGGTTTGTCTGGAGTATAGTTTTCTTTCACGTGATTAATAAATACACGTGTGTTTATTTCTAATTGTTGTCTATCCATTATTTGTGATGTATTAAGTAATTAATAAAAAATGCGAGATTTGTCTTGAATCTCTCAATTTTAGCCTCTGACAATGGCAATGCTAGAAATGTTGTCTTCGTTGTAAAATTCGCCTTGGCATAGTTTAGCTACAGCAGATTGAATGTTTTTGGCGATTATAGTTACAATCTCAACACCTGACTCTTGATTGTTGTTTAAAACAACTGTGAATACAAACTTTTTCATAATGTCTTTTTTAAAAATTAAACACAGATTTAGGAAGTGACATAATAACACAGGCTACACCAAGTCCTAATAAAAATCCTATTACTATCCCAACCCAAAGAGCACAATTGCGTTGATCAATATTTTCTTGTTCGTTGTCGAAAAAATCTCTTTCCATGATTAGTTGAATTTGTAGTTATACTTCTCTTTTATTTCTTCAGCTCGGTTCTTAAAAGTGCTTACTAGAAATGTGGGTTGGTTTAATTTGATTGAAATATCTTCAACAACTATTTGCTGTGTGTTCCCACCAAGCTTTTTAAACCAATCATAAAAAACATTTACCTTTTCCATAGTTTTTAGGTATAAAAAAACAGCCTCTCGGCTGTGTGGTTAATAACTTGCTAAAAAGGCTATTATTAAAGCAATAATTAGTAATAATAGCCTGTAATCTTTCTTTTTCTGTTCCTGCATTTTTCTAATAAATTAAATCAGGAAAATCACATGGTTCGCTTTCAAATCCGCAATGACATTTTATTTCTTCATCTTCTATTTCGTGTAGTAGTACATCACCACACATCCCACAAGTCACAATGTTGATTTTTGCTTTATCTATAATTTCTTGCATTAGTTCTATCTGAGTCTTTCCCATAGCTATGTGTTTTTTAAATGAAATATCCGTGAACATGTATTTCGTAGCCAGTAGGAGAAATAATTTCTCTTTCTGAAACGATAAATACTTTTTCTGTTGAATTATGTTTTATAATTACTTTGTCGCCTTTAACTGGAATAACAAACATATTTCTATAGTCAACTGTTTTATTTTCCACAAAAAAAATGACTGTGCAATAAAGCTTGTCTTCTAAAACAGGATTAATAATACTGGTGATTGAGTCACTAATTAATTTAGTGATAAGTTTTTTGATGAAATTTTTCATAACGTCCTAGTTTGGTTTATAGGTTTCTAATTCGTGTTTAATAATGCTTAAGTTTCTCCAATTTACAGGAAAGTCTTTTGGTGTGTCTCCGTTTAGGTTTAAAATGTTTCCTACTGCATCTTTGTCTTTAGTAGAAGCTATTAAAACAATTAAATCTTCATGTTGACAAGTATATTGAGGCTCATATAGGTCTTTCTTTTTTCGACCTTCATTAAGCATGAAAAGAAGCTTGTTTGCTTTTGCAGTAACTAAATCGCTTAAATCATGTGTCGATTTTTCTTCTTCGTATGTTTGAAATAAGTCTAGTTGCATAATTAATTTGATTAAGTTTTTCCTTCTAAAAATTCCTCAATTGTATCAAAGAAATCTAATTCTTCACCCCAAAGAGTGTCTTTGTATTTAGCTTCAAATTCATCTGTCCATTTTTTTGCTAATTCATACAAACCTCCTGTTCCAGAATCTGAAGCAGTTCTTTTTACTATATTGTCGCTTGATTCATTTTCTTTTCTAGTTATGAATTGGACAATCTCAAAATGAGTTTCTAAGTATGCGGTTAAATCTTCCATATTTAAAAAAATGTTAGTTGATTTGGGGTTTCGTTAATAAAAGGGGTGTCTTTTTTAATAGGCTTGTATTCTAATTCAAAATATTCAACAATTGCAATTTCTGTTGTTATAGACACGTCTTTCCAGTTATCATCTTCATCAAAAACATTTGTAGAAAATCCCTGATTTGCTATTATTTCTAAATCAGTAGACGAGACAAATTTTTCATACTCTTTTGATAAATATTCTTTACTATAAACACTTTGGCTTTTACCTGAAAGCCTGAAAGGACATGAGTTTTGAGGAATTAAAAAGGCACCATCTTCTGCGCCTAGTAAAGCACCTAATTCGATTGCTTTATATTCAAAATCGGAACCCTTGTATTTTAATAAATCATTTGTATCTACTTTTACTTGTTTGCCGTAGGGAGGATTTGAAACTATGCTAAATTTTCTTTTTCCCATTAAACTTTTAATTTCATCAATGACTTTTAAATCAAAAATATCTCCATTAATCCAATGAAATTCAGGTAGCAATTTTTTACCAATATTGTAATATTCTGTACAGTTTTCAACACAAATACCAAAGGGTATATTTTCACCGTTTTTAACTCCTAATTCGTATTGTCTCAAAATAGCATAAGATAACATTCCTATCCCTGCACATAAATCAACAAATGCATGATTCCTTAGGCAAAAAGTCATAGAATGAGCAATTGAAAAAGGCGTGAAATGTGCACTAATTAAATTGTTCATATTGTTTGCTCCTTCATGATAATTTTTTAGAACAAAATATCTTTCGTCAAAAGTTAGATTGTCTTTTTTTAGAAGTTCTAAAGCTTCATTATGTTTATTAAGTGTTCTTTTAGATATTTTAGCCATGATAAAAAAATTAAAAACCCACGCTTTTGACGTGGGTTAGGATTGAAAATCTGTTTTTTTTACTCTTTTGCTCGTAAGTTGTATGGTACTCCATTAAGGTCATACTCGCAAGTATATCCTGCTGTTTCTAATTCATCAACAAAATCTTGACATTGCTCATAAGAAAAATCAAAATCGTATGAAATCCATTTTTTAATTATTGAAGCTACTTCTGTGGGTAAATCATCTATGTTTTTTAAAATATTTGGAATGTCCTCTTCATTAAAATCTGATGCTAAAATTCCAATGGAATTTTCTATTATTTCAATACCGTGACAATTGTATTCGTTTCCCTCTGCATCGAAATAGTTTTCATCTTCTTGAACTTCCCACTCTGTCCAATAATGAACGCCTGCTTTATATGATTTTTTTAAACTACTGTAACCTAATTCTAGAGCGTAATTTTTAGCATCTTCCTCATGTAAGAAATATTTATCACCATCATTAAAGCAAAAGCCTTCGTTCATTCCTTTTCCAGTAGCATCACATCTACGAGCAAACTTCTCTATATTTTTCATGATTTAACAATTTATTATTTTGTTGTATTCTTCCTCTGTTATGATTGCAAAATCATTCCACCCCATCAAAGCACTCGCTAATTCTGAGCTTCTTGTTTCCCCCTCTATGAATATAAAAACCTCATGATTTTCATTTTCATTAATTAATTCAATAGCAGAATCAATGCCCTCAAAATTGTACTCTTTTACAACATCAGAGCCAAACAAATAATATGTTTTTACAAGTTCTTTCTCGCTGTCGATAAACCCCTGTATTGCTTTTTGATAGATAAACGAGTTTGACTCGTTTAATTGATTGGTAAAGGTTTTTATAACTTCGTTGTGAAGTTGTTCTTCGTCTAGTCCTCCGCCCCAAAATATTCTTGCTTCTTCTAGTTCAGAATTATAAAGTTTTTCGGCTTCTCCGTCTAATTGTCCATTAACAATTTTACTAAAATCGTCGTTCTCAGCGATTATATCGCTTTCTGAGTAGTTAGGATAATATTTTTCTACAAATTCCCAAGGTTTTGATATATTTTGCATGATTTAGTTTTTTTGATTAGAAATTGCTTTTAAAGTTTCTTTTTTAATGAATTGGTTTGCGTATTCTTTAGCTCTTTTCTTGGTTGAGCTAAAAACTTTTAATACTGTCCCTTTCATGTTTTTAACTTTGGCGGTTTGAAGGTTGTTAACTCCTCCTTTGTGGTTATGGTATTCAATAAGAATTTCAAACCAAGGTGTTTTTGCTTCCATTCTTTCTGTTTTTGTAAGTTAGTGCCGTTGTTGCTTCGATGCTACGCCACAAGGCGAAACGGCTTTTTTTTATTGGTTTAGTTCTATTAATGTTTGGTGTGTTAAATGTGTCCCAAAGTCATTGATTTCTAATAATATGCTTTTTTCTTCACCAATTTTTTTTGTGTTGTCCCTCAATAGTCGAGAGAAATTTTTGTTTTTAAATTCTTTAGAATTTCTTGCTTCCTCTTCTGTTGTATAGTAAATAGTTCCCATTTTTGATAAAAATAAAAGCCCCTTTCGGGGCGTGGTTAATTACTTTGTTGAATTGATTTTAAAAGAGTCTTTTCCAGTTCTTCGTCGGTCTCTGTTATTCTTCTGAGAGCTGAATAATACTTTTGTGTGTCAGGGTGAAAAATACAACATGTGTAAATGTTAGAAGTATAACATTCGCCCATGAAAAATATTTCTAAGCCTTTGTATTTATGCCATTTTTTAGGTGGTAAACAATTTAAAAGGTCGTCATATCTTTCTGCTGTTATTTCTGTGAAATTGGTTAAAACTTCGTTTTCTTCGTATTTTTTCCAAATAATTTCCATTTCTTCAATAGTAGCAGTTTTTAATCCTCCGCCTTTTTGCTTATTGTATTCTTCAAAGGTTAATTGATTGATAAACTTTATATCAATTATTTTTTGTCCTTTTTCGTTTATGTGTTCGTTTCTTACTTCTTCGCCAGTATAGTCAACTAAGCCGTTGTGCATAGTTGACTGAATGGAGCCGTTAAATGGTTCGCTGTATATATAAATTGTGTTCATGAGATTTTATTTTTTTGGTGAGATACTGCTATAAATATCTGTTGTTAAATGATTGTAGTCTATTTCCATTTCAGTAAAATGGCAATCAAAAAGATTGTTTACCAAATCAATTATATTTTTTTTGGTATAATTTGTTTTTAGGTCTTTCCAGACATCTTTTTTATACCAGTGATAAGGTTGCTCTTGATATTTTTTATATTTAACATATAAAGGGTCTGAATGTGAAACTTTATTAAAACCACCTCTTTGGTTTATTTGCTCTCGTATGTATATCAGTTTCTTATTATAATCATTTTGTTGGTCTCTATCAATAACATGGTCAATCCTTGTTAATTCATTGCCCCATGTGCCAACTTCGATAAAAAACTTTCTTCCTTCAGGATTAGTTATTTCTGTTCTTATTCTGTGGTTGCAAATATCGTCATTGTATTTTGGTTCATATTCCATGCCCATGCCAACAAAAACCAATTTATTTTTAATATTTTTAAGTGCTTTTTTTACATTCAAATCATATAATATTTTTGCTTGCTCTTTTTGTTCTAAAGTTGTTTTATATCTTTTTCCAAGGTATAAAGTGCAATAAAATTCAATTTGTGAATTTGCATTTCCTACGCCATGAGAAAAACAAACCTCACGTGTTAATCTTTCGTTTGTTCCTAGTTGTTCTATTAATTCTTTTGGAAATTCTTCGTAAATAGTTCTCATAATATGTAAGTTTAAAATTGTGAATCGTTTATTTGTTACAAGCGAACCGCTAAGCAGTTCGCAACGCTTTGAGCCTAAAACCTTTTTTAAGTCGCTCAAACGACTTGTTTTTAAATTCCGTGGCTTTTGTTCATCCCTAAAGATTTACCGCCAAACAAAAAGAAAGAAATTGTTTTGTGAATGTTAGAAAGTGCTTTCATAATTGTAGTGTTCAGTTTTAAACCTGTTCCCGTTGTTTATAAATGAATTAATGTAGTTTAGTTGTTTTTACACTCTGTAGAATCGTTGTAAATGATATAATCAAATTTGCATTGCTCGTCTGCTGTTTGTGGATTACCAAAAACTTTTATATAGCGATTAGCGATATTATTTTCAAGCTCGATTGTATCATTGTCTTTTTTATGATTTAATGAAATACAAACAGATAGGGTGATAATACCAATGAGTGAAACAATGATTAAAAAATTATTTTTCATAATAAATATGTTTAGAGTTAGTGAGTAGCGTGGGCGCGAGCCACGTGCAAGGCTTTAACCTTACTACTCGTGTGTTACACGTCTGCAAATCGCCTGTGATGTCCTCAGAGCCTCAAATATTCACGTTTACGCTTATAGGCTACAGATTGGCAGGAGAGAGGGCAGAACCTCCCAACAGTTTTAAAACGGTAATCTGTCAAACGTTTATTAACATTAATGATAATTATTATCTCATTAGTGTTATACAAATGTATAACGTTTTATCATTAATACAAATAAAATGACAATATTTTTCAATACTCTTTTTTTATACTAAATCACAGAATAATAAATAAAAACTATCATTAATGCTAAAAATACTGTCATTACTGATAATAAAGGCTAAAAACAGCCATAACAAAGAAGAAAAACCACCCAAACAAAAAGAAATAGTAATGTTATTAGATTAGCATTAATACTATATTATTACTATAAGACTATAGAGAGAGAAAAACACAGGGCGAAGCCCTGAGCACAACAATAAAAAAAAAGACTTAGCAAACAGATAACTATAAATAAAAGCTATCACACGAAAGAAAACACTTCTTATCAATACACTATACTATAAACAAATATTATAGAATAAATAGATCTATTAAATAAAAAGAGTTTTTTTAATTTACTTTTTTACTCAAATAAATACTACTCAATTACATAATATAAGAGCGATTGTTTTTTTTAAAATGGCTGTCACAGTCTCGAAGTCACAAAGACAACGTTAAAGACTGGCAAACACAGTTGATACAGTCAAATAAACAGTACACTAATACAGATTGAAAGCAACACAGCGAATTATTAAGGAACTAAACAAATAAAAAGTTTCCTGTTGTGCTGTATGTTGTGCAAATTTTACATATATAAATATAAGTTTCGTAATATCAGTTAGTTACAATAAAATTGCGTGACCTTAATACGATTAAATCGAAACTAGTAAGGCTAAAAATCAGTTAAATAAAGCCAACAGAAAAAAGCTAAAAACCTAAAAGACAAAAACCAAAATCACACCCCCGTGGGTTAAAACATTCGAGTTTCCCAAGTGCAGGCCTTCTCTAAAATCCCTATATCCCTCCCAATAGCATAGTTATAGAATAAATATTTATTTGAAATAGTTGTATTGCATTATTCTTAGAGAAAAGGCAATTTTTTTGATCGTTGTTAGAAAAATTGCGGGGGTTATACAAAATAGTCTTGCGAATAATTTAATGCGATAAGTGTTTTGAGGTGTTTTGTTGCGAAAAGTGTAATTTGGTTATTGTATTAATGATATTGTTATGAATGTTAAATGTTATTTTTAATTGTATTAAATTATCATTTGATTTGTATTAATGTGAATTATTTGTTTATATTTGTTTGTGTTTAATACAAATTAAAACTGGGAGAAATAATATGTTTACAGAAGAGACTTTTATTCAGACGTTAGATGTTCTGAGAAAACAGCATGAGAAAGATATGGCTTATGCTACTTCAATTGAGAAAGCTATAAACGCTAAAGATGTTCCGACATACGATAATAGCGAATTAACAAATCATTTATTCGGGATGCTTCAAAAGCAGTTTCCTTCTTCTAATGGGGAGTGTGAAATTGAGCGTTTTTGCTATGAGTTGAATTATGGTTTCTGGGGTGGTAAACAAGTTCTTACGGCTAAAAATTTGTGGGACGCACTACATAAGCGAGAATCATTGCCGGAAATAGCAGATGTCACAAAATAGAAGAAAAACCTCTAAGAAGAGTCAGAAGAATAGTAACTATGAAAAGTTCATTCATGGTTGTGCTGGAAAGGTGCAGCATAAGACATATCTGTCGGCTGAATTCTACTTAGACAATATCAATAGTGAGCAAGGTGCTACTATCTACAAATGTGATTGCTGCGGGTTCTTTCATATTGGGACCAAGAAGAATAAAAAAACAAATAAAAATAAAGGGAAAGTTATAAAATCTAAATTATTCAATGATGGAAAGCCAAAAATCAGAAAGCTCAGATACTAAAACCTTAACTAAAGAGGTCTTAGAATCTTATACAAAGCATGTTAAAACAGGAGCTATTTTTCAAGTTTTAACAGATCCTAACAAGGAAGGAAAATTGCTTCTTCGAGCTAAAAACTCACAAAAAGTATTCACTCATTTACAATTGCAGCAAGGTATTGTCAATGGTACATGGACAAAAGTTAATGAGCATGAAGTAAGACAATTTATTGAGAAGGAAAATAAACACATGGAGGAGCTAAATAATAAGCTTGTTAAGCGTGTTATTCTTTCTCAGTTACTATTAGAGCTTGACGACGAGCTAAAAGAGGATTATTCAGACGACAAATATATTCATGGTCTTCTTGAAAGATGTGATAAAGCCTTTGAAAGACTTATCAGAGAAGCATACAAGCGAATGTATGACATCGATAAGACATTTTTAATAAATCTTCTCAAAAATGTTGATGGAGCAGTAGATAAGATTTCTAAAGTTGAAGTACAAAACTTCATTCCGCTTAACAATCTCCTGGAAGATTTCTCTAAAAATCCCGAAAAATACATACCAAAAACTGTTGAAATGACAATTCTTGATGGTGATGTTTCTGAAAAAGAGGTTGAATTTGAAGTAGTAAAACCGTAAGCCGAAAAGGTTATAGAGTAGGCAATATATAAATATATTTTATCATGTACACATTAAGAATTATTGATCAAACTCAAAAAGGATTTGAGCAAAGAACAAATATCTCTTTAGGAGATAGTTATTTTACAAATATGAGGATATCTGAGCCAGGACAAAAATTTTCAGATGATCACCCTTTCATGGAATTTGTAAAAGGGTTTTATGGAAAAGATTCTAAAGCTAGTGATTTTAAAGATATAGTTGGGTTTGTATATGCAAACAACTGTACTTATCCTATAAAAGAATCTAATGTAGTTTATATTGTTGCTTTTGATGGAAAGACATTTGAACGCGTCTATGGTATGTACGAAAAACACTAATTTTTAAAAAGCAGTAGTAGTATTTTATTTCTATTACTGCTTTTTATTAAAACTACATTATGATGAACAGTAGATTAAAATTCAGGGCCTTTCATAAACCAACTAAGAAAATGCTTGAGGTGTATCCTTTTTGTGACAAGTATGTGAAAGCAGCTCCAGGTATAAAGTTAAATATCGATGAATTTGAGCCAATACAGCAGTTTTTAGGTATTGAAGGAAAAGACTGGTGGGAAGGAGATATACTTGGTTATGAACATGATAAATCAAGAATAATTATAGTTTGGAATAAAAATCTTGCCTGTTTTGGACTTTTTTACAACACTCTTGACTCTGAAATAATTCACAGAATAGATTATTTCCATGTTCAGCATTGTATTAAACTGGGGAATATTTACGAAAATCCTGAATTACTTAAAAACAAGTATTATGCCGATAGACTACGGTAAATATCCTCCTAATTGGAAGACTGAAATGAATAAAACAGACTACATATCAGGAACAGAAGATGCTTATGCAATTCCAACAAAAAGAGTTCAAGTTTCTCTTCATAGGGAAAGCAAAACTTCTTATGGAGTTTTAGTTGATCTAGTTTTTAATTCTGAGGGACGCTGCAGTTCGGCTATGCGATTAGAGTGGTTCCCTATGTCTATATGTCAACTAGAGAAAGTAGAAATACCAAACTATTTACCGGCTTATTTTTTAACGGCTCCGATATGGCTACTTGATAAGAAAAACGTGAAATATTAAAAATAATTTTATGAAATATTATTTAGGAATAGATCCAGGAAAGCAAGGAGCATTTACAATATTAGACGAGAACTCAAATATTATAGAAAAAATCGGGATGCCTCTTATTGGTAAAGAATACGATAAGCAAGGAATTAAAGCTATTTTGTCACTTCGAGAATTTCACAAGGTAGGATTGGAAAATCCTGATGTGATTTCTGGAGTAAGTAAGAGTGTTGTCGCATCACTTTCGCATTGTGTAGGATTAATAGAAGGCATTATGATTGGAGCAGGTATTCCTCACATTTTAGTTAAGCCAAAGGAATGGCAGAAAGAATGTTGGAAGCATGTAAAAGTTCAGAAAAAATCAGATGGAAAAGGGAACGACACAAAAGCTACTTCTATTTTGGCAGCAGTTAATCTTTGGCCAAGTGAAAATTTTAAAGTAACCAACAAAGGAGGAGAATCTAAAAATCATAATGATGGTATGGTAGATGGCGCTTTGGTTGCAGAGTATGTACGTAGAATGTTTAAATCTTAAGACATGAGTAAACCAAGAGAATCATCAGTAGCAAATCATTTCAAAGAAGCGAAAACAGTTCGTTGCTTGAGAACTAAAATGATTATTGACGTAACCCACAATAATACTTACGAGTATAACAAAGAAACAAACAGTTATACTTCGGTTGGAGGAGTTATTACTTTCTGGAAAGATGGAGAGTATGCAGAGATCATAAATTACACTACAAAAAAGTGTAAATGCGAAAATTGTGATTGCAATAAAAGTAAAACTGTTAAACATCAAAAACGATAATTATGGGAGGTTATAAAATTGAATTTGCTGACGTTAGACTAACGCCAGAGCAATTAAAAAAAGTAGAAGAAAAAATAAATTCTTTAGAAGAACAATTGAACCAAGCTGAAACTCTAAAACTTAGAATGGTAAAATTTGTTGAAAAATTTTCTAAAATGACAAGTATAGATCCATCTGAAATTTCTATTCCTTTTACAACGGATAATGATTATGATATTATGTTTGAAGTTGGTATGGGTGGAACTAAAATTAGATTTAGAGAATTATGAAATACTTTATTGACACCGAATTTTTAGAAGGACCTCAAAAAGAGAAATTTCCTATAAGTTTGTTTAGAAAACAAACTCCTCCAACAATTGATTTAATTAGTATTGGTATTGTGGCAGAAGATGGTCGTGAATACTACGCTATTTCAAAAGACTTTAATTTGGAAGAAGCATGGAACCGTTATCAAATAGATCATGATTTAGGTTCTGAGCCGAATAAAGTCTATTGGATTCGTGAGAATGTATTAAAACCTATTTTCCACGATATGCTTTACGGAATGATTCCAATTAAACATAGAATTTTCGAGATTAAACTAAAGGAATTTAGTTATGAAAATTTCAAGTATTTATTATCACTTTACGGAAAAAACAATAAGGAAATTGCTGAAGAAATTATCTCATTTACAACTCAGGCTAAGTTTGAGGAAAATAATAACGGTAAGTTCATTATAGGTTCCGATGTAAATGATAAAACAACAAAAGGGAATATCATTTGGGATAGCCCCGAATTCTACGCATATTTTGCTGATTACGACTGGGTAGCATTTTGTTGGCTGTTCGGAAAGATGATGGATTTGCCAAAAGGGTTTCCTATGTATTGCCGTGATTTAAAACAGATTCTTGATGATAAAGCAATGTCTTTTACAACGAAAGAACTTACAGATTTTGAATATGGTAAAAATGTAATGAAACATGATGTTTACGAACCATTAAATTACATGAATGTTGATTACAATAAAATTGATCTATTAAAAAAACACAAAAGTTATCCTAAGCAAGAAAACGAGCATAATGCCTTAGCTGATGCAAAATGGAATAAAAAGTTGCATGAATTCTTAAATAACATATAATGAGTATAGAAACATAATCTTTAAATATAAAAATCATGGCAATTATTAAGAAAACAATTAACCTTAAACAAGAAAAAAAAGAGCTTGGTAATTCAAGTATTCAGTATTATTGTTCTGAACAAGACACAAAAATTACCTTTTTTGGAATTACTTTTTATAGATCAGTAATCAAACATGAATAATTTAAAAAGCCTCATTACTTAAATGAGGCTTTTTTGTTTTCAGATGGTTCTTGCTGATTTAGAATTTTGATTAATTCCATTTTCTTCTTATCAATTGGACATGCGTTTTTTCTAGCAAAAGCATTTATTCTAGTATCTTCTGGTATTTTCTTTTCTCCAGAAAGGTATTCGTAAAAGAGTTTTACAATTTCTTTCCCTTGTCGGCTCAAACTATAAAGGTGCTTTCCTCTATTTTCTCCAGGAACAACGACAGTTACCAAACCTAAATTTATTAAAGATTCAATTTTTCTATAATGGAATTGCTTTGGCATTAATCTGTAATCAACTAGAGTAAAATAGTTTTTTGGAAACAAAAACATTATCATTTCAATAATGAAGATGTTTAATTTGTATTTCTTCTGAATGTATTGTCGGACCACAATCATATTCTCAAGATAATCATAACCTTGGTAAAACCCTAAAGTTCTTTGTTTAGTGTATTTTTCTTTTCCCGACTTACTGGCTGTATTTTTTACAACATGAATTTTCTCTTTTTCTATCAAACGTGCTGCATCTTCGGGTAGCATCATAAGCATTTCTTTTGTAGTTTTTTTTACCCTTTTTTTCATAACTATCATTAATGATATTAAAATACAAATTAAATGTAAAATAAATAAATAAAAATTATATTTTTGTATCTATCAATAGATTTAATCTATAAAGTTGAATAATGGCAAAAATTAATAGAAAAGATGTGTACCCAGATGATTTAGTAATTTCAATGCTAGATTTTCTTTTAGGTTCAGATGCTAATAACCTTGGACAAACGAAGAGTTATCCAGTTCAAAGATTGGCCGATTTATTTTTGCAATACGTTCAAGAAAATGTTGATGGTTTAGTTCAAGACAATAGATTTCGTTTCATTAATGCCGGAATTACTATTGGATTTGGAACAGATATTTCTACACAACCATTAAAAGAAGCTGAAATATTAAATAAAATTAATGATTATTTAGAAGTTACTGATTTAACAGTTACGGAACATCAGTTAATAGTATTTGTTTTTGATGTTGTAGAATACGGTACGTTCAAAACTCACAAGAGAAAATATTTGTTTCCTAATCTTTTAGGAAAAGGAGTTTACAATCCTTTATCAAGTTCATTCTCAGCATCAGACTTGGAAGTTGTCTTTATAGATAATAATTTCTACCAAGCTAATCCTGGCAATATTGAAAACAATGTAAATAATGTTGTTTTCGATTTAGGAGATATTACAGGTCAAGACTATTTAACTTTCATAAATACAATTCCAAACGTTATTTATCCATCTGGTTATCCATTAACTGATAACTCTAAAATTTACTACTACAAATTTGTAGATGATGGAGTTACCTACATGTATTATTTTGATGAAGCTAACTCAGCAAACAGTTATGGTGCCTATGGTGTTGATGGAGATTTTACTTTTATCTCTACAGATTTAGTTTTGTTTTATCAATCAGATTCAACTCCAATAACTCCTATTGGCTCGGAATATCAAACAAAAATAGAATTAGCAGAAGTCGAAATAACTGATACAGGAGTATTGACTGAGATTAATGTAGGATTTGAAAACTCTTCTTTCAGATTCATAGGAGCTGTTACAGAAATTAGATCATTCAGTTTCGAGACAGAATACATTTTCTATCCATGCAAAGAGGTAATATTCAAAAATTTTCAATCAACTCCTTTCATAATAAAGCATTTAAGTTTAGCAGGAACAGGAACACATCAATTTTTTAATGGAGAAGCTGGAATTGATTTAGTTGTTAAGCCAGGAGAAATTGTAAAATATAGTATTAGTGATGTTAGCAATAGACTTGAGCTAATGAGTATTAACAGAGTTTTTCTTTCTGGTAATTATTATACTACAAGCGAAATAGATGCTAAAGTTCTTGGTCTTTGGAATGATAGAGGAAATTACAATCCAAATACAAACTCAAATAATTATCCTTCAACTGGAGGTTCGGGTACAGCAGGAGCTATTTTAAAGGGAGATATTTGGACAGTTTCAGGATTAGGTTCAGGAATAACTACTACAATAGGAACACAAGTTGTTCAAGATGGAGATACTGTTAGGGCATTAATTAATACTCCAGCCCAGACAGAATCTAATTGGGCTTTAGGAGAAAACAATATTGGCTACGTTCCTGAGAACACTATAAACAAAAAGACAACAATTGCAGGAAATGAAAGTAGTACTACTTTTTTCGGTGTCATAAAAGCATGGATAGATTGGTTTAAAGATGGTTTAGCTTCTCAAATACCTGCTAAGACAACTGCAATAGTTGATAACGACAGAATACTTCATTTTGATAGTGAAGATGGTAATAAAACAAAATATCGTTTATGGTCACAAATTAAAGCAACTCTTAAAACATATTTTGATGGGTTTTATGAAACTCCACAAATAAATATTGTTACTGCTGTCTCAATAGACACAACAACTACCGTTTCTGGAATAGGTCAAAAAAGTAGAAATGTAGTTATTTCTAATGGAGCTAATAATATTAATTATACTATAAATGCGAGTGATGGATTTGCTGCATCATTTGTAAAAAATGGAACAGGATCTATAACTTTTGTTCAGGGTTCAGCAAGAACAATGGTACAAGTTGATGGTACTGCAGTTTTGAATGGATCTTTAGGCAGCACAGCTACCATAAGTTCTGTAGGAACAGTTGATTATTTAAGAATTTCTAATGCTTAATTATGGGAACTTTTAATCCAATATTACATTATGAGTTTGGTAAAAGCAGAAAAGCTTTTATATCAACATGGAATACAGCCAATACATCTAGTGGTTCATCTACTTCTACTCAAGTTAAACTTCCATTAGTTACATCAGGAACATATAATATGAGAGTTGATTGGGGTGATGGGAATTCATCTGTAATTACAGCTTGGAATCAAGCTTCTGTAACACATACTTATACTTCTTCTGGAACATACACAATAAAAATAACAGGAAGATGCGATGGCTGGGCTTTTGCTAATACTGGAGACAGATTAAAAATATTATCTGTTCAGCAATGGGGGGTATTAAGACCTGTTGGAGGAAGTGTTTTTAATGGTTGTGCAAATTTAACTTTATTAAGTGTAAAAGATGTAATTGATTTAAGCTTAACTACAAATCTTCAATCATTCTTTTTTGGATGCACTTCATTGACTACTATTGACAAGATAAATAATTGGAATATTTCTACCATAACAAATATGTCTCAAATGTTTCAGGGATGTACTACTTTTAATCAATCTTTAAGCGGATGGAATGTCGCAAATGTAACCACATTTAGTTTAATGTTTTTAGGTTGTTCTTTACTAAATCAGAATTTTGGATCATGGAATGTGTCATCTTGTATTTCATTTTCATCTATGTTCTCTGGGTGTATAAACTTCAATAATGGAGGTAGTTCTTCTATAAATAATTGGATATTAAAAACAAGTGGAGGCACAGTTACTATAGCTAGTTTATTCGATGGTTGTTCTGTTTTCAATCAGCCTCTTAATTCATGGAATATAAGCAATGTAACTAGTTTACAATCTGTATTTAGAGGTTGTGTTTCATTTAATCAAGATTTAAGCTCTTGGAATACTGGTATTGTAACAAACATGGCAGAAACATTCAATGGAGCTACTAATTTCACTAATTCTGGAGTAAGTTTAAATACATGGAGCACTTTGCTAGTAACAAATATGAGTGGAACTTTTAGAAATTGTAAATATAACTCTTCACTAAGTTCTTGGAATACATCTAATGTTACAGACATGTCTTCTATGTTTCTATCAAATACATTCTTTAATCAAAATATAGGAAGTTGGGATGTTAGTAAAGTAATTTCATTTTCATCTATGTTTCAAGGTGCCTCAGCCTTCAATAACGGAGGAAGTTCTAGTATAAATAATTGGGTATTAAACTCGGTTTCTAGTATTACATGTGCAAATATGTTCAATCTAGCATTAGCTTTCAATCAACCGCTTAATTTATGGAATACTAATAAAGTAAATAATATGTCTTCTATGTTTTCTGGTTTTGGAGGAACAATGACTTTTAATCAAGTCTTAAATACATGGGATGTTTCAAACGTTACCACATTTGCAAACATGTTTAATGGACATGTTTTTAATCAGCCATTAAATTCTTGGAATACTTCTAGCGCAACAACAATGCAAGCAATGTTTGCTAACGGTCCTTTTAATCAAAATATAGGAGGTTGGAATGTTTCTAATGTGACAACTTTTAATGCAATGTTTAGAAATAATTCAGCCTTTGATCAAAATATAGGAAGTTGGGACGTATCTAAATCTATATCTTTTTTAAACATGTTTGGTGGTCAGGCCTCATTAAATGTGTTTAATAACGGAGGAAGTTCTAGTATAAATAATTGGGTGTTAAATACTGTATCTAACATAAGTATGCAAGGAATGTTTGCAAATAATAGTGCTTTCAATCAACCGCTTAATTTATGGAATACTAATAAAGTAAATAATATGAGTGGAATGTTTTCGGCAGCAACAGCATTTAATCAAAATATAGGAAGTTGGGATGTTAGAAATGTATCTGATTTTTTCAACTTTATGAATGGCAAAACAGATGCAACATTTTCTACTTCTAATCTTGATGCGATATATAATGGATGGTCAGCCTTACCTTCTTTAATTCCAAATTTAACAGGAATTACGTTCGGAACAGCAAAATACACAACAGCAAGTTCATCAGGAAGAGCAATATTGACAGGCTCACCAAATAATTGGACAATAATTGATGGAGGAATATAAAATTAATAATGCTATGATAACATTAAAAACAAAAACAGCATTTCCGGTAAGAGATAATAGAGGAAAGTTAATAGGAAACTTTATCATATTTCTTAAAGTAGATTCAGTTCTTTCTAATGAAGCAAATGTTACTGTAAAAGGATATTATTTCACAAATGAAGATAATCAGATAAATGTTTTATCAACATTCGATGAATTATTAACATGGGAACAGATAGCGTTTGCCGAAAATAATTTAGAGCCGATTGCTTCATTGAATTTAAAATCAGTTTTGCAGCAAAGAGTATATGAATTCACGATGATTCAGTTAATGATGGAATCAGGAGAAAATTTCGAAACAACTCCTAATGATTGGGAATTAGTATAATGGGAATTATTTTATTCATAATAGCTTATGGTTTGTTCTTACCAATGACTTTAATAAATGGTATTGTCGTATGGAACAAAGGTTATTTCAGAAGTACAGCTTTGTCAATTGACATTTTTGCAAATAGAGAATTTAGAGCAACCTGGAATAAGTTTTTAAGAAAGTCAAATGGCTATCAATTTGGGAAACACGGAGAGACTATTTCAAGTGCATTAGGAAAAAATCAACGAGATAATACACTAACAAAAACTGGAAAATTGTTGTGTTGGATATTAGATAAAACAGATAAAAATCATTGCAAAAAATCAATAAATGATAATATATAAAAAAAATACAGCTTATGAAAAACTCTACTTAACAATTAAAGAATTTTATCATGAAATCGACATCATTATTACAAGAACTCCTAACACCCTTTAAAATCATGTTTAGAAAAATATTTTGCGATATAATATTAATTGCAGACAATCATCCATCTTTTATTGAAAAAGTAAAATACTTTTTTACAATTATTGCAGCTTTTGCACCTATCGCATACATTTTAGATGGTGTTAGTAGTTGGTTTAGCGTTAATAAACAATTTGCATCTTTTGTATTATTTGCTATTGCTTGTAATATAGTTATTGGATGGTTGTATCATTCAAAAATGAAAACATTTTCATGGGAAATGTTTTTTAAAAAAAATTCTATAATGATAGGTGTTCTTATAGTTGCTTACATTTTGTTAGAACAATTACGAATAACTGTCGGCACAGGATATGTTAGTGATGGAGTCAAAGCTATTATACAAGTATCTACTTTACTATATCCTACATCAAAAGTTTTAAAAAACCTTTACATATTGTCAAACAATCAATTCCCTCCAGCTTTTATCATGGAAAGGTTATACAATTTTGAAAAGACTGGAGATTTAAACGATTTATTCCCTGAAAAAAAAGAGTAAAATGAAAACAGGTATTTCAGAACAATTATTCATAAATGCTGCTAAGAAAATAGGCTGTAGTGTTGCTATGGTAAAAGCAATTTATGAAGTAGAAAGTCAAGGATCTGGTTTTTTGCCAAATGGTGACGTTAAAATTCTTTTCGAACCTCATATTTTTTGGAAAGAGTTAAGAAATAAAGGGATTAAACCAATTGTTTCGGATATATGTTATCCAACATGGGGAACAAAGCCCTATGGTAAAGTGTCTGAACAACATAAAAGATTAGCTAGAGCAGTAATTATCGATCGTGATGCAGCTTTAAAATCTGCCAGTTGGGGTCTTTTTCAAATACTTGGGAATAACTACAAATTATGTGGGTGTGTATCTCTTCAAGGTTTCATCAATAAAATGTCTGAAAGTGAAGAATCACAATTAGAATTATTTGTGAATTACATCATAAACAGTCATTTAGACGATGAAATGAGAGAAGAAGATTGTGCCGGTTTTGCAAGAGCTTATAATGGACCAATGTATGCAAAAAACAGTTATGATAAAAAAATCAAAGCTGCTTTAGAAAAATATAGATAAAAAAGGCTATAAACTACACTTATAGCCTTTAAAACGAATAACATTAAAAGTAGAACGACATGCAAATAGATTTAATAAAAGTTGGACAGAATTCATTAAAGGTATTTCCTTGGATAGTTACTTTAATATTGATTTCAATTTTATTTCAAAAATGTGAAGCTAACGCAACACTTGTTTCTAATTTAGAAAAGCAAGGAAAAGAAACAATTTATTACAAAAATAAGCTTGGAGGAGTTACTGCTTCAAATGAAGTATTACGGTATGAAAAGAAATTTTTAAAGCAATTAGTAATTGATAAAGATGATTCTATAAAAAAATTGGTTTCTGAATTTTCTAAAGTTAAGACTATAGTAAAATGGAAAACTCAATTAATAGTTGATAGTATTAATGTCCCATTTGAAGTTAAAGTGCCATGCGATTTTAATAGAGAAGGGACTAAAATTAATAAATGGTATAGCTTCGATTATAAAGTAAATCAAAATGGTCTTCAAATAGATTCTCTTTCAATACCTAATGAAACTTTTGCTATTAGTGGAGTTAAAAGAAAATGGTTTTGGGGTAAAGAAACTATCACTACAGATATAACTCATACAAATCCTAATATAGTTACAAAGGATTTGAAAAGTTATGAATATACTGAACAAAAAAAATGGTATAACACTACTTTTTTTAAAGTAACTGCTGGATTTATTGCTGGATTTTTAAGTGGGAACAAAAAATGATAGTTATGGATAATGTAAACAAAAGATTGCAAGAGACTAGAGAAAAAGAAATTCCTCAGATTATTGATAAATATAAATCATTAATTGATGGAATTTTTGAACAAGTTTCAAAGCCATTCCCAACATTTAGAGACATTTCAAAAAAAGATGAAAATGACGAATCTTATGTAGTTATTTCAGCAGAAGAACAACAATATAATTTCATGCTTATGCGTGAAAAAGCTATTGACCATGCAGATAGAATGTTGAATAAGATTAATGAATTGGAATTAGAAAAAAATGCCCCAGAAATATTTAAGGCATTAAAAAATGAAAATTTAGTAGAAGAAGTTAAAAAAAGTGAGCCAGCTAGAAAAAGAAATATTGCAAAAGAAATGGCTCAAAAAAAATCATAGATGCTTTTTTATTTAGGACATAAAGTAGAGGAACCTGTCATAGACAATAAAACTCGATTGATTCGCAATAAAGCGAAACAATGGAAGTATGGCTATGATAAATCTATTGATACAGTAATTATTTCCAAAGATGGTACTCTTGGAGAAGTTTATGTTATTAATGGATTAAAAATTGGATTTCCACAATGTCCGGACCATAAAGAGATAATCAACTGGAATAAAACAACCGTTAATCAAAAATGGCAAAGAGAGTCTGTACCAGACTATGAGGAAGATACTCAAGAGTTCAACAAATTTATAGAGGAACAATATTATAAAAGAGAACATGGAGTATGGATTTACTTAAATGGTAAGACAGTGTATATACCTGGAACATATTGGTTCTTTATTTCTTGGTATAAAGAAGAGGATGATTACCCAGCATTAAGAATTATTCAAAATGAATTAATGATTTTTTGGGAAGCTTGTAAAGCTGATGAAAGATGTTATGGAATCATTTACTTAAAAAATAGACGTTTTGGCTGGTCAGCATTATGTAATAATGAAAAATTAGAAATAGGTACTAGAGTTGAAAATAAACTTTTAGGTATGATTTCTAAAAAAGGAAGTGATGCCAAAAAACTATTTAAGCGTTTAGTTACTGCATTTAAAAGATTACCTGAATTTTTCAAACCAGAAGTAGATGGTCAAACCACGCCAAAAACAGAGTTGGTTTTCTCTGAACCTTCTAAAAAAAGAAGTAAAGACGAAAAAATTACTGAAGGAGAAGGACTTGAAACAACAATTAGCTGGGCCAATACAGAAGGTAACGCCTTTGATGGTGATAAAATGTTTAGAATTTCTGGTGATGAAACTGGTAAATGGCCAAAAGATGTTCCTTTTAGTCATTGGTGGGGAGTGGCAAAAACATGTTTACGTTTAGGTTCAAGAATTGTAGGTAAAGCAATGATTGGCTCTACAGTAAATGCTATGAAAAATGGAGGTTCTGAATTTAAAAAAGTTTGGGATTTATCAGATATTTTTAAAAGAAACTTAAATAATCAAACCCAATCTGGTTTATATAGACTTTTTATAGATGCTGCTTTTTGTATAGAAGGGTATTTTGATCCTTACGGATTTTCAGTTGTAGAAGATCCCGAAACACCATTTTTAAATGAACTAGGAGAATACAAAGATATTGGAGCTGCAACATTCTTAAAAAATGAATTGGACTCATTAAAAGATGATGCAGAAGCATATAATGAACAATTAAGACAGTTTCCAAGAACAGAACGTGATGCCTTTAGACCAGATGCTACAGATTGTTCTTTCAATCTTATGAAGATTACTGAACAAATGGACTATAATGAAAATGAATTAGATGATAATGAAATTGAGAGAGGGAATTTTACATGGAAAAATGGAATTCAGGACACAGAAGTAATTTGGAGACCTGACCCTATAAATGGAAGATTTTGGATTGCAAAAGGTTGTCACCCTTCTCCAGATTTTAGAAATAAAAAAGAAATGAAAAATATTAATGGTGTCTTAGCATGGGCACCATTAGCAGGACATATTGGTGCTGGCGGAGTCGATCCATACAACAGAAGTAAAACAGTTGATAATAGAGGTTCAAAAGGATCTATACATCTTTCAACAAAAACAAATACAAGCCATTTGCCTAATGAAGCTTTCATTGTTGAGTATATTGATAGACCTCCAAAAGTGGAATTGTTCTATGAAGATGTATTGATGTGTCATGTTTATTTTAGTATGCCTTTTTTACCGGAGTTATCAAGTGAAAAATTTTCAACATTTTTTGTAGATAGAAAATACAGACATTTTGTATTAAACAATCCTTTCAAAAAATGGGATGAATTGAGTGATACAGAAAAAACATACGGTGGTGTACCACCACAAGATGCTAAAATTGGAGATCAACAATTTTATGCTGTTGAATCATATATTGAGGATCATTTAGGCGTATCTCGTGATGAAAGTAAACGCCCTATAGGAGAAATGGGTTATATGGTATTTAACAGAACTATAGAACAATGGAAAGATGTAGATCCTCAAGCCAGAACAAAATATGATGCATACATTTCTTCTTCTTTATCCATAATTGCCAATCAAAGAAGAATATTTGCGCCACCACCTCCAAAACCGCCAACAACAATACCTTTTGAGACATTTAATAATTCAGGACTAATTTCAAGCAGATAAAACTATGGAAACTATCAGAAAAAACAATAAACAAGTAATTCCAAATCCTAATGCTTCATTCGATGAAAAGAAGCAAGATAGTTATGGCCTAGAAATCGCAAAATACATTTCTAGTGATTGGTTTAGTAATGGAATGATTGCTGCGGGTTCTAATTATTTTAACCGAAGTAAATATATTAGTGAACAGAGATTATATGTTCGAGGAGAACAAGACACAACCAATTCTAAAAATATTATAGCTCGTCAAAGTGGTGATTTGAGTTATCTAAATATGGACTGGCGTTCTTTAAATATTCCTGCAAAGTTCTGTAATATAGTTAGCAATGGTATAAGTGAAGAAAATTATCGCTTAGATATTCGTGCTATTGATCGTTACTCGATGCTTGAAAAGCAACGTAAAATGGATGAAAATAGAAAGAATATGATTTCTAAAGATATGGTAAAAAAAGCAAAAGACATCTTAAATTTAGATATAGCTCCTCAAGGTTATGTTCCGGAAGATGAAGACGATTTGTTGTTTTTTACTGAAATTAAAGACCGCCCTAAAATCGAAATAGCTGAAGAAATAACTATTGATTTCATCAAAAAAATCAACAACTTCAAAAGCATTAAAAATCAATGTGATAAAGATATTGTTGAAACAGGTTTAATGTGTGCTCAAATTTATACAGACCCAATAAATGGTGTTTCAGTAAGATATATTGATCCTGAATATGCTATTCATAGTTATGTCAATAAAAATGATTTTTCAGATTGTTTTTATTTCGGATATGTTGATACAATCACTTTGTCAGACATAAAACGTGAAAGTAATCTTGACGAAACAACGCTAAGAAAAATAGCAACAACTTATTCACGTACTAATGCTAACATGTGGAAAGATGTTAATTATGAAACATGTGCTTTTGAGGAACTTATTGACATTAAGTTAAATGTGTTGCGTTTCGCTTGGAAAACAACCAAGACTTTTACTTATAAAAAATATGTAAAAAATGGTAAAAACGTAAAAGTAGCTAGACGTGATGATAATTGGAGTGTTCCTGAAGGAAGTGAGAAAAGTATAATTTCAAAAGTGTATGACACCTGGTTTGAAGGAAACTTTGTTATTGGTTCAGAAACTATTTATGGATATAAAGAGTGTGAAAATATAGTGAAAGATGAAATGAATTTGGTTCGTCCGCCATTTATTTTTAGAGCTTCTAATATCTATAAAAATAGTCTTCATTCTTTTCTTTCAGATATTAAACCTTTATGTGATCAGATGCAATATGCTCATTTAAAAATACAACACTTAATGGCCGAGTTAAAACCAGACCTTATCGAAATTGATTTAGATGGTCTTGCTGATTTGTCTACAGGAACAAAAGGAGAAAATAAAGGAGAGGTTTGGAAAACAGCTCTATCTATTTTAAATGTAAAAGGTGTTGTGTTCAAGAAACGTATTGACTTGGGCGAAATGGGGATGAAAGATACTACTGCAGCAAGACCAGTTCCACAACAACAAGGTTCGGCTTTAGGAGCATTGTTAAATGTATGGGCGCACTATTATAATTTACTAAGAGAAATTACTGGTATTAATCCAGCTCGTGATGGCTCTCTGCCTGCGGATGCTTTGTTAGGAGTTAATCAAATGGCTCAATTAGCGAGTAATACGGTTACTAAACATATTGTAGATGCTGCAATTGAGTTTGATAGAATTATTTGTGAAATTATTTCCATTAGAGTAAAATCTATTTCTTGTTACAAAGAAGGGGCTTCAATTATGGAAACTTACAAAAGAGCTGTTGGTAAACACAATATGGAAGCTATGCAAGCTATGGAAAATCGTCATTTATATGATTTTGGATTTACAATTGAAATGATTCCTAGTGGTCAAGAAATGAAAGAATTTAAGGAAGATTTAAGTATATGTTTAGCAGAAAAAACAATAGATGTAGAGGTTAAAATCGAAGCACAAAATCTTGCTAAAACAAATATAAAATTAGCTAACGAATATTTGAAATATGCTCGTAGAAGAAAAATGAAGCGAGATATGGAAGAAAAAGAACGTTTAATCCAAGCTCAAACAGTAGGTAATGCACAATCAGCTCAAGCACAAGTAGAAGCAAAAACACAAGCTTACAGTATTACGGCTGAGATTGATGTTCAAAGAGAGGAAAAATTAAGTCAAATTAGAATCAATGAAGCAAGAGCAATGCAAGAAATAGAAGCTCCTGCAAATGACAAAAAATTTGAACAAGATGTTTACATAGAACAAATTAAAAACGCTCAAAATCTTAATATTAATAAATTTAAAGAAGATGCTAAAGATTTAAGAATTGATAAGCAAAGTACTCAACAAAGTAAAATGATTGATCAAAGACAAAATAATTCAGCTCCAATTGATTTTGAAAACGAAAATAATTTTGATATTAATGGCACTTTATAATTTGTATTAATGATAATTAATTTTATATTTGATACTAATTATTTAATCAAATTTTTAACATTATGAAAAAATTAATTTTAGCCTTCTTTTTAATGGCTTTTATTCCCGTCAGTTTCTCGGCTCCTGTTATTAAATCAGCCAGCAAAGAAGTAAAAAAAGAAATTGTAAAAACATTTGAGAATGTAAATACAATATCTGTATTTAAAGAAGTATCTCTTGCTTCAAATAAGATTGCCAAGAGCATTGTACAAAGGAAATTTAGACTTTGTGTAAATATTGAAAAACATGTAGTAATTAGAGATAAATCCTTTTGTTATAAAACGCTTCATCGAAAGTACTCTAAAAATCGGTTTAATATTATTACAGAATATAATACAGAAAAACATAACGTTTCTGGATAATAAAACCCTAGAAAACGCATTAAAAAGGCTAGACTTAAAATCTAGCCTTTTTTTATTATCATTTTTTTATCATTAAATTTGTATTAGTATAAATAAAATTTATATTTTTGTTTTATAAAATAAATTTTATTTATGGAAGGGGAAGTAAAAACAACAGAAACAACTAATACTAATGAATCACAATTAGAAACTCAAATTGTTTCTATAAATGATTTATTGGGAGGAGATATTAATTCAAATCCAATTGTAACAAATGTTCCTAAAGTAGAAGCGACTACTGTAGAACAAACTGCTACTACAGAAACTACAACTGTAACTACTGACCCTCCAAAAGAAGAAGTTACTACTACTGCAACTACAACAACAGAAACCAATACTGAAACTTCACAAATAACAACGGCTACTGAAGAATATGATGATGAAAAAATCCTTAAATACTTTGAAAGTAAAGGAAAAAAAGTATCTGTTATTGACGAGTTGTTTAAGGAACCAGAAGTTAAAACAGTAAACAAGTACGAAAATATTTCAGATAAAGCTAAAGCTTTTTTGACTTACCATGAAGAAACAGGTAGAGATTTTGAAGATTACCTTGAACTTCAAAAAGATATTACTGCTATTCCTGATATTGATTTGGCTCGTGAAAGAGTTCGTCAAGAAAATGGGAGAAGTTGGACTAATGACGAAATTGATTCTTTCTTAGAAAAACAATTAAAAATTGACTTATCTGATTTAGAAGGTATGGATGCAGCAGATAAAATTGCTTTGTCTGGATTCTCAAAACCATTAAGAGATTCTAAATTATCAGAACAAGAAAAATACAAACAACCACTTGAAAATAAAAATACTCCGGCTGCTCAAGAAAAAAACCAAATCGCTGATGATGAAGTTGAGTTAGCTTCTGGAGAGAGAATGAAAAAAGTGGACTACGATAGATTATTAAAAAGCCGTCAAGACTATTTGGATGGATTAAAAGCTTCTTCGGATAATATCAAAGAGGCTTCATTTAGTGTGAAGGTTGATAATAAAGGATCAGAACAAACTTTGAATTTTAATTATGAGTATTCTACAGAAGACAAGCATAATATGTTGTCAAACGCTGAGGATTTGCAAAACACAATTAAACAAAAGTTTAGTGACGACAAAGGATTCAATCACAAAGAGCTTCAAGAAGCTATGTTCTGGATTGATCCAAACAACAGAGTTAAGGCTATTTCAGCCATAATTCACAAAGCCATCGCTGGCAATACTGAAGAAATTATGAAAGAGGTTGGCAATGTCAATCTAATTCCTGATGCTTCAAAAACACTTACTACCCAACCAAAAGAAGGGACAAGAATAGCAAGTGTAAAAGAATTATTAATGTAAAAATTTAAACACAATGGCAACTGGTTTACAAAATAACAATCTTACTGGCGTTGCTTTAATCACCAATACTGGTGGACTTACAGCTACTCCATATAACTTTACAACATTATACAATTATTCTACCCAATTTATGCCGAACCTAAAGCATGAATTATTTTTTGCTAATGGTAGTGGTAGTATCACAGGATTACTTGAGTTGATTGGTCAAACGGACAACTATGATTCAGATATGGTGAAATGGGGAGAAATGGGTCGTTTACATGGTAGAATGAATGGCGTTACTATTTCTAGTAATATTTTTACAACACCAACAGCTCATAACTTACGTGAAAAACAGACAATTCTTATTGTTGATTCAACAGGTAAAGAAGAATTTGCAACTGTTTCAGCTGTTTCTTCTAGTACTGTATTTACAGCTTTAAGTCGTACTGGAGCCTCTTTTTCATTAACAGGTCCTCTAACTATTTCGGAAGATTTTTCAAATTCTTTTCCTAAAGGTTCTGAATCATTTGCAAATGGAAGAAAATGGAATCCAGACATTAAAGATAACTTTACTCATATTATAAAAGAAACTTATGAGACTGCCAACTCAGATCGTGTTCATGCAACATGGATTGATACTCCTAATGGACCAATGTGGTATAGTAAAGAAATTGAGCGCACATTTACTTTGTTTGATAACATAGTTGATTTAACTCATTTATTCAATATTAGAAATACTTCTTCTGCGGCAGCTGTAGCTGGGTTTGAACCAGGAATGAAAGGAATTGTTCAACAAATCGAAAATGGGGGTAATCTATTCAATGGTTATATAACTGCTATTGGAGATTTAGAAAAAATTGCTTTACGTGTTGTTCAACAAAACCCTAATGTAAGCGAAGTTTTAGTTCCTTGTGATATGACACAAATGAACTATTTGAATGCAATAGCTTCAACTGCTTCTGCTTCAATGGTTGGAGGTTCAACTTTTGGTACATTCGTGAATCAAGAAGAAATGTATTTAAAACTAGACTTTACAAAAATTAAAGTTTCTGGTATTACATTCCACTTCAAACATTTCAGGTTGTTAGATGATCCAACTATTTATGCTTTCAATCAAAGTGGTATTAGTTTCTTGGTTATTCCTTGGGCTATGAAACAAGTTGAAATGGATGGCAAAATGGCTCAAAAACCATATTTAGACATCTTGTATAGAAACGGAAATGGAATCAATAGAAGACGTGAAATACAGTTGTTTGGCCCAGGTGGAACACCAATTACTAAAGATGTATCTCGTTGGCAAATTTTAAGTGAGACTACTAACAGATTGCTTGGTGCATCTTCTTGGTTTGTTGGACGTAAACTTAATAATTTCTATACTGTAGGATAATAAATAAAAATAAAGTGAGGGATTAGTTTCCCTCACTTTTTATTCGTTTAATTTAAAAACAAAAAAAATGACTGGAAAAGTTGTAATATTTAGACTTATTGACAAAAATCCTGTTACATGGTCAATAAAAGATGGTACTGCATTAAAAGATGGAACTTTAAAAAACACACATTATCGTCCAGGTGTTCAAAGCATTTTTGACGAAGATAATGAAAAAAGTGCTGTACAGCCTCAATGGGTTACATTTTCATATAATAACAATCCTAATGATCCTGCTTGTGAACTTATTGTTCCTGAAGAAAACAAATTACTTATTGAATTTTTAAAATCTTTATACCATTTTGGGAAAGTATTTAAAATTCATGATGCTAAAGGCAATGCTGAATTAAAAGCAGCTACATTTGATAAAATTAGTGAAGCTCTTAAAATTGTTGATGAAACTGATGAATTAAAACTTAAAGCAATGGCTGTGGCTATTTTAGGGTTTAATTACTTTAGCATGGAGCCTTCTTTTATTAAAGCTGATTTAAAAGAAAAAGCTGTAAAAGAAGCTTCAAAAATTATTAACGCATTTAGCGCATCTGATTATCAAAACAAATATTTGGTATCTTTGGCTTATGTAAAAGGAATCATTAGAAATAATGATACTAATACAGCAGTTATTTGGGCCAATGGAGGCGGAATAATTATGAGTGTTGCTGTAGGTGATAGTCCTATTGAAAAAATGACAGAATTAATTAGTGCTGGAACACCACAAGCTTTAACTTTGTTACAAGAATTAGGCGTAAGAGCTGAAAAATTAAAGGCTGAAAATTTGCTTTCTGAATCTTCAGACAACAAATTGTTAGAGGAAAAAAATGTTCTTTTGTCTCAAAAAGATCAAGAAATTGAGGATTTAAAAAAACAACTTGCAGCTAAGAGTGATTTTACTCCAGAAGTAAGTGGTTCTCAGATTACGCCTTTGACTAATTTAGAAGGTAAAGAAGATTTTTCTGACACAACTAATACTTTAGAAAGAAAAGAAACTTCTGCTCAAGGAGATAATGTTAATATTAATAAACCTGCTCCTACATTAGAAGAAATTCAAAAGGAGTATGTACAATTATTGGGTAAACAATTACCTCCAAAACAAAAAGGTGATGCTGGATGGCTTTTGGCAAAAATCCAAGAGTTTAAATCTCAAAAATAAACTTTTCCATCATTGATAAGTATTAACTTCCCAGTTAGAAAAAACACCCAATAAAGGGTGTTTTTTTTTACATTATTATTGAAGATAAAGGAGATTGTATTTTACTGATTAAATTATCAGAAATATGTGTGTACATCATTGTTGTTTTTAAATTATTATGGCCGGCTAGTTTCTGAATTAAATTAATATCAATTCCATTTTCAACCATGTGTGTAAAGCAATTATGTCTCATTTGATGGGTCCAAACTCTTTTTTTTATTCCTGCTTTTTCAGCTAATTGTTTTAAAACCTCTCCAACACTTTTTGCTGAATATTGTTCTGAAAATTGACCAGATAATATGTAATTTTTTGTTTTGTAAATATTCCAATATTTTTCAAGTAATGGGATTAATTCATGAGACAGCATTACTTGACGATCCTTTTTGCCTTTTCCTGCTATTATATTTATTATCATTCTACTCCTGTCAATATTTGACCATTTTAAATTTAGTAGTTCAGAAACTCGTAAACCACATGAGTAAAGCAAGGCTAAAATAACTTTGTGCTTTACATTAACACATACATCAAACATTTTTTGTACTTCGTCCTGGCTTAAAACTATAGGCAGTTTCTTTTCAGATTTTGGATAAGGTATTTTTTGAATCTTTGAAGGCATTCCTACTGTTATTTTATAGAAAGAATTTAAAGCACAAAGGCGATGTTTTCTAGAATTAATTGTTTTTGCCTCTAAAAGCCAATCTTTTATTTTATCGTTTGAAATTGATTTTGGTTCTACTTCATCAATAAAATAATTCAGAAATGATTTTACTTGACTTATATAATTTTCTTTTGTTGCTTCTGAGTTGTAAACTAATTGTATATCTCTCGAATATTCATCTAAGTATTTTCGAATGTTCATGGCGTAAAGTGTTTATTTTATTAGTGGTTTAGATTTTAGAATACATATATAAGTTATGCGAGATTAATAGCTAACGTGCTTATGATTACCTCTAAACCTTGGATTTCCTTCGTTATCATAATATAAATGTTCATCGCAAAAATCTCGTGAGAAACTTTTACATTTAGGACAATATTCAATACTATAAACTATTTCTGCAATATCAAATGGATTTGTGCTTTTATCAAATTCATTTTCTAATTCGATAAGTTCTTTTATTAGAGTAAAATTTTGACCTTTACCTTTTAATTCTATGCCGTCTGCAGTCCAAATTTCAGCAACGAATTTATTTTTTATGAAATTTGGTGCATCAATATCTTTTTCACAACCTCCAGAACCACAATTGTAAGCTATCAAATCTTTTTCATCACCATCAGCACATTCAAAATCCCAATCAAACAATCTCCAATACGCACCATTAACAGCGTTTGGTATATAAGAAACTGTTTTAACAGAATGAGGTATTTTATTGATATATTCAATATAAATAACCGAATGAGTATAACCATCTTCAACAAAAGTCGGACAACCTCGCATAACAGTCGTTTTGTCTAATGGCTCGGTTTGGGTATTATCTGAAATCATAAGTTTTAAATTTAATGTTAGTGTATTTTTGTGAAGTCTAGTCTTAAATTACGCCACTAGACAAAGCGACAAAACGTTATGTGAGATTGTTACTCCCAACCTCCGCAAGAATAATCTTGGACTAATGAATAATCATCTGGTTGGTTATTTTGCCATTTTTTATAGGCACAATCTTCATCACCACAAGTCGGATAACTTTCTTCTTTTGCGTAATTTTCACAATATTCACATTTTTCTCTTTTTATAGAATTACTTTTAACTTTTATTTTTACTGTTTTTTGTAGTATTCCGTATAAAAATTCATCTTCGTTTTTCGGTTCAATTGATGTATCTAACATTATATCAATCCAAATGTGTTTTTGAGAATATCTTGTAGCGTATCCATTTATTACTTCTCCAACCTCAAACGATACTCCAAAATCATCACTAAATTTTTCATCTGCAATAGCTGTTACTAACATAATCTGCAATCATTACATTCATTATTTTCATCTAAATCAGTGTGTATATTACAATAACTTCCGCAAGATGGGTATTTATCTTTTTGTTCAAATTCAGAGCTAGGAAAATTATTTAATGTTCCGTTATTTCCTCTGTGTTTACATTCTTTACATTGCTTATCACATCTTTCTTTCATAGAAAAATCTTGATTACCACAAATAAAATCTTTTTTCATAAGAATTTTAGTTTTAGCTACCCACAACCTCACATAACAAGTGCTTGGCAAAAAAGCGGGTTAGGTTATTAATTTAAAGTTTGTTTTTTATTTGTATGTTTGGGTGCTTAATCGAAAGTTTTGGTTTATTTATCCGCTTCTTCGCCAAGCACTCGGACGTTATAAGAAATAGCTACGAAACATCTATCTCATTACCACTTCTTGGATGTATTTTAATGTAGTCATCATTACCATCTAATGATATTTTATTAATAGTTAATCTACCATCAATTGTTTCAGATAATCGGTATCTATTACCATTAATTTCTATTGTTGCAGTAGTTAAATCAATAAATTCTTCTTGTCTTTTAATCTGTATTTTCATAATTACTATTTATGTTTATACCCGCTACTTCTTATAACAAGTGTTTGGCAAAAAAAGCGGGTTCGGTTATTAATTTAATGTTTGTTTTTTATTTGTATGTTTAGGCTCAATCGAAAGTTTAGGTATTTTTAACCGCTTCTTCGCCAAGCACTCGGACGTTATAAGAAATAGCTACGATTCGTTTTCAGTTGAACTTATAATCTTTTCTAAATCCTTAATCATTTGTTCGTAATCGTAAATAATTCCATCCATACAAGATAGTTTCAAGTTTGCTACTCTTACTTCTTCTTCAAAATTGTGTTTAGAACAAAAATGAATTTTATTTCTCAAATCATTTCTTTCATTTATAAAACGTTGTAAATCGTTTTTATTTTTTCTAATCAGTTCTTTAATTTTTGTTTTCATAATTACTTTTTGTGTTTATACCCGCTACTTCTTATAACAAGTGTTTGGCAAAAAAGCGGGTTCGGTTATTAATTTAATGTTTGTTTTGTATTTGATACCATTTTGCTGACGTCGGGAATATGGTCTTATTTTCCGCTTCTTAGCCAAGCACTAGAACGTTAGCATTCATTTTTTAGAAGTCTTCCAAAACTACTCCTCCAAACATTTCGGAATAATCTTTCGCAACCCAATAACTAAAATTTTGACTTATTTTACCATCAGGATATTTAACTTTGAATTTACCTCTTATGCGGTGAGTGTCTAAACTATCCTCGCTAGTTCCGTTAAAAATCAGTATATAATAATACCTTTTTAGTTTTCTAACTAATTTTTTCATACAAATCAGTATTTGTTTTAATTGAATTTATAATAGTTGGCATATCTACTTTGAATTTTTTACAAGCAATTGAAAATCTTTCCGCTTCATCGTCCATCTCTAGCCAATTATCGTGTCCATTTGTACAAAAGCCATTTTCAGGATTTTCCTTTGTTATTCCGCAATCTAAACACAAGGCGTTTGCGGATAAAAACGAAATGCTAACATCGGTTTGCACGCATTGTGGCTTTGGGTCTGTGTTTGAATTTTTAGGCATAATTTTAAGATTTTTTATTGTTTGTAAATATTGTTTCTCACTCGCCACAACGACGAGCAAGCCGAGTAACGTTAGTAGCTATGTTGTCAAACTTTGTGTTAAAGAACCATCAACATCTAATCTACCACTATTCATAAAATCCCCAATACTAAACCATCCTATATTTTTAGTTCTCACAAATACTGCGTCTCCGTCTTCACCATTGATAGTTTTAATAAAATAGTCTGTTTCTTTTGCATACAACCAATAGCATTGATTTACTTGATGTTTCCATTTTTTTAAAGTTTCTTCATCAATTTTATCAAATGGTATAATTTCAGAAATCTCTACGGTATATAATCTACTTTTGTTGATTTTTCCATCATCAAAGCAATTGTATATTTTACCAATTTCAGGTAAATCAAAAACACAGCTACTAACAGCGGTTTAGATTAATTAACTCTTAAAACCTTTGATTTTATTGATATTTT